>CAJBDJ010000055.1 GCA_903951825.1 uncultured Pseudomonadota bacterium
AAGCTACTCTTCTCAACCAGATTGACCGCTTCCGCCCGAAATTCCGGCGAGTACAAACCCTTGGGTGTTCGTTCCATCTTCATCCTCCAGACCGTAAATTACACGATCCGTTGGACTCCACTATTTCCAGCCTACCTCAAAATCGTGAAACGCCTCACCGAAAGAGGCTTTCAGCCAGGCCTGAATGCCGAAGGCCTGATTCCAGGCAATACCTTCAAAAAACGGGTAAACAAAGCCAACCAGCAAAAACGTTGCGGCAAGCTGAGGATGAAATTTGGCGCGTTCGGCGATGCCGCCAGAAATAATCGCCGGAATGGCGGCGGCAAAGGTGAGCAGGAAGAAAAACTTGGTTAGCTCAAAGCCGTTCTTGGCCATCAGCGTCTCGACGCCGGAGAAGAAATGCACGCCGTAGGCAATACCGTAGCCGACGAAAAAGTAGGCCAGGGTCGACATCGCAAAATCGGCCAGAATCTTGACCAGGGCATTGACCTGGTTTTTCTTGCGCACTGTTCCCAGTTCAAGAAAAGCAAAACCTGCATGCATGGCCAGCACCATGATGGCGCCAAGCAAGATGAACAACACATTGCTACCGGACTGATACGCTTCCATGACCCCTCCCAATCAAAAAATGGAGAGGCAGAAGCAAGCACCGTTCCAGTGCGCCGAATCCATTACCCGCTAGCGTATTCCGCCAAACCGATCGACTCAAAGGCACCGCTTTGGTGCACCAACCAAGGAGGCGCATCGCTTCAGTGCGGCACGGGAGTTATTTGAGCGGCGCATCAATTGGCCAGAGTATCCACATTTTTCCGGTTTGCTTCATGCGCCCGGCCAGTTCACCGGCGTCTTTGCCGAAGCCCCAGAAAAAATCGGCGCGCACCGCCCCTTTGATCGCGCCGCCGGTATCCTGCGCCATGACCAGACGATTCATCGCCCGGCTTGAATTCGGCCGCGTCGTCGCCAGAAACACCGGCGCTCCGAGCGGCACGGCACGCGGATCGATGGCGATGCTGCGCTCGGCACGCAGAGGAACGCCAAGAGCGCCCGGCGGGCCATCCTGGCTGTCAGGCGCTTCGCGGAAAAAAACATAACTCGGATTGCTGTTGAGCAATTCATTGAGCCGCTCCGGATTGGCACGCGACCACGCCTGAATTCCCTGCATCGAAGCCTCTTCCAGTTTCAACTCGCCGCGCTCAACCAGCACGCGACCAATTGATTGATAGGGGTGGCCGTTATGCTCCCCGTAATTGAGGCGGACAACACTGCCATCGGTGAGCTTGACGCGCCCGGAACCTTGCACCTGCAGAAAAAACAGCTCAACGGGATCATCGACATAAAGCAGCGTGCGACTTGGCGGGGTATCGCCGCGCGCTGCAATTTCGGCTCGCGTCCAGTAAGGGACAACTTTGTTGCCCTCCAAACGGCCACGCACCCGCTTGTTTTTCAACTCGGGAAAAAGGCTGGCAAGGTCAATCGTCAGAAGATCATCCGGCACACCGCGAACCGGCTGATTAAAGCCATTGGCCGGCAACCGGCTGCCGCGCAACAGCGGCTCGTAGTAGCCGGTGACGAGGCCATCCGCCTTGCCGTCCGCGGCCAAAATCGCATAAGGCTTGAGGCGGGTCTCAAAAAACTGGCGGGCATGGTCGGCGCTGCTGCCTTTGGCCTGCTCGCAAACGCGCCGCCAGGCGGCGCCTTGCGGCTTGCCCGCCATGCCCCGACAGGACAACAAAAATCCCGGCCAGGCCGCCGACAGATCATCCTCGGCCCAACCCGGCAGATCTTTCCAGGCAGCAACTTGCAGGCTGCGCGAAAAGATTTCCGGCTCACTTGACGGGCTCGCCGCGGTCGGCGGCGGGCAAGTCGGGCACGACGCACAAGGAAGCGTTGGCGGGCAAGCGGGTGCCGCTTGTTGAGGCGGAAGCTGGCTGCAAGCCGCCAGGCAGAGCGCCGCCCCGAGGGCGATTATTTGGCTTTTTCTCATGGCATTGATTAGAGTTCGCATTTTGCCGCGCAGTATATCCGCCACGATGACCAACCCACTCCCGCTTGCCCGCCTGCTTTCCCGTGCCGAAGCCGTTCTTGAGCGATTTGAGGCAACTCTCGCCGCACCACTCAAAGAACCTGACTGGACGGCTGCCATCGCCTTTCGCTGGCGCAAAAGCAGCGGACGCGGCTGGCTGCAGGCGGTGCCTCATCCGCATCCGATCCGCCTTGCCGACCTCAACAACATCGACGACCAGAAGGCACGTATTACGCTCAACACCCGCCAGTTCGTCAGCGGGCGTCCGGCCAACAATGTGCTGCTGACGGGCGCGCGGGGTTCCGGCAAGTCCTCGCTGGTCAAGGCCGTGCTCAACGAATTTTCCGGCCGTGGGCTGCGCCTGATCGAGGTCGACAAGGATCATCTGATCGACCTGCCGGACATCGTCGACTTGCTCGACGGTCGCCCGGAACGCTTCCTGATTTTCTGCGACGATCTCTCGTTCGAGGCGGGCGAAACCTCCTACAAGGCGCTCAAATCGGTGCTCGACGGATCAATTGCCGCGCCGCCCGACAATCTCCTGATTTACGCCACTTCCAACCGCCGCCACCTGATGCCCGAGTATTTTTCAGAAAATCTCGAGAGCAAGCGCGTTGATGACGAAATCCATCCGGGCGAAGTCAGCGAAGAGAAAATCTCGCTCTCCGAGCGCTTCGGTTTGTGGATTTCCTTCTACCCCTTCAGTCAGGATGACTACCTCAACATCGTCAATCACTGGCTGCGGCATTTCGGGGTGAGTGAAAAAATCATCGCCGGCAGCGAGCGCGATGCCTTGAACTGGGCGCTCGGCCGCGGTTCGCGCTCCGGCCGGGTGGCCTGGCAGTTTGCCCGCGACGTCGCTGGACGACAAAAAAGCGACGGGAAAAAAGTTCGGTGACGGCAATTGTCGAGGTTGCCGCAGCCGTCATGCTGCGCGACGATGGTAACGAATTTCTGCTCGCTCAACGGCCGGCGGGCAAAGTTTACGCCGGCTACTGGGAGTTTCCCGGCGGCAAGGTTGAAGCCGGCGAAAGTGTGCGCGCCGCGCTGATCCGCGAATTGCATGAAGAACTGGGTATTCGCGTCACGCAATGTGCGCCCTGGCTGACCCGCCAATTCACCTATCCACACGCGACGGTGCGCCTGAATTTCTGGCGGGTTAGCGCCTGGGATGGCGAGATCGGCATCAGCGGCCCGCTCGAACATGCGGCGATCAAATGGCTGAAATGCACAAAACACGCCCCCGTTTCCCCCATCCTGCCGGCCAACGATCCGATTCTCAAGGCGCTGACGCTACCGACGATGATGGCCATTAGCGGCGGTGCCAGTGAACATGCCGAACAGCAGTTGGCACGCCTTGAGATTGCGCTGAAACGAGGTCGACACCTGATTCAGGTGCGCAACAACGACTGGCCCACAGAGCAGCGACTGCAATTTGCCGGTGCCGTTTGCCGACTTGCCCGGGAGCATGATGCGCTGGTCGTGATCAATGGCGACGAAGAACTCGCCCGGGCAGTCGGCGCCGATGGACTACATCTCCCGGCAAGCCGCCTGGCGACCTGTGCCGCCCGTCCCGACTTCAAGTGGGTCGGCGCCTCCTGCCACAACGCCGGCGAGATCGACCGCGCCGGCCAGCTTGACCTCGACTACGCCTTGCTCAGCCCGGTATTGCCGACGCCCAGTCACCCGCAGGCGGCGGGTCTCGACTGGGACAAGTTTGCCGATGAAATCAGTGCGACGACAATCCCGGTATTTGCCCTGGGCGGCATGAAAACAGAGTTTTTGGCCCGCGCCCAAAGTCATGGCGGACACGGAATCGCCCTTATGCGGGGCTGGTAGTCAGCGCCAGTTCGCTGTCCGGATCGTCATTGTCTGGCGCCTGCGGAATCCGGTAGGAATCGCTCGCCCAACAGCCGAGGTCGATTTGTCGGCAGCGCTCGGAACAAAACGGTCGCGAGGGATTTTCCGGAGCCCAGATCGAATCTTTACCGCATTGCGGGCAGCGTACCTTACGCACGACGATCAGAGATTGCAGAAGGTGAGTTCAAAGCTCACGTCGCGGTCACAGCAGCGAGCCTTCATTTCGTCGAGCGGCGGCTTGGTGAAGCGGATGTTGAGAAAATACTTGTTGGCGCTGACTTCGGGAATCGCCGGCTCATTCACATCGACGGCAATTCTCACCATCTGGGCAACCGAACCGCCCAAATTAAGCTGAAACTGCCCATTGACCGCAAGATGCTCCTTGGCGCGTCCGCTTGAGCGCAGCAGACGTAAAACAATCGCCGCCGCATCGCGCAGCGGGAACATCGGTTTGATCCAGCCCTCAATTGCTGCCCGCCGAACTTCGCCCGGACGGTGCAGCCACCAGTGATAGGAAGGCAGATCAAATTCGCAGACACCGCCGGGAATCGCCGCGCGACTCTTGATACTCATCAGCCAGTCGTTATCGCGTAAATACTGGCCGATTTTCCCGGTCATCGAGAGCAGCGCCGCCGACGATTGCTCTATTTCGTACAAGGCGCCGGACAAGGCTTCTTCGGAAATATCCGGATTGTTGCGGTAAGCCAGCAGGGTTTGGCGCTGGCGCTCAAGTTCCTGGATCAGATCCAGCTTGAGATCGGCGCGCCCGGCGACTTCAAGTATCTCGAAGATGGTGATGAGCGCCGTATGGTGTTCGAGCTGCGCCTCCCCGTGGGCGAAAAGCGATACCTTGTCGAACAAATCCTCCAGCCGCAGCAGGGTGCGGATGCGCTCATTGAAGGGGTATTCGTAAGTAATCACGCGACCTTGGGGGGCAAGAAGGGAAAATGCGGCAATTCTGAGCTATTTATCTTTAAATCTCAACACTTTGCTTGAGCTTTTTCAGCGGCCAGTTGAAGATATTTCAGGTGCATTTCGGCGACCCTGGGCAGCAAACTTTCGAAGTCTCCGTGGTTGGCGATCACCTCATCGGCAACCGCCAAACGCTCTTGGCGACTGGCCTGGGTGGCAAGCACGGCGCGTACCTCGGCTGCCGACCAATGGTTGCGAGCCATGACGCGGGAAATCTGCAAACTTTCCGGGCAATCGACGACAAGCACCCGGTCGCAACGCTGCAGATAGTTGCCCGACTCAACCAGCAAGGGGACGGCAAGAATGACGTAAGGCGGCTTGGCCGCAGCACAGCGCTCGAGGGCAATCTGGCGAATCAGCGGATGCAAAATGGATTCCAGCATGAGCCGTGCGCTGGCGTCGGCAAAGACCAACTGGCGCATCGCCGGGCGATCCAGCGCACCGTCGGCGGTGGCCAGCTGATGACCAAAGGCGGCAATGATGCCGGGCATCGCCAGACCGCCGTCGGCGGTCAGTTGATGGGCGATCTGATCGGTATCGACCAACGCGGCGCCCTGCGCGACAAACAGGTCAGCCAGCGTACTTTTCCCGCTGCCGACACCGCCGGTCAAGGCAACGACGAAATCGCTCACTTGCAGTCCTGCGCCCGGGCTTTCGGCAACCAGCCAGCGACAGCGAGGCGTAGCGCGCTGCGCTCGCCTTCCGGCGCACTGGCGCTGAGCGTCACGGTTTCCTGGTGCGCCGGGCGCAGGCTGATCCTGGCTGAGCGCACGCCTTTTTCCTTGAGATCAGCAAGGCGCTCCTGGGCGCCTTTTTCGCTGGAAAAAATTCCTAGCGAGATCGCAAAACGATTGGCCGAAGGGTCCTGCACGATGAAATAATCGCTGACGCCAAACGCCCGAAGTTGAGCCGCCTTCTGATCGGCGGCGGCCTTGTCCAGCGAAGGCGGGATGAAGACCCACCAGCCATTGGCATCCATGGCCTCCGGGAGGCGACTCAATTTGACATCGGGAAAACGCTTGCCGATCAAGGTCGCCAGCCGCTCGGCGTCCTTCGCCGAGAGCGCCGACCAGCGGCTGCAGGTGATTTCCGCAACTTTGGCGGCAGGTTCGGCGACCCGCTCGGGTGGCGGCTCGGCCACGGGTGGCGGCGTCACTTCCGGGGTTGTCGCTGATTCGGCGGGCGGATCTGCCGGCGTCTCGGCTTGGGCTGCCGACGAAGCTCCCTGCGCAATGATTTTTACTTTCTCGGGAGCCAGTTGCTGCCTCAGACGATGCGCATCGGCACTCTCGATTTGCCCGAAAAACCCCTGGCTGAAGGCGTAGAACAAGAGATTGGCGAAAACCAGAAAAAAAACCAGTGCGCGCACGGTATCAATCCAGCTGCGACCCATGCGGGTCGGCGACGACCCGGCAGGTGCGCGCTTTTGCGGGTAGGCGGCGGATGCCTGACCTGATCATTGTTATCTCCCTGCGAACGCTTGCGCAAAGCCGGTAACTTACCGCAAAAGCAGCGCCTGACCAAGAACGGCAGCGGCGATTTCAGTGCTTTTTGCCGCCCGAGCGTCACCGCTCGACGGTGGAGCAGGTAAAGTACCGCCTGCGCCTCAACTGCTCCGCGACCACTTTGAACCATTCTCCCGCCCTTTCCCTGGCCTGCCACCCGACGACGCCCTGCCCGATTGTCAGCGGCGTTTCGATTGCCGCAGAATTCGCCGGCGACGGCAGCCTGTGCCTGCGCTACCGCATCAGCGGCGATCCGGCAAAGATGCGACTGCCGACTGCGCAGCCGCCTGGCACAGCTGACAATCTCTGGCAGCACACCTGTTGCGAAGCTTTTATTGCGACGGGCGCGGGCGGGCAATACCGGGAATTCAACTTTTCGCCTTCCGGCGCCTGGGCGGCATATCAGTTCAACGCCTATCGTCAGCGCGACAGCCATTTTGTTGCGGCCGCCGCCGCGCTCATCACCTTCAACCGTCACGCCGCCGGCTTTGATCTGCTGGCGCGGCTGCCGCCCCAACTGCTGCCGCCGTTGGCTGCCTGCGAGCTTGGCATCGCCGTGATCATTGAGAGCGGCGACGCGAGCAAGAGCTATTGGGCGCTGGCGCACTGCGGCGAGCAGCCCGATTTTCACTGCCGCCAGAGTTTTACCCTGGCACTTACGCCCAATATTCCATGACCCAGCCCCTCCAGTTCGGCATCGACCGCCTGCTCGCCGACCCCACCCTGCGCCGCCCACTGGCCGGCAAGCGCATTGCCCTGCTCGCCCACCCGGCCTCGGTCACGGCTGATCTGACGCATTCGCTCGACGCCCTCGCCGCCCTGCCGGAGATCAAGCTGACAGCTGCCTTCGGCCCGCAACACGGGCTGCGCGGCGACAAGCAGGACAACATGGTCGAATCGCCCGAATTCATCGATCCGCGCCACGGCATTCCGGTCTTCAGTCTGTATGGCGAAGTGCGCCGGCCGAGCGCGGCGATGATGGACAGCTTCGACATCTTGCTG
Organism: uncultured Pseudomonadota bacterium; assembly: GCA_903951825.1. GTDB lineage: Bacteria > Pseudomonadota > Gammaproteobacteria > Burkholderiales > Rhodocyclaceae > Azonexus. The sequence goes on from CAJBDJ010000055.1 coordinate 7,363, forward strand.
GTCGACCTGCAAGACCTCGGTTGTCGCATCTATACCTTCATCACCACACTGCGCTACGTGCTTGAAGCAGCGGCTCGTTGCGGCAAAGCGGTGTGGGTTCTCGACCGGCCGAATCCGCTCGGCCGTCCCGTCGAAGGGCTGATTTTGCGTGACGGCTGGGAGAGCTTCGTCGGCGCCGGGGCGCTGCCGATGCGGCACGGCCTGACGATGGGTGAACTCGGGCACTGGTTTATCGCCACCCTCAAGCTCGCTGTCGATTACCGCGTCATCGCCATGCGCGGCTGGCAAGCCGACGCTGCGCCCGGCCATGGCTGGCCGCTCGGCCAGCGCATCTGGATCAACCCGAGTCCGAACGCCCCCAACCTGGCGATGGCGCGTGCCTACGCCGGCACCGTCATGCTGGAAGGGACGACCTTGAGCGAAGGGCGCGGGACAACCCGCCCATTGGAGATTTTCGGCGCCCCGGATCTCGACGCCGACGCCATCATCGACACCATGCACGCTCTGGCGCCACACTGGCTGCGTGGCTGCAAACTGCGCGCGGTCTGCTTCGAGCCAAGCTTTCACAAACACGCCGGGCAACTCAATCACGGCGTCCATATTCATTGCGAAGCGCCAGTCTACGAGCACCAGCAGTTTCAGCCCTGGCGGCTGCAGGCGCTCGCCTTCAAGGCAATTCGCCAGCTCACCCCGGATTACCCGCTGTGGCGTGATTTTGCTTACGAATACGAGCACGAGCGGCTGCCGATTGACCTGATCAACGGCTCGCCCTTGCTGCGTCAATGGGTCGACGATCCACTGGCGACTACCGATCAACTCGATGCCCTCGCCGCTGTCGACGAAGACGCCTGGCGCGCCACCCGCGCCGCCTTTCTTCTTTATCCATGACCACCGACAGCGACTTGCGCAAGCCTTACGCCGACGCCGGGCAAGCGGCAGCCATCATCAGCGCCACACAATGCTGGCTTGAGCGGGCGGTGATCGGCCTCAACCTCTGCCCGTTCGCCAAAAGCGTCTTCGTAAAAAAACAGATTCGCTACGCCGTGACCGCTGCCAGCAGCGCCGATGAATTGCTCGGCGAACTTGCCGGCGAACTCCAGCGACTGGCCGCCACCGAAACCACGGTACTGGAGACAACACTGCTCATTCACCCGCTGGCAATGGTCGACTTTCTCGACTACCATTTTTTTCTCGCCGAGGCCGATGCGCTGAATCGCCAGCTCGGCTACAGCGGCCTCTTCCAGATCGCCAGCCTGCACCCGGATTACGAATTTGCCGGCAGCGCGCCGGATGACATCGCCAACTTCACCAACCGCTCGCCCTATCCGATGCTGCATTTATTGCGCGAAAGCAGCATCGACCGCGCCGTCGCGGCCTTCCCCGATGCCGCGCAGATATTCGAGCGCAACATCGACACCCTGCAGCACCTCGGACACGGCGGCTGGAAGAAGCTGTGGCTGGCTTGACAAGTTAGCGCGCCAGCCTTGCCCGCAGACGCCTACAAGGCCTTCAGATAAGACTCGACCGCTGCAAAGCGCAACAGCGATCCGATAACCAGATCGAGAAAGCCGAGCAGGTGGTTCGGTTTTTCAGCCGCAATCCAGGCTTTGCCGGTGGCGCCGACCGGAATATGCACGCCCTCCGGTTCCTCGAACTCAAGGATCACCGTGCGGCCGATTTCATTGCTGTTCTTGACGACGTGCTGCGTCACGCTTTGCGGCATCGTGAATAAACTGCCTTGCGCCTCGCCGGTCGACTCGGTAATGCTGTGAACCCGCGCCCGGAAAATTTTCCCCGGGTAGGCATCGACAAAAAACTCGGAGAACGCATGCGGCTTGATGAATTGGTAGACCTGGTCGGGAATGCGCAACTCAATGAATTTTTTGTTGGTAAACATGTGAATCGCCGCCGGACGTTGCTCGCCGAAGTATTGGCCTTCTGACGAAAACTGCACGGCTACCTGACCATCAACCGGCGCGACGACCAAGGCCTTGTCGATTTTCCATTGCAAGTCGGCCATATCCTGCTCGGCCTTGATGACCAAGTCGCGCTGGGTTGCCACTTCAGCGACCTTGGCGTCGTACTCGGATTGCGGGATGACCTCTCCGCGCAGCTGGCCGAGACGCCTGAGATCGTTCTCCAGCTTGCCCAATTGCGTCTGCAAGCGCGCTTTTTCGGCTTTCTTGGCCGCCATCTGAATGGCGTAGCGATCGGTTTTGAAGCGGTATACCGGGTCGCCCGCCTTCAATTTCTGGTTGTGGGTGACGTAGAGTTTTTCGATCTCGCCGCCAGCCGGGCTGTTGAGAACAATATGCGGCGCCTTGACCGTCGTTGTCGCTGTCAGGTCGATGAAGGCGTAATAGCGGGTGAACGTGAGCAGCATGAAAAGCACAAACACCGCCCCCAGCCCCATGGCGACAAAATTGCCGATGGTCTTTTTGACAATGCCGAACTTGATCAGCAACCAGCAAATCAGGATGTAAGGAACGAGGGTCAGTTTCATGCCTTCTGCTCCCCGCTTTCTGTCGCCGCTGGCTCGCGCTGGCCGCTCTCGGCCGGCCCGAAGGCGCGGCGCAGAATGCGAACCAGACGGTCTTCAGCGGCGTTCCAGTCGAGGTAGGCAATGAACAGAGCCAGCGCCCAAACCTCGTGGATGAACAGGCCAAGCAAGGTCAGCGCCGAAACCAGCTCGACTTGCTGCATTTGCTTGTTTTTGGCCTTGTGCGCCGGAATTTCGTGGATTCGCCAGGCGAGCATGAGGACGACAACGGCAATCACCAGCAAGAGGGGCAAAAGAAGGTAGAGCAGCCAGTCGGCATCGAGAATGGTGCGATAAATCCCGAACGGCTCGTTGACGAAATAACCCTCGGGTTTTTCTTCGGCATATACATGAAACATCATCAGAAACCTCCTCCAAGAGCCTTGTAGTATTGGCTGCGGGCAGCCAGTTGTGTTTGCCGGGCGTCAGCAAGAGACAGCTCGGCGTTGAGTACCTTGATCGACTCAGACAAAACTTCAAACTTGCTTGAACGGCCGGCGTCGTAGCTTTTTTCGGTGAGCGCCAGTGAGCGTTTGCGGGTCGCCACCTCGGCTTCTGACGAAAGTACCTGACGGTCGCTGGCTTCCCGCATCACCATCGCCTCGTAGGTGTCGCGGAAAGCGAGCGACACGGTGTAACGGTAATGTGCGACCGCCCTGACGCGACGCGCTTCGGCGCTTTCGCTCCGCGACTGGATGAGGCCGGCGTCGTAGATCGGGCCGCTCAATCCGGCGCTGGCATCGACATACATGGGGAACCCGGTAATCAGGCCGCTCGAGGTGGCAATCAACCCGGCCAGCAACGAAAGGTTCAAGCGCGGATAGCGTTCGGCGCGGCTGGCGTTGACGTCGGCATGGGCGGCTACCAGCAGCTGCTCGGCGGAGGCGACATCGGGACGACGCAACAACAAGGCCGAGTCGAATTCGCGCGGGGTGTCCGGCACCTGCGGTGGCGTGTCACGCGGCAAGGGCTCGGCCATCAGCCGGGGACTGCGGCCGATCAACAGCTGCAACGCCAGTTCGGTTTTGGCAATCGCCGACTCGATGGCGGGAATGCGTGCTTCGGTCGCCGACCATTCAGCAAGACTTTGCTGGTAGGCCAGGCGGGTTCCGGCGTCGGCCTTCCAGCGCCTGAGTTCGAGGCTGGAAGCGTACTTCAGGCTAGCCGCCGCATCACGGGTCAGGAGCAGTTTGGCATCCAGTGTGCGCAACTGCAGGTAGGTGTCGACGACGGCCGAGGAAATGGAGAGCGCCGTTGCATTGCGCGTGTGCTCGGAAGCGGCCAGGCGCGCCAGGGCGGCGGCGTTCATCTGCCGGAGACGCCCCCAAAGGTCGATCTCCCAGCTGACTCCGGCGCCGGCGCTGCCGTAAGTATTGGCGCTGTTGATCTCCTGGGAGTTGAGAGCGAGGCCGAGTTGGCGCTGCGAAGCACCGGCCTTGGCGCCACCGTCGATGCGTGGCGACAGGAGCGCTTGAGCGGCGCCGGCGTTGGCTCGCGCCTCGTCGATATTGCTTGCCGCCTTGGCGAGGTCGAGGTTATTGGCGAGGGCTTCGTCGACCAACTGATCCAGCACGGGATCAGCGAAAGCCTTCCACCACTGGCGATCCAGGCTCAGGGGAGTGAGCGATGGTGGCGGAACATCAATCGGCGGCGTCTCATAGGCTGGCCAGATATGGGTGCAACCGGATAATGCCAAAGTCAGCGCCAGCCCCCATGGCCTGATGCGGCGTTGCATCACGGAATCAGCAATCAAAACAATCCCCTGCGAGATCAACAGCAATAAATGAGCGCGGCGATTCTGCAGCCGCCGCACCAACCCCTGATTTCACTCCACCATCGCTCACCGGCACGACGCCTTAAAAGCGCTCTACCACCTGATCGACCGGATGCCTGACCGCGCCGCCAGCCGCCACTTTGCGCCGCGGCAGGCTGATCTTGGGGCGCTTGATTTCTTCATAAGGCACGCGGTTGAGCAATTCGCTGATGATGTTCAGGCGGGCTCTTTTTTTGTCGTCCGATTGCGCAACGATCCACGGCGCCCAGGCGCTATGCGTGAACTTGAACATCTCGTCACGCGCCACGGTGTAATCATCCCAGCGGGTGTAGGACTTGATATCCATCGGCGTCAGTTTCCATGTCTTGCGGCCATCTTCGATGCGCGACTGCAGGCGCCGTGCTTGCTCGTCCGGACTGACATCGAGCCAGAATTTGAAGAGCAGGATGCCCGAATCGACCATGGCACGCTCGACAGCCGGCACCACGTTGAGAAAATGCTGCGCGCTCTTCTCGTCGCAAAAGCCCATCACGCGCTCGACACCCGCCCGGTTGTACCAACTGCGATCGAAGATCACCACCTCACCCGCCGCCGGCAAATGCGGCAAGTAACGCTGAATGTACATCTGGCTTTTTTCGCGCTCGTTCGGCGCCGGCAAGGCGACCACCCGGAAAACGCGCGGGCTGACGCGCTCGGTAATCGCCTTGATGGTTCCGCCTTTGCCGGCGGTATCGCGCCCCTCGAAAACAATGACGATTTTCTTCCCGCTCGCCACCACCCATTCCTGCAGCTTGACCAGCTCAATGTGCAGCTTCCTGATTTCGGCGTCGTAGATTTTCCTGCTCATTTTTTCAGCAGAAACGGAATCGCTCGCGGACTTCTTGACTTTGGACATGATGATCTCCTGAACACAATAATCAGTCGCCTTGCCGCACGGCGGCAGGCGCTTTGACTTAGGTAGCGGCTTCTATCAGGCGCCGTGCGCGTACGGCAGCAGCAAGTTTTTCCAGAACAACAACACTGTCTTCCCAGTTGATGCAGGCGTCAGTGACGCTCTGGCCGTAGGTCAGCGGCTGGTTCGGCACCATGTCCTGGCGACCCTCGATCAGGTGCGACTCGACCATCGCGCCAACGATCCGGTCTTCACCGGCCGCAAGCTGGGCGCAAACGCTGTCGTTGACTTCCATCTGCAACTTGAATTGCTTGCGGCTGTTACCGTGCGAGAAATCGACCATCAGCCGGGCGGCAAGGCCGGCGTGGGCAATCTCGGTGCATGCCGCTTCAACGCTCGGCGCCGAGAAATTCGGCTCCTTGCCGCCGCGCAGGATAACGTGGCAATCCTCGTTACCGAGGGTCGACACAATTGCCGTGTGGCCGGACTTGGTGACCGACAGAAAGTGATGCGGAGAATTGGCCGAGCGAATGGCGTCGACGGCTATTCGCATGTTGCCGTCGGTGCCGTTTTTGAAGCCGACCGGGCACGACAGACCGGAGGCCAGTTCGCGATGCACCTGGGATTCGGTGGTACGGGCGCCGATGGCACCCCAGGCGATCAGGTCGGCCGTGTATTGCGGCGTAATGGTGTCGAGAAACTCCGTCGCGCAAGGCAAACCGAGTTCGTTGATTTCGATCAGTATCTTGCGCGCCAAACGCAGGCCTTCGTTGATGCGAAAGGTGTTGTCCATGCGCGGGTCGTTGATCAGGCCCTTCCAGCCGACCGTTGTCCGCGGTTTCTCGAAATAAACGCGCATCAGAACGACCAGGTCGTCGGCGTGCCGTTCAGCCTCACGGGCAAGTTTCCTGGCGTAATCGATGGCCAGCGCATCGTCGTGAATCGAACACGGCCCGATGACCACCAGCAGGCGGTCGTCGGCACCGTGCAAAATCCGGTGAATGGCCTGGCGAGCCTGATAAGTGGTCTGCGCCGCACGGTTTGACAAGGGGTATTCGCGGAAAACATGCGCTGGCGGAACCAGTTCCTTGATTTCCTTGATCCGGACGTCGTCGGTGTTCGGCTTGCTGGTTGGTGCGCTGGTTGCCATATTCTGCTGCCCTGATGAGAAATGCGAAAAGGCCGCCATTTTACTTGAGCCAGCCAGCGGCTCAGGGCAACTGCGTCAGGTAATTTGCGATGGCGAGAATGTCGTCGTTTTTCAACTGAGCGGTGGCGATTGACATCAGCTGATTGTTGCGAATGCCGGTTCCGTCACGGTAACGGGTGATGCTGGTCTGCAAATACGCGAGTTTCTGGCCGGCGATGCGCGGGATTTCCCCATTGCCATGCGCCTGCTCGCCATGGCAACGAACGCACAGCTTGTCAAAAACCTGCTTGCCCTGAGCCGCCAGCCGGGCATCGGCAGGTGACGGCGGCAGCGCGGCAGCGGCATAAAAAAGGCTGATTTGTACCGGCTGGTCGTCCTTGAGTACCTTGATCAGGCCCTGCATGAAGGCATCCTTGCGCTCGCCGCTGCCGAATTTGCGTATCTGTTCGAGCAGGAAGGCGGGATTCTGGCCGGCCAGGTTGGGCACGTCGGAGGTTTTGCTGATGCCGTTTTCGCCGTGGCAATTGGCGCAGAAAAACGCCGCCTTACGACCGGCTTCGACACTGGCCTTGAGCGCCACCGGATCGGCCTGCAAGCCCTTGAGACGCTCCTGCAAGAGCGTTTGTGCCGCCACCGGGAGCGCCAGCGTGCCAATCGTCAGTGCCACCCCGATTCTCTTCAACATGTTGCCTCCTCAATCGCCGAGCTTTATGCCGTGCCACCGACGGTCAGCCCGTCGATGCGCAGGGTGGGCTGACCCACGCCGACCGGCACGCTCTGGCCGTCCTTGCCGCAGGTACCGACACCGGGATCGAGCCGGAGATCGTTGCCGATCATCGAAACGCGATGCATCGCTTCCGGGCCGTTGCCGATCAGGGTCGCCCCCTTGATTGGCCGCGTCACCTTGCCGTCCTCGATCAGATAGGCTTCACTCATCGAAAAGACGAATTTCCCGCTGGTGATGTCGACCTGCCCGCCGCCAAAATTGACCGCATAAATCCCCTTTTTGACTGACTGGATGATTTCCTGCGGGTCGCGCTCACCAGCCAGCATCATGGTGTTGGTCATGCGCGGCAAGGGCAGGTGGGCGAAGGATTCGCGCCGGCCATTGCCGGTTGGCGCAACCCCCATCAGGCGGGCGTTGAGGCTGTCCTGCATGTAGGCCACGAGGATGCCGTCTTCGATCAACACCGTACGCCGGGTCGGATTGCCTTCGTCGTCGATATTCAAGGAGCCGCGCCGCTCGGGAAGCGTCCCGTCGTCGATCACGGTGACGCCTTTCGACGCCACGCGTTGACCGATACGGCCGCTGAAGGTGGAACTGCCCTTGCGGTTGAAGTCGCCCTCCAGGCCGTGACCGACCGCTTCGTGCAGCAGGATGCCCGGCCAGCCAGAGCCCAGCACTACCGTCATCTGCCCGGCCGGCGCCGCTTCGGCGTTGAGGTTGGTTAGCGCCTGATGTACCGCCTCCTGCGCGTAACGCTGAAGCAGTTCATCGTCGAAATAGGCAAAGTCAAAACGTCCGCCGCCGCCGGAACTCCCTTGTTCGCGCTTGCCGTTCTCCTCGACGATGACTGAAATCGAACAGCGCACCAGCGGACGGATGTCAGCTGCCAAACGGCCATCGGCAGCAGCGATGAGTATCACTTCATACTCGCCGGCGAGCGAGGCCATCACTTGCAGGACGCGCGGATCGCAGGCGCGGGCAAAGCTTTCCAGGCGCTCAAGCAAGTTGACCTTGGCTTCGGCCGGCAGGGAGGCAATCGGATCGTGCGGCACGTACAAGCGGTGCGCCGGCGCCGGGCGTCTGAGCGACGGCAGCACGCCGCTCTGCCCGACGGCGGCAATCGCCCGCACGGCGACGGCGGCATCGCCGAGGGCGCGGGCGCTGATATCGTCGGAATAGGCAAAAGCGGTTTTCTCGCCGCACAGCGCACGTACGCCAACGCCCTGATCGATATTGAAACTTCCCGATTTGACGATGCCTTCGTCGAGGCTCCAGGCTTCGGAACGCGAATACTGGAAGTAGAGGTCGGCATCATCGACCTGATGCGTCAGGATCTGGCCGAAAGTACGCGAGAGGTCGTTTTGGCTGAGCGAAAACGGCGCGAGGAGGAGGGATTCGGCTTGAGCGAGGGCGCTGTCTGGATTCAATTGAGAACCTGTTTCCTTAAAGTTTGCGATGAGCGAGCGCCGGCAGGCACTCACGAATTTCAGCGATGCGGGCGTGGTCGAGGTCAGCAATGACGACGCCCTGCCCTTTCGCCTTGCGGTCGAGGATATCTCCCCACGGGTCGATGATCATACTGTTACCGTGCGTTATCCGCCCGTTTTCATGCTGCCCACCCTGTCCGACCGCCAGCAGATAGCATTGGTTCTCGATGGCGCGGGCGCGCAGGAGGATTTCCCAGTGTGCGCGGCCGGTGGTATCGGTGAACGCAGCCGGCAGCAGAATCAGATCGACCGGCGCCAGCGCCCTGAACAGCTCGGGAAAGCGCAGGTCGTAGCAAATCGACAGAGCCACCCGGCCAAAGGGAGTGTCAACAGCCGCCGGGTGCTCGCCAGGCTCGATAAACGCCGCCTCATCGTAGGACTCATCCCCCTTCCGGAAGCCGAACAGGTGGATTTTGTCGTAGCGCTTGACGCACTCCCCCTGCGGATTGAAGACCAGGCTGGCGTTTCTCATCTTGCCGGCAACGCCTGCGGTCAACGGGATGGAACCGGCAAAAATCCAGATCCCATGACGCCGGGCAGTGGTCGCCAGCCAGTCCTGAATCGGCCCGCTGCCGAAATCTTCGCGGGCGTTGACGCGATCGGCATCGGCGGCACCGATGATCGGAAAATATTCGGGCAGCGCGACCAGTTGCGCGCCCTGGTCGACCGCCGCCTCGATCAAGCGGCCGGCCGTCTCAATATTGGCGACGACACGCGGCCCGGAAACCATTTGCAGGGCGGCGATACGACAATTCAGGCGGCTCATTCCTTCCCTCCCGTTTCACTTTGCAAATCAATCTCTGGCATTTTGACATTGCCGGCGGTCTGATCAACCAGCGGATCAGCCCAGGTGCCGGTGACGTGATAACGATAACTGAACAAGCGATTCAGCGGGTTCTGCATGACGCCACTCGCCAGCAAGGTGGCCGCGCCGGCCAGCGGATTGATCAGCGCCACGCCGACGGCGGCCACCGTACCGAGTTCGGGACGAACGACGACACGCATGTTCTGGGTCTCATTCTTGAGGTCGACATCGCCCTCCATCTCGACTTGCGCTGCCGGCCCCCGGATGGTCAACGGTGTCGTCGTTTGCATGATGCCTTTTTTCAGCGCCAGCTTGCCTTCAATGCGATCGAAGGCGAGGCCGTCGCTCAAGACATCGCGAAAGTCGAGCGTCAGGCGACGCGACAACGATTGCAGGGAGAGCAGGCCAAGCAGTTTGCCGGCACCCGGCTCAATCTTGTTGAATTGCCCCTTTTCGGCAACAACCGCCAATTTGCCGCTCAACGACGGGTAATCAATCGCCGTTGGCGAGCCGTTCCAGCCGAGGCTACCACTGAGGTTGCCGCTGCCCCGCTTGATGCTGTCACCGTAGCCGAGGCGATCGAGCAACTTGCCGAGATCGTTGGCCGCCAGATCAAAGTCGAGATGCATCTGCTGCTGACCGGTATTGCGCCAGACGCCACGGCTGCGCAGCTGGGCGTCAGCATTCTTGATATTGAGCGTATCGAGTTGCCAGGCGCCCTTGTCGTTGCGCGCCTTCAACTCAAGCTGGCCGAGCGGTTTTTCATCGAGGTAAAAAGCGTCCACCGTCAGATTCATGCTCGGCAGGCTATTGACCAGCGTATTCACCGACGCCGCCGGGTCGCTGCCGGGGCGCAGAATCAGCCGGCGCAGACGGCCGTTCAAAGAGCCCTCTCCGGCGCTGCGCCAGACCAGTTCGCCGTCGAGTTCATCCATGTTCAAGGCGATTTGCCAGCCGCCGTCCAGCGGGTGCAGCTTCACATCGGCGTGATTGAGATCACGCCCCAAAAGGTGCAGGCGCGGCGTCTTGATCGCCAACAAGGACAGGGGGATATCGCTCGACGAGGAAGCTTGCTCGCCGTCACCGGCAAAGAGCGACCGCCACGCATCGGCATCGAGCTGCGGTGCCGCCAGCATGACCGCGACGCCGTGTTCGGGCAAACGCAACTCGCCTTCGCCGACGACGACGACCGCCCGCTCGTTGCGCATTTCCTTACCATCGTCGCGGCGTACCAGCAGCGCCTGTGCCGTTTTCGGGCCGAGCGTCACTTTGTACTGTTCGCGCCGCGCATCGAGGGCGCTACGCTCGATGCGCAACGGCCAGCTGCTACCCACCGGCTTGTTCAACGGCGCGGGAAGTGGGGCGCCGATTCCGGTCAACGGCGATTCGATGACGAAATCTGCATTGTGTCCGCGAATCGAAATCACCGCCTTCCACGCTGCACTGCCCGTCAGACGATCCATCAGCGGCCAGCGGAAATGTCTGGCCAGGCTCGCAGCAGTCGCTGTGCCTCCCCCCTCGATGACGATGCGGCCGCCGCTGCTCTTGATTTGCGCTTTCAGCGGCCCGCCAAAAAGCTGGCCGCCAAGGTCGCTGGCACTGATTGACTTCTCACTGATCAGCAATTGACCATTGACGCCGCTGATCGGCGGCAAGGCGGAAACGATTTCAATCTGATTGTCCTGAATCTGGTAACTAGCGCGCAGCCGGGTGTCGGCAAGATGCCGCAGCGGCAGATCAAGCGCCAGGTCAAGCGTGCCGTTGCCACTCACCTTGATCCCTTCGGTAAAGCGGTCGATCATCGCGCTGACCGGGCTTTGTTCGATAAAACGCAGAAACTCGCTGCTTGCCCCCTGCGCCTTGCCCCGTATCAACAGCGGTTCCTCGCGGGATTCGAAATCGGGGATGTCGACCGTTACTTCCGACAGCCGGGTGCCAAGAACCTCGCCTTTACTCGCAACAATCTTCATCCCGACACCGAAAAGCAGGTCGGCCTCAATATTGTTGATCGTCGGCCAGCCCGGCACGTAATCGACCTTGCCGCCACTCGCCTTGGCGGTGACAACAAACGTGCCGCGCGCCGGATCACGAAACGGGAAATCGGCCAGATTGCCCTTGAGCACCAGCTTGCCGTCGTAACCCTTGCCGGCGACGACACCGCGCCGCACCCAGTCACGCGCTGTAGCACTGACGACGTGCGGCAAAAAACGCCAGACGGCAGACGCCTCGGCACGCGAAAATTCGGCCGCCAGGTCAATCACCCCTGGCCCCGTGCCGTCATAGAGATAGCGGCCATGCGCTGTGCCGGCAGCATCGGCGCTAGCGAATTGCAAGCGCTCGAGATCGACTGTCAGGGCGGCCGCCTGCACCTTCCAGTTGACACGCGCCTTAAGCTGGTCGAAGGCGATATCAGGCTGCGGGAAAACCGCCGGCAGGGAAAGGCTGGACTGAGCGGCATCGAGCACCAATTCGCCGGCTTTTTCGTTGACATCGATGCCACCGGTCAAGCCGCTGGCGCCGGGGAAATAGCCCGCGGCGCTGACGCCCAGATCGCTGAAGCGAGCCTTCAGCGCGTATTTTTCCAGCTTGCCGGCGGCCAGCGTCCAGCTCGCCTTGAGGTCGGAAATCCGCCCCTGCGGACGGTATTGCGCGAGCAACTGACGGCTGCGTTCATCAAGCGGCAAATGCGACGCCAGCCGATCAAGAACCACCAGATCGAGAAAACTGGCACTGGCCTCACCGGCCTGCAGGCCGTCATTCGCGTGCCGCCAGGCAACGCGAAAATCGCTGGGGGCGACGCGCAGGCCATCGAGCATCTGCAATTCGAGCTTGTGCGCCACCACCTCACGCTGGCCGCCCTTGCTGCCCGCCTCAAGGCGGCCGCGCAGCGACGACAGCGCCAGTTCGGGCAAATCCTTAGCCAGGCGAACACGCAAATCCTCCAGCGCCACATCGGCCGTCAGCTTGACGCCTCCAGCAGCCAGGTTGCCCCAGACACGCAAGGCACCGCGCCCACGCGGCAAGGGCATCGGGTAATCGATCCACGGCTGCCAGGCGGCCAGATCGGTGTAATCCATCTCAAAGAAAACCTGCCCGACCAGTTGTTCGACGGCGTCACTCACCGCCCCCTTGAGCTCACCCCGCATCTCGATACGCGAGGCGAGTGCCGCCGGCGGTTCTGCCGAGAGCCCAAAGCGGTGACGGCGACCGCGATTTTCAAGCGACAACTGGAGGTCTTCGAGGATCAATGGCGGCGCTTGCCGCAGCTCGTCGCTCCAGACGATGGTGGCGTCGCGCACCTTGATCCGCGGCTGCTCAAGCACCCACTCGGCAAAAGCCGGGTTGCTCTCGCCCTCGGCCTCAAGCCCGGCGATGCTGATCCGGCCGCCGGGCGAACGGCGCACATGCAGCACCGGCGCATCGAGCGCCAGCAACGCCAGCGTCGGCCGCCAGCGCACCAGTGTCTGCCACGAAAGCACGGCCTCGACTTGCTGCAGCGAGAAAGCCGGCTGCCCACGAGTGTCGAGTACGTCAACATCATCGAGCAGCAAATCAGGGTTCAACCCCCGCCAGCGCGCCGAGATTTTGCCGATTTTGACCGGTTGCCCAACCGCCTTGGTCGCCGCCTGCTCAATTGCCGCCTGATAATCGCCAACCTGCGGCAAGACAACGTAGCGCAGCGCCGACAGCATCAGCACAAAAACCAGCCAGGTGGCAAACAACGTCCAGCCGAGCAGGCGCAAGCCCGGACGCACGCCCGGGCGCGCCAGCCAGGGCCACAGCCAGCGCAGGCGGTAGTAGAGGGCGGAACGCAATTGTCGCCGCTGCTCCTGCTTATCCACGCGGCAAACCGTTTTGCAATAGTGGGGCTGGGATCACTAGAATGATGTTTTGACTAAAACTGCAATTCTATCCTTTTCGGCCGCCCGGCCGCCCGGGGAACCCATGGAACAACCGATCGACCCGCGCTGGCACGCCGCACTGGCGCATAGCAACTACCTGAGCACCCAGCTCGAATCGCACCCGGAGTTGTTGCCCGAGCTTGCCGCCAACTGGCTGCAACCGCTTTCCGAAGACCAGTTGCTGTCCCCGCTGCGCCAGGCGTTCGCCGACGACAACGCCGTCAAATCGGCGCTCCGCCGGCTCCGTCAGCGAACGATGACGCAGCTCGCCCTGCGTGACCTGTGCGGCCTCGCGCCACTCGCTGAAGTCGTCGAAAGCATGACGATGCTGGCCGACGTCACCACCAACTTCACCCTCGATTACTACCATCGCCAGCTCGCCGCCATTTACGGCGAGCCGCTCGACAAGGCCGGACAACCGCAACGCCTGATGATCATCGGCATGGGCAAGCTGGGCGGCCGCGAGTTGAATGTCTCGTCGGATGTCGACTACATCTTTGTTTATCCCGAAGAAGGCGACACCAGCGGCGCCAAAAGCATCGACAACTACGATTTTTTTACCCGCCTCGGCAAGCGTATCATCAGCGCCCTCGGCGACCTGACGGCCGACGGCCAGGTTTTTCGCGTCGATATGCGGCTGCGCCCCAACGGCGACTCCGGGCCGCTGGTCTGTTCGCTTGATGCCCTTGAAAATTATTTCATCACCCAGGGCCGCGAATGGGAGCGTTACGCCTGGATCAAGTCGCGCGTCATGAACTCCGGCGCCAATGCCGCCGGCGCTGCCCTGGGCGAATGGATGGCCGCCTTAAGGCGGATCTCGCGGCCGTTTGTGTTTCGCAAATACCTCGATTTCGGGGCGATCAACGCAATGCGCGACCTGCACGCACAGATTCGCCGCGAAGTCGCGCGCAAGGATCGTATCGACGACGTCAAACTCGGCCCCGGTGGCATTCGTGAAATCGAGTTCATGGCCCAGGTCTTCCAGCTGATTCGCGGTGGCCGCGACCCCGCCCTGCAAGTCCGGCCGACCCTCTCGGTGCTCAAGCTGCTGGCCGATCGCCAGCTCATCCCGCGCCAGACCGAACAGGAGTTGCGCGCTGCCTACCTCTTTCTGCGCCGTCTTGAACACCGCCTGCAATACGTCGAAGACAAGCAAACCCACCGCTTGCCGGAAGCCGAAGCGGCGCGCGCCAGCCTCGCCGGCAGCATGGAATTCACCGATTGGCCGGCGCTGCTCGCAGCCCTTGACGGCCACCGCGAAAAAGTCAGTCGGCACTTTGAGGCGGTTTTTTCCGACCCAGGCGCCGGCGAGCACGCGTTGACCGGCATCTGGCTCGGCCAGCACGATGCTGAAAGCGGCTGCGAAACCCTCGGCAACCTGGGCTACCGCAAACCACCCGAGGCAATTACCCGCCTCGCCGAATTGCGCAACTCCGGGCGTTACCTGCAACTGCCGAGCAGCAACCGCCTGCGCCTCGACGCCATCGGCCCGCGCATGATCGAAGCCGCCGCGCAAACCGCCGACCCCGACACAACACTGGCGCGCGGCATCAGCTTTCTTGAAAGCATCAGCCGGCGCGGCGCCTATCTCGCCTTACTGCAGCAATATCCGATGGCGCTACGGCGGGTTGCCGACATGATGGGCGCCTCGTTCTGGGCGGCCGAATACCTCACCCGTCACCCCTTGTTGCTCGACGAACTGCTTGATCCGCGCCTTTTCGAAATCGCCACCGACTGGGTCGCCTTCCGCGACAACCTGCGTCAGACGCTGGCCGAGCACGCCGGCGATACCGAGCGCGAAATGGACATCCTGCGCGAATTTCACCATGCCCAGGTCTTTCGCCTGCTGGCTCAGGATATTGCCGGCCTGCAAAGTATCGAACACCTCTCCGACCACCTCACCGAACTCGCCGACACCCTTGTTCAGGAGACGCTGCCCCTGAGCTGGGGAACAATCAAAAAGCGCCATTGCGCGACACCCAAATTCGCCGTTATCGGCTACGGCAAAATGGGCGGCAAGGAGCTCGGCTACGCCTCCGACCTCGACATGATCTATCTTTTCGATGACAACGATCAGGACGCCGTCGAAAACTACACCCGTCTCGGCCAGCGCCTTAATACCTGGCTCTCAAGCCAGACTCCGGCCGGCATCCTCTTTGAAGTCGACCTTCGCCTGCGCCCCAACGGCGAGGCCGGCCTGCTCGCCGTCTCGGTCGACGCCTTTCGCGATTACCAGCTCAACAACGCCTGGGTCTGGGAACATCAGGCGCTTACCCGCGCCCGCTTTTGCGCCGGCGACGCGGCCGTCGGCCAGCGCTTCGAAGCGATCCGCAACGAAATTCTCCGCCAGCAGCGCGATCTCGACAGCCTGCGTGTCGAGGTCATTGCCATGCGCCGCAAGATGCTCGATTCGCACGCCTCGCACAACCCGGACGCCTTCGATCTCAAGCAGGACATCGGCGGCATCATTGATGTCGAATTCATCGTTCAATATCTGGTGCTCGGCTACGCTCACCAGTACGCCGAACTCACCGGCAACCTCGGCAACATCGCCCTGCTGCGCATCGCCGGCGAACTCGGCCTGATCGATCACCAAGAGGCCGCAGCAGTCGCCAACGCCTACCGCGAATACCGCCGACTGCAACATGCCGAACGCCTCAATGCGAAACCGCAAGCAGGGCATCGTCGCGACGCGCTGGAACAACACATTACGGCGGTCAAGCGCCTTTCTGCGACAATTTTTGGCACCTGAAGCAAGCATCCAGGGCAGACCGCCATGCCGATCAGACAGGGCGGCAGGTGGGCGACCATCTCAAGTAATTGGCCTCGAACCACCTTGGGCTTGATAAAAACGGCCTTGCCACTCTGGCCAACACCATGTAAAGCGAATACATTCTTGGCGAGATCAATGCCAACAGTGACAATATTCATGGACTTCCCCTTTCGAACGAATGATTTTGTCTGGAAACTCAATCATGGCAGCAACCACTGCCGGCGGCTTCCGCCGTTAATTCGGGACGGGGAAGTCCCTTTCATTCGTTAGCCCTACCATAAGGAATTCATAGATATGCGGTTTAAAAACTATTCTAGATTGTTCTGGTGTTTTCTTTTACTTTGCGGAGCAGCACAAGCCCAAAGCACGGCAGCACCTGCACTTACCGAGTGTCTGGACGTGAAAGTTGCAACGACATCAAAAACACCGCTCGACCTATGGAGAAGCATTCCCACCTGCGCTAAAGAAGACAAGCATGAGCAAGCAATTTTCATGTTTGGCCTAGCAGGGGCTCTTGGTGTCTTTGACTCAATGCGCGTTAAAGACGTTTCTGCTCGTCAGGCGGCAAAAGTACTGCCTATGGGTGGTATTTCTGCCATGGGACAGGAGAAATCCCAACAATTTCAGAAACAGATTCAAGAAAGGTTTGGCGAGCCTGCCAAACGACTTGATCTCTGTAAAACCTATAAATCCATGCCTCCTCCAACTTACTTTCCCGACTACATGATTAATCACGGTTTGGTTAATCTATCAGGGAAACCAGCCGACGCTTTTGTGGCCGGCTTTAATGCTGCTGAAACTTGGCCCCAAGCAATTGACATTTACATGCAGTGCCCAAAGGGCTAACACTGCGGTCAAGGCCGCTCCGGCCTTCGGCCTTCGCAATGATCGAAAATCGACCCCCACAATCGCGCTCTATTGAACGATCCTTAATCAGGGAATGGTTTTGTCAACCCCTTAAACGATCGCTCATGGCCCCTCAACTACTTTTTCTACAGCCTCGTTAGCGAAAGATTTGATTGATCGCCGGCTGGCGGATTACCGTCACTCATGACCTCAACTATTCCGCATGGATGGGACCAGCCATCGCACCAACTCTGGCTCAAGGGGCAGCGCCTGGAAGCGGTACAGAAAGTCATCGGTCAACTCAATGCCTTTGGCGCAGACAAGCCGTTGCAACTGGTTTTTCAGCTCGCCTACTATTTTTTCCTCATCAATGATTACGTTGCGGCGGCGACCGTGTTACAGAATCAGCTGCTCAGGACGCCAAATCATCCTGAACTCCTGACCAACCTCGCTGTTTGCTGTTCGCGGATAAATCAACATGCCGAGGCAGTGAATTACGCAAATTCGGCGATGGCGATACAGCCATCCAATACCGTCGCGCTCGATGTGCTGGCAAATAACCATTTTCGCCTGGGCAATGAAACGGCGGCTGCGGCGGCGGGTACCCAGGTTCTCCGGTTGCGTGATCAGCAATCGGCGGGCGTCCCGCAGGATTGGTCTCTTCCCGCTCTGCGGCCGGGCGAATATGCCCGATTGCCAAGCAAGCGGAATGTCATCGCCTTCTCTCTCTGGGGGCAAGGTCTGCAATACCTGCGGGGGGCAATCCATAACACCTTGTTGTCGCTGACGTATTTCCCGCAATGGCAACTGCGCTTTTATGTTGACGAAGAGCTTGCGCCTGAGATGTCCGACTTTCTCGTGTCGCATGGCGCTGAACTGGTTGTTTCTGCCCCAAAATCGACGACAAGACAGAAATTGTGTTGGCGTTTTCAAGTCGCCAACGATCCGACAGTCGGCTATTTTCTGGTGCGCGACGCTGATTCGGTATTCGGCGCTCGTGAAAAGGCGGCTGTTGATGCCTGGCTGGCTTCAGATTATTGGTTTCACGTCATCCGCGACTGGTGGACGCATACCGACTTGATTCTGGCCGGCATGTGGGGCGGCGTCGCAGGCGTGTTGCCCAATTTGTCAGGGATGGTGGCCGAATACGATTCCGGCCGGGTCGAAACGCCCAACATCGATCAATGGTTTTTGCGCGACAGGGTATGGCCGTATATTCGTCAGTCGTGTCTCGTTCATGATCGCTGCTTTCGCCTACCGGGCTCGCTGCCGATACCCGCGCCGACACCGGCAGGAATGGCGCATATCGGTCAAGACGAGTTCGCTGTCCGTCGTCTTGAGCAGGAACAATTCCTCAGGCGCCATGTGAAACAAGGTTCGGCACTGAGCAAGCTTCTCGCGTTAGCATGACCCATTCTTCCAAGGAAAAACCATGACCACGAAAGTCCACGGCTTTGCCGCCCAGTCAGCCACCGAAGCGCTGGCCCCCTTCCGCTTTGAGCGTCGCGATCCGCGTCCCGACGATGTTGACATCGAAATACTCTATTGCGGCGTCTGCCATTCCGACCTCCACATGGCGCACAACGACTGGGGCTGGAGCGTTTATCCGCTGGTTCCCGGCCACGAAATCATCGGCCGCGTCGTCGCCGTTGGCTCGCAGGTCAGCCGCTTCAAGGTCGGCGAGCATGTCGGTATCGGTTGCATGGTCGACTCCTGCCAGCACTGTGCGGCGTGCGAGCAGGGCTTGGAGCAGTATTGCGAAGCCGGGAATACGATGACTTACGGCAGCCGGGACCGGATTGACGGCATGATGACCTACGGCGGCTATTCGGAAAAAATTATCGCGACCGAACGCTTCGTCGTCAAAATCCCCGACGGCTTGAATCTGGCGGGCGCCGCTCCGCTGCTGTGCGCCGGCATCACCACCTGGTCACCGCTACGTCACTGGCGGGTCGGGTCGGGCAGCCGGGTAGCGGTCGTTGGCCTCGGCGGGCTCGGGCACATGGCGATCAAACTGGCCAAGGCGCTGGCGGCCGAAGTCACCTTGTTCACCCGCTCGGCGGACAAAGAGGCCGACGCCCGCCGCCTCGGTGCCGACCACGTTGTCTTGTCGCACGACGAGGCGCAGATGCGCGAGGTGCGAAATCGCTTCGATCTGATCATCGACACGGTGCCTTGCCAACATGACCTCAATCCCTACCTGCCGACCTTGGCGCTCGATGGCACGCTGGTTCTGGTCGGCCTGCTGGGCGATCTGGCGCCGAGCGTGAGCAGCGTGCCGCTGATCCTCGGGCGCAAGGCAGTCGCCGGGTCGGTGATCGGCGGTATTGCCGAAACCCAGGACATGCTCAATTTCTGCGCCGCGCACGGAATTACCTCGGAAATCGAGGTGATCCGCATTCAAGAGATCAATGCCGCTTACGAGCGCATGTTGAAAAGCGACGTCAAATACCGCTTCGTCATTGACATGGCCTCGCTCAAGTCGCATGGCGAGAAAGCTTGATCCGCTTGCTGGCGGCCGCCCCGAATCCATCCGGCACCAACCGATCATCCAGTCGGACATTCGGGTCCTCTTCGAGCCGGGAATCAATGCTGACCAAGGGCGAGGAAACACCGATCAAGGCCAGGATTATTACGAGGAACGCTACCGTCAACGGATACTCCGCCATCTGGCGCAGCGTGCTGAAAAAATGGGCATGAAACTCGTTGCTTCCGAACAGTCCGCTTGAGTCAGTCATTTGAATCAATCACTCGGGAGGTGTTTCTTGAGAGGGTGCATGCTTTCGGCTCCGAGAGGATTGTCCCTTACCCAGGTTCAATATTTGAACATCGTCGCCGTAGTGGCGGCAAAACTTCAGCAGTTCTTCTGGCGGGGGGACAACGAGTTGAAGTTTCCCTCGCGACGACGGCTCAGTGATCCTGCAAGTGAGACCGCCAGAACCCTCGGCTGAACTAATGTAGATGCTGTAGCGGAATTTGGAGTTCTCGATCGGATACTTTGGCGGGAATGGATCGTAGGCGAGGTATTCCCACGAGACGTAATTGCCATATGAGCTAGTAACCAAGTAAGTAGGCGTTCGCGTTACCGACTCATAGCCGCCGCTGTAGTAATGGAACATTGACTTCCGGTCTTCAGAGAACTTGAAGATTTCGTATTCGCAGTTGGGCGCGCTGCAATAGCCGGTTAACTCAACCTCCGGAACGCCGTCGTCTTCGAGATCGATGAATGCGCCACGGCCCGTCGGAGCTTCAGACAGCTTCTGCGTTCGCCGAACAAGAATGCGCGGGGGTTCTGAATCGCGTTCTAGAAGCACTTTGATCACGCGCCGGTCGCTATTGGGACATTCCTCGTTTCGTACGGCCACACGCGCACCCTCCTCGACCTTCATTCGCTTTGTAGTCACGGTACAAGGCTCAGCAATCACCGCTGCCGGAAAGATGATAAGTGAGATGGCGATCGCTATGCGCTGCTGCATTGATGCACCCTAACGAATGAAAGGGACTTCCCCGTCCCGAATTAGCGGCGGAAGCCGCCGGCAGCGGTTGCTGCCATGATTGAGTTTCCACACCAAATCATTCGTTCGAAAGGGGAAGTCCATGAATATGGTCACCGTTGGCATTGATCTCGCCAAGAATGTATTCGCTTTGCATGGTGTTGACCAGAGTGGCAAGGCGGTTTTTATCAAGCCCAAGGTGGCTCGGTTAGTGCAACATCCCTTCTGTAAATTCTTTGGCTGTTTGTTTTGCGCGTCTGTGCTGGCCGGAGCGATGAGGGCGC
>CAJBDJ010000056.1 GCA_903951825.1 uncultured Pseudomonadota bacterium
CACGACAAAAGCATTTCTTCTGCGGCCAAACGCTTCAATTTCGCCTCACCCATCGGGTGACCTCCAATATCAACACCAAACCCATAGCCTGCCAGCGTTTCAGGCTCGTTGTGCATCTCTAACTGAGATTTTTAGGTTCATGGGATTTCCTCTACAAGACAGCGTTGAAAACGTAACCGACGACCAGAATGCCAAGCGCGACAACCCCGGCAAAGGTCGCAATCAGTGGGATTTTGAGTACCTTGCGCAAGATGATCATCTCCGGCAGGGAGAGGGCGATGACGCTCATCATGAAGGCGAGCACGGTGCCGAGGGCGGCGCCCTTGCCGATCAGCGCTTCGACAATCGGGATGATGCCGGCGGCGTTGGTGTACATCGGCACGCCGATCAAAACGGCCGCCGGCACTGACCACCAGGGCGCGTCCTTACCCATGATCGAGGCCATGAAATCTTCCGGTACATAGCCGTGAATCCCGGCGCCGAGGGCAATCCCGGCCAGGATGTAGGGCCACACCTTGCCGACGATTTCCTTGACATGATGAATGCCGGCAGCCAGGCGCCCGACCAGGCTCGGTGTCGGCGCAGAAAAATCCGCCGACTGGGTGGATTGCATCTCGCGCACCCAGTCCTCAAGATGTTTTTCCATGTGCAGGCGCCCGATCACCAGCCCGGCGACGATGGCGACGCTGAGGCCGAGCGCCAGGTAGAGCGCCGCCACCTTCCAGCCAAACAAGCCAAAGAGCAGTGCCAGCGCCACTTCGTTGACCATCGGTGCCGAGATCAGAAAAGAAAAAGTGATGCCGAGCGGCACGCCGGCCGAGAGAAAGCCGATAAACAAGGGAACGGCAGAGCACGAGCAGAAGGGGGTGACGATGCCGAGCGCAGCGGCCATCACATTGCCGACGCCGAGGCGCTTGCCGGAAAGCAGGGCGCGCGTGCGTTCGGGCGCGACGAAGGTGTGAATGATGCCCATGACAAAAACAATGCCGGTCAGCAGCAGCAATACCTTGGGCGTGTCGTAGAAGAAGAAATGCAAGGCTTCGCCGAGATGCGTCTGGCGACTCAATCCGAGGGCGGCGATGACGATATCCGCAAAGTCGCCGAGGTGGCGGTAAGCGAGCACCCACAACCCTGTCGCAACGCCGAGCGCGGCGAGCGCGGGCAGGGTGGTAAATGCGGGAACAGTTTTGTCCGGCAGCGGTTCAACGGGATTCATACCAGCCCTTTGTGCGATTGACGACGTTGACCACCAGCAACATGACCGGCACTTCGATCAGTACGCCGACAACGGTGGCCAGCGCCGCACCCGACTCAAAACCAAAGAGGCTGATCGCCGCTGCGACCGCCAATTCGAAAAAGTTGCTGGCGCCGATCAGGGCGGACGGACAGGCGATGCCGTGTTTTTCGCCGACGGCGCGATTGAGCCCGTAAGCCAGTGCCGAGTTAAACAGCACCTGGATCAGGATCGGCACGGCCAGCAGGGCGATGATCAGCGGCTGCCGCAGAATGGCTTCGCCCTGAAAGGCAAAGAGCAGAACCAGCGTCGCCAGCAGCGCGGAAATCGACCATGGGCCGATCTTCTCCAGCGTCGCATCGACATGCGCCTGCCCTTTGGCCAGCAGCGCGTGGCGCCACCATTGGGCGAGGGCGACCGGAATGACAATGTAGAGAATGACTGAGGTGAGCAGCGTCGCCCATGGCACGATGATCGACGAGAGCCCCAGCAGAAAGGCGACAATCGGCGCGAAAGCAAAGACCATGATCGCATCGTTGACCGCTACCTGCGACAGCGTAAATAGCGGATCACCGTTGGTCAGACGGCTCCAGACAAAGACCATCGCCGTGCATGGCGCAGCGGCGAGCAGGATGAGGCCGGCGATGTAACTGTCGATCTGCTCTGCCGGCAGGTAAGGGGCGAACCAATGGCGGATGAACAGCCAGCCGAGGAAGGCCATCGAAAATGGCTTGACCAGCCAGTTGACGAAAAGCGTGACAGCGATGCCCCGCGCATGTTGCCTGACTTCGTGCAGGGCGGAGAAATCGACCTTCAGCAGCATCGGGATGATCATGACCCAGATCAACAGGCCGACCGGCAAATTCACCTGCGCCACCGACATGCCGCCGATGGCCTGAAAAACCTCGGGCAACAACCGGCCGAGCACGATGCCGGCGACGATGCAGAGAAAAACCCAGACCGTCAAATAGCGCTCGAAAACGCTCATCGGCGCCGCGGCCGCCTGCTTCAGGGCGGTTTCGCATTGGCTGCTCATGCTTCGCACTCACGATGGATTTTTTCGGCGGCCAGCTTGATCGCTGCCGCCGATAGCGTATCGAGCGGCAATGTCATGAAGGCCTCGATACGTTGGTGCAAAAGGCGATACGCGGTTTCAAAGGCGGCACGGCGGGCGCTCAGCGGCTCGACATGAGCCGGATCGGCGATTCCCCAGTGCGCGGTGGTCGGGTGGCCGAGCCAGAGCGGGCAGGCTTCGCCGGCGGCCGAGGCGCAGACGGTAAAAATGAAGTCGATCTCCGGGGCGCCGGGCGCGGCGAATTCATCCCACGATTTGCTGCGCGCGTCCGGTAAGGGAATGCCGTGTTTTTCCAGCGTCTCCAGCGCCACGGGGTTGACCTGGCCGCTCGGCCGGCTACCCGCCGAAAAAGCGCGAATCCGGCCAGCGCCGAGATGCTTGAAGAGTGCCTCGCCAAGAATCGAGCGTGCTGAATTACCGGTACACAAAACGAGGACGTTGAAAGTGCGGGCGCTCAAGATGGATTCTCCGGGCAGCAGAGGGTGCTTTGCTCGCCGCAGGGTTCGCCGGCGCAGCAGTTGGTGGTCAGATAAGCAAGGAGCTCGTTCATTGCCGGGTAATTCGCCGAGTAATAAATGAAGCGCCCGGATTGCCTGGACGTCGCTAATCCGGCGTTCACCAGTTCCTTGAGGTGAAAGCTCAAACGCCCATTGGCATCAGTGCCCAGGTGCTCGGCAATCTTGCCGACCGAAACCCCTGTCGAGCCGGCTTGAACCAGCTGGCGAAAGATTTGCAGGCGGGTTTCCTGAGCGAGGGCAGCAAGCGCGGAAACAGCATCGCTTATATTCATATTTATAGAATAATTGAAATATTTAATCGACGGCAAGGTTTTCTCTGGTGAACCTCTTAAAAAAACCCCCACCCCCCGGCCAGCAGCCGGAGCGATGGGGGCAAGCAAGGGCGTTTGAACGCCCTGCGCCTTACTTCCAGTTCGCGGCAATCAACGGATTCAACGCCGTTTGATACGCCGTCGGCAGCGTCGTCTGACCGGCCGCCGGCGGTGCAAAAGCCGCCATCGCCGCGACCAGCACATCCACCTGAGTGTCGAGCAACTTCTTGCCGTCCGCCGTCTTGAACTGCTCGACATGGTAAGCATTGCCCGCATACCAGTTTTTGAGGGTGCTCTTGTCACTGGTGCCGATAATGCTCAACTCAAGATCGCTACCCACCCGGCGCAACCACAACTGGCTGGCGGTGACGCCGGCAGCGACG
>CAJBDJ010000057.1 GCA_903951825.1 uncultured Pseudomonadota bacterium
GAGCAGTTGGGCATCACCTCGGTATGGCTGCTTTGTTGCGATCATCTCAAGCGCACCATTGCTGCCATCGGACCACCGAAAATCATCCGCTTACTGCCCGATCATGCAAGCGGTATGGGGTAACTGCGGTTTTTAGGATCAGTCGCTAAGCGCCATCGTCGAAGTCATTCCCGACAACGGCCCACTGCCGCTGCCGGCCGAACGCCAGCGCCTGTTGCCGCTCTTGCGCCGGATAATCAAAGACATCGGCAACGAGCGCATTCCCGAGCCGCACGCGCTGGACGAAGCGGAATGGGTTGGCTACCGGATCACGGAAATTCTGCCTGTCCAGAATCTTGCCAAGCAAAAACTGCTTGAGCTGGCAGACCCGCTGGTGCGGCTGGAAATACTCGAAAACTATCTCGATCAGCGCAAACTACTCGATTAGCCTCTCGATCAGCCAACAAGCATCACGAGAAAATGCCGGTCGTTCAGAATCAATTGGGCGCCAAGAGGCGTCTCAAAGCGACCACCAGCAAGACAGCCAGAACGCCGCTGAAATAGCCGGCGAGTACATCGGTCGGCCAATGCACCTGCAGATAAATACGCGAAAACCCGACCCCCAACACCAGCAGCGCCAACCCGCTCCCCACCTTCCAGCGCCAGCGGGGCGGCACGATGAGAAAAACGGCCAGCGCCCACGCCGCCACCTGAGCCGAGTGCGCACTGGGAAAAGCGGCATCGGCGGGCATGGCAACAAGGGGTAGAAAAAGATCGGGGCGTTCGCGGCCAACCAGATATTTGACCAGGTAGGCCAGCCCGCTCGCCAGCAGCAAGCTCAGGGCGACCTGCCAAGCGGCAAAACGGTCACGCCCCCGCCAGCCAAGGATCAGCAACTCGGAGAGCGGCACCAGCAACCACAGCGAGCCGAACCAGGTCAGCAGCGCAAATGAAAAATCGAGAGCCGGCGAGCGTAACTCGTTGGCAATACTCAACAGGCTGACATCGAACAACGGAAACATGCTGATCGAGGCCAGCCCGCAGCGCCTAAAGAATCTCGGTCAGCACCTGGCGGTGCTCCAGTTCCTTGCGAAAATTAAACATCTCAAGCCCCAGGGCATCGCGCGACGAAATAATGCCGATCGGCCGTCCCTGCGGATCGATCACCGGCATATGGCGGAAACCGCCTTCATGCATCAGGTGCAGGGCATGACCAAAAGGCTTGTCCGGACTGATGCTTTGCGGATTTTTGGTCATCACCTCGGAAACCGGCGTTTTCGGATCGAGTCCCTCGGCGAGTACCTTGTAAGCCAGATCCCGCTCAGTACAAATTCCCAGCACAACACCATCGCCTTCAGCGACGACCAGAACGGCGGCAGCCCCAAACTGCTTCATGTGTGCGGCAACCGCACGAACACTTTTTTCCGGAGTCGAGGTCAGAAAATCACGATCCTGAATCAACTGCATTACGGCACGATTAGGCATTTTTGTCTCCTTTATTGTCAGAACGGTTCAAATGACAAGCATCTTTGTACCGGAGTTCCTGCTGCCCGGCAACAAATTGCGGATGCTGATTCACCAGTCAGCCTTGTCGTGCGCAACAAGAGGCGGATCACTCTTGACTGCGGGCTGGCCGCAGCGCTTTCAGCAGAAGCGGGACACCGCTACGTTGCAGGCTGCCGCCTGGCTCTCTAAGTAAGGGGGATTTTTCGCGGAGCGCCTTGTCGATGGAAAACCTTTGTTCGTTTTTTTCGATCTTATTTTAACTATTAATCTGTTTGTAACGAATTGTCGACGAGTCCATAATCGCCCGCCGAATTACCCCCCGAGAAAAATTCCCATGAACTTGCCGATTCAAGCCCAGGATTTCACTCTGGCAACAGGACTTCCTCAGCAGGTAACTGCACGCCGCGCCTGTGTAGCGTACCAACCGCTGCCTGTCGAGAAAACACCATGAAGCGCCGCCTCGATCCACCGCCGCTGATTGGCATCGTCATGGGGTCGGACTCGGATTGGCCGACCCTGCAGGCGGCAGCGCGCGTATTGGAAGATTTCGCTGTGCCTTACGAGGCGCAGGTAGTTTCCGCCCATCGCACGCCCGACTTCATGTTCGAATACGCCGCCGCAGCCCAGGAGCGGGGTTTGCGCGCCATCATTGCCGGCGCCGGAGGTGCCGCGCACCTGCCGGGAATGCTGGCGGCCAAAACCATTGTCCCCATTCTCGGCGTGCCGGTTCAGTCAAAAGCACTGGCCGGCAAGGATTCGTTGCTCTCCATCGTACAAATGCCGAAAGGCATCCCGGTCGCCACGTTTGCCATCGGCGAAGCCGGAGCGGCAAACGCCGGACTGTTCGCCGTGGCGCTGCTGGCTGGCAGCAACCCAAAACTGGCGAAGAAGCTGCTCGAATTCCGCGCGGCACAGACGGCAAAGGTTCGCGCCATGAAACTGGAACTGCCCAAATGATCCTGCCGCCCGCCACACTCGGCCTTCTTGGGGGAGGACAACTGGGTCGCTATTTTGTCATCGCGGCACATGACCTGGGTTATCGGGTCGTCGTCCTTGATCCTGATCCCGAGAGCCCCGCCGGGCGCATTGCCGACACCCACCTGGCCAGCGCCTATGACGATCCCGCGGCGCTCCGCTACCTGGCCGAATCCTGCGCTGCGGTCACCACCGAATTTGAAAACGTGCCAGCCGCTGCCTTGCAATACCTCTCCATGTCGGTACCGGTCAGGCCTGATGCCAACTCTGTCGCGATCTGCCAAAACCGCAGCGGTGAAAAGGGCTTTCTCAAGCGCCACGGCTTTCCTCATGCCCCTTACGCCGACATCCTTGACGACACGGATGCGCAGGATGCCGACACCGGCCTCTTCCCCGGCATTCTCAAGGTTGCCCGCTTCGGCTACGACGGCAAGGGGCAGATTCATGTCAATAGCCGCGCCGAGGCGCTGGCCGCCTTCCGTCACTTCAGCTCCGAACCCTGCGTGCTGGAAAAAAAGCTGTCACTTGAGCACGAGATATCAGTCGTGCTGGCACGCAACGAAGCGGGCGAAACGAAGTCTTTCCCGGCCGCCGCCAATCGGCATCTGCACGGCGTTCTCGACACCTCCTCAGTGCCGCCGGCAAACGCCTGCCTGATCGAAAATGCCGAAATGATGGCTGTCGAAATCGCCTGCCGCATGAACTACGTTGGCGTGCTGGCGGTTGAATATTTTGTCGTCAGCGGCCAGCTCTACGTCAATGAAATGGCACCACGTCCGCACAACTCGGGGCATTACACGCTCGATGCCTGCCTGACCGACCAGTTCGAGCAACAAGTGCGGGTGCTCTGCGGGCTGCCGCTCGGCGATACGCGACTTCATTCGGCGGCAACGATGGTCAATTTGCTTGGCGATCTCTGGTTTCCCGACAATAGCGGCGTCGCTCGCGAACCTGATTGGCAAAAACTGCTGGCAGTGCCCAAGCTCAAGCTGCATCTTTACGGCAAACGTCATGCCAAGCCAGGGCGAAAGATGGGGCATTTCACGGTCGTCGGCGAGCACAGCGGCGACGTCGAACGCCTGGCACTGGCCGCCCGGCGCGCCATCGGCATCGAGAACCCCGGTAACGACGACAAAAGCCCGGTGGCTGCCGGCGATTGACCTCAGAACAGAATGAAGGCAACGCTCCAGGCTCCCCGCCATCACTCACTTGCAAGGAAACCCCGATGACCCCCGATCAACAAAAAGCCATTCTCGCCATTGCCATCCATGCCGCCTTCGCCGACGGCGCCAAGGATGAAAGCGAGCGAGATGAAATCAAGCGTATCGCCGACAACCTCGCCGACACGACTACTGCCGTCGACCTCTCGCGCCTCTATCAGGATGTTCTGCTCAAACGTTTGTCACTGGCCGCTGTCAGCGGGATGCTCAGCGATCTTGGCCAGCGCCAGCTGGCCTACGAAATGGCGCTCTGTGTTTGCGAGGCGGACGGGCGGCAGACCGATGGCGAACGGCGTTTCCTCGACGAACTCAAGCGCCTGCTGGAACTGCCGTCGGCAGAAGCCACCTTGATCGAGGCCGAAGTGGGCGCCCTGGTCGAGCAAACCGGCTTCGTTCCGCCAACACCGGCAAGGCCCGCCGCCCAGCCTGCGTCAGTCGGGGCAACGGCCGCCGATCTCGACCAATCCATCCTCAATTACGCTCTGCTCAACGGTGCGCTCGAAGTGCTGCCGCAATCCTGGGCGTCGATGGCCATCATCCCGCTACAGATCAAAATGGTTTATGCGATTGGTCAAGCACACGGGGTTACGCTCGATCAAGGTCATATCAAGGAATTCATCGCCGCCGCCGGCGTCGGCCTGACCTCGCAATATCTCGAACAGTTCGGGCGCAAGCTCCTCGGCGGGCTGCTCGGCAAAGCGGCGGGCAAATCCTTCGGCAAAATCGGCAGTGCCGCCACCGGCATGGCGTTTTCCTTCGCCACCACCTACGCGCTCGGCCAGGTCGCCAAACGCTATTACGCTGGCGGACGAACGATGGATACCAATCTGCTGCGCGACACCTTCAACAGTCTGCTCGGCCCGGCCAAGCAAATGCAAGCCCAATACCTGCCGCAGATTCAAGAGAAGGCGGCGACGCTCAGCGCCGGGGAAATCACCAGCCTGCTGCGCGCCTGAGGACAACCCGATGCCTACCCTGATTGATAGTTTTGCCACCGCCCCGATGTGGGCCGGCTTCATTGCCTTCGTCATCGCCATGCTGGCGCTTGACCTGTTCGTCTTTGGCGGTCGCAAGGCGCACCGGGTCTCGGTCAAGGAAGCACTGGCCTGGGTGATTGCCTGGATCTGCCTGGCGCTCGCCTTCGCTGCCCTGCTCTGGTGGTACCTCAACGGCACTCAGGGCGCCGAGATTGCGCAAAAGAAGACCCTCGAATTTCTTGCCGGCTACCTCATCGAGCAATCGCTGTCGGTCGATAACATGTTTGTTTTCGTCATGATTTTCGGCTATTTCGCCGTGCCGCCCGAATTGCAGCGGCGCGTCCTGCTCTATGGCGTACTTGGCGCCATCGTCATGCGTGCCGGGATGATCCTCGCCGGGGTCTGGCTGGTCGGGCAGTTTGCCTGGATTCTTTATGTTTTCGGTGCCTTTTTGGTGATCACCGGCATCAAGATGCTGATCTTCGCCGAGTCGTCACCGGATCTCGAAAAAAACCCCCTGCTGCGCTGGCTGCGCGGCCATCTCCGGATTATGCCGACTTTTCACGGGGAATCCTTCTTTGTCCGCCAGAACGGCATCCTCTGGGCGACACCGATGTTTCTGGTGCTCGTCCTGATCGAAGCCAGCGACGTCGTTTTCGCCGTCGACAGCATCCCGGCAATCTTCGCCGTCACCACCGACCCGTTCATCGTATTCACCTCGAACATCTTCGCCATCATGGGTCTGCGGGCGCTCTACTTTTTGCTCGCTGACATGGCCGACCGCTTCCATCTGCTCAAATACGGCCTGGCCATCGTCCTCGTCTTCATCGGCGGCAAGATGTTGGCCATGCCCTGGTTCCACATGCCTATCCAGTGGTCGCTGTCGATTGTCGGCAGCATCATCCTGGTTTCGGTGGTGGCCAGCCTCGCCCTCTCCAGGCCCCGCACCGTCGTCAGCGGGCAAGACGCATGAGCCCTCGCTGCGCCAAGCATGTTTTTTGAACGCTTTTCTTGAACTCCGGGAGATTGATTGCCATGCCCCTCACCAGAATCCGAACCATCGCCGGCATCGCTACGGCACTGAATTTGACGAGTCAGGACGATTGAGCCATGCCGACCTTCATTCAGCGTTTGCGGGCTTACGTTCCCAGCCGCCAGGAGCTTGAGGCCAATCGCTGGCTTGGCGTCCTTGCCCCCTATCTTGCCGACCCCAAGCTATGGCACTGGTCGCGGCGCGGCGTCGCCGCCGGGGTGGCGACCGGCCTGTTCATCGGCCTGTTGATCCCGGTCGCCCAAATCCTGCTGGCGGCGTTCGCAGCCGTCGTCTTGCGCGCCAACATTCCGGCGGCAGCGGCCGCCACCCTGATCACCAATCCACTGACCGTGCCGCCGATTTATTACGCTGCCTATCAGCTCGGCACTTGGGCCACCGGAATATCCGCGCCTGTGGCCTTCTCCCTTGCCGATCCCGCAGCCCTTTGGGAAAACCTCGGAACCATCGGCATCCCGTTGTTTGCCGGCCTGGGCATCACTGCCAGCCTGGCTGCCATCATCAGCTATATGCTGATTTTTCAATGCTGGGCCTGGCGTGTTGCCGCGAAACGACGAATCTCAAGATGAGCACAGCAGCCCCCCGTGGACGGCCAGAACCAAGATTCCAGCAACAAATGCGTGCCTGGGTGGAGAACAGCCGCGTCCAGAACGTCATCATCGCCCTGATTTTGATCAACGCCGTCCTCCTCGGACTGGAAACCTGGCCCGCCGCGATGGGCATTGCCGGTGGCCTGATCATCGCCCTCGACCAGGCCATTCTGGGGATTTTTGTCATCGAGTTGCTGGCTCGTATCCATACCTACCGCGCCGCCTTCTGGCGCGACCCGTGGAGCATTTTTGACTTCTGCGTCGTCGCCATTGCCCTCATTCCCGCCAGCGGCCCATTCGCCGTCCTGCGCGCGCTGCGGGTATTGCGGGTGCTACGACTGCTAACCATGGTTCCGTCAATGCGCCGTGTCGTCGGCGCCCTGCTGGCCGCCATACCCGGACTGGGTTCGATCGCGCTGGTCTTGCTCATCATCTATTACGTTTTCGCCGTCATTGCCACCAACCTCTTTGCCACCAGCCACCCCGAATGGTTTGGCAGCATCGGCCGCTCGCTCTACACCCTGTTCCAGATCATGACCCTCGAAAGCTGGTCAATGGGAATCGCCCGGCCGGTAATGGAAAACTTCCCCTACGCCTGGATATTTTTCGTCTTGTTCATTCTGGTCGCGACCTTCACCATGCTCAACCTGTTCATCGCCATCATCGTCAACGCCATGCAAAGCTACAGCGAGGCAGAGCAACAAGGCGCGCGGGAAGCCCTGGCAGCAGCACACGAACAAATCGGCTCGGATCTGCACACCGAATTGCGCAGTTTGCGCAACGAAATCAGCGAAGTAAAAGCACTATTGACAGCAAATTCATTACCCCGGCTGAGGTAGGCTGGAAATAGTGGAGTCCAACGGATCGTGTAATTTACGGTCTGGAGGATGAAGATGGAACGAACACCCAAGGGTTTGTACTCGCCGGAATTTCGGGCGGAAGCGGTCAATCTGGTTGAGAAAAGTAGCCTGTCTGTTGATCGAGCGGCGAAACAGTTGTCGATACCGAAGAGTAAGGATTCATCAGGGGCGCTGAATTTGACGCCCGGAAGCCGACCCTGGTCCCGTCAAGCAGCGGACGACACTCTCCGCCAACTGCTCCCCCGCGACCTTGCGCGACCAAGGATTAGGATGCTGTAACTCTTGTCCTCAGCGCGTGGCCCCAGGACCCACAGCGTGACAGCAATGGTGGTAGCACTGCCAATCTCGGCCTCCAGTGCATTGAATACGCTCGCACTATCACGACTTGAACTCAGCCGCGCCGGTGACGTCCTGCAATGAACCAACGCTAGCCTGCGAATGCAGCGAGCTGTGACGCCCCCAGAATTACAGCGGTACGATTTCCACACCGTGACCCGGTAGCCACCATTCAGAGAACACCTCGTCAGCCTAAGTCTTGCTTGAAATCTGACTACTTTCATTGCCTAGAATCCCGCTTTTCCCCTATGGGGGAATGCGGGATTCTTCCCCATGTTCTTGATGCAATCTCTGACACGCCTCAAGCAGGTGATTAACCTGTTTCAGGGCCTCTTCGCGCATTCAATTCCTTTATCATTCCGGCTTTGCCCAATACAGCCCACATCAATAACAGGGAGCGTTGCCTGATGGTTTTCAGCGAAGACTCAAGAGTCAAAATTCCCTGCATCCTGCATTTGGTACGGCTCGGTTATCGCTACCTTTCCCTCAAGAACGCCATTTGGGATGAAGAAACCAATATTTTTCCTGAGCTGTTCCGCACTGCTATAGCTCAGATCAACCCCGGCATGGAACGCGGTGACATCGATCGCCTGCTAGCCGACGTCAAGCTCTTGCTGGATAACGAAGACCTCGGCAAG
This sequence comes from uncultured Pseudomonadota bacterium, assembly GCA_903951825.1. GTDB lineage: Bacteria > Pseudomonadota > Gammaproteobacteria > Burkholderiales > Rhodocyclaceae > Azonexus. Next base: position 8,133 of record CAJBDJ010000057.1, read on the forward strand.
GCCTTCTACGAAAAACTCACGGAACGCTCGGGCATTCGCTTGATCGACTTCGAGAACTTCGACAACAACCACTTCCACGTCGTCACAGAACTGACCTGCAAAAACGGCGACGATGAATTCCGGCCCGACATCACCTTGCTCATCAACGGCATGCCGCTGGCCTTTATCGAGGTCAAGAGGCCAAACAACCGTGAAGGCGTGCTGGCCGAGCGCAACCGCATCATCACCCGCAGCCGAAATCCACGCTTCCGCCGTTTCATCAACATCACCCAGTTGATGGTCTTCTCCAACAACATGGAGTACGACGACGGCTCGCCGCAGCCTATCGAAGGCGCGTTCTATGCCAGCCCGTCTTATGACTCGCCGGTCTTCAACTATTTCCGCGAAGAAGAAGCACTGGACCTCAGCCAGCTGCTGGCAGGTGAAGATGACGCCCTCGAAAACGAAGTGCTGCGCGACAACAACCTCAACGTCATCAAGCACAGCCCCGAGTTTCTGAGCAACAAATCACCCGATACGCCGACTAACCGCATCTGCACCTCCTTGTTCAGCCGTGAGCGTCTCGCCTTCCTGCTGCGCTTTGCGCTGGCCTACGTGAATGAGAGCGACGGACTGCATAAGCATGTAATGCGCTACCCCCAACTTTTTGCCACCAAGGCCATCGAGAAGAAGCTTGGTGCTGGGGTGAAGAAGGGCATCATCTGGCACACTCAGGGCAGCGGCAAAACCGCACTGGCGTATTACAACACCCGCTTTCTCACCGATTACTTTCAGCGCCAAGGGGTGATTCCGAAGTTTTACTTCATCGTCGACCGGCTTGATCTGGCCACGCAGGCGCAACGTGAATTTTCCAGTCGCGGTCTGGTGGTACATACCATCGACAGCCGCGAAGCATTTGCGCGCGACATCAAAACCACGCAGGTGCTGCACAACCACAGCGGCAAGCCTGAAATCACCGTGGTCAATATCCAGAAATTTCAGGATGACCCGGACGTCGTGCGCGCGGAGGATTACGACTTCAGCATCCAGCGCGTCTATTTTCTTGATGAAGTCCACCGCAGCTACAACCCGCAGGGCAGTTTTCTGGCCAACCTCAGCCAGTCCGACCGCAACGCCATCAAGATCGGTCTCACCGGCACGCCGCTACTGGGCGACGATTACAACTCGCGCGCCCTGTTTGGCGACTATATCCACAAGTATTACTACAACGCCTCCATCGCCGACGGTTACACCCTGCGCCTAATCCGCGAGGAAATAGCCACCAACTACAAAATCTCGCTGCAAGAAGCGCTCGCTGCCATCCAGCTACAGCAAGGCGATATCGACCGAAAATTGATCTACTCGCATCCGAAGTTTGTCGAGCCCATGCTCGACTACATCGTGCGTGACTTCGAGAAAAGCCGCAGCGCACTAGGCGATGCCAGCATCGGCGGCATGGTGATCTGCGACAGCGCCGATCAAGCCAAACAGATGTTCGAGATTTTCAATACGGTCTATGCCGCCCGGCCATCGCCCGCATACACCGTTCAGGACTCCGCGCAAGCCATCATCGCTGCCGCGCAACCTGACAGCTACGCCGCCCGCACCCTGCTGGAAAACCGTGTCAAGAATGCCGCGCTGATCCTGCACGACATCGGCAGCAAGGACGAGCGCAAAGAATGGGTAGAAGACTTCAAAGCCGGCAAGATCGACCTTCTGTTCGTCTATAACATGCTGCTCACCGGCTTTGATGCCAAGCGCCTTAAAAAGCTCTACCTGGGCCGCGTCATCAAGGCGCATAACCTCTTGCAGGCACTCACCCGCGTCAACCGAACCTACAAGGATTTCCGCTACGGCTACGTGGTCGACTTTGCCGATATCCGCAAGGAATTCGATAAGACCAATAAAGACTACTTTGACGAACTGCAATCCGAGCTGGGCGACGAGATCGAGCACTACTCCAACCTGTTCAAATCTGCCGAAGAGATCGCGCAGGAAATCGAAGCCATCAAGGACATCCTGTTCAGCTTCAATATCGAAAATGCCGAAGAGTTTTCGACACAACTCAACCAGATTCAAGACCGCACCACCGTACTGGCGCTCAAAAAAGCACTAGCCGATGCCCGCAACCTCTACAACCTGATCCGCCTGCAGGGTGACTATGGGCTATTGCAGCAGTTGGATTTTCACAAGCTTGGCCAACTCTACCGCGAAACCTGCAACCACCTTGATCTGCTCAACCTGAAAGAAACGATCGAATCGGCCACTGATACCAGCAACCTGCTCAATGTCGCACTGGAAGAGGTGATCTTCAAATTCGCCAAGATCAGGGAAGAAGAACTGGTATTGGCCGACAAACTGAAAAACACCCTGCGCCAGACGCGCGAAGCCTTGGCCGACAACTTCGACCAGCAAGACCCGAAATTCGTCACCCTACGGGAAGAGTTGGAACGGCTATTCAAGAAAAAGAAACTCAGCGAAGTCAGCCAGGAAGAGATGACCGCCAATATTGGCGCACTCAATGCCATTCACGACAAGGTTAAAGAGTTGAACCGCCAAAACAACCAGCTGCGCGCCAAATACCAGGGCGACGCCAAATACACGCGCATTCACAAGCGCCTGCAAGCGCAAGGTAACATTACTGAAATCGAACGCCGCCTGTTTGAAGCGCTGGTTGGCGTCAAAGCGCAGGCTGATGAACAGGTGCTGCAAAACACCCAACTGCTAAATAACGAAAACTATTTTGAACGGATGATGCAACCCATCGTCATCGGCGAGTTCTATACCCGCCAGCACATCAAACTCACCCCGGATGCCAGCCGAAGCATCAACCAGCTGGTGGTGGCCGAATACATGAATGAATTTTCCGCTGGCGCCCGCATGGGCGGCAATCGAAACACTGGAGCACACCCTTGGTAAGTCAGCAATTTGAACAACGCACCCGCGAGCTAATCGACAGCCTCAAGGCCATTTGTGCCGCTTACGGCCTGGGCAACGATGGCAACGAATTCAAGATCATCACTCAGGTCTTTCTCTACAAGTTTCTCAACGACAAGTTCGCCTTTGAGGCCAAGAAAATCCGGCCCGATCTGGCTAAAGCTGAAAACTGGGAAGCGGCCATTGCGGCCATGAGTGCCGACGACATGGAAATGCTGCAAATGCAGATGGGGCCGGATACCGCGCGCCTGAAACCCGAGCATTTCATCGCCCACCTGTTTGGCCGCCAGAACGCCCCCGAATTCGCCAAGCTGTTTGACGACACCCTGCGCGACATTGCCATCAGCAACAACGACATCTTCGCTGTCAAAACCGACGGCGGCGCCAAGATCACCCTGTTTGACCGAGTCAGCGAATTCATTACCGACCCATCTAAGCGCGACGCTTTCTGCCGCGCCATTATCAACAAACTGGGTGATTTCAGCTTCGAGCGCATTTTCAACGAGAAATACGATTTCTACGCGGCGTTGTTTGAATACCTGATCAAGGATTACAACAAAGACAGCGGCGGCAAATACGCCGAGTACTACACCCCGCACGCCGTCGCCAAAATCATGGCCGCCATCCTCGTGCCGGATGCGGTGCGCGGCAACGTCAGCAATGTGAGCTGCTACGACCCGTCTGCCGGCTCAGGCACGCTGCTGATGAACATCGCCCACGCCATCGGCGAGCAACGCTGCAGCATCTACTCGCAGGACATTTCCCAAAAGTCCTCTAGCCTGCTACGCCTGAATCTGATCCTGAACAATCTGGTGCATTCCATCCCCAACATCATTCAGGGCAATACCATGCTCCACCCCTATCACCGGGAGGCTCAGGGGCAAAAGAATGGGCTCAAGAAGTTTGACTACATCGTCAGTAATCCACCCTTCAAGATGGACTTCAGCGATTTCCGCAACGAACTCGATAGCAAGGAGCATCAAGAGCGCTTCTTTGCAGGGGTGCCCAATATCCCGAAGCAGGCCGTGGACAAAATGGCCATCTACCAGCTTTTCTTGCAGCACATCATCTACTCGCTCAAACCCGGCGGCAAAGCTGCCGTGGTCGTACCTACCGGCTTTATCACCGCGCAAAGCGGTATTGACAAGAGTATCCGCCAGTATCTGGTGGATAACAATATGCTCGCTGGCGTGGTCTCCATGCCCAGCAACATCTTCGCCACTACCGGCACAAATGTCTCCATCCTGTTTATCGATGCGGCCAACAAGGCCGACGTGGTGCTGATCGACGCCTCTAATCTTGGCACTATTGCTCCGGCCCGATGAAGTCTTAAGCGGCATACTTAACACGCCGATCCTGGAAGTAGCTCATAACGCGCTCAGGATTTTGCTCCAGCATCATCATATGAGCGCTGGTTGCGTCGCGTAATTTGGCTTTGGTGCGA
>CAJBDJ010000058.1 GCA_903951825.1 uncultured Pseudomonadota bacterium
GCAGCCAAAACCCCGATACGGAGCCCAAAAACCGGCTGAAATCCGGTTTCAAGGCGCCACAAGGGGTTTCAAATGTTCGATTCATGTTTGTCAGAATTCGATTGCCGGAGGCGTCAGGGGAAAATTCAACAACCTGTTAGAGAACACCAGCCCGGCCTACCGGCTGGGGCGTCTGTTCGCCGTCTTGGAAAGAATTCAGGAAAAGGCGATCAACCCCAATACAACCATACGCGAGCGTTATTACGGTGCTGCTTCTAGCTCTCCGGTAAGCGTCTTTACGACCTTGCTGCGCCTCAAGAATCACCATCTGGCGAAGCTGAACGAGCGTGAGAACGTTTATTTCGAGCGTCTGCTCGGCGAAATCATGGGTGGCCTCAACGACTTCCCGAAACACCTGAGCCTGCCCGAGCAAGGCCGTTTTGCCCTGGGCTACTACCATCAGCGCCAGGACTTTTTCAGCAAATCCGAATCCAGCCAATCCATGCAATCTACCCAGGGAGAATCCAAATGAGCTTGAACAACCGCTACGACTTCGTTCTCGTTTTTGATGTGCGCGACGGCAACCCCAACGGCGATCCGGATGCCGGCAACCTGCCGCGTCTCGATGCCGAATCTGGCCATGGGCTGGTGACGGATGTTTCGTTGAAGCGCAAGGTGCGCAACTTCGTTGGGTTGGTGAAGGGCGAAACGCCGCCCTTCGATATCTACGTAAAGGAAAAGGCTGTTCTCAACCAGACTCACGAAAAAGCTTATGTCGCAGTAGGTGCCGAGGAAGAGTTAAAGAGCGACAAGAAGCGCAAGGGCAGCGGCGATACGGTGGACAAGGCGCGGCAGTGGATGTGCGCCAATTTCTTCGACGTGCGCACCTTCGGCGCGGTGATGTCGACCGGCGTGAACTGCGGCCAGGTGCGTGGCCCGGTGCAACTGACCTTCGCCCGCTCCGTCGATCCGATCATCGCCCAGGAACACTCAATTACCCGCATGGCGGTGGCGACCGAAGCCGCGGCCGAGAAGCAGTAGGGCGACAACCGCACCATGGGTCGTAAGCACACCGTTCCCTATGGCATCTATGTCGCCCACGGTTTCGTTTCCTCCTTCCTCGCCAAGCAAACCGGCTTTGGCGAGGAAGACCTGGAACTGCTCTGGCAGGCGCTGGAGCAGATGTTCGAGCACGACCGCTCAGCGGCGCGTGGCGAGATGTCGACGCGCGGGCTGTACGTTTTCAAGCACGATTCGGAGCTTGGCAATGCACACGCGCACTCGCTGTTCGACCGTATCAAAATCAAGCGTAAGGACGATGTGGACGTACCGCGCAGCTTTGGCGATTACGAAGTCAGCATCGATGAGGTCGGTTTGCCGGCTGGGGTGAGTCTGATCAAGCGGGTGTAAGTCTCTACCGTCGCCCCGCCCAATACTCCGGTTGCCGGCTGTGGTGGGCGATGGCGACGATTTCCAGCGCCTCATCCTTGAGCCGGTAAACCACGGTGTAAGGGTAGCGCTGGAAAATCAGGCGGCGGGTATTGCTGCCACCGGGTTCGCCGATTTCCGGGTGGTTTTTCAGGAGAGCCAGCGTCTGTTCGAAATCATCAAGAAAGCCGGCAGCGATACGTTGGCCGGCTTCCTGGAGATACCACTCGAAAGCCCGCCGAATTTCTCGTCGGGCCGCCGGGTGCAGGCGGATGGGAATCACTTCAGTCGGGCGCGCAGTTCGGCAAAGACTTGTTCGGCGGGTACCGTTTTTACTTCGCCGGCATCGAGTTGCGCGACACGGCGGGCGATTTCTTCATCCCAGGCGGCAGCAATGGCTTCCGGCGTGTCGACGCTGACCCAGAGCTTTTCCGCCAGGTCTACGCGCTCGTCCGGGCTGAGTTGCATGGCGGCGTGGGCCACTTGCTGGTATGTGAGCGACATCGTGAAATCCTCCTTCGCGGTAGACCTCAGATTGTAGAGAAGTTCTTTCTGGATTGCTCGCCCGATGACGATCGAACCCCTTGATCCCATTCCCCTTTCCGCCCTCCAGCATTGGGCTTACTGCCCGCGCCAGTGCGCGCTGATTCACGTCGAACAGGTGTTCGCAGAGAACCTGTTCACCCAGCGCGGCCAGGCCTTGCACAAGCGGGTGGACGATCCCGGTTTCGAGTTGCGCGACGGTTTGCGTATCGAGCGGGCTTTGCCGCTGTTTTGCGACCGGCTCGGGCTGGTCGGCAAGGCGGATGTCGTTGAACTCCTTCACGATGGCACGCCGTATCCGGTGGAATACAAACACGGTTCGCGCCACAAGCGGGTGGACATTGCAGCGTGCGACGATCTTCAACTGGCGGGGCAGGCGTTGTGTTTGGAGGAGATGTTCGGCAAGCCAGTGCCGGAAGGCGCCTTGTATTACGCTTCGTCGCGTCGGCGGCGGATTGTTGCGATCAACGCGGAATTAAGGGCAAAAACCGAGTCGACCGTAGCTGCCGTCCGGCAGTTGCTGCAATCGGGCGAAATGCCGCCGCCGCTCAATGATGACCACTGCCCCGCCTGTTCATTACGCCACTTGTGTCAGCCGGAAGCGCTGGCGCTGACGCCAAAAAATGCGGCTGTTCGGCATTCCTTGTTTGAGGCGGATGATTGACATGCAACTGCTCAACACGCTCTACGTGACCACGCCCGAGAGTTATATCCATCTCGATAACGCAACCCTGCGCGTCGAGGTGGAGAAGGAGACGCGGCTGCGTGTGCCTTTGCATCATCTGAGTGCCGTCGTCTGCTTCGGGCATGTTTCTGTGTCGCTGCCGCTCATGCACAAACTGGCCGACAGCGGCATCAGTCTAGTTTTGCTCGATACGCATGGCCGCTTCAAAGCGCGGCTGGAAGGGCCGGTTTCCGGCAACGTGCTGTTGCGTCAGGCGCAGCATCGCCTGGCTGGCGACCCAGTGTTTGCCTTGAATGTGGCACGCAACTGTATCGCTGGCAAACTGCGCAATTGCCGCCAAGTCTTGCTGCGCGGTGCCCGCGAAGCCAAGGCGGAGGAAGATGCGGCCATCCTGACCCGGGGTGCGGCTGATCTCGCCGCTGCCTTGCGGGCACTCCCCGATGCCGGTGATGCCGATACCTTGCGCGGTGTCGAGGGCGAAGCAGCGCGCCAGTATTTCGCTGCGCTCAATAGGCTGATTCGTTCTCCAGTTCGGGAGACTTTTCGCATGGACGGTCGTAGCCGACGCCCGCCGCGGGATCGGATCAACGCCTTGCTATCCTTCGTCTATTCGTTGCTATTGCTCCGGCCCGATGAAGTCTTAAGCGGCATACTTAACACGCCGATCCTGGAAGTAGCTCATAACGCGCTCAGGATTTTGCTCCAGCATCATCATATGAGCGCTGGTTGCGTCGCGTAATTTGGCTTTGGTGCGA
>CAJBDJ010000059.1 GCA_903951825.1 uncultured Pseudomonadota bacterium
CAGCCAAAACCCCGATACGGAGCCCAAAAACCGGCTGAAATCCGGTTTCAAGGCGCCACAAGGGGTTTCAAATGTTCGATTCATGTTTGTCAGAATTCGATTGCCGGAGGCGTCAGGGGAAAATTCAACAACCTGTTAAGGGCGTCGCCTTTGCCGTCCAACTTGTACTCAAACGTGCCTCGCATACTTCAATCTCCACAGGGTCAGTTAATAAAGCGCGCAGTGTACCGACCTGCGCCACTAATTGAAATCCCGCTTTGCCGTCCCGCGCAGCTGCTTCTCGTGCGGCAAACAAATCGGCGCCGGCTCAGCGTCGCGCCAGAATCAGCGAGCCTTTTTCATGCGGATTGAGATCAATCCGGGTGATCTCGCCAAAGCCCGCTGCCCCCAGCCAGGCGCAGTAATCTTTATAGGGATAAATTTGCGTCCCGGTTTCAAACAGCAAGGTCAGGCGAAAGGCGGCATGAAAGGCATTGAGCGGCTCTTCCGCCAGATAGTCATGAATGACCAGCCAGCCGCCGGGGTTGAGCGAGTCGCCGATGCGCTTGAGCACCCGGCGATTTTCTTCCGCCGTATGGTTGTGTGCGACCGACAGATAAAAGACGAGATCGAGATTGTCGCCCCAGTCATAGTCGAGCAGGTCGCCGGCGACCAGTTGAATGCGCGTGCTCAAATGCGCTTCCTCGATGGTTGTACCGGTTTCGCTCAGGGCGCTGGGTAAATCGACGATGACCGCCTCGAGTTGCGGGTAACGCTGGCAAAAACGGATCGAATGGAGGCCGTGCGAACCGCCGAGGTCGAGCAGGCGGCAGTGCTCGCGAGCAACGGGAACATGCGTCAGTAGATCGGGGCCGAGATCACAGGCAAAAGCTGCCATGTAGGAGGCGAAGAGCTGGCCGAGATGCGGCTTTTCAACCATCGCCTCCCAGAATGGCCGCTCGGGAGCGCCGCTGCGCACGACATCGGTGAGTGCGCCCATCATCGGCCAGGCCTCCTGCGTCCATAAGAGGCCGGGCGTGTAATCGACCTTGCCGGTGCGGGTGAACCAGCGTTGCGTGCTCGGCGTATTGGCAAAGTCGGTGCCGTGTTTTTCAAGGTAGCCGAGGGTCACGAGAAAGTCGGCCAGCGGGCCGACGCCCTGCGCGCTGGCGTCGATCGCGTCGGCGAGTGCGGCGAGCGACAGCGGCCCGCCGGCGAGCGCCTCGAAGAGCCCGAGACGCCCGGCTGAAATGATCGCCGCCGACTTCATCATCGGCATGTAGACATCGAGCATCGGCAGTTCAGCCGAACCGCTTGGCTGACAAACGTCGGGCTTGACGCCATCGGCCATCATTTTGCGTTCGCTATGCACGCTGCGACTCAGCTCAATGCGGCTTCAATCGCGGCCAGCAAGCGCGGATGATCGGGCGGCATGTCCGGGGCAAAGCGGGCAAGGACGGCGCCATCGCGGCCAACGAGAAATTTCTCGAAATTCCACATCACATCGCTGGCCACTGCCGGCAGCAAATTGTGCTGCGCCAATTTGCCGGCAAAGTCGCTGTTCTCGGGCGCCACGGCTTGCGGCTGCGCGGCTATCAAATGGGCATAGAGCGGGTGGCGCGGCTGGCTGTTGATGTGCACGCGGGCAAAAAGCGGGAATTGAACGCCGTAATTCTTGCTGCAAAAGTTCTGGATTTCTTCGCTGCTACCCGGTTCCTGACCGGCAAAATCGTTGCACGGAAAGCCAAGCACCTGCAGTCCGCGCTGCCGGTGGTTTTGGTAAAGCGCCTCAAGAGCGGCGTATTGCGGTGTCAGCCCGCATTGCGAGGCAACATTGACGATCAGCAGCACCTCGCCCTTGAATTTACCGAGGGTGGTAGCGCGGCCATCGAGGCGGGTAAGGGGAATCTGGTAAATCGGGTGGGTCATGACGAGTCTGTCTTTCTCAAGGCGGGAGGACGAATTTTACAGCGAGCGCGTCAGACGGCGGCACTTGACGACCTCTTGAAATGCGAAAAGGTGGTTCCTATATCGGTCACAGGGCGGCGTTTGGCGCCCCCCAATTTTGACGAGGAGAAAATCCATGCTTTACCGAACCCTGTTCCCGCGCGATTTTTTCGCGGAACTCGAGCGCTTGCAAAAGGAAGTACACCTGTCGAGCGATTTTTCGCCGAGTATTCGCGGTGTCGCTCGCGGCGGCTATCCGGCGATGAATGTCGGCAATACCGCAACCTCGGTGGAAATTTACGCCTTCGCGCCGGGGCTTGATCCGGCGAACATCGATGTACAAATTGAAAAAGGCACCTTGACCGTTGCCGGCGAGCGCCAGATCATTGCGCCGCAGCCGGATGAAAAGGCGATGCGGCATATCGACGAGCGATTCGCCGGACGCTTCCGGCGGGTCGTCACGCTACCCGATGACATCGACCCGAATGCCGTCCAGGCACGTTATCGCGATGGAGTGCTGCATGTGAGTATTCAACGCCTGGCGGCAATCCAACCGCGACGGATTGTCGTGCACTGAACGGAGAGTCTGATCATGAGTGAAAAAACTATTGCCAGCCCGAGCTCCGCTCCAGCCGAGCGGAATGAAGCAGTCCTGCTGCCGCCGGTTGACGTTATCGAGGATGCCGCCGGAATCACCCTGCACGCCGATCTCCCGGGCGTACCGAAAGATGCGCTGCACCTTCAGGTCGATAACGACACACTGACGATTGAAGGCGAGATGCGCCTGAACATGCCGGAAGACCTCGAATCGACGCACCTTGAGGTTGCTTCGCCGCGCTATCGACGGGTCTTTACCTTGTCGAAGGAACTGGATCTCGACCAGGTGGCGGCAGAATTCGACAAAGGCGTGCTCAAACTGAGGATTCCCACCCGAGTTCAACAGTTGCTGACGCAAGTATCTGTATTTATTAGAAGTTGTTTTAAAAATTGCCACTACAGCAAGGTTAGCTGCTCCGGTAGTCGTGGTTTTGTGAGGTTCAAGGCGGCCAAGATGTGTGTCTGCTCG
>CAJBDJ010000060.1 GCA_903951825.1 uncultured Pseudomonadota bacterium
AATCGTGATATTCGGAACAGAAGTCGTCGAAGCTCAAATGGCCTTGCACACACTGGCGAATCAAGTCGTCGTGATGACCAAGGGAGTCAATCAAGTGGGCTTCGGACTCGAAGATGACCATGGCCTATGGGGCCCAACGTTCAGTATACACCGCAAGCGGTGTATACTCATTTTCAAAAAGGTGTATAACAGTTTTCATTTTAACCTAACTGCTTAATTAAAGACAAGTTAATGACTGGTGATACTGCTTCGGAAGTTCCTCAACCCCCCAAGTTGCTTGAGCAGTTGCGGGGGCGGTTGCGATTGCGGCATTACAGCTTGCGGACTGAGCAGCAGTATATCCAGTGGGTGCGGCGTTTCATTCTATTTCATGATAAACGGCATCCGCGCGAGTTGGGGGCGGTGGAGGTCGAGGCGTTTTTGACGCATCTGGCGGTGGCGGGGCGGGTGGCGGCGGCAACGCAGAATCAGGCGTTGTCGGCGCTGCTGTTTTTGTATCGTGAGGTGCTGGGTATTCAGTTGCCCTGGCTGGACGAGGTGGTACGCGCCAAGCGGCCGGCGCGTTTGCCGGTGGTCTTGACGCGGGAGGAGGTGTTGGCCGTCTTGGGTCGGATGTCGGGGACTTACGGCCTGATGGCGCAATTGCTCTACGGCACCGGCATGCGGCTCATGGAGTGTGTGCGTTTGCGGGTTAAAGACGTCGAGTTCACCCGCACCGAGATCGTCGTGCGGGATGGCAAGGGAGCCAAGGACAGGGTGACGATGTTGCCGAAAAAATTGATTCCGCCACTCTCCGATCATCTGGAAAAGCGCCGTCTGCTGTACGAAGCTGATCTGGACAAGGAGATGGCCGGGGTTTATCTGCCCGATGCGCTTGATCGCAAGTACCCCAATGCCTCAAGCGAATGGGGGTGGCAGTATGTTTTTCCTGCCGGCTCTTATTCGGTTGATCCGCGTAGTGGCGCGGAGCGGCGTCATCATGTGGATGAAAAGCTGTTGCAGCGGGCGATGAAAAAGGCCGTGCAGGCGGCCGGGCTGAGCAAGCCGGCGACACCGCATACCTTGCGGCATTCGTTTGCTACGCATTTGCTGCAGGGCGGCTACGATATTCGCACCGTGCAGGAGTTGCTCGGCCACGCCAATGTGGCGACGACGATGATTTACACCCACGTTTTGAACAAGGGCGGGCGCGGCGTTATTTCGCCGCTGGATAACTGAGACGATGCGTAAAGATTCAGGAACGCGCCACGTGCGGACGGCGGAGGCGCCGGAGTTTGGCTGTTTGACCCGTGATTTGCGGCGCCTTGGCGCCTTGCAGCGAGAATGCCAGCGCGCCGGGGCGGATCAGCGGCAGAAGACGCACGGTGAACTGAATGCGCTGCTCGATCATTCGCGGGCGGCAGTCGCCGAACGCCGCGCCAAACTGCCCCGCCCGGAGTTCGCCGGCGATCTGCCGGTCAATGAGCGGCGTGCCGATATTGCCGACTTGATTGCCCGGCATCCGGTGGTGATCGTTTGCGGCGAGACCGGTTCGGGCAAGACGACGCAGTTGCCGAAAATCTGTCTTGATCTCGGCCTTGGCGCGCGCGGCTTGATCGGCCACACGCAACCGCGCCGGCTGGCGGCGCGTTCGGTGGCAACGCGCCTGGCGCAGGAGTTGAAAACGCAGGTCGGCGCGGGGGTCGGCCTCAAGATTCGCTTTCAGGATCGCTCATCCCCGGAGAGCTGGGTCAAGCTGATGACCGATGGCATTTTGCTCGCCGAGTCACAGTCCGACCCCTACCTGAATGCCTACGAGGCAATCATCATCGACGAGGCGCACGAGCGCAGTCTGAATATTGATTTCTTGCTCGGCTACCTCAAGCAATTGTTGAGCAAGCGCCCCGATCTCAAAGTGATCATTACCTCGGCGACCATCGACGCCGAGCGTTTTTCGCAGCATTTCAACGGAGCGCCGGTAATCGAAGTGTCCGGCCGGCTTTTCCCGGTCGAGGTGCGTTACCGGCCGGTGGCGGATATTGAAAAGAAGGACGACGAGCGCGATTTGTACGATGCCATCGTCGATGCCGCCGATGAATTGGCGCGTCAGGGTGCCGGCGATATTCTTGTTTTTCTGCCCGGCGAGCGGGAAATCCGCGAAGCGGCAGAAGCCCTGCGTAAGCACGCGCTGGCGCGTCCCGGCGCCTCGAGCGCGCAGGCGCCGGAAATTCTGCCCCTGTTTTCACGCCTTTCGGCCGCCGACCAGGATCGCATCTTCAAGCCCTCCAGCGGGCAGCGGCGTATTGTGCTGGCAACCAATGTGGCGGAAACCTCGCTCACCGTTCCGGGTATTCGTTATGTGATCGACAGCGGGCTGGCGCGCGTCAAACGCTACTCGTATCGCAACAAGGTTGAGCAATTGCAGATCGAGCGCGTGTCGCAGGCGGCAGCGCGACAGCGGGCAGGACGCTGCGGGCGAGTTGCGGCGGGTGTCTGTATCCGTTTGTACGACGAGGCTGATTTCAACGCCCGGCCGCCGTTTACCGACCCGGAAATCCTCCGCTCCAGCCTTGCCGGCGTCATTTTGCGCATGAAGTCCTTGCGCCTGGGCGATGTCGAGCGCTTTCCCTTTATCGAACCGCCGCCGGCCAAGGCGATTGCCGATGGCTACGCGCTGTTGCAGGAGTTGGGCGCCCTCGACGACGAGCAGGCGTTGACGCCGATCGGCCAGTCGCTGGCCCGGTTGCCGCTTGATCCGCGGATCGGCCGGATGCTCGTTGCCGCCCGCGATCTCGGTTGCCTCAGGGAAGTGATGGTCATTGCCGCCGGCTTGTCGGCGCAGGATCCGCGTGAGCGGCCGCAAGAGCGCCAGCAGGCGGCAGACGAAAAACACCGGCTGTGGGCCGACGAGCGCTCGGAGTTTTTGGCCTGGTGGAAGCTGTGGAACTGGTTTCAGCATGCCGTCGAACACAAAAAATCGAACAAGCAGTTGGTCGATACCTGCCACGCGCATTTTCTTTCTTACCTCCGCTTGCGCGAGTGGCGCGAGGTGCATGGCCAGTTACATGCGATGGTCAGCGAACTGGGCTGGAAGGAGAGCGAACTGCCGGCTACCTACGAGGCCATCCATCAAGCCCTGCTCGCCGGCCTGCTCGGCAATCTCGGCTGCAAGGCCGATGAATCGGGGTATTACCTCGGGGCGCGCGGCATTCGCTACCTGATTCACCCGGCGTCGCCACTGCAAAAAAAGGCCGGCAAGTGGATCATCGCCGCTGAAATCACCGAAACGACACGCCTCTTCGGTCGCTGTGTGGCGCGAATCGAACCGGACTGGCTGGAAAAAGTGGGCGCTCACCTGATCAAGCGCAGCTATTTCGACGCGCATTGGGAAAAGAAGGCGATGCAGGTGTCCGGCTGGGAGCGGACGACACTTTACGGCGTCGTCATCAACCCGAAGCGGCGCATCCACTACGGCCCGCTGGCGCCGGCCGAGGCGCGCGATATTTTCATTCGTCAAGGGCTGGTCGGTGAAGAAATCGACGAGGCGTTTGCCAAACGCTGGCCGTTTTTTCAGCACAACCAGAAGCTGATTCGCGAGATCGAACACCTCGAACACAAGCAGCGCCGACAGGATGTGCTGGTCGACGACGAACTGATTTTTGCCTTTTACGATGCGCTGATTCCGCCCGCCATCCACAACGGCGCTGCCTTCGACCACTGGCGCAAGGAAGCCGAGCGGACGGCGCCGACGCTGCTTTTTCTCACCAAAGACGATTTGATGCGCCACTCGGCGGCCGGCGTGACTACCGATGCTTTTCCGCATCATCTCAAGGTCGGAGGCGTCGATTACCCACTCAGCTATCACTTCGAGCCGGGGTCGCCGCGGGATGGCGTGACCTTGACGCTGCCGCTCGCGCAACTCAACCAGATTCCGGCCTTGCGCATGGAATGGCTGGTGCCGGGGCTGCTCAAGGAAAAACTGGTGCAACTGATCAAGACCTTGCCGCAAAAAATCCGCGCCAAACTGGTGCCGGTGCCCGACTTTGTCGATGAATTCTTGCTGGCCGTCGCCGGCAATGAAAAGAAGCTCAACCAGGGGCTGATCATGCCGCTGATCGAGCACATTCTTGAAGCGCGTGGCCTCAATGCGCGCGGCTGGGCGGTGACGCCGGATGCCTTCCGTCCCGAAGCGCTGCCGGCGCATTTTTCGATGAACTACAAGTTGATCGACGAGCATGGTCGTCAACTCGACATCAATCGCAGCTTGGTGGCCTTGCGCGCCGAATGGGGGCGCCAGGCGCGGGAGGAGTTTGCCGAGCTGCACGAAACGCCGTCCGGGTTCACCGGATTGACCGACTGGACATTTGGCGATTTGCCGGAGCTGATGGAAGTGCCGGTTGCCGGGCAAACGGTGCTCGGCTATCCGGGGCTGAGCGACGACGGCGAGAGCGTCAGCCTCAAGGTTTTCGACTCCGCCGAAGAGGCCGCCGTCGCCCATCGCGGCGGCCTGCTGCGCCTGTTCATGCTGCAGTTCCGCGACCAGGTGAAGTATTTCGACAAAAACATCCCCGGTCTCAACCCGATGGCCATGCAATATATGGCGCTGGGCAGCGCCGATGATCTGAAGGCGCAGATCCTGACCCTGACTTTTGAACGTGCCTGCCTCGGCGAACCGCTGCCGACGACGGCGAATGCCTTCAAAAGCCGTTGCGACGAGAGCAAGGCGCGGCTCGGCCTGATCATGCAGGAGGTCTGCCGGCTGGTCGGCACGGTACTCGGCGAGTGGCAGTCGGTGATCAAAAAAATGCCGGCCTTCAGGGCGCACGCGGCGGCCATTGCTGACATCGAGGGGCAAGTCAAACGCCTGATCGGCAAGCAGTTTGTGGTCGAAACCCCGTTCGAGCGCCTGCAGCATTTCCCGCGCTACTTGAAGGCGGTGCAAGTCCGCCTCGACAAACTCAAGAGCGACCCGGCGCGCGACGCTCGCTGGCAGGCCGAATTCACCCCGCTCTGGAGCCACTACGAGCGGCGCGCCCTGCAACTGGCAAAACTTGGCACCCACGACCCCCAGATTGCCCAGTTCCGCTGGTTGCTGGAAGAATTGCGCGTCAGCCTCTTCGCCCAGGAATTAAAAACGCCGACGCCGATCTCAAGCAAACGCCTGCAAAAACAATGGGAGGGAATTCAACATGGCTGACATCATGCTGGCGCTATCGCGCACATTGAGCAGCTTGCGCCAGAGAAAATTGTGGATTTACGTGCTGATTCCGGCTGTATTTTCCCTGCTGCTGACCTTTGGACTGGCGATCTGGGGACTCGGTGCGCTGGTCGAGCGCTTGTTGACTTACCCGCCGATGACGCTGCTGGTCAGTTGGGGGCTCCTCTGGCTGGCTTACGTGCTGGCCTACCTCGGCGGCTGGATGGCGATTTTCGCCGCCGCCTACCTGGCCGCTTCGCTGCTCGCCGCCGTCATTATTTTGCCGTTAATGCTGAAACATCTTGCCGCCAGCGATTACGCGGATGTGGCGCCGATGGGTGCCGACAGTTTTGCAGCGGCGACGGCCAACAGCATTTTTGCCTCGATTTTGTTCATTGCCGGCTGGCTGATCACGCTACCGCTGTGGTTGCTTCCCGGCCTCTCGTTGATCCTGCCGATGCTCTTGATGGCCTGGCTCAACCGCCGCACTTTTGCCTACGACGCGCTGGCCATGCACGCCACCGCCGACGAATGGCGCGCACTCGAGCAGAGCCACAAAACGCCGCTCTTCATGCTCGGCCTGAGCATGGCGCTGCTCGCCCACATTCCGCTGCTCGGCCTGCTGGTACCGGCACTGAGCGCCCTGTCATTCGTTCATTATGGCCTTGAAGCCCTGCGCCGCCAGCGGTGCGGCGCCCTGGTCAGTGTTTTGGGAGATCATCCATGAGTCGTATTTTTGGTGCCGTCATCATCGGCGACGAAATTCTTTCCGGCAAACGTCAGGACAAGCACTTCGAAAAAATCGCCGCCCTGCTCGGTCAGCGCGGCCTGCGTTTATCCTGGGTTGACTATCTGGGCGATGACCGCCAGCGCCTCGCTGCCACCTATCGGCGAACGATGGCCGCCGGCGACGTCGTCTTTTCCTGCGGCGGCATCGGCAACACCCCCGACGACCACACCCGCCAGGCGGTCGCGGCGGCGCTCGGCGTCGGCCTTGAGTTGCATCCGGACGGCTATCGGGAACTTCAAGCCCGCTTCCCCGGCGTCGATGAAATCACCGACAAGCGCAAGCTGCTGGTCACCTTCCCGGCGGGCGTCAAGATCATTCCCAACCCCTTCAACCGAATTCCCGGCTTCATGGTCAACGAACATTATTTCGTCCCCGGCTTTCCGCAAATGGCGCACCCGATGATCGAATGGGCGCTCGAGACGTTTTATCGCGATCAATTCAAGGCGAGCGGGGCGACGGTGGAAAAAGCCTTCCTGCTGACGGGTGCAAGCGCTTACGAGAGCGCGCTGCTCGATCTGATGGAGGCGATTGTCGCGGCTTACCCGACATTGCGCCTGTTCTCGCTGCCGTCGATGAAAGACGGCGAGCGCCGCCATCTTGAACTCGGCGTCGAAGGCGACCCGCAACTCGTCGATCAGGCCATGGCCGACATTCGCCAGGAAGTCGAGCGCCGGCAAATTACCTGGGTTTGGCGCCCGTAGTCGTCATGGCATCGCCGCTATGGTGAACGTGAAAAGCCCGCGAAATTCGCGGGCTTTTCCTTGTTGAGCGACGTCGTATTACTTGGCGGTTTTTTTGGCTGCCGCAGCAGTTGCGCTCTTGGCCGGCGTAACGGCCTTGCCGGCGGCTTGCATGTTGGCTTCGGCGATGTCAGTCAATTGCTTGGCCATGCCGGACATGTTGGTGAATGCCTTGGTCGAGGCATCCATCATCGACTTCATCGTTGCGGCAAACACGTCGCCGCCGACCGGTGCCGAGGCAGAAGCCTTGGCGACGGCGCTATCGGCGTTTTTCTGGAAGCTGCTGTACTGTGCTTCGAGTACCGAAGTGACTTCCTTTTGCATCTCGGCGACCAGGTCATAGACGGTACGCGAATAATCCATCCATTTTTCAGCGCCCGGCTGCGCCAGGTTGCCATTCAGCTTGGCCAGTTCGTTGGCGTCCTTGGCAGACAGCATTTGCTGGGTGCCGGCAATGGTGGTGTTGAAAAATTCCCGCGAGGCGGCCATGTTGAGGGCGGTCAGGCGCTCGACGCCGTTGAAGGCGGTGCGCAGCAGCGCCATCATGACTTCAGCGTTGGCTTTCTGGGCGGCGGTGATTTGTTCGATATTCGGGTTGCTCATCATCTTCTCCAATCTATTTTGGTGGGTGTGGATGAAACAAGCCCCCGTTTTCACGGGGGCTTTTACAACTTGCGGCTAGTTACTTCTTTTTGCCAGCGGAGGCGCTCACCGCCTTGACCGTTGCGTTGGTCGCGGCAGCGACATTCGACTCGGCGATTTCGGCCACTTGTTTGGCGGCCTTGTTCATGTTGTCAAAAGCCGAGTTGGCAGCGGCAATCGCGCTCTTGACGGCGGCAACGGCCACGTCGGAACCGGCCGGGGCAGACTTGGCGGCTTTGTCGAGCAGATCGGCCACATTCTTCTGGAAATCGCCAAACTGCGCTTCAACCATCTTGGCCAGCTCTTCCTGCGTCTGGGCAGAGATTTCATAAACGGAACGCGAGTAGGCAACCGCTTTCTCGACATTCGGCTGGGTCAGGGAGGCCTGGATGGACATCGCTTCCTGCGCGTCCTTGGCACCCATCAGCGCCTTGGCGCCGGAGACGCCGTCTTCGATCACCGAGCGGGCGGTGTTCAGGTTGAGGGCGGCGATGCGCTCGGCAGAGGCGAGTGCGGTATTGGCCAGCGACAGCAGGGAATCAACAGCAGATTTGTTGGCAGCGGCGAATTGCTCAGGGGTCTTGAACATGATGAATCTCCTTGTGAGTGAGGGTTTAATCAGTAGCGGCGTACAACACCGAATTAAATGTTGCGCCGCAACATGAAGTTCATTATAGCAACGAGGTTATTGATGTCAAGCAGTTTTGGTGCGCTGCACCAAAACTATTTAGGCAATATAAATCAGCCGCTTAGCGGCGCTTGGCAGAAATTTCAGGAAAGCCTCTGGCAGAGCGCCGGAAGCGGTTTTTTCGGCGCCTTATTCGCGACTCGGCGGCGCACTCAAATTGCTCGCGCCGCGCAGGTCAAGCGGGTTTCCCTTGACTGCGGCGCTCGGCGCGGTGCCCTTGTTTTTTGGCTGAATAATCGCCCGAACCCGTCCCGGCGGGGCTTTGGCGTCACGCGTATCACCGACGGTAACGAGATATTTTTCGCTGATACCGTCGTACCAGATGTAATCGCCTTTGACCTGATCCTCGCCGCTCTTGACCCAGGCGCGATGGAACAATTCGGCTACTTCGTTGTTGGTGTTGTACTCGATGCGCTCGGCTTCGCCTTCGACATACTCGTCGAGTCCCTCGCGCTTCTGGCGGATGCGGGCGAGCCCGTCCTTGCCGCCGAAAGCGGTGCCTTTCTGGAAGCCGTACTGATCTTCAGTGACGACCACGCGGTCGGCTCTGAGCACCATCGTTCCTTTGATCAAGACAACGTCGCCCTCGAGAATCTGAATTTTCCGGGCGTCGTCGATTGACACGCGATTGGCCTCGATCTGCAGCGGCTTGTCGCGGTCTGCGCGTTCGGCCATGGCGCTGGTGGAGATCAGGCAAACAAGGGCAAGGGGGAGAATACGGATGCTCATCGGGGTTCCCTGACTCGGAAATACAGGCCGCTGACCTGTGACTGCAACTGGAAAGTAGATGCTTCGTTATCAATCTGCATCCCGACGCCCTTGACCCATGAGGCGCCCTGGGTGATTTCAACCGGGCTCGGGGTGAACGCCGTGCCGGCATCCGGGAGAACCGTCAAATCGGGCATCGTGCCGGTTAATGCCGGGCGCCCGGGCGTGGCCTCGCGGGTGACGACGACGCTGTCCCACAAATAAACGACCTCGCCTTTCGATGAAACCTTGGCATTGCGCCCGGAAACCGTCACCGGCGGGGCATCCGGCCGGTAGGCAACGAGTGTCGGCGACTTCAGTTCGGAGGAGTCGTCATCGGCAAAGTGCATCATGTACGGTGCAATCAGGCGGTATTTGACCTGGCCGTTTTCGTCCAGACGGCGTGCGCTGAAGTTTTCGACCACGGTGTCCGCTTCGTGGCGGACGATCTTGGCAGGCGGTGTCTCGCCACGCTCAACGATGGTTTGCAGCCAAAAGCTGAGGGCTGCCAGAACGCCCAGCAAAATGACAGGAAAGAGATGGCCGGGCCAGTGTTTCATCGGCGGGCGAGATAAGGGGCAAAGGCGGCGTCAAGTTTTCCTTGCGCCGCCAGAATGAATTCGCAGGCCTCGCGCACTGCGCCGTGCCCGCCCCCGGCGGCAGTCAGCAAATGCGCCTGCGCCTTGACGACGGCTCGCGCATTGGCCGGCGCAATCGCCAGACCGCATTGGGTCATCGCCGGAATATCGATCAGATCGTCGCCCATGAAAGCGCAGTTTGACCAGTCCAGACCCAGTTTGGCGAGCAACTCGCTGACTGCCGCGTGCTTGTCGGCAACCCCCTGGTAAACCTCGTCGATTCCGAGATCGGCCGCCCGTGCGGCAACGACGCCGGAGGTTCGGCCGGTGACAATGGCCAGCGCAAACCCGGCACGGCGCATCAAAACGAGGCCGAGACCATCCTGCACGTTGAAGGTTTTGAGTTCGCCGCCGTCGTCGGTGTAATGCAGGCCGCCGTCGGTCATCACGCCATCGATATCGAAAGCGACCAACTTGATTGCCGCAGCACGGCTCAGGGCATCCATCAAATCACCTTGGCCGCAAACAGGTCATGCATGTTGAGCGCCCCGGCGATACGGCCGTCGGCATCAATCACCAGCAGGGCATTGATGCGCAGGCGTTCCATCATTTCGACGGCTTCAACCGCCAGACGCTCGGCGCCGATGGTATAGGGCTGCGGGTGCATGATCGTATCGATCACACCGGATTGCAGATCGATTTTTTTCTCGAAGGCGCGACGCAAGTCGCCGTCGGTGAAGATTCCCAGCGCTTTGCCGTCGGCATCGGCAATCGCCACCAGCCCGAGGCCGCCACGCGACATGGCGACGATTGCGGCACCAATTTCGGTGCCGGGAGGCACCATCGGCACCTGCGCGCGCGCTCGCATGACATCGCGTACATGCGTCAGCAAGCGACGCCCGAGTGAACCGCCAGGATGTGAGCGGGCAAAATCGTCGGGGCTGAAACCGCGCGCATCAAGCAAAGCCACGGCCAGCGCATCGCCGAGCGCGAGCGCGGCGGTAGTGCTGGCCGTTGGCGCCAGATTGTGGGGGCAGGCTTCCTGGGCGACGCCGGCATCGAGATGGACATCGGCTTCGCGCGCCAGGGTCGAGCCCTCAACGCCGGTCATGGCGATCAGGCGCGCGCCCGAGCGCTTGACTAGTGGCACGATGCGCAGCAATTCTTCCGATTCGCCGGAGTTTGATAGTGCGAGCAGGACATCATCGCGGGTGATCATCCCGAGGTCGCCGTGACTGGCCTCGGCCGGATGAACGAAATAAGCCGGGGTTCCGGTACTTGCCATGGTTGCGGCAATCTTGCGCGCGATGTGCCCGGATTTGCCCATGCCGCTGACAATCAAGCGCCCGGGACTGGCGAGAATCAGCGCCACGGCTTGGGCAAAATCGGCGTTCAAGCGATCCTTGAGCGCCTCGACCGCTGCCGCTTCAATGCTCAGTGTCTGGCGACCCAGAGCCAGTGCGCGTTCCGGCGAAAATTGTGGAGCGGATGGGCTTGGGTTCATGGCTATGCTGCGGTTATGATGTTTCAAGTATACCCGACTTCGCTAAAGGCCCCTTGAGCACACTCCCCCTTGCCCTCCTGCTGCTTGGCGCATCGGTTTTCGCGGTGGTCATCTTCCGCCGCTTCAATCTGCCGCCGGTGCTCGGTTATCTGCTGGTCGGCAGCCTGATCGGCCCGCACGCGCTCAATTTGATGCAGGACATTACGCGCGCCCAGGCGCTCGCCGAATTCGGCGTCGTCTTCCTGATGTTCTCGATCGGCCTCGAATTTTCGCTGCCCAAACTCTATGCCATGAAGCGCATCGTTTTTGGTCTCGGCCTGCTGCAGGTTGTGCTCAGCATGATGCTGTTCACCTTTTTGGTCATGCTTCTCGGCGTCAGCTGGCAGCTGGGGATTGCGCTGGGGGGCGTTTTTGCGATGTCATCCACCGCCGTCCTGACCAAGCTGCTGTCCGAGCGAATGCAGCTCGACTCGGCACACGGCCGCGACATCATGGGCGTTCTGCTCTTTCAGGATCTCGCCGTTGTTCCCTTGCTGGTACTCATCCCGTCGCTGACCCAGCCGCCCGAAAAACTGGCCATGCTGATGGGCATCGCGCTGTTGAAGGCGGTGGTTGTCCTCGCCGTCATTCTGGTTTTTGGCCAGAAGCTGATGCGCAAATGGTTTCACATCGTCGCCCGCGCCAAATCGTCGGAGGTGTTCGTCCTCAACGTCTTGTTGATCACGCTCAGCCTCGCCCACCTGACCGAACTGGCCGGCCTTTCGCTTGCCCTTGGTGCCTTCGTTGCCGGCATGTTGATTTCCGAGACGGAATACCGCCTGCAGGTGGAGGAAGACATCAAGCCATTCCGCGATGTCTTGATGGGGCTGTTTTTTGTGACGATCGGCGTCAAGCTCGACATGTACATCGTCATCAGCCTGTGGTGGCAGGTGCTTCTGGCCTTGAGCGCCTTGCTAGTGATCAAGGCGGCGGTCGTCGGGCTGCTTTCGCGAAAGCTCGGCGCCAGTCCCGGTAACGCCGTTCGTTCGGCACTGTGGCTCTGTGCCGGCGGCGAGTTCGGCTTTGTGCTGCTCGGCGAAATCACCCACTTGCCCAAGGAAATCGAACAGGTCGCCCTGACTGCGCTGGTGCTGTCAATGCTGCTGGCGCCCTTCATCGTCCATTTCAGTGAAAAAGTGGTCATGCGCTTTGTCGCCAGCGAATGGCTGATGCGCTCCATGCAATTGACGAAAATCGCCGCCCAGTCGATGGGCACCGAAAAGCACGCGATTCTTTGCGGCTTCGGGCGCAACGGCCAATATCTCGCGCGCTTCCTGAGCCAGGAAAACATCAATTACATTGCGCTCGATCTCGACCCCGATCGCGTCCGCGAGGCGGCGGGCGCCGGCGAGACGGTGGTTTTTGGCGATGCGTCGCGCAAGGACGCGCTGATCGCCGCCGGCCTGATGCGCGCCAGCGTCATCATTGTTACCGTCAGCGATACCCCGCTCGCTGAAAAAATCCTCCACCACGTCCATGAAGCGCGACCGGAGGTGCCCGTCATCGTGCGTACCATCGACGAGCGCGACATGGAGCGCCTGACCCGCGCCGGTGCCGCCGAGGTCGTTCCGGAAGCACTTGAAGCGGCCTTGATGCTGGCCTCGCACGCGCTGGTTCTGGTCGGCATCCCGATCAATCGCGTCCTCAAACGCATCCGCCAGACCCGCTCGCAACGCTACAGCCTGCTGCGCGGGTTTTATCGCGGCGCGACGGATCGTGACTGGGATGACGACGAGGAACATCATCCCCGGTTGCATTCAATCTGGCTGACTCCCGGCGCAGCGGCAATCGGCTTAACGCTGGATAAACTCGACCTCGAACAACTCGGCTGCGAAGTCAGCGCCATTCGCCGCCGCGGCATCCGGGCCGTCGAGCCGGCTCCGGAGACCGTGCTTGAAGAGGGCGATGTGGTCGTCGTGCTCGGTGACACGGAAGCGGTGACGGCCGCCGAGCAAAGGTTGCTGCAGCATTGATTCTGCCGCGTGCCGAGGGCTTACGGCAATCGCTCAGTCCTTGATGAAATCATTCAGCCGCCGTCGCGGTGAAGGCGTGACCGGTTCAGCAAAGCCGACAGGCGCCCACATCTGGATGGTTTCAGCCGGCGTTTTCGCCGCCAGCAGGGCGTGAATCTCGGCATAGGGCTTTTCTTGTTCGGGATATTCCTGCAGCGCCTGCGACAAGGGCTGCATGACCAGCCCGTGCGCGGTGGCGGCGGCAACCAGGAGGCCACCGGCAGTCAGGCGAATGAAGTTTCTGCGGTGCATGACGCGTTCTCCGCAAGGACGTGACGATACCTTTACTGCGCGGGCGCGGTTGATGTGCTGCTGGCTTCGGCAGCGAGTGGCGCAGCGACCTTTTTGTGGCCGCTGTCCGGGTGCCAGCCGAGAACCGCCAGCATGACGAAAAAGCCGACGACATAGGCCAGTGGCACATGCCAGCCGTGCTTGAGCCAGTTGGCTGCCGATTTCGCTTCCGGGTACATGTTGGAGAGGGCGACGCCGGCCGAGGAGCCGAACCACAGCATTGAGCCGCCAAAGCCGACGGCGTAAGCGAGAAAGCCCCAGTCGAAGCCGCCCTGACGCAGCGCCAGGGCGGTGAGCGGAATGTTGTCGAATACCGCCGACACGAAGCCGAGCGTGAACGCCGATTGCCAGGAGGCGGGCGGCAGTTCCTCGACCGGCATCAGCGAGGCGCAGAGCACCAGCGAGAGGAGAAAGACCGATCCCTTGATAGTTTCCGGCAGCAGCTCCCAGTCGTGGCGACGAACCGGAATGGTCAGAATGATTGCCGCCCAGACGGCGACGCCGATAAAGGGAAAGTGATCAGCCAATTCAGGGAATTTGACATTGACCGTGATGTTGGTACCCATCGCCATCACCAGCATGGTGGCAACGATGAAAATACGCCCCCAGTCGACGCGTATATGCGCATGGGTGTTTTTGATGATCGGCGAGTAGGCGTGCTGCTGCCGGGCGCCAAAATAGGCAATGATGAGCAGCGCGACGGTAGCCGCGACGTAGGCGTCAATGACGATCAATGGGCTGATGCCGTCGATCCACATCATGGTCGTTGTCGTGTCGCCGACCACCGAGCCGGAGCCGCCGGCATTTGAGGCGGCGACAATCGCGGCGAGAAAGCCGACATGCACTTTGCCCTTGAACAGCTGGTGCGCCATGGCACCGCCGATCAGCGCGGCGGCGATGTTGTCAAGAAAGCTGGAGAGCACGAAAACCATGATCAGCATGACAAACCCGCCCTTCCAGTCATCCGGCAGGTACTTGGGCAGAATCACCGGCACATGGCTCTTTTCAAAGTGGCGGGCGAGCAGGGCAAAGCCGGTCAGCAGGCAGAACAGATTGGCGATGATCACCCACTCGTGGCCAATATGAGAGACCAGGCCGGCGACCCCGGCACCGGCCTTGAAGCCGGTGAACAGCACCTTGTAGAGACTGATCGTCACCAGTCCGGCGAGGGCAACGTAAAGCGTGGCGTGGTGGAAGAGCGCTACCCCGAGCAAGGTGGTGGCGAACAGGATGAAATCGACCGGAATCCCGCCGAGGGTCGGCAGATTGCCGGCGGCGAAGGCAGATGCGGGGAGCAAGGCAAGCGGGGCGAGCAATCGGAGCATGGCAGTTCTCGGCAGATTGTTGAGTTTGGTGGCTGATTTTACTCGCCACCCCGCGCCGTCGGCACGGCCAACAAATGCCCCGCAACAATTCACGATTTTGCGGCTTTCCACGCGCCTTGCTGTGTCGCCCCGTTGATTGCCTGCTGACAATTTGATCTGAGCCGCGCCGGCAAAGAGGATCGTTTTGATACGCTGAGCGGCAGGTTATAGTAGTCGCCATATGGCTGAGGATATTTTGAAATCATGGGAACGCTCCTGCATCGCCTGCGCGGAAAGCTTGAAGCCAATACTCAAGCGCTATCTTTTCTCGGCGACACGCGGATCACGCTGCTTGAGGCGATCGACCGGCATGGCTCAATAAATATTCCTGAATGCTGCGGAGCATTACCATGAAACGCCTCGGTTACTTGCTGCTGGCTTTATTCGCCTTGCCCTCGGCAGACGCCGGCGAGGTGCAGGTGGCCGTTGCCGCCAACTTTACCGGGCCAATGCAGGTGCTCGCTACGCTGTTCGAGCGCGATAGCGGCCATCAACTCAAGCTCTCCTACGGCGCCACCGGCAAGTTTTATGCGCAGATCAAAAACGGCGCACCGTTTGAGGTGCTGCTTGCCGCCGATGATCAAACGCCGGCTCGGCTGCTCGCGGAAGGAAGCGGCGTTGCCGGCAGCAATTTCATTTACGCCATCGGCAAACTGGTGCTCTGGTCATCCGACCCCCAACGGGTTGATGGGAGTGGCGAGATTCTGAAAAAGGATGGCTTCAGGCATGTGGCGATTGCCAACCCAAAAACCGCCCCCTACGGCCGGGCAGCGATCGAAACCATGAGCAAAATGGGGGTCGCCGAGCGCCTTGCACCGCGGCTGGTTCAAGGAGAAAACATCGCCCAGACGCACCAGTTCATTGCCACCGGCGCCGCCGAACTGGGTTTTGTCGCCTATTCGCAAGTGATCAAAAATGGCCGCATCGGCGCCGGATCGGGCTGGTTGATACCGCCACACTTCTACTCACCGATCCGCCAGGAGGCGCTGCTGCTCGCGCGCGGAAAAAACAATGCCGCCGCCAGCGAATTACTGGCCTATCTCAAGAGCGCCAAGGCGCAGGCGGTGATCGAATCCTTCGGCTACGCCTTGCCATGATGTTTTTACGAAACTGAACCGCGATGGACAGCGCTGACCTCAACGCCCTCTGGCTGACCCTCAAGCTCGCCAGCATCGTCACCGCGCTGCTCTTGCTGATCGGCACGCCGATTGCCTGGTGGCTGGCGCGCACGCAATCGGCCTGGAAAGGGGCGGTCGGCGCCATCGTTGCCCTGCCGCTGGTCTTGCCGCCGACCGTGCTGGGCTTTTATCTGCTGCTGGCGATGGGGCCGCACGGACCACTGGGGCGTTTCACCGAGTGGCTGGGCATCGGGCTGCTGCCGTTTACCTTTCCCGGCCTCGTCATTGCCTCGGTGTTTTACTCGCTGCCCTTCGTCGTGCAGCCGATCCAGAACGCCTTCGAGGCCATCGGCGAACGGCCGCTTGAAGTTGCGGCAACACTGCGTGCCAGCCCCTGGGATACCTTCTGGTCAGTCGCCGTGCCGCTCGCCCGACCGGGATTCTTGTCCGGCGCGATTCTCGGCTTCGCCCACACCGTCGGTGAATTCGGCATCGTGTTGATGATCGGCGGGAATATTCCCGACAAGACGCGGGTCGTTTCGGTGCTCATTTACGACCATGTCGAAGCCATGGAATACCCCCAGGCGCATTGGCTCTCCGGCGGCATGGTGATCTTCAGCTTTGTCGTCCTACTGGCCTTGTATACCTTCAACCCGGCGCGGCGGAGGGAGGGATGAGTTCCGACATTCGCGCCCGCTTCCGGGTTGAGCGCCAGCGCTTTACCCTCGACATCGATCTTGCCTTGCCGGGTGCCGGCGTGACGGCACTATTCGGGCCCTCCGGTTCCGGCAAGACGACTTGTTTGCGCGCAATCGCCGGCCTTGAGCGCGCCGCCGGAGGCTACCTGGCGATCGGCGAAAATGTCTGGCAGGACGCAACGCGCGGCCATTTCTTGCCGACCCATCGGCGGCCGATTGGCTACGTCTTTCAGGAAGCCAGTCTGTTTTCACACCTCTCGGTGCGCGCCAACATGGAATTCGGGCAAAAAAGGGCGGCGCCCGCCGTACCGCGTTTTTCCTTGCCCGAGATTGCCGAAATGCTCGCCATCAGCGGCTTGCTCGACCGCCATCCCGAGCAACTCTCGGGCGGCGAACGGCAGCGCGTGGCGATTGCCCGCGCCCTCCTCGGCGCACCGCAAATCCTCCTCATGGACGAACCGCTGGCGGCGCTCGATCTCAAACGCAAGCTGGAAATCCTGCCCTACCTCGAACGCCTGCGTGGCGAATTGTCGCTGCCGATCATTTACGTCAGCCATGCGCCGGATGAAGTGGCGCGTCTCGCCGACCACCTGGTCTTGCTCGATGCCGGCAAGGTCGTCGCCAGCGGGTCGCTCAACAGCGTGCTCGCACGCATCGACCTGCCGGCGGTTTTCGCCGACGATGCCGGCGTCGTCATTGCCACCCGCATCGCCGCGCACGAGGCGCATCAACTGACACGACTTGAGTTTCCCGGCGGGGCGATTTTCGTCTCGCGCCACCAGCAGCCACCGGGAACGCCGATACGCTGCCGCATCCACGCCCGCGATGTCAGCCTGGCGCTGCACCCCCCGCAGCACAGCAGCATCCTCAACAGCGTTGCGGCGCAGGTGGTCGATTTGGCGCCAACGGCGACGCCCGGACATCTGCTGATCAAACTCGATGTTGCCGGCACACCGCTGCTGGCACGCATCACCCAGCGCTCCGCAGAAAACCTCGGCATTCGCCCCGGATTGGCGCTACACGCACAGATCAAGGCGGTGGCGCTGCTCGCCTGACTCGGGCGCGTACAATCTTTGCGGTGACGTCTACCGGCTGTTCGCCAAAAAATTTCCGACCAGCCACACGACCATGCATGAATAGGTTTGTTTCGTTCTGAATGTGCGCCCAGCGACGCCCGTCGCCCGATTTCGGTTAGCCGTTTTTACAACTCCATCAACCATCGTCCGGGCGGCGGCAACGAGATTTCTCTGCCGGCATGTGGCTCATCTTTTTCAACCGTATCCGCGTCGGCAGATAAGTGGCTGGTTGATATTTTTTCCAAAAAAAAGCCGCCAGCAGGCGGCTTCCAGAATGCGGACAAAAAAATCAACGCTTCGAGAATTGCTTGCGGCGACGTGCTTTGTGAAAACCAACTTTCTTGCGTTCAACTTCACGAGCATCGCGGGTCACGAATCCAGCTTTTGACAAAGAGGGCTTGAGGTCTGCGTCATATTCAATCAAGGCGCGGGTTATGCCGTGACGCACAGCGCCGGCCTGCCCGGATTCACCACCACCAATAACATTGACTTTAATATCAAAAGAATTTAGCTGCTCAATCAGCGCAAGTGGCTGACGAACAATCATGCGACCCGTTTCCCGTGAAAAAAACTGATCTACAGGCTTTCCGTTAACGACAATTATTCCGCTACCGCGCTTCATAAAAACACGTGCGATAGCGCTCTTGCGACGACCCGTACCGTAAAAATAACTCTCAGCCATGACGACTCCTTAAATTTCCAGAGCCTTGGGCTGCTGGGCTGTGTGAGGATGTTGATTGCCAGCGTAACACTTGAGCTTCTTTAGCATGGCGTAACCCAACGGACCTTTAGGCAACATCCCCCTGACGGCAGACTCCAAAGCACGACCAGGGAAGCGCTGTTGCATTTTCTTGAAGTTTGTCTCGTAAATACCGCCCGGGTAACCCGAGTGACGATAATACTTCTTATCTTCTTCCTTGTTACCGGTAACAACGATCTTATCGACATTGGTAATTATGACAAAATCACCCGTATCAACGTGTGGCGTGTATATCGCCTTATGCTTGCCTCGAAGCCGTCGAGCCACCTCGGTTGCAAGGCGACCAAGCACTTTATTCGTAGCATCAATAGTAAACCAGTCACGATTGATTTCGTGCGGCTTGGCGGAAAACGTTTTCATTTATGTGCGCCGTCCAAAAAATAGGCAAAATTTAAAATAGCCTATTATTGTATTGGCTACGATGTGACTTTGTCAATCAACATTGCAGCATGAATGCCTCTGTCGCTGATCAACCGAACCCCAGCTCATAACCTCGTTGCCCTTCAGGGCCGAATCCGCCAAGCTTTGTGACGTAACCCGATAGCGCCCGGAAAGATCAGGTGCGACGGCCTCGGCGGGGCGCCAGGCCGAGGAAGATACAGACCGCCATCAAGCCGAGTGCCGGCCAATTTCCGAGACGTGCGTAAGGGGTCATGCCGGTGTGTGCTTGCACCTGCCCACGCAAGACACCGGTTGTGAAAGCCGGCAAAACGCCGCTGACCTCGCCTTGAGCGGTCACCATCGCCGTCATGCCGGTATTGGTGGCGCGCAGCATGGGTCGTCCGCTCTCGCTGGCGCGCATTTGGGCGATTTGCAGGTGTTGTGGTTGCGCCAGCGAGCGGCCGAACCAGGCAGTATT
The DNA here is from genome assembly GCA_903951825.1 of uncultured Pseudomonadota bacterium. Classification (GTDB taxonomy): domain Bacteria; phylum Pseudomonadota; class Gammaproteobacteria; order Burkholderiales; family Rhodocyclaceae; genus Azonexus. The sequence goes on from CAJBDJ010000060.1 coordinate 19,083, forward strand.
GGAGAGATTGACGAGGATTCCGGCGGCTGGCAGTGCGCGGATGATTTCCTCGCCAAAAACATCCTCGTAACAGATGTTGACGGCAATTTTCTGCCCGGCAAGCGCCATTGCTTGCTGCTGCTCCGGGCCGCGTGAAAAAGCGGACATGGGAATATTGGCAAAACTCATGAACCATGCGAAGCCGGCCGGGATCGTTTCGCCAAACGGTACCAGGTGTTGTTTACTGTAGATCTGCAAGGGTGATTTTCCGAGACTGACGGCGCTGTTGAAATAGCGTTCGCCATTGCCGATCAGGGTACCAAACAAGAGGTCGCCCCCTTTCTCTGAGACGGCGCTTTTGAGTGCCGCCACATAATCCGGCGCCAGTTGATCGAAAAACGCCGGAATCGCTGTTTCGGGTAAAACAACGAGGTGTGCCGGATTTTGCGCGACCAGTTGATGATAGAGATCAAGGGTGCGCGCAAAAGCTTCCGGACGAAATTTCATGTCTTGCGGCACGTTCCCCTGAATCAGAGCGACACTGATTGGTTCGCCACTCGGAAGAGTCCATGGTATCTGGCGCAGGGCGCTGCCGACGATGACCAGTACGACCAAAAAACCGAGGCCAAGCCGCCAGCGCAAAAGCAAGGCACCGCTCAGGGCGACGATCAGGCTCAATCCATGCACGCCGAGCAATGGCGCAAAGCCGGCCAGCGGGCTGGGGGCAGCTTGCGAATAGCCAACTGCGAGCCACGGAAAACCCGTAAAAATCCAGCTCCTCAGCCAATCGACCGCCGCAACCAGGGCAGCGAAGAGGAGCGCTTGCGACCACCAGGTGTACGGCTGCCAGCGCTTGAAGAGCGTACCGGCCAACATGGGATGCAACGCCATGAAGGCGCAAAACAAGAAGGCCGCCGGCCCGGCCAGCCACCAGGGCATAGCGCCAAAGACGCTGAGACTGACATAGACCCAGGAAACGCCGACAAGGAAAAAACCGAGGCCAAAAGCCAGCCCGGTAAGTGCTGCCTGGCGCACGTCGCCGGCTTCGCGCAGCAAGTAAAAAAAAGCCAGCCAGACCGCCGGCGCCAGCCAGAAGAGGCCGAAAGGGGCGAAACACAGAACGCCTGCGGCACCGCTCAAGGCTGCCAGCGCGTAGCCGACACGCTGCCGGCTAGCCGCTGAGGTGGTCAGCACTGGCTTGTGGTTGGGACAGAACGGCGACCAGCAGGGTGTACAGCCGACGACTGTCGGCGCGCAAGACCTGGAAGCGAATACCGTCGATATCAACCACTTCGTTGCGTTTGGGGACGCGCCCGAGGTGGCACAAAATCAAGCCACCGACGGTATCGAATTCCTCGTTGGAAAATCCGCGTTTGAAGGTTTTGTTGAAGTCCTCGATCCCGGTGCGCGCCTTGACCCGGTAACGGCCGCCCGAGTCGGCGCGAATGTTGTCGTGCGCCTCGTCGAAATCGTATTCATCTTCGATGTCGCCGACAATTTGTTCGAGCACATCTTCGATGGTGACCAACCCGGCAACGCCGCCGTATTCATTGACGACAATCGCCATATGATTGCGCGAGACGCGAAACTCACGCAGCAGGACGTTAAGACGCTTCGATTCAGGGATAAAAACCGCCGGCCGCAGCCAGTCGCGCAGCTCGAATTGCGGTTCAATCTGCAGGCGCAGCAAGTCCTTGGCGAGCAGGATGCCGACAACCTTGTCGCGATCGCCATCAATCACCGGGAAACGCGAGTGAGCCGCTTCAATGATTACCGGCAGAATGTCGCGCAACGCATCGTCGATGTCGATGACATCCATTTGCGCCCGCGGAATCATCACCTCAGCGACACGGGTCTCGGAAGCGGCCAGTGCGCCCTCGATGATGGTCAGCGCATCGGCGTCCATCAGGTTGCGCTCGTAGGCGCCGTGCAAAATCTCCAGAAGCTGCGGGCGATCTTCAGGCTCGCGCAGGAGCAGGGAGGTCAGCCGTTCAATGAAACCGGGTTTACTGTCGCTGTCCATCATCTTTAAAACACCGGACTACCCAAGTACGGATCGGGAAAACCCATCGTGGCGAGAATCTCCGTTTCTTTTGTTTCCATTGCCTGGGCATCATCGTCGCTTTCATGATCCCAGCCCTGCAAGTGCAGCATACCATGCACCGTCAGGTGCGCGTAATGCGTGGCTGAGGGCTTGTTTTGCAGCTCCGCCTCGGCGACTACGACGCTCGGGCAGATCACCAGATCGCCCAGAATCAGCGGCTCGCGCTCATAGGGAAAAGAAAGCACATTGGTCGCGTAATCCTTGCCGCGATAGGTTTTGTTGAGCGCCCGAGCTTCGTCGGCGTCAACCAGCCTGATGGTGACCCGTCCACCACCGACCAACGCCGCCCGCGCCCATTTCATGAAGTCCGTCCGCGCCGGAACACCTTCACGGTGGCAGACGTACTGCACGGACAAGTCAAGTCGTTTGCTGATCTTTGGTTTCATAAGCGGCAACAATGCGGGCGACCAGTGGGTGACGGACGACATCTTCTTTGAGAAACTCGGTAAAAGCCAGTCCGCGCACCCCTTTCAAGACATCGCGTGCTTCGCGCAGGCCGCTCTGATGCCCCTTGGGCAAGTCGATCTGGGTCAGGTCACCGGTAACGACCGCCTTGGCGCCGATACCAATGCGGGTCAGGAACATCTTCATTTGTTCCGGCGTCGTGTTTTGTGCCTCGTCGAGGATGACGAAGGCGTGATTGAGCGTGCGCCCGCGCATAAAGGCGAGCGGGGCAATTTCGATGGCGTGCTTTTCGTAGAGTTTGCTGACTCGCTCGCTGCCCATCAGGTCGTAAAGCGCATCATAAAGGGGGCGCAGGTAGGGGTCGATTTTCTGGGTCAGGTCGCCGGGCAGAAAACCGAGGCGTTCGCCGGCCTCAACCGCCGGCCGGGTCAGAATGATGCGTTCGACGAGATCGCGCTCGAAGGCATCGACGGCACTGGCCACCGCCAGATAGGTTTTACCGGTGCCGGCCGGACCAATCCCGAAAGTGATGTCGTGTTCCTGAATCGCCTTCAGATAAGCCACCTGGCGCGGCGTGCGGCCATGCAGTTCGGACTTGCGTGTGACCAACTGCGGCCCCTCAACCGGGCCCTCAGCGCTGCGCAACGGGCGGCGCAACGGCGCGTTGCTCAACTCGATCAGCCCGAGCTGGATTTCATCAACTGAGAGGGTTCCCCGCGCCATGCCGTAAAAGTGACGAAGCGCATCAGCGGTCAACTGCGCTTTTTCGCCCAAAATTGAAAAACGCTCATTGCGCCGGCGGATGGTGACGTCAAAGCCGGTTTCAATCTGGCGGATGTTTTCATCCAGCGGGCCGCACAAATTGGCCAGCAAAACGTTATCGACCGGCGTCAGGGCAATTTCCAGCGGCTTGCCGGGCGCTGGCGGCTTAGTCTTCAGCGATGACAATTTCGCCCCTCAGGCTATGTGGCAGAGCCGCCGTGATGCGCACGTCGACAAAGGTATTGATCAGGCGCGCGCTGGCCGCTGCGCCACCGGCAAAATTGACGATGCGGTTATTGTCTGTGCGCCCGGCGAGTTCAAGGACATCCTTTTTTGAGACGCCCTCAACCAGCACGCGCTGAACACTGCCGATCATCGCCTGACTGATCACTTGCGCCTGAGCCTCGATACGTTTCTGCAACCGGCTCAGGCGGGCTGATTTAACGGCAGGCGGCGTCGTGTCATCCATTTCAACCGCCGGCGTTCCTGGGCGCGGGCTGTAAACGAAAGAAAATGAAGTATCAAAACCGACGTCCTCAATCAGTTGCATGGTCTTCTCGAAATCATCGTCCGTCTCACCGGGAAAGCCGACGATGAAGTCAGACGAGAGCGAAATATCCGGGCGCACCGCGCGCAGCTTGCGGACGATCGATTTGTATTCAAGTGTCGTGTAGCCGCGCTTCATCGCAGCCAACGTGCGATCCGCCCCCGACTGAACCGGCAGGTGCAAATGCGAAACCAGCTTGGGCACCCTCGCGTAGACATCGATCAGGCGCTGTGTCATTTCGCGCGGATGCGAGGTGGTGTAACGAATCCGCTCGATGCCGGGAATTTCGGCAATGTATTCAATCAACATCGCGAGATCGGCTTTTTCTTCCGATTCAGCCAAGTCGCCACGATAAGCATTCACATTCTGGCCGAGCAGGGTCACCTCACCAACGCCATTTGCCGCCAGCCCTGCAACTTCGGTGAGCACGTCGTCAAACGGCCGCGACACCTCGCCGCCACGGGTGTATGGGACGATGCAGAAAGTGCAGAATTTCGAGCACCCCTCCATGATCGAGACAAAAGCTGAAGCGCCCTTGACCTCGGCCGGCGGCATTGAATCGAATTTTTCGATTTCCGGAAACGAAATATCCACCGCCGCCCTGCCCTTGCTTTTGCGCTCGGCTATCAGTTGCGGTAAACGGTGCAGGGTCTGCGGCCCGAAAACGATATCGACATAAGGTGCACGAGCAACAATCGCTTCGCCCTCCTGGCTGGCCACACAGCCACCCACCCCGATCACCAGATCGGGATTCAACTGCTTCAGGTGGCGCACCCGGCCGAGGTCGTGAAATACCTTTTCCTGCGCCTTTTCGCGCACCGAACAGGTATTGAACAGAATGATGTCGGCTTCTTCAGGATTATCGGTGCGGACTATCGTTTCAGAAGCGTTGAGCACGTCGGCCATTTTGTCCGAATCGTACTCATTCATCTGGCACCCGAAGGTACGGATGAAGAGTTTTTTGGTCATGGGTAATTACTCTGGAAAGTCAGGGTGTCGCCGACTCATTGGCAGAAAGAATCCAGATACGCCAGACGTTGCCCATCTGGTCGAGCTGAAAACGGACAGGCAGCGTTTGCTGCAACATACCCGGCATGACAATCAGGTTACGGTCATTGCGCACCTGCAAAGCCGGCGAGACATTGAAACTCCGCCCACTGATCACAACCGACTGACCAATCGGCGGAATCAGCACGCCCTTGACCGCATTCGCCGGAAAAGTCCGCGCCATAGCCGAGTAAACCGGCACCGGCGGTGGCAGCGGTGCACTCGGCGCACCGACAATTGCCGCAATGGCACTCTCGACGAAGGCGGAAAACAAGGGAGATATCGCGGACATGGAAAGATTATAGCCGAGCGCTAAATCCGTTGACCGTCCACAGCCCGGCAACCTATAATTCTTGCCCCTAAGCGGTGATGTAGCTCAGTTGGTTAGAGCGGTGGATTCATAACCCACAGGTCGGCAGTTCAATTCTGCCCATCACCACCAGTTCCTCAATGCCAACCGCTCTCGGTTGGCATTGTCTTTTCTGGGGTAGTGCCAAGCCACGCGGGGTTCAGGCACATTCTGCGTGGGCTTCGGGCGTGTGGTTTTCAACCAGTTTTTGCCACCGTTCGACTCTTTTCTGCTCTCTGTTCTCAATAAATATACCAAAACCACATCGAGGAAGCTCACGCACATTCGTCAATAATTCATAGTGTTATGCGTGGGTCGAATAAACAAGTTCGATGCACGGTTTGCTGCTGCAGTCGAGTGCTCAAACGCAAAAATGCAGCCTGCGTTCGAGTTAACTGACGGAATTTTTGGCGGAAGAGGACAGCGCGACCCGGATACGTTCCAAGCCGCGACCAATGCTTTTCAGTAGTCTGGATGCCTCTGCATCATTGCCGGGCATCCCCATTGTCCATTCACAGAAAGAGGCCATGAGAGCGGCCCTTTCAACAGAGAGTTTCGAGTCGGCCAAGCCGGCTTCAATGATGGGTATCAATGCGGCAGCAGCCCGGAGGCGGTTGATTTCCGGGGTTGAGGGAGAAATTTGTTTCGACATTTTCCCATTTTAACGGTGGCGGGAACTATCGGAAACAGCGACCTATTGCTCCGGCCCGATGAAGTCTTAAGCGGCATACTTAACACGCCGATCCTGGAAGTAGCTCATAACGCGCTCAGGATTTTGCTCCAGCATCATCATATGAGCGCTGGTTGCGTCGCGTAATTTGGCTTTGGTGCGAA
>CAJBDJ010000061.1 GCA_903951825.1 uncultured Pseudomonadota bacterium
AAACCATGTTTCCTTAATACTTCGATTTCCATATACACCTCGTTCGTGATCACCGGCGCCTCAAATCCGCCGATCTTCTCTCAACTCGGTGTATCAACTTTCAATCGCTGGCCTGTATCAATTTACATCCGCTGCTGACAGCGGGCAGATGACGCCGCAAGACCTTGCCAAGTTCGAGAGCGAGCGGCGTTATGCCACCTTGGTCGCACTGGCCTTGGAGGGCACTGCCACGGTGACGGATGAGGTGGTCGATTTGCATGATCGCATTCTGGTCAAGCTCTTCAGTACCGCCAAGAACAAACATCAACAGCAGTTCCAGAAACAGGGCAAGGCGATCAACGACAAGGTACGGCTGTACTCCAAGATTGGCCATGCCTTGCTAGAAGCCAAACAGTCCGGCACCGATCCGTACGCCGCCATCGAGACGATCATCCCTTGGAATGATTTCACGCAGAGCGTCACCGATGCCGATCAGCTTGCCCAAGCCGAGTCGTTCGATCATCTACATCTGGTCAGTGAACAATTCAACACGCTGCGCCGCTACACGCCGGAATTTCTGGATGTGCTCAAGCTGCGCGCAGCACCAGCGGCGCGAGGCGTACTGGACGCCATTGAAGTGGTGCGCGGCATGAATTCCGACAGCGCACGAAAGGTGCCGGCGGACGCGCCGACTGCCTTCATCAAACCTCGCTGGAAATCACTGGTCTTCACCGATGGTGAAATCGACCGCCGTTTTTATGAAATCTGCGCCCTATCGGAACTGAAAAACTCGCTTCGCTCTGGAGATATATGGGTGCAAGGCTCCCGCCAGTTCCGCGACTTTGACGAATACCTGCTGCCAGTCGAGAAGTTCGTCACACTCAAGCAAGCGAAAACGTTGCCGATTGCAGTGAACCCGGACTGCGACCAATACCTGCATGAGCGGTTGCACCTGCTGGAAGAACAACTGTCTACAGTCAATCGTTTGGCGCTGGCCAACGAACTGCCGGACGCCATCATCACCGACTCCGGCCTAAAGATCACGCCGCTCGATGCTGTGGTTCCCGAAGCGGCGCAAACGCTGATCGACCAGACCGGCATGTACTTGCCGCGCATCAAGATCACCGAATTGCTGATGGACGTAGACGACTGGACGGGCTTTACCCGCCATTTCGTTCATCTGAAGGATGGAGAACCGGTCAAGGATCGGACGCTATTGCTATCGGCCATCCTGGCAGATGCCATCAACTTGGGGCTGACTAAAATGGCCGAGTCCTGCCCCGGTGCGACTTACGCCAAGCTGGCCTGGCTGCAAGCCTGGCACGTCCGTGACGAAACCTACTCAGCCGGGCTGGCCGATCTGGTGAATACCCAGTTCCGCCACACTTTTGCCGCGAACTGGGGCGATGGCACCACGTCATCCTCGGATGGGCAGCGCTTTCGGGCGGGTGGCAAAGGCGAGAGCACCGGCCACGTCAACCCGAAGTACGGCCACGAGCCCGGCAGACTGTTCTACACCCATATTTCGGACCAGTACGCACCGTTCAGCACCAAGGTGGTCAACGTCGGCGTCCGCGATTCCACCTACGTGCTCGATGGCCTGCTGTACCACGAATCTGACTTGCGGATCGAGGAGCACTACACCGACACGGCCGGCTTCACCGATCACGTGTTCGCCTTGATGCACCTGCTGGGGTTCCGTTTTGCGCCGCGCATTCGTGACCTGAAAGACACCAAGCTGTATGTGCCAAAGAACGAACAGGACTACCCAGCACTGAACACGATGATCGGCGGCACGCTGAATATCAAGCATGTTCGCGCCCATTGGGATGAGATTTTACGGCTGGCGGCGTCAATCAAGCAGGGCACGGTGACCGCCTCATTGATGCTGCGAAAACTTGGCAGCTACCCGCGCCAGAATGGCTTGGCGGTTGCGCTGCGCGAACTGGGGCGGATCGAGCGCACGCTGTTTATCCTGGACTGGCTGCAAAATGTCGAGTTGCGCCGCCGTGTCCATGCCGGGTTGAACAAGGGCGAGGCGCGTAACGCGCTGGCCCGGGCCGTGTTCTTCAACCGGTTGGGCGAAATCCGCGACCGCAGTTTTGAGCAGCAGCGCTATCGCGCCAGCGGCCTCAATCTGGTGACAGCCGCCATCGTTTTGTGGAACACCGTCTATCTCGACCGTGCAACGCTGGCGCTGCGAGAGACCGGCAAACCCATCAATGACGGACTGCTGCAATATCTGTCGCCGTTGGGCTGGGAGCACATCAATCTGACCGGTGATTACGTCTGGCGGCAAAACCGGAAGGTTGAGGATGGGCAGTTTCGGTCGCTACGCAGCAGTGGAAAGTCTTAGCGTACGATTTTTTCCGAATTCTGCGGTGACCCCTAAAAACGCTCCCGAGGGGTTATTTCTGAACGGCTTTTTGCAGTGCGCTGCGAATGGCCTCCGGCGCGGCCATGATGTTCATGAAACTGTTCGCGCCCATCATGCTGAGATCGGGGAAATTGATCGCAATACGGAAACGCGCATACAGCGCATAGACCTTGCCTGCGGAAACCAGTATTTCGTAAGGCAGATGCGCGGTTGATCTGATCTCGCGGAAGTCGATTTCCGACATCAAGAAGCGGTCGTCCATCGCTTTGCTGTCGCCACTCCCCTTCATGGCCACCCCAAATACCGATTCCTGCTTGCCCGGCAGATCAATGCGATACACCTTGCTGACGCCGCTTTTGTTGGTGCTCAGGCCGGCCTCCACCGCCTTGAGGGCTTCCTCGTAGCTGCCGAAATCGGCGAGTTCGCTTGGCTCGTCAAAATATTCCATGCCGATGGTGTAATGATATTTACGCGCCTGCGCGGCGCTCATGCCTTTGGCACCGTAATCCTCGAGTTTGCCGAGCGCCGCTTCCAGGGCTTTTGCGGTGCCGCTCAAATCGCCTTTCATGCGATACACGTTGGCCATGTACAGCGGCTGGGTGTAACTGACCTGCACCTCATCCTTGACCTTGGTAACGGCAATTCGTTGCCCGGCGCCAAAGCCGCCATGCTCGGAAGCGGCGGCGTTTTTCTTGAGTTCGTCGCTGGTAACGATGAGGATCTGCGCGTCGGCATAGGGTGAATAATTGCCTACCACCGTGAATTCGGCAGCGCTTAATGCAGCCTTCGCCTGCTCGGCCTTTTCCGCCACCGTGCCGGCTCCCCTGGAGGCCAGAACGAAGGGCTTCAACAGGTCGGCTCCCTGCACATTGAGCGCCGCCAACAACAGCACGGACGGCCACAGCTTCTTGATTTTCATCGGATGTCTCCTCTCGACGGGGTGATGCTCAACGACTGCAGGGATTTTGCGGGTGAAACCAGTTCAGTTTGTCGTGCAAGGTGACGACGCCGCCGACGATGATCAGGGTCGGCGCCTGCGGTTTTTCGCGCTCGGCAATACCCGGCAGGGTGCTCAGGGTGCCGGTGATGACGCGCTGATTCGGCGTGGTTCCTTGTTGCACGATGGCCACCGGTGTCGTTTCCGGCAGGTGGTGGGCGATCAGTTGCGCGCACAGCGTGGTCAGTCCGTGCAGCCCCATGTAGACGACGACGGTCTGGTGCGGCCTGGCCAGCGCATCCCAGTCGAGATTCATCGAGCCATCCTTGAGGTGACCGGTAACGAACAGGCAGGATTGGGCATGGTCGCGGTGCGTCAGCGGGATGCCGGCATAGGCGGCCACGCCGAGTGCCGCGGTAATGCCGGGAACGACCTGAAAGGGAATGCCTTCGGCGGTTAGCGTCTCGATCTCCTCGCCGCCGCGCCCGAACATGAAGGGATCGCCGCCCTTGAGGCGAACAACGCGCTTGCCTTCCCTGGCCAGGCGTACCAGAAGCGCGTTGATGTCCTCTTGGCGCATGGTGTGATTGGCGCGCTCCTTGCCGACGAAAATGCGCTGCGCATCGCGCCGGGTCATGTCGACGATCGGCTTCGAAACGAGATTGTCATAAACCACGACATCGGCTTTCTGCATTAGGCGCAGGGCGCGAAATGTCAGCAGATCGGGATCGCCGGGGCCGGCGCCGACCAGATAAACCTCGCCGCGCAGCACGTTGTCTTCGTCATCGAGCATCTGCTTGAGCAGCGCTTCGCCGGCCATTTCGTCGCCGGCCAGCACTTTTTCGGCAACCACGCCATCGAGGGCGTTTTCCCAAAAAATGCGCCGCTTCGGCGGGTTCGTCACGCGCTGCTTGACCAGTTCGCGAAAGCGCACGGCAAAAGCGGCGAGACGGGCGTAACTGTGGGGAATCAGGGTTTCCAGCTTGCCGCGCATCATGCGCGTCAGCACTGGTGAGCCGCCACCGCTGGAGAAGGCGATCATCAATGGCGAGCGATCGACAAAGGCCGGCATGATGAAGCTGCACAATTCCGGATCGTCGACGACATTGACCGGCAGATTCCGCGCCTGCGCCAGCGCCGAGATGGTTTTGTTGACCTCGCGGTCGTTGGTCGCCGCGACCACCAGCATGACGCCATCCAAATGAGCCGGGTCGAAGCGTGCGACGATGGTTGTGACGCCGTGCCGTTCAGCCAGTTCCTTGTCGATTTCCGGCGCTACGACGCGCACCAGCGCACCGGCTTCCAGCAAGACGCCAGCCTTGCGCGTGCCGACCTCGCCACCGCCGACCACCAGGCAAAGCTTGCCTTTGACATCATGAAATGCGGGCAGGTAATCCATCAGCCTTGCACCGCTTTGAGAATCAGGGGAAGCAGGCTTTCCGGCAGCTTGATCTTGCCGGCGAGGACGAATTCATGGGCGTCGGCAGACATTTTTTGCCAGGTTTTGTTGATGATCGGAATCCATTTTTCTTCGCTGTACTCGGGATGCTTGCTGGCAAAGGCCAGCATGTAATGCTCAAGAAACACCAGGTCGGCAACGTCTTCCATCATCTGCGTTTCAGGATTGACTTTGAGGCCTTTTTTGCTGATGACCGTCATTGTCCGCTCGATCATTTCCTCGTCGTAGCCGACGCTGCGCATCAGCTCACCCGCCGTCTGGGCGTGAAACTTGTAAAGCCGGGTGCGCCATTGAAGATAGCCGGCGCGATCCATCGGGAACTCGTCACGGCGGATTTTCCAGCGCTGGATATGTTGGGCGCGAACCGCCAGCTTGACCGCCTCGCTGGCCTCGGGCGCGAATCGCTCTTGCATGTCGCCCATCCGGATGGCGTAAAGCAGCTCTTTCGGATAGGTCTTTCCGTTGTCTGTTTCGCTGTTCGGGTCTTCGCCGTTGACCTGGTCAAAGGCCGCCACAGCAGCTTGATAGCGGGTTGGGTTCATGGTGCTTTCTCGATAAGTGATGATGATTCGATCCTCGACAACTGAATCTGCTGACGAATAAAGGCAACAAAACGCGTTGCCCAATAGCAGCTGCCGATGGTTCGCAAATGCGTGTAGGAGGCCAGCAGGTTATTGATGATCAGACCGTCGCGGTTGCCGGTGATCCCGCAACCGCGACGGACATGATAGGCAAAGCGGGCATCGGCGGGGAGGTTCTCAAGGCTGGAATAGTGGAATTCATGCGCCTTGATCAGCTTGACCGGGGCGCTCGGCCGTGGCCACGGATGCGCTGCATCTTCCTCGAGATGGACGTAGCCGCGCCCCACCGGCCGGCCATGCATGAGCACATCGCCGGGGATGGCGCCGACCATCGCATGACGGTGCCCCTCGTAGGTGATGCTGCGCGACAAATACATCAACCCGCCGCATTCCGCGTAGGCCGGCATCCCGTCGGCAATGGCGCACCTGATGGCCGTTCGCAGCGAGCTATTGGCGGCAAGCTCGGCGGCGCAGGTTTCAGGGAAGCCGCCGCCGATGTAAATGGCATCGACATCCGGTAGGCTCGGGTCGTTGAGCGTATCAAAAGGAATCAGGGTGGCGCCGGCAGCCTCCAGAGCATCGAGGTCGTCGGCATAGTAAAAGCCGAAAGCGCGGTCGTGGGCGATCCCGATCCGCACTTTTGCGCTCGCCGGCAAAGGACTGGCGGCTGCGCTCATCGGCGCTTTCAAGGGCATTTTTCCGGACAGCGCGAGGAGTGCGTCAAGGTCGACCTGCTCGCCAATCGCTTCGCCGATTTGCTGGATTTTGGCTTGGGCAGAAGGCGATTCGTTGCTCGGCATCAAACCCAGGTGACGCTCGATGAGGCTCAGGCGCTCGTCGTGTTGAATCGCGCCGATCACCGGCACGTCGGTGTAATGGGCGATCACTTCGCGCAACTTCGATTCATGCCGGCTGCCGCCGAGTTGATTGAGGATCACGCCGGCAATCTGGATGTCCTTGTCAAAAGCCTGATAGCCAAGAATCAGCGGGGCAATCCCGCGCGTCATGCCGCGTGCGTCGATCACCAGAACTACCGGCAGGTCGAGCAATTTGGCGAGCGCCGCATTGCTGTTGCTGCCATCGAGCGACAAGCCGTCGTATAGACCTTTATTGCCTTCAACGAGATCGATTTCGCTGGAATGACGGGCATAGGTGGCGACGACGTCATCATCATTCATCAAATACAGGTCAAGATTGCGGCATTGGCGTCCGGCGGCTTGCGACAGCCACATCGGGTCGATGTAATCCGGCCCTTTTTTGTAGGGCTGCACGCGCCAGCCACGCGCCCGCAAGGCGGCGCAGAGGCCGATGCTGACCAGCGTTTTGCCGGAGGACTTGTGAGCTGCCGAAATCAGCATGCGGTTCATGGCAGCCTCTTGAGAAAATCAGTCCGTGATGTAGTGCTTGTCCTGCGGCATGAAATTCAATACACGCACACTGACGGTGGTGGTGATGAAGGCAATCGCCAGGCCGCCAAAACCGAGCATGAATTCATGAACCGACGGCGAATAGGCGGCAATCTGGCCGTCGCCAAAAGAGCTTGACGCCTGATAACCGGGAAAAATGGCCAGCGGATAAGCCTGCCCGCCAATGATGAAAACGTAAAGGAAGGCGAAGGCGCCGAGCACAATCAGGGCTGAAGCGGCGAATACGCAGCGCGTTTTGCCGAGGCCGGGGGCGTAAATCAGGAGCAAGGGGATGATATTGCCAAGCACGACGTAAGCCCACCAGAAGAGGGTGGGAAATACCCCGCCATCCAGCAGGATGAAACGCTCAAAACCCTTTTGCTGGGCGAAATAAAGGTTGGTCAGGTGATACATGGCGACCATGTAAAGCGAAGCGATGACAAAAATCCCGAGGAGATTTTTTTTGCGCTGCGAAATCAGCGGATCGAGTTGCTTGTCGTTCCAGGCATAGAGAACGGTTTGCACCAGATGAAAGACGGCCAGCCCCCAGGCAAAGGAGAGAACAATGAACATCGGCGGCAACAAGGCCGAGCCATAGGCCTGACGTGCCGTCAGGAAGGCGAAGATGAGGCCGGTGCCGGTGGTCAGGATGAAACGCCAGGCAAAGACGGCAAAACCGGCCGCCACCGTGTAGGGATTCATGCGGCGCTCCATCATCGTCCACAAATAGAGCACAACGAGCGAGAACATGCCTGAATAAAGAACGACGTTCCAGGCAAATACCGAGGTCAGGTTCATGTTGGTGGCGGCCACAATGACCCGGTCGGGACGCCCGAGATCGAGCATCAGCACCGTCAGCCCGCCGGCCAGCATGGCAATCGACAAGAGGCTGGCGAGCGGCGCGCGTGCCTTGTAGAGCGTTTTGCCGAACACCGAGCCAATCGAGGCCACATTGAGCACACCGGATGCCGCAACAATCAAAAAAATGGCAAAAACGTGCGGAACCCCCCAGACAATCTGGTTGTTCATGCCGGTAATTACATGACCATGGTGCTCCATCATATAGACGCCGTAAGCACCGACCATGGCGACCAAGCCACCGGCCGCGAGCAAGGCGTAGTAAAGGCGGTTTTTGAAGTACATCGGAGGATGGGCGCTCATTTATAACCCCTGATAGCGCACGCCGGTATCAAGTCCGAGATCGGCGCGTACCTGAACCGAGGCCACGGAACGGATTTTTTTGGAAATTTCGCTGGCCGGATCATTCAGATCGCCGAAAAGGATGGCCTTGTTGGTGCACGATTCGGCGCAGGCCGGTTTCAATCCGGCATCGATCCGGTGCACGCACAGCGAGCAACTTTCAACGGTACCCTTGCCGCGCGGAACGTCCGGGTTCTGGTCGGTAACCGCTTCATGGACAAAAGAACGCGCCTTGTAAGGGCAGGCCATCATGCAATAACGGCAGCCGATGCAGCGGTGACGGTCAACCAGGACGATGCCGTCGGCGCGCTTGAAGGACGCACCGGTCGGGCAGACATCGACACACGGAGGATGCGCGCAGTGCTGGCACATCATCGGCAAGGACACCTGGCGGCCGGTGCTGACCTCCTTGATGTCGATCTTGCGTATCCACTGCGCGTTGGTCGTGCTGTTGGCGCCGCGCAGGCCGTTTTCCCGGTTGCAGGCGGTGACGCAGTCGTTGCAACCTTCGCGACAATTCGCCGTGTCAATCAACATCCCCCAGCGAACCGCAGCACTGACCGCCGCCGTACCATGCGCGACGTCGAACAACAAAATGCCCGGCGCAATACTCAGCGCAGCGGTACCCAACGAGGTCTTGAGAAAATTCCGGCGCTTGATATCCATCTCGCTCACTGCCCACCTCCTGACACCCAGGCGCTCTTGCGCTTGTTGGCATGGCACTCGAAACAATCAATTTTCACCGCCTGGTAAGCGTGGCAGGCAACGCAAAAACTGTCGGCGCGGGCACTGACGCTGTCGTCTTTGACGCTGGCGTGGCACTCGATACAGGTTTTCAGGCTGTGTTTCGCGTCACGCACGCCTTTGTAGACCACCTCATCGCGCTGATGCTTGAGCACGTTCATGTGGTTCTTGCGCATCCAGGACGTTTCTTCAACACATTGCCCGCCCTTGCCGATGTCAATCTGCGGCGCCGCCGACAGTGCCGCCGAAGCCAGCGTCAGGCACAGACCGAGCAGCAGGGACGGGCGCCGCTGCATCACTCACCGAGACCCATCTGGATGTAACCCGTCGGGCAAACATCGGCGCAGATATGGCAGCCGATACATTTGTTGTAATCCGTCGCGACGTAGCGACCCGTGGTCGCCTCGCTCTTCTTGACGCGGTAAACCGCCGTTTGCGGGCAATAAACCACGCAGTTGTCACATTCAAAACACATTCCGCAACTCATGCAGCGCTTGGCTTCGGCGATTGCCGCTTTTTCATCGAGCAGGCCCAGGCGATCCTGGTAGTTGTCGAGCGCAGAGTCCTTATCGAGCGTAATTACCTCACGAATATTGCGGGCGACGGCAGAAAAGTGACCGAGGAACAATTTGTCGTGCGGAATAACGTAACGGTCGGAACGATCATCAAAATTATGAACCGCCGCGTTGCTGTTGCAGGTGCCGCGCAACGGCTCCGCCATCGGTTTCGGATCGAGCCCCTTTTCAGCCAGCTTGCGTATCAGGTCGAACTGGTGGGCGTCGATTTTCGGGCGCTTGTCGAGGTCGCGACCGAGCAGGTAGTTGTGGATGCCGTCGGCGGCAATCGAGCCGTGGCCAATCGCCGTCGTCAGCAGATGCGGGCGAATCACGTCACCGCCGGCGAAAACACCTGGCTGGCCGGAAACCACATAATTGCGATCGGTGCTGACCGCGCCCTTGCCGTTGTTGAAGACTTCGAGACCGGAAAAATCGACGGCCTGACCAATCGCCGAGACGATCAGATCGGCTTCGATATCGAACTCACTGCCGTCGATCTGCTTGATTTCAAGTTTGCCGCCGACCATCCGCGCTTCGCATTGCTTGACGCGCAAGGCGGTGGCGCGGCCGTTGCCGTCACGAACAATGCCGACGGGAACCAGACTGCCCCGGATGTGAATCCCCTCGGCCAGTGCCTGCTCGATTTCGTGCTTGTTGGCCTGCATATTGTCGATATTGAAAATCGAGGTCAGCGTGACTTCAGCGCCTTCCTTGGCAGAAATTGTCGCCACATCGTGTGCCAGATGTCCGGCAATCGCCGCTTCGGCATCCGTCGGCCTGGCATTTTTGATATGGCCGAGACGCCGGGCAACGGTGGCGACGTCGATCGAGGTATCGCCGCCGCCGACAACCACGACGCGTTTGCCGACGTGCTGCAGACGCCCGTCGTTGAAGGCTTTGAGAAAAGCCGTGGCGGTGACGACGTTCGGTGCATCACTGTTGTCGATGGGCAACGCCCGCCCGGCCTGGGCACCCATGCCGAGAAAGACGGCGTCGAATTCCTGCTGAATCGAGGCCAGCGAAACATCGCTGCCGACACGGGTACGCATACGGGTCGTGACCCCGAGGTCGACGATGCGCTGGATTTCCGCATCGAGAATGTGGCGCGGCGTGCGAAAGCCGGGAATGCCGTAGCGCATCATGCCGCCGAGGAATTCATGCTCGTCGAAAATCGTCACCGCGTGACCTTTCAGGAGCAGTTGGTAAGCACAGGACAAGCCCGCCGGCCCGCCGCCGAGAATGGCGACTTTTTTACCCGAGGGCGGAGACGCCGGCGGGTTGAAGCGAAGCTGGTTGGCGATCGCGTATTCGCCGAGAAAGTGCTCGACCGAGTTGATCCCGACATGATCTTCGACTTCATTGCGATTGCAGCCGGTCTCGCACGGCGCCGGACAAACCCTGCCCATTACGGAAGGAAAGGGATTGGCTTCGGTCAGGCGCCGCCAGGCGTATTCCTGCCAGGGCATCGACGGCTTGCCATCGGCGCCGAGCGGCGGCTTTTCTGTGCCGCGCACAATCGCCAGATAGCCGCGAATGTCTTCACCGGCCGGGCAACTCCCCTGACAAGGCGGCGTGGACTGGATGTAGGTGGGACACTTGTACGTTGCCGAGGCCTTGAAAATCTTTTCGTTCAAGCGACCGACCCGGTTGTCGCCATCCTTGTAGCGGCGAAAAGTGAGGGCTTCCGTAGTTTGTGGCGTTGCTGACATCGCTTGTCTCCGAATAATTGTTAGTTGTCACCGAGGATGATGGCGTTGCTCACCAATTGATGCACGCCACCCACCAGCCGGCGGTCAAAACCGTAAATTGGCAGCACTTTGGTAAATTGCGCTTTGCAGATGGCACAGATCGTCGCCATGAAATTGACGCCGTGTTCGTCGACCACCTGCTGCAAAACCTCCATGCGCGGCAAGGCGCCCTTGACGCGCAAGTCGATCAGGTCATCGGTCAGCAGGCCGCCGCCGCCACCGCAGCAAAAGGTTTGTTCGCGGGTCGTTTCGGGCGACATTTCGTAAAAATTGTTGGCCACCGCCTTGATGATGTTGCGCGGGATTTCAAACTGCCCGCCGGCGAAATCGCCCATGCGCGAGCCGCGTGCGACATTGCAGGAGTCGTGGAAAGTGATGATGTGGCGATCGTTTTTCGACTTGTCGAAGCGCAGCAGGCCGCGCTCAATGGCGTCCCAGGTAAATTCGCAAATATGGGTCGGCTGTTTGTAGCGGTGATCAAGTTGCTTTTGCAGCAATTGAGCGAAATGGTCGCCTGCCTCGGCGCCATCGCCGACACCGGTCAGCGTGTTCCAGAAACTGTAGGCAACGCGCCAGGCGTGGCCACACTCACCGACCACAATGCGCTTGACGCCAAGTTCCAGCGCCACTTCGCGGATGCGCAGGGCGATACTCCGCAACTGCTCGTAATTGCCGATGAACATCCCGAAATTACCCGCTTCGGAGGCCATTGAAGACAGCGTCCAGCTCGTTCCGGTAGCGTGGAATACCTTGGCGTAGCCCACCAGGCTGTCGATATGCGGTTCGGCGAAAAAGTCGGCAGAAGGTGTGATCAGCAGGACGTCGGCACCTTTGACGTCAATCGGAAAACGGACATCGATGCCCGTTGCGTCCTTGACGTCTTCTTCCAGCCCTTCCAGGGTGTCGCGCAGTGCCGGCCCGGGCAGCCCAAGGTTGTTACCGATGCGATGCACCTTGCCGATAATCTCGTTGGAATACTTCTGGCCGTAGCCGACGGCGTCGAGTATCTCGCGGGCGGCCATGGTGACTTCGGCGGTGTCGATCCCGTAAGGGCAAAAAACCGAACAGCGACGACATTCCGAGCATTGATGGAAATAGCTGTACCACTCATCGAGCACTTCCCGTGTCAGGTCACGCGCCCCGACCAGTTTTGGAAAAAGTTTGCCCGGCAGCGTGAAGTAACGGCGGTAGACACTGCGCATCAGATCCTGTCGCGCCACCGGCATGTTTTTGGGGTCTTGCGTGCCGATGAAATAGTGGCACTTGTCAGCGCAGGCGCCGCAATGGACGCAGGCGTCCATATAAACCTTCAGCGAGCGGTATTTGGCGAGCAGCTCGCCCATTTTGGCAATTGCCTTGTCGTGCCAGTCGGCAACCAGTTCGCCGGGAAAGCCAATCGCCGTGTTGATTTTGTCTCCGGCAATGAACGGCTTGACGCCTTCCATGGCGCCCGGCTTGAGCGCGGGAATAATCGGAATGACCCGATACGGCGGAGCTGCAACGTCAGCCATTCATTTCTCCAGATCGGACGCCCAAGCGGCGATGTGGCGCTTTTCGCGCGGATTGTCGGTTTGGTTGCGCGAGGGGGAGAAGAACACGCCCGGCGCGTGCAGCAACTTGCTGATCGGAAAAATGGTCATCAGCACGGCGACGCCGAGCAGGTGGACATAAAGCACGAAATCGGTGGGCAGGGGGGCGCTGGAGAGGCGCAGCCAGCCGATGAAGAAATTCTTGACGGCGACGACGTCGGTATGGGTGACAAACGTCATCGTCAGGCCGGAGAGGGTGATGGCGAGCAACAACACCAGCATCAGATGATCCGACGGCGTTGAAATGTAGCGAATCCGTTCGACAAACAAGCGCCGAACCCACAGGCCGAGCAAACCCGCCAGCATGGTCAGGCCGGCATACTTGCCGAAAGGCTGCAGCAGCACCACCCAGCCCCAGATCGGCTCGCTGAAGTAACGCAGGTGGCGGGCAAGAACCAGGGCAAGGCTGGCGTGAAAGAGCCAGCCCATGCTCCAGATCCAGAGATTGGCCTTGAACAGGCTCTCAAAAAAGACCACTTCACGCGCCATCCTCAAAACCACCCCCGCCTGCGTGGTGGGCGCCGGCGTGGTTGGAATTTTCAGGGGCGCGGGGGTGCCGGCATAAGTCGCGATCCGGTAGAGCAAACCGACGACCAGAAACAAGCTTGCGAGATAAAACACCATCGCAAACAAGGTGCTGGCCATGACCATGCGCTACCGGGCTCGACTTAAACGCAGCCGGTCGGCTTCGGCAGGCCGGCGATTTTGCACGCCTGTTTGCCCGGGCCATACGGATACAAGGCATACAGGTATTCGCTCGTTCCTTTGTCGGCACCCAGCTTTTTGCCGATCGCCTTGGTCAACACGCGAACCGCCGGGGCGATTTGATACTCTTCAAAATACTCGCGCAGAAAGTTGATCACCTCCCAATGCTGATCGGTCATGGTGATGTTTTCGGTTGTCGCAATGTGATTCGCAACATCGGCATCCCAATCACTCAGGTTAACCAGGTAACCCTCTTCATCGGTTTCGTAGGTTTTGCCGCCAACTTCGATAGTAGCCATCTAGATTTCTCCTTGGGTTGATTCGTATTACAGCCAGGATTGGCAATTCTTGTTGCTGGTCGTGAGGTCGACAAAGCCGCTGTAATCGACAGCAGTGACCCCGGCAACCAGACGATCCCCCATGCCGCGCGCATCGAGATCAGGTTGCAGGGCGTAAATCTTGACCTTGCCGAGTGCCGCCCGCAGCGTTGGCTCAAAACTGTTGCCCACCGTTGCCGCGTAAACCGCATCTTCAATGAGCAATACGTCGCCGGCGCCGGCCAGATTCAGGCAGCTTTCCAGGGCGGTGTTTTCCAGGGGGGATTTATTGACGATATGTAGCACGCTGCACTCCTCAAAAACTCAGGACGACGTCTTGCTCGTCCATTAATGCACCCATTTCGGCGGTGGTCAGGACGGTCACCGGGACGAGCAGGTCATCTTCGCTCAGGCCACGCGCATCCATCGACTCTTTCAGGACGTAGAGTTTTTCCACATCGTAACCTTCGAGCGCGCGATAGGTCGGGGAGAAATTCTTGATTTCGATCCCTTTCGTCTGTTGTCCCTTTTTCAGCTGAAAAACGCCGTCGTCGAGAAAAACCAGCGAAACATCCTGATCAAAAGCCGCCGTAATCAGGACGACCTCCAGCGCCTCAAGGGCATAGATCGTTCCGTAGGGCGCCTTGCGGTTGACGAACATGAATTTTTTGACTTCGCTCATTGCGCTTCCCCTAGTCGCCGAAAGTAATCAAGCGGTCGGTTTTCGTGCCGGCTTCAACCAGCTGACCCAAGCCCGAAATCCGGAAACCCTTGGCCAGGTTTTCCTCCTTGATACCGCGCCGCAAGGCCGCCGCGACACAGACCACGAGATCCACTTTGTGCTCTTCAGCGAGTTTGGACCAGCGGTTAACGATGTGACGATCATCCTGCGGCGGCTCGGTCAAAGCCGAAGCGTTATTGACGCCATCATGATAGAAAAATACCCGCCAGACTTCGTGCCCACGGGCGATAGCCGCCTTGGCGAACAAATAGGCCGAATCACTGCTTTGGTGCTGATACGGCCCTTCGTTAACTACGATGCCGAACTTCATTGGATTACCTCACGATCAAAAACGAATATGCGTCGAAGCATTCAGATTGGCGCGTGAACCGGTCCAGTCGTCGATCAGATATTTGGTAAAGGGCAAACCGGTTTTTTCAAAGAAACGCGGCCAGCCAATCCGGTCGATCCAGTCAGCCATGCGCTCCCAGGGACGTCCGTCTTCTTTGTACACCATCAGGATTCGCTTGACCACCTCGGCCACTTCCGGCCAGCGCGGGGCATTGTTCGGCAGGCCGGAGGCAACCATTTTCATGAAAGTCGGCTTGCCGCGGGCATTGGAGTTTTTGCCACCGACCCAGATCGCCAGTTTTGAATATTCCGGGTCGTTGATCTGCATCGGCGGACACGGGGGGTAGCACGCGCCGCAGCACATGCACTTCGACTCGTCAATTTCGAGCGAAGGCTTGCCATTGACCATCGCCGGGCGAATCGCCGCCACCGGGCAACGCGCCACTACCGTCGGACGTTCGCAGACATTGGCCACCAGTTCGTGATTGATCACCGGTGGTTTGGTGTGCTGAACGATGATCGCGAGGTCGGCCTGGCCGCCGCAATTGATCTCGCAGCAGGAGGTCGACAGGTGCACCCGGTTGGGCATTTCTTCCCGCTTGAACTCGTCGTACAGCTCATCCATCAGCGCCTTGACGACGCCCGACGCATCCGTCCCCGGAATATCGCAATGCAGCCAGCCCTGGGTGTGGGCGATCATGGTCACCGAATTGCCGGTTCCACCGACCGGGAAACCGGCTTCTTCAAGGGCGGCGATCAGCGGAGCAACCTTCTTTTCATCGGCCACGATGAACTCGATATTGGAGCGAATCGTGAACCGCACGCGGCCTTCGGCAAACTGATCGGCGATATCGCACAACTTGCGGATCGTGTAGACATCCATTTGCCGCTGGGTGCCGGCACGCACCGACCATACCTCATCGCCACCATGCGCAACATGGTGCAGGACACCCGGACGCGGACGGTCGTGATAGCGCCAATTGCCATAATTCTTGGCCAGCGTCGGATGCAGGTATTTCTTGTTGTCCGGAACGCCGGTCTCTTTCGGGCGCCGCATCTGTGCAGGTGCATTCATCGTCTTGTCTCCTCAGGCTGCTTGCTTTTTGGCTTTGATCTTGGCGACTTCATCATCCCAGCCGTCGGTACGAACATAGGGGTTCATGCGCGGCGAGTTGACCATCGCCGGATCGACATCGATTTCCATCGCTTCGAGGAAAGTGGCGAGACCGATACGCTCGATCATTTCACCGGTACGCTCGTGCTCAAGCGCGTTTTCGGCAAAGAAATCAATGGTGCGCTGAGCGAAATCAGTCAGTTTCTCAAAATCCTCGTCGGACTCCAGCTTCATGAACGGGATAATCACGGTGCCCAGCAAACCGCCGATCTTCAGGTGGCTCTTGCCACCAATCAGGATCGTCACGCCCTTGTCTTTACCGGGTGCCAAAGCGCCGGTCATGACGTTGACGCAGTGCATGCAGCGGACGCAATCCTTGTTGTCGATTTCCAGCGCCTGGGCATCATCGAGGGCGACCGCCGAAATATGGGCATCCTTGCGGACGTTCTTTATTTCCTTGATTTGTAGCGCTTTGGTCGGACAGCGGGCGACGACGTCATTGACCAGCTCGTTCATGCCATGCTTGACGAACCACTTTTTGCCGAGGGTGTCATCGGTGCGGATGTTGTCGCGCCAGGTGCCGATCACCGACATGTCCGAACGCTGAATCGAGTTCATGCAGTCGTTCGGGCAACCGGAAAACTTGAACTTGAACTTGTAGGGGAGCGAAGGGCGATGAATGTCATCGAGAAACGTATTGATCACCGTCCGATGCGCCCGCGCCTCGTCGTAGCAGGATTGTTCGCAGCGTGCCGCGCCCACGCAGGACATCGAGGTACGCACCGCCGGCCCGGCGCCACCGAGATCAAAGCCCATCTCGTTGATCTCATCAAAGGCCTTCTGCACGTTCTCGGTCGTCGCCCCCTGGAACATGATGTCGCCGGACTGGCCGTGGAAAGCAATCAGGCCGGAACCGTGCTTTTCCCACAGGTCGCAAAACTGGCGCAAGGTGCCGGTGTCGTAGTGCATACCCGGTGGCGGCATGACGCGCAGGGTATGGAACTCGGCGGCATCCTTGAATACCGGCTGGCCGTTTTCGTCCTTGAGTTCGGTAAAGCGCGGAATGACGCCGCCGCCGTAACCAAAAACTCCCACCGTGCCGCCCTTCCAGTAGCCCTTGCGGGTTTTGTAGGAGGCTTCCAGCTGACCGAGCAGGTCAACCATGTAATCCTTTTCCTTGGCCAGATCCTTGAGGCCGCTCACAAAGCTCGGCCACGGCCCCTTCTCGAGCTCATCGAGGTTCGGGGTGTCATGCATCTTTTTCGCCATCATGTCTTCCTTTAAACGGGATGAGTGAACACCCCGCCCACTACGCGCTTTGATCCGCCGGCAATAGCCACGGACTTTACCGGCAATGAGACGGGACATCTGAACTCCGCCGACCAGCCAGCCGGCACGTTCAATTGCTTGATGGAACGATACTAAGGGGCAAGCCGATAGCAAACCATCACCCTTAGCGGGTAGCTTCTATAACCCTTACGGGTAGGGTGACGAATGCCGCCGGTGGTATTCGCTTCGGCCTCGATTGGCCCTAGACTGAGCGCCTGACAATCGGTGCAGAAAGCACAAAAACATGGCTGAACTCAAGGAACTGGCAAAATTTCAGGTGCCGCTCGGCGGGCAGCAAATCGAGCTTCAGCAGATCGACCACGTCGAGGGCGGCATGAGTTTGTTGCGTATTCGTATCCGCGAGGGCAAGCGCTTCACCATCTTCGATATCGACCCGGCAAGTGCCGCCCGATGGGCAGAAGCCATGCAAGCCTGGGTCGCCAGCCAGAGTCCGGCGCCGCAATGAGCGACAGCCCTCCGGCGATGATCGATGCGGTATTCGAGATTGCCGGCGAGACGCTGCCTGCTGCCTATCCTTTTTTGCTGTGGCGCGAATTGAGCCGCCTGCTGCCACTGATCGTCGGGCACGCCTCGGTCGGCGTCCTGCCGCTGCGCACCACCGCGAGCGCTTACGGTTTGCTGCTGGCCAGGCGCGCGAAGCTGGTGATACGCATTCCCGATGCGCTGCGCGGGGAGGTGATGGCGCTTGAGGGCAAGTCGTGCCAGCTTGGCGAACACGTGATGCAGATTCAGGCGGGCAAATTCCGCCCGATCCTGCCCTTTCCGACCATTCAGTCTCACCTGGTGAGCGGCGACAGGGACGAGCTCAGTTTCATGCAAAACATGGCCGCGACGCTCGAACAGCTGGGCATTGCCGGGCATCTGATCTGCGGCCGTAAAGCCGTGCTGGAGGGGGGCGGACACAGCATTCACGGCTTCAATCTGGTGATTCACGATCTCAAGGCCGACGATTCGCTACGCTTGCAACAGGCCGGCCTCGGCGATTACCGCCGATACGGCTGCGGAGCTTTCGTGCCCTACAAGGTCATTGCCGATCTGCATTGAACTGACGGGTTTCTTTGACACAACGAGGAGATAAAAATGGCATACCTGCTGGCCGGCAACGAACTGGCAACCGATGACGACGGCTATTTGCTGGAGGCGGATTTCGGTGAAGAAATCGTCACCCTGATTGCCGCCGCTGAAAACATCGAACTCACCCCCAGGCACTGGGAGGTGATCAATTACCTGCGCGACCAGTATCGTGAAACCGGGCACACGCCGAATTTTCGCGCCATGCTCAAAGGCGTCAATGCCTTCTGGCCCGAGGCAGACAGCAAGGCGCTATACGACCTTTTCCCGACCGGCCCCGCCAAGCAGGGCGCCAAAGTCGCCGGATTGCCGCAGCCTTACGGCAAGGGCGGTTATTGAACAAAACGCTGGGGAGGCGGTAATCCCCCGGCGCCATCAGCATTCAGCCGACCGGGAGCGGCATGACTCATGCGCATCAAAAGCCAGTGGTTCAGGGAAGGTCGCCAGCACAGCGTCAAGGAACTTGCCGGGGCGGTGTCATTCATTGCCTGGAAGATCGCCGATGACGCCCTCAAAAGCACACGCAAGGCAAATTTTGAAATCGCCGTCGGCGAGCAATACTTTGCGTTTTTCAACGAATTCCTGATTTTTTTGATTCAGGTCGCTGACCGCCTGGCTTATCAACGCTTTCCAGCGGCAGAGCGCGCCGAATTCACCGCCACGCTGGCCAACCGGATCGCCGCCACCCAGGCGGAAAACCAAAGCCGCCTGCTCGGCGCCAGCGAGGCAGAATTCAAGCAGGCATTCATTGATCAGCTCAACCTGCGCTCGGCCGGCTATGCCGAATTCACTTACGACGAGAGCGGCCCTTCTTTCAGATTCCTCCGCTACCTTGCCTTTTGCCTTGAGCAGATCATGGACAAAAAAGACAGCGGCTGGATCATTGACCAGATCATGAGCATACAAGCCCCGGCAGCCGTCGAAATGGTCGCCAAAACCCTGCGCAACCTGTGCGAAGAAGCGCCGCGCCCGACGCGCAAACGCGCCTCGACCAGTGGTGACTGAATGGGCAGCCCCTTCAACCTTGATGACACGACCGGCAGCTACGAACGCTGGCGCGATCAAAAACTCAACGACGCACCGCGCACGGTTGATGAGCTGATCGTCGAAGTCGGCGACCCGCGCGCGCTGACGGCCAGCGAACACGGTGCCCTGATGCGTTGCCTGCGGCGCGCCAACATGGCAATTTACGCCGGCAAGGTGCGCGATCAGGACGCCGACATCCCGCGTCTGCTCGGCCACCAGTTTGGCCTGCACACGCTCGATGCCAACTGGCTGGCCGGCGAAGATGGCATTTCCGAAATCAAGGTTTTCGCCGACGGCACCCGCACCCGCTACATCCCGTACACGAACCATCCGATCAAATGGCACACCGATGGCTACTACAACCGCCCGGAAATGCAGATTCGCGGCATGGTTCTCCATTGCGTTCGCGACGCCGCCAGCGGCGGCGACAATCGCCTGATGGATCATGAAATCGCCTATTTGCTGTTGCGCGAAAAAAGCGCCGATTACATTCACGCCTTGATGCAAGCCGATGCCATGGTGATCCCCGAGCGCGTGGACGAAAATGACGGGGTTCGTTCAGCGCAGGGTGGCCCGGTGTTTTCGATCGACGCCGGCGGCCACCTGCACATGCGCTACACCGCACGCACCCGCAGCATCGCATGGAAACAGGATGCCGCCACGCAAGCCGCGCTCGGCGCGCTCGAAGATATCCTCGCCACGATACCCCGGCACCTCTTCGCAAGCCATCTGACGCCCGGCATGGGGTTGCTCTGCAATAACGTCTTGCACGACCGCAGCGCTTTCAGCGACCACCCCGACCACCCTCGACTCCTCTACCGCGCACGCTACCTCGAACGTATCGCCTGAAACCGTCGACACCATGACGAATGGCTCTGACCTGTGTTCGGTAGTCCGGGGCTGTACGCCGCAAGGCAATCGCCGTGCTTGATGTGACGCTTATCGCAGGGTCTCGTGCTTTTGCCGCAAAGCCACGGCCATGAGGCGTTGGGTCGTTTTGAGCGGGCGGTGGGCGATCTGATGGCCTGATATTTTCAACGGCTGACGAGCAAGGCGGTGTCGCCTGCCCCCGGTATCCGTTTTAGGGGTGGCTCGCTGATGCCAGCCCAAAGCGCGTCAGGCGTATCTCGACCGTCAATGTCAGGCGCTTCAAGGCCGCCGCCCGTGCCCGCCCGTCGGTGCTGGCGCGGTAGAGATGCGGCGTCATTGCCAGCAGGTCGGCGATCTCGGTCTGGCTGCCCAGTTCCAGCGTCGAGCGCAGGGTCTCGCTTCTCAGCAGCTCAAAGCCATCCGCCGACGGCACGCGCGCCGCGCCTTCGGTTTTCAGACGCGGATAGATGATTTCCCGCAGTTCGCGCAAATGATCGGCACCGGCATCAACCTGCAACAAACTGCCGGCCGGCTTCAACACCCGCGCAAATTCGCGATAAACGGGAAAGCCGAACAGACACAACAGGCGGTCAAGCGTCGCCGACTGCACCGGCAGGTTGGCGTTGCTGGCAACCACCCAATTGGCGGACTTGTCGAGTTTGGCGGCGGCCAAAATCGCCGCTTTGGAAATATCCAGCCCAAGCAGCGTCAGGGGCGTTTCGTTTTTGCCGGCGGCGCGTGCCAGTTCACGCAGGTAATAGCCCTCGCCGCAGCCAGCATCGAGGACAGCGAGGGGCTGATGCGCCGGCCAGGCGTCGAACAACGCCCGGCTGACTGCCTCGGCGATTGGCTGGTAGTGCCCGGCAGCAAGAAAACGCCGGCGGGCGGCGACCATCGCCTTGCTGTCTCCGGGATCAAGCGAGCGCTTTTTGTGCACCGGCAGAAGGTTGCTGTAACCCTGGCTGGCGATGTCGAAGCAATGCCCGGCAGCGCAGCGCCACGTCGCGCCGCTGCGCTGCAGAGGCGCGCCGTCGAGCGGGCAGGCCAGCAACTGAAAGGCGGAGATCGATGTCAATCCGGCCTCCGTCAGGGCTGATCGGCAGCCGGGCGGATACAGTTGCGCCCCGCATCCTTGGCCTGGTAGAGCGCCGTGTCAGCGAGTTGAATCAGGTCGTCCGGGGATTTTTCCGTGGACGCCATCAGACTGGCGACGCCCAGGCTGAAGGTGACCATGCCGGGCGCCGAACCGGCGTGCGGCAAGGCCAGCGACCAGATGGCTTCCTGCATACGCTGCGCGGCTTCGATGGCTTCGTCGCGACCGGTATCCGGCAACAAAACGGCGAACTCCTCGCCGCCGTAGCGGGCGACCAGTTCGCCCGCCCGCCGGCCGGCTTGCACCAGCCCCCGGGCGAGTGCCCGCAGGCAATCGTCGCCGGCCAGATGGCCGTAGTGGTCGTTGTAGTGCTTGAAATGGTCGACGTCGAGCATGACCAGCGCCAGCGATGCGCCGGAGCGCTGGGCACGGCTCCATTCGAGGCTGATCAGGTGGTCGAAGCTGCGACGATTGGCAACGCCCGTCAGTCCATCGGTGTTACTCAGGAGTTCAAGGTTACGATTGGTTTCTTCAAGCGTCCGGGTGCGTTCCTCGACCTGGGTTTCAAGCTGCTTGCTGCACTCCTGCAGGCATTTGAGCGGATACACCTCGCCCGTTTCAACCAGCCGGTAAGGAATCGAGAGACTGCTATGGGCAATTTTCCAGATCCCTTCTTCGCGTTGAAAGACGACAACGATGCGCGTTGTTTCGCGCGCCAGAAAGTAGTCCGGCACGGGCAGGTGAAGATGAAAAAATGCGCTGGCGAGAACCACCGTGTCGCTGAGATCCTGCTGCCAGAAGTCGATCATTTCAATACCGAGGCGCCCTGGAACTTGCGCGAAATCCTGCCGCATGACCCTGATCCATTCGCTGCGCGCCTTGACCAGCACATCGCTGCCGCCCGCAAAGCCGCTGAAATTTTCGCCAAAACGCGTCGTCAGCCGTTCGTCGCGCGCTGCATACATTTCGATGTACTCATCGAACAGTGCACGAATCAGCTTTTGACGATCGGTTGGCATGGACGCGGGGAACTCCGTTGCGGGACAATCCGAGCGACTCTACACCAACTCGCCGATGCCCACCGTGGTAGTCGCCGCGCCTTGTCAGCGTTCGGGAAGTTACGCGCCGAACTGGCGACCTGCGGCCTTTTGCCGCCGCCTGTGCACGGGTGATCAAGACATTCACCGGCCAGAGCCAGCACGTGGCGCAGCGTGCGTGGACCAAGGGGCTGCCAGTGCAGGGGCGCTGACGTCAATGACTAGCAGTGTTTGACAATTTCAAACAGAAATTCCGCTGATGACGATTGAACTCACCCTGCGGGGTGCGCGACAATTTGTCGCATTCCGCTGACGCCCGGTTGAGCAGAAAATTAGCAGCTGCTTTTAAGCTGCTTTTATAAAAATCAATCAGGGAGTGCTTCATGGGGGTTCCAATTCGTCCGCTGGCCGCGGCCATCGCCGTCGCTTTTTCCGGTTCTGTCCTCGCTCAAGGCGATACCACGGCGCTTGAGCCGATCCGGGTAACGGCAACGCGCAACACGCCGCTAGGGGGCGCGGCGGCAATGGGTTCCAGCGAGATTGCCGGCAAGCGCGCCTATGTCAGCGATGCCGCCCAACTGCTGAACGACCTTCCCGGCGTCAGCATGGTCGGTGCCGGCGGCGTTTCGAGCTTGCCGGCGATTCGCGGCCTCGCCGACGACCGCTTGCGGATTACCGTCGATGGCATGGATTTCATCGCCTCCTGCCCGAATCACATGAACCCGCCGCTCTCGTATCTCAACCCCAACAGTATCGGCAGCCTCAAGGTTCATGCCGGGGTGACGCCGGTCAGCGTTGGCGGCGACAGCATCGGCGGGACGATTGTTGCCGAGTCAAAACTCCCTGAATTCGCCGCCCCCGCGCAAGGCTTGCTGAGCAAAGGGGAACTGGGCAGCTACTATCGCAGCAACAACAAGGCGGTCGGCGTCAATGCCTCGGCGACGCTGGCCAGCGAAAACTTCAACATCAACTACAACGGCGGTTATGCGCGGGCGGACAACTACACCGCCGGCGGCGATTTCAAGACGATCGACAGCAGCGGCCGCCCCGGCCACAGCCTGCCGCGTGACGAGGTCGGTTCGACGGCTTACGAGACCAAGACGCATACCCTGGGCTTCGCCCTCAAAGGGACAAACCATCTGCTCGAAGCGCGGATCGGTTATCAGGAGGTTCCCGAGCAGCTTTATCCGAATCAGCGGATGGACATGCTGAACAACGAGGAAAAACGCATCAACCTGCGTTACCTCGGCAAATTTGATTGGGGAAATCTTGAAGCCAGCGCCTATCACCAAAGCGTTGAGCATTACATGGACTTTGGTCAGGACAAGGCGTATTTCTACGGGACGCTGAGCGCACCGGCCAACGCCCGCGCCGGCACCTACGATGTCAACGGTATGCCGATGTACACCAAGAGCCGCACAACGGGTTTTGCTGTCAAATCGGAGATTGAAGCGACTCAGCGTGATCTGGCACGCTTCGGCTGGGAATATCAGACCTATCGACTGGACGACTGGTGGCCGCCGGCGCCGGATTGTGGCGTCGGCAACTGCTGGGGGGGCATGGCGCCATTGACATTCGAGAACATCAATAATGGGCAACGGGATCGAAATGCCCTGTTCGGCGAACTCGAATCCCGCTGGAACCGTGCGTGGTCGAGCCTGTTCGGCATTCGCGTGGAACACGTCAGGACGGATAGCGGAGCCGTCCATGGGTACACCGATGCGGCTTCGGTGCCGGCGAACTTTCCGAAAAATTATGAAGGAAGTTCGGTGGGCACGCGCGCTGCGTTTAACGCCATGGATCGCCAGCGCGATGACACCAATATTGACTGGACGGTACTCGGTCGTTACCTGCCCGACGACAATCGCTTTATTGAATTCGGGGTCGCACGCAAAACTCGTTCGCCCAATCTCTACGAGCGCTATAGCTGGTCGACAAACTCGATGGCCATGGAGATGGTCAATTTCGTTGGCGACGGAAACGGCTATGTGGGTAACCCCAACTTGAGGCCGGAAATTGCCCATACCGCCAGCGTAACGGCTGACTGGCACAGCAAGGACAGGGAATATCAGTTCGTTGCCACTCCCTACTACACCTATGTTCACGACTACATCGACGCAGTTCGCCGCCCCAGCGTCGTTAATATGCTGGGGGTGTCGGACAACAACGCCACCGGCAGCACGCAGTTTGTCAAACTGCAATATGCCAATCAGACGGCTCGCCTCTACGGCATTGATGTTTCCGGCAAAATGCCGCTCGGAAAAAATTCAGCCGGAAAATGGGGCGCTCGCGGGGTCGCAGGCTATGTCAGCGGAAAAAACCGTGACACCGGCGACAACCTCTACAACATCATGCCACTCAATGCCAAGGTCGCTCTTACGCATCAGCTGGCCGCCTGGGAGAGTGCGCTTGAAGTGATTGGCGTCCAGTCGAAAACGCATGTTTCGACAGTTCGCAACGAAATTCATACTCCGAGCTACTCGCTGATGAATTTGAGAAGCAGCTACACCGCAGGCACGGTTCGCTTCGACTTTGGCATAGAAAACCTGTTTGATCGCCTGTATTACCATCCGCTCGGCGGCGCCTATGTGGGTCAAGGCACGACCATGTCATTCAACGCAGAAAACGGCGGCATGCCGCGCGGAACAAGCCTCTGGGGAACAGGCGTTCCCGGTATGGGGCGCTCGATTTATGCCGGGATAAACGTCAGGTTTTAAGCCGCCTGACCGGCACTCCCCATCCGCCTCGGCTGGTTTTGGGGCTTTGGGCTTTTTGAGAGGAGCGATGCAATGCAATTTTTGTCACTGCTTGAGCGTGAAAACGATCTGCCGCCTCGTTTGTCGCGCATCTATGCGCCGAGCCAGGCAATCTACCGCGCAGGCGCAGACGGCCTGGCATGGCGCGTCAAGCGCGGCGTTGTACGCCTCGACAACGACGACAAACATGGCACGCCGGGCTTTGCCAGCCTGGCAATTGCCGGCGACATTGTCGGCTGCGAAACCCTTCTTTTCGGCGCGTACACCTTTAGCGCTTCAGCGCTGACCCCCTGCGAATTGACGCCGTGGCCGGCGGGCGAAGCGGCGTCGACGGGCGATTCGCTGCTGGCCTCGCTGGCGCAGGCGCAGCAACGGGCGGCCGATATCGTTGCGTTGCGCGGCGGGCAGGCTTCCGAGCGCGTGCTCGGTTTGATCCGCTTGCTGGCCGACGCCGGCGGCCGCGTCGCTCTCCCGACGCGCCAAGATATTGCCGACATCACCGACCTACGCATGGAAACCATCTCGCGCATCATCAAGGCGCTGGAACGAGCCTGCGTATTGTTACCCCTCAAAATACAAGGCATCCACGCCACCCGCGGTTATTCCCTGAATTTATCAAGGGCAGTCTGAGTATCTTGCCCGGCCGTCGGCGAGGAGAATGCGGGCGATGCAGCCACCGCGCCGGGGGGTAGGT
This sequence comes from uncultured Pseudomonadota bacterium, assembly GCA_903951825.1. Taxonomy (GTDB): domain Bacteria; phylum Pseudomonadota; class Gammaproteobacteria; order Burkholderiales; family Rhodocyclaceae; genus Azonexus. The sequence continues at coordinate 25,683 of CAJBDJ010000061.1, forward strand.
AGTGGTGGAAGGACTTAAACGACGGCGCCGTCGTCGTTGGCACCGTCACTGACTTTCGGCTTGCTGATGAACTGTTCGCGGGAGACCCCCAGCCACATGACCAGTGGACTGGCGACCAAGACCGAGGAGTAGATACCGAACAAAATGCCGATGGTCAGTGCCAGCGAAAAGTAATACAGCGTTTCGCCGCCGAAGATCAGCATCGAGAGCACCATCAACTGGGTGCTGCCGTGCGTGATGATGGTGCGGGAAATCGTGCTGGTGATGGCGTGATCGAGCACCTGTGGCGTCGTCAGGCCGCGCACTTTCTTGAAGGTTTCGCGCACGCGGTCGAAAACGACGACCGACTCATTGACCGAATAGCCAAGCACGGCAAGCACCGCCGCCAGCACCGAGAGCGAGAACTCCCATTGAAAGAAGGCGAAGAAGCCAAGAATGATGATCACGTCGTGCAGGTTGGCGATGATCGCCGAGATCGAGAAGCGCCACTCGAAGCGAATGGCGAGATAAATCACGATGCCGATGATGACCAGCAATAGCGCCATTGCCCCATTTTCGGCGAGTTCCTTGCCGACCTGCGGGCCGACGAACTCGACGCGGCGCAATTCAGCGCCCGGTGCTTCGACGTTCAGCGAGGCCATCACCGATTCGCCGATTTGCGCCGATTTTTGATCGGCTTTAAGCGGCAGGCGAATCATCACGTCCTGCGACGAACCGAAATTTTGCACGGCGTAGTCGTTGAAGCCGGCTTTGCCGAGGGCGCCGCGAATCTGTTCGAGGTTGGCCGCCTGCTGGTAATGCACTTCAATCAGCGTGCCGCCGGTGAACTCCACCGACAGATGCAGCCCCTTGGAGAACAGAAAAACAACGGCGAGCAGAAAAGTCACCAGGGAAATGATGTTGAACTTCAGCGCATGGCGCATGAAGGGAATGTCTTTGTGAATGCGGAAAAATTCCATGGCTGTTCCCTACTTTTTTTCGTTGGCCGTAGCCATGCCGGGTTTCCATATTTGCCCGATGGCGACCTTGGTGAGCTTTTTCTGGCGGCCGTAAACCAGATTGACGAGACCGCGTGAAACGACGACCGACGAGAAAATCGAGGTCAAAATGCCGAGGCAGTGCACAACGGCAAAGCCGCGCACCGGGCCGGAGCCGAAAATGAGCAGGGCGAGGCCGGCGATCAGGGTGGTGATGTTGGAGTCGAGAATGGTGCCGAAGGCGCGCTGGTAGCCTTCCGAAATTGCCCCTTGCGGCGGCATCCCGTTGCGCAGCTCCTCGCGTATGCGCTCATTGATCAGGACGTTGGCGTCAATCGCCATGCCCAGTGTCAGGGCAATCGCGGCGATACCCGGCAGGGTCAGCGTGGCCTGTAACAGCGAAAGCAAGGCGACCAGGAAAAGCAGGTTGGAGGCCAGCGCAATGACCGAAATAACACCGAATATCTGGTAATAAACAATCATGAAGACAGCAATGGCGACAAAGCCCCACATCGTGGACTGGAAGCCTTTTTTGATGTTTTCGGCACCGAGGCTGGGGCCGATGGTGCGTTCCTCGATGATGTCCATGGGCGCGGCGAGCGAGCCGGCGCGTAGCAACAGGGCGGTGTCGTTGGCTTCAACGGTGCTCATGCGGCCGGAAATCTGTACGCGGCCGCCGCCGATTTCGCTGCGGATGACCGGCGCGGTGACGACTTCGCCCTTGCCTTTTTCGATCAGCAGAATGGCCATGCGCTTGCCGATATTGTCGCGGGTGACATCCTTGAAGATGCGCGCGCCGGCCGAGTCGAGGGTCAAGTGAACGGCGGCTTCGTTGGTCTGGTTGTCGAAGCCGGGCTGGGCATCGGTCAGGCGGTCGCCGGTCAGAACGACCAGTTTTTTGACCAACAGCGGCTGGCCGCCGCGCTCGGTATACAGCTCGCTGCCAAAGGGCGGGTTGCCGGCAATGGCGGCGTCGAGGGCGCCGGCGCTGTCATCAACCATGCGGATTTCGAGGGTCGCGGTGCGCCCAAGGATGTCCTTCGCCTTGGCCGTATCCTGCACGCCCGGCAGTTGCACGACGATGCGATCGCTGCCTTGCTGCTGAATCACCGGCTCGGCAACGCCGAGTTCGTTGATCCGGTTATGCAGGGTGGTGATGTTTTGCTTGAGCGCCAATTCGCCGATTTTTTTCTGGGCTTCCGGTTTCAGCGTGGCGACCAGACGGAGGTCGGTGCCGTCGCCCTGATCGACAAGGATCAGGTCAGGCTGGTTGTCGTCGATAACATTGCGCGCCTTGTCGCGGGTTTCAGCGTCACGGAAGCGCACGACCAGGCGCTCGCCTTCGCGGCCGACGCCGCCATGGCGCAGATTTTTGTCGCGCAGCGCCGTCCGCAGGTCGGCCGCTGTTGAGTCCAGCTTCTTGGTCAGGGCGCCCTTCATGTCAACCTGCAAGAGGAAATGCACGCCGCCGCGCAGGTCGAGGCCGAGATACATCGGTAGTGCGTGCAGCTTCGTCAGCCATTGCGGCGATGCCGTCAGCAGGTTGAGGGCGACGACGTATTGCGGGTCGCCGCTCTCCGGATTGAAGGTTTTTTCCAGAACGTCCTTGGCCTTGAGCTGGGTATCGGTGTCAAGAAAGCGGGTCTTGACGCCGTTGAAATCCAGCTGCATCCCGTTGTGCGCGATGCCGGCAGTTTTCAGGGCGTCTTCGACGCGCGCCCGCGTGGCGTCATCGACCTTGATCGTCACTTTGGCGCTGGAAACCTGCACCGCCGGCGATTCGCCGAAAAAGTTGGGCAGCGTGTAGACGAAGCCCAAGAGCAGCGCGCCGGCGATGATGAGGTATTTCCAGAGGGGGTAGCGATTCATTTTTTGCGAAGGCGTAATGGAGGATGGGGGATCGGTGAGGGTAGGGCGGTTATCCGCCATCCCCCAGCCCTGAAAACGCTTAGAGCGTTTTCAGGGTGCCTTTGGGCAGAACCAGGCCGATGGAAGGCTTTTGCACGACGACTTCGGTATTGGCAGCGATTTCGACGGTGACGTAGCTGTCGCCGACCTTGGTGACGCGACCAACGATGCCGCCCTGGGTCACCACTTCGTCGCCCTTGGCCAGCGCGGCGAGCAGCGCCTTGTGCTCCTTGGCTTTTTTCATTTGCGGACGAATCATCAAAAACCACAGGACGACGAACATCAGGATCAAGGGCAGCATCTGCGTCAGGCCACTCATTGGGTCGGCAGCGGCGGCAGTTTGAGCGTGGGCAAGACTAATCATGGTTGAAACTCCGGATAGCAGGTCAGGGAAGCGCGCGATTCTATCATTGGCCGGATTGTCGGTCGCGGGCAAAGCGCAGCGACCACTCGTTGAAGCGGCCGCCCTCGATTGCCGCACGCATTTCGGCCATGATCGTCTGATAAAAATGCAGGTTGTGGATGGTATTGAGCATCCCGCCGAGGATTTCGCCGCACCGGAAGAGGTGATGCAGGTAGGCACGGGTAAAGTGCTGGCAGGTGGTGCACTGGCAACTGGGATCGAGCGGGCCGGTGTCGGTCTTGTAGCGGGCGTTCTTGATCTTGACGTCGCCGAAGCGGGTAAATAAATGGCCGTTGCGCGCGTTGCGGGTCGGCATCACGCAGTCGAACATGTCGATCCCGGCGCTGACTGAATGGACGAGATCTTCCGGCGTCCCGACGCCCATCAGATAGCGCGGCTTGTTGGCCGGCAGGCGCGGCGCGGTGTGGGCGAGAATGCGTTGCATGTCTTCTTTCGGCTCGCCGACCGAGAGGCCGCCGATGGCCATGCCATCAAAACCGATATCGTCGAGTCCGGCCAGCGACTCGCTGCGCAAATCTTCGTACATGCCGCCCTGGACGATGCCGAACAGGGCATTGCCGTTCTCCAGCTTGCGGTGTTCGTCGCGCGAACGCTGCGCCCAGCGTAACGACAGGCGCATGGATACGGCGGCTTCGTCGCGGCTTGCCGGATAAGGCGTGCATTCGTCGAAAATCATGACGATGTCGGCATTCAGCACCTGTTGGATCTGCATCGAGATTTCCGGCGTCAGGAAGAGTTTGGCGCCGTCGTGCGGTGATGAAAAGCGGACGCCCTCCTCACTGATCTTGCGCATGGCGCCCAGCGAAAACACCTGAAAGCCGCCGGAATCGGTAAGGATCGGCTTCTGCCAGTTCATGAAATCGTGCAGGCCGCGGTGCGCGGCAATCACCTCAAGCCCCGGTCGCAGCCAGAGATGGAAGGTATTGCCGAGACAAATTTGCGCGCCGATCTCGTGCAACGATTGCGGCGTCATCGCCTTGACCGTGCCGTAGGTGCCCACCGGCATGAAAACCGGTGTCTGGATTACGCCGTGGTTCACGGTCAAGGTGCCGCGACGGGCAGCACCGTCGGTTTTCAGAAGTTCAAACTGCATTCGATTTTTCCAGAAGCATGGCATCCCCGTAGCTGAAAAAGCGGTAGCGCTGGGCAATGGCGTGGGTGTAGGCGGCGCTGATGTTGTGCTGGCCGGCGAAGGCGGAAACCAGCATGAGCAGGGTCGATTTGGGCAAATGAAAATTGGTGATCAGGCGATCAACCACCTTGAAGCGATAGCCAGGGGTGATGAAAATCGTCGTTTCGGCAGCGCCCGGCGTCACGCTGCCATCAGCGTTGCCGGCGGATTCGAGGGCGCGCAGGCTGGTCGTGCCGACGGCGATGATGCGACCACCGGCGGCGAGGGTCTCGGCAACGGCCTCGGCGGCGGCGGCGGGAATCGCGTAACGCTCGCTGTGCATGGTGTGCTTGGCGATACTTTCGACGCGCACCGGCTGGTAGGTGCCGGCGCCGACGTGCAGGGTCAAAAAGGCGGTGTTGATCCCTTGCTGGCGCAAGGTTGTGAGCATCGCCTCGTCGAAATGCAGACCGGCCGTGGGGGCGGCAACGGCGCCGGGGGCGCGGGCATACACCGTTTGGTAGCGCGTTTCATCGGCGTCGGCGGCGGGGTGTGCGATATAGGGCGGCAAGGGCAGCTTGCCGTGCGCTTCGGCCATTTCCCAGAGATTGGCGCGGCCAACTGACTGAATGGCAAAAAATTCGCCGTGGGCGCCGGCGCGGCCGCTAACAATGACTTCAAAAGCCTCGGCAAGCATTAGGCGGGTGCCCGGTTTCGGCGCCTTGCTGGCGCGAATCTGGGCAATCGCCCGAGTGTCGTCGATGATCCGCTCAAGCAGGACTTCAATTTGCCCGCCGCTTTCCTTTTTTCCGAAAAAGCGTGCCTTGATGACGCGCGTATCGTTGAAGACGAGCAAGTCGCCGGCACGCAGCAGACCCGGCAGATCAGAAAACTGGCGGTCAACAAACCGTTGACCATCCACGTGCAGCAGGCGGCTGCCCGAGCGTTCGGGTGCCGGATGCTGGGCGATCAGCTCAGGCGGCAGCGGGAAGTCGAAGTCATCGACGGTCAATCCGGACATCGACCGGAATCAGGCTGCGGTCATCGGCGGGTAATCGGTGTAGCCGACCGCTCCTGGTGTATAAAAAGTTGCCGGATCGGGCTGATTGAGGGCGGCACCGGCCTTGATCCGTGCCGGCAAATCGGGATTGGCGAGAAAGCTGGTGCCGAAGGCGACGGCATCGAGTTGGCCATCGGCGATCGCCTGATTGGCCTCTTCCGCGCTGTAGCCCATGTTGCCGATCAGTACGCCGCGGTAGGCGGTGCGGATCGGCGTCAGGACATCGCCGCTTTGCTGCTGGAAAAAGTCGCTGCGCATGACGTGCAGGTAGGCGAGGTCAGCCTCGTTGAGGCGCCTTGCCAGCCAGGTGGCAAGCGCCAGCGGGTCGCTGTCGATCATGCTGTTGAAGCTGTTGAGCGGGGAAATGCGCAGGCCGACGCGCTGGCTGCCGCAGACCTCGGAGACAGAGGCAAGTACTTCGAGCAGCAGCCGGGCGCGGTTTTCAAGCGAGCCGCCATAGGGGCCGCTACGCTGATTGGCGCCGTCACGGAGAAATTCGTCGAGCAAATAGCCGTTGGCGCCATGTACTTCGACACCATCAAAACCTGCGGCCAGAGCATTTTCGGCGGCCTTCCTGAAACCGGCAACGATGCCCGGCAATTCGTCATCGCGCAGCGGGCGCGGCATGACATAGGGCTGCTTGCCTTGCGGGGTGTGCACTTCATCGCCGGTAATCGCCAAGGCGCTGGGGGCGACCGGTTGGGCGCCGTCGTTGAGCAGCGGGTGGCAGGCGCGGCCGCCGTGCCAGATTTGCAGAAAAATACGCCCGCCGGCGGCGTGTACCGCGTCAGTGACAAGTTTCCAGCCGCTGATCTGGGCGGCGGAATAAATGCCCGGTTCCATCCAGAAAGCCGAGTTGCCCTCGATCGCCATCGTCGCCTCGGCAATGATCAGGCCGGCACTGGCACGCTGCGCGTAATGCTCGGCCATCAGCGGGGTGGGAACGTGATCGGCGGTGGCACGGCAGCGCGTCAGCGGCGCCATGAAAATACGGTTGGCGAGGGGCAGCGGGCCAAGGGAAATGGGACGGAACAGGTGGTTCATTGGAATACGCTCGCTTTTCGAAAAATGAATGCTGGACTATATGGGGACGGACTGCGGAAGTGCAAGACGGCTTCGCCGGGGGGGCGCGATTCCCGGCCAGCGCCAATTACCCCGCGATAAACCCGGCAATCGGCCTCGCGGCGGGTGCCTGTGGGTGCCTTTTAGGCGCCGATTTGCCCAATGCCGGGCAAAAACACCTCGGTCACCAACAAGGCTTGCCGTCCGAGGCGATGCACTGAACGCCGCGCCCACAATTCAGGCGTCCCGCCAGCCCATGTCGCCGCCCGTTGATGCAGGGGGTGAGCGGCGTCCAGCTTGCAAAACTCCAACGGCTCGCGCTTGAAACCGGGGCAGGTGAATAACAAGGAGCCGAGCGAACGACTGGCCAATCCATCAAGCCAGCGGCTCAAGCGCCCCCGGCTTGCGCTGAGCAGGACGGAATGGGCGAAAATCACCGGCACGCCATCACACTCCAGAATCACCTCGCGACCGCGCAGCAAGCCGCGCGATCGACTTTCGCCGGCCACCGGGGGCAACCAGCCGGAGCGCAGCAGATGCACCCGAAAACAGCGGCAATGACGCTGACAACGCGCGGTCAGCGACCCCGGCTCACGCAACCAGGAGGCCAGCCTCGCGGCGGGTGCGCCATGCCGCAATTGGCGATGCCATGGCCGACGCATCGTCACTGCGGCCGCGGCGCCTTGTCGATGCCATTGATTTTGCTGCCCGGCTTGATTCCGCGCTGGGCAAACCAGCCAAGATTCATTTCCAGCGCATAACGCGCCGGCACCCTGGCGCAATGGTTGTCTTCGGTTTGCGGACGCATGTCTTCAATATTGATGATGCGCCCCTCGTCATCAATGAAAGCCACCGAAAGCGGCAACAAGGTATTGCGCATCCACATGCAGTGGGCGTTGCTTTGCGGGAAGACAAAAAGCATTCCGCGCTGCGCCGGCATGGTTTTGCGGTTCATCAGACCGAGCATTCGCTGCGCCTGATCGGCAGCCACTTCTGCCTCAATCCGGTGCATACCGGCACTCAATTCGATCAGCGGCACCTCGGCCTGCGCCAGTGCGCAACCGACGAGCAGGACGAAGCCGGCAAACACTTGTCTGATCATCGCTGCTTCGCTTTCCGGGTTGGCTTGGCTGATCTGGCCGCCTTGGAGGGCGGCGTCCGGGCTTTTTTGGCAGACGCCTTTTTCTTCGTCCCGGCCTGCTTCAGCGAAGGCTGGGTCGGTGCCGTGCGCTTGACGTAAGGCGCCACGTCGTTGGTGCTGATGACCACCGCCGACGGGTCTTCTGCCGCTCGCGGCGCTGCCTGTCCCGGCGTAGCCGCCACCATCAAACAGCCCAGCAGCACATATTGAATCTGTCGTTTCATTGCTCACCTCAACTTGCGATTACTTGAATTGTTCCATTCCGCCGTCGATCTGCCGCCACTCGCCGACACCCAGTCGACCCAGCGTTTGCGTACCGATCGCGGCACGAATCAGGCGCAGCGTAGGATAACCGATCGCCGCCGTCATCCGTCTGACCTGACGGTTCTTGCCCTCGCTGATGCGTATCTCCAGCCAGGAAGTGGGAATTGCGGCGCGAAAGCGGATCGCCGGCAGACGCTCCCAAAGCTCGCACGGCGCCTCGATGCGCCTGACTTTGGCTGGCTTCGCCGTGAAGTCGGAAAGCACAATCCCGGCACGTAAACGCGCCAGCGCCACCTCATCAGGCACGCCCTCGACCTGCGCCCAATAGGTTTTTTCCAGCTTGTAGCGCGGATCGGCAATCTTTGCCTGCAACTGGCCATCGTCAGTCAGGATCAACAAGCCTTCGCTGTCAGCATCGAGCCGGCCGGCAACGTACACCCCCTTGAGCGGAAGCAACTCGCCCAGCCCCCGCCATTTGCCTTGCGCCGTAAATTGGCTGAGAACGCCATAGGGTTTGTTCAAAAGAACAATGGTGGACATCTGCCTGAACTCCCGCTGTTGAACGACCTTGAAATTCTGAGCGATTTCAAACAGCGGCGGAAGAATTTCTGCAAGATTGATAACCTGCGCCGAATTGATATTGAATATACTGCGCCTATGACCAAAGGCGTGTATTTTCCCAAGTCAGCACCGCCAAACAATGATTCAAGTTTCACCTTGTCTGCGCCGATAACTGTCCTGTTGAGGCAAAATTGCGCGAGACCAGCCCCGAGGTTGGCCACAGAACACCAACGGGGAGAGAGAAATGTTGTGCGTTCGACTATCTTACTGATCTGGGGATTTTGTCTGGCTCTGCTTGCCGCACTGGCGACCGGAGCCTACCTGATTCATCGGGAACAAACCGTGGGCGGCCTGAATTCGGCATTGTCTTACGCACGCCTGTCGGCGGAGCACGTTGGCAACGCCTTGCACGCTGCCGACCTGACGACGCTCGATGCGGCCGACCATCTGCCGCAGATCGACAAACTTCCGGAAAGCCTGGCTGACCCCATTCATCGCGAAACGCTGATTCGCAAGGAAATCACGAGCGTTCTGAGTGCTCACGCCGCCCGGCTGGCGAACTATCCGGAAGCCGTGATAGGAGATGCCAATGGCCGCCTGATCGCCTCCTCCAGTGAAGCCGACCCGACTGAAAGCATGGCGGGGCGCAGCTTCTTCAACGATCTGAAGCAGGGGACGCGCGGTGCTATCGCTATTTCGGCTGCTTTCCGCAGAACGACGAGCGGTCCCATGGTGATGCTGCTGGCGCGCCGCTTGGAGCAGGAAAACGGCGAGTTTTCCGGTTTTGTCGGAGTGGCGCTTGACATCAACAAACAATTCGCAAGCTTCCAGGGCGGGCTTGGTCTGCCGCCCGATGCGCATGTCGCCATCTTCAGTGAGGACGGGCGCTTGCTGACACGTTTTCCACAACTTGAAGAATATCTCGGCAAGCCTCCGCCGTCGCCGAGGGTGGTTGAGCTGCTCAGCAACCATCAAACAGAAAGCGTCGCCCTCGGCAAGTCGGTATTTGACGACAATATGCGCGCCTATGCCGTGCGCGACGTTCCCGGCTATCCGGTCAGGGTGCTTGTCTCGTTATCGGAAGATCAGTACATGGCCTACTCGCGTAGCTTCAACAACTACGCGATCAGCGGCGGCATAGTCGCCATTCTGCTGGGCGGCCTGCTGTCTTTTCTGGCAATTCGCAAGCAGCAAGCAGACACCCTGCTCTCCCAGGAGCGTCAACGACGCATCGACGATCTCAACGAAATAACGACGGCGGTTCCCGGCATCATCTTCTCGTTTCGCCGGACAAGCGATGGAACGATGAGCCTCCCCTACGTCAGCAGTCGGGTTGAAGCACTGTATGGCACCCGTGTTGCCGTGCTGAAAAATACCGTGACGCCAATGCTTGATCGCATCCATCCCGAGGATTTGCCGCGATTCATTGAATCAATCGAGCATTCAGCCCGCCACTTGTTGGCCTGGAACGGCAAGTGGCGCTACCGGAACACGGCGGACGAATGGCGCTGGATGGAGGGGCACTCGCAACCTGCGCGTGAGCCGGATGGCAGCATCCTCTGGCACGGCTACGCCGCCGATGTCACCGAGCGCCAAAATGCGGCCGATCTCGAAACCGAGGTCAGTGGCCTCGTCAAGGCCGCCCAGGACTCACTGATGGCGCATGTCGCCGTACTTGATCGCGAAGGTGTCATCATTTCGGTCAATGACGGATGGCGGCGCTTCGCCGAAGAAAATCAGCGGGAAGCCGGGATCACTGACCCAAGAACCGGCATAGGCACCAACTATCTGCAAATTTGTGCAATCGCGACCGGCGATTGTTCGGGCGAAGCCTCGTTGGTTAACGCCGGCATCAAGGCCGTGCTTGGGGTTCTAAGCCGGAACCCCAGAAATTTCCGTCAGCCGATTAACGTGACTTAGCTGGCCAGTGCCTCGATGCTGGATGTGCTCATTTGCCTCGCTCCTGGGCTCTGGCACGAATCAATCGGCCAAGGGGCCACGAAGCGAAGACCAGCAGCATCACGCCTATCGGATACCAAGGCGCGAAGA
>CAJBDJ010000062.1 GCA_903951825.1 uncultured Pseudomonadota bacterium
CAAGCTACTCTTCTCAACCAGATTGACCGCTTCCGCCCGAAATTCCGGCGAGTACAAACCCTTGGGTGTTCGTTCCATCTTCATCCTCCAGACCGTAAATTACACGATTCGTTGGACTCCACTATTTCCAGCCTACCTCACATATTCGTCTCGCCAACTCTTCACCAAGCGCCATTGCCGATGTGGAACTGGATGGCAAGAAGCACAAGCGGGGCTTGGGCGACAAACTTTCTGCCGCCCAGACATCGGCCCTGCAATCCGCCACCTTCTACGGCAATGACGTTGATCCGAAAATGGTGCGACTGGCGACCATGAACCTGACCCTGCGGGGGCTGGCCAATGTGCGCGTGCGGTTGCGCAATGTGCTGACCACCAATCTCGACAACGAGAAGAAGGAACAACTTGGCTTGCCAGCCGAGGGCTACCACGTTGTGCTGGCCAATCCGCCGTTTGCCGGTCGAGTGGATAAGGATCGCGTGGTGGAAGAGGTGAAAGTCGGCACCAGCACGGCCACCGAACTGCTGTTCCTGAAATACATGATGGACAACCTGCGGCCCGGTGGCCGCTGCGGCGTCATCGTGCCCGAGGGCGTGCTGTTCGGTTCAACCGGCGCCCACAAGGAACTGCGGCGGCAACTGATCGAGAACAACCGGGTTGAAGCGGTGCTATCGCTGCCCGGTGGCGTATTCCAGCCCTATTCCGGGGTGAAAACTTCGGTGCTGTTCTTCCGCAAGGGCGGCAGTACAGAAAACGTGCTGTTCCTGCACGCTGATAACGACGGCTACAAACTCGACGCCAACCACGATAGCCCGATTGAAACCGATGATCTGCCGGGGCTTGCTGCGGTGTACCGTGAAAAAGAGGAAAATTTTGCGACATGGCGGGTTCGCGATCCTGACGCCGAATGGACGGCGCAATGGTGGTTTGCCGATGCGGCAGCCGTCAGAACCAATGACTTCAATCTGTCAGCCGGGCGCTACCGGCCTATGAGCCAGTCAGCGGTGGAACACCGTGACCCAAGGGTTTTGCTGGATGAACTGGCGGCGATTGAGGCAGAGATTGTTGAGGAAGTCGAGGCATTGAAGGCGGTGCTCTCCGATTTGAGTAATACGTGATGGCACGGACTTCTTCACTTGGCGACTTTGTTAGGGTAAGGACTGGCAAACTTGATGCGAATGCCGCTCATGAAAACGGTAAATATCCGTTCTTTACGTGTTCGAAGGAGCCGCTTGCGATCAACACATATTCGTTTGACTGCGAGTGCGTTCTATTAGCTGGAAATGGGGAGTTTCACGTCAGCTATTACAGTGGCCCGTTTGACGCATATCAGCGCACATACGTCATCGAATCGCTCGACGTTGAGCGATTGTCTGTGTCATACCTCTATTACTTCATGAGGTATTACTCCGCCGAGTTAAGAAAGCTGAGTGTCGGCGGGGTAATCAAGTTCATCAAACTCGGCAATATCAAAGACGCTCCGATTCCCATTCCACCGATCAGCGAGCAACGCCGCATCGTTGATCTGATTTCCCGTGCCGAGGGCATCGTTCGCCTGCGGCGGGAGGCCGAGAAGAAAGCCGCTGAACTCATCCCGGCGCTGTTTCTGGATATGTTTGGTGACCCTGCGGCGAATCCGAAGGGGTGGCCTAGTGCTGCGATTGGCGATTTGTTTGATGTAAAGGGCGGGAAAAGGCTTCCAAAAGGTGCGCCCTATTCGGAAGAACCAACAGCACTTCGCTATATCCGTGCCACAGACATAAAGGCCGATAGGATTAACGAACGAAATCTCGTCTTTCTGTTTCCAGAAGTTCAAAAATCCATCTCACGATATGTCGTCGCGGCAGAAGATGTTGTTATTACTATCGCGGGCACTATCGGTGTGGCAGCCCCCATCGGGTCATCACTGTCAGGGGTAAATCTAACTGAAAATGCGGCAATGATTCGTCCGAAAAATCAAGCGAGGACGAATGCTATCTTTTTCAGCAGTCTAATGAACTCGGCTTTTGTTCAAAGGCAGATAGAAGCACTTACGGGGCGAGTGACCATTGGAAAACTTGCGCTTGAACGTATCAGATTGATCGAGATCAGATTGCCTCCGCTACCTCTACAACAAGAGTTTGGCGAAAAACTTGCTATGGTTCGCTCGATTCAGTCTCAACAATCCAATGCCACCGTTAAGGCCAAAGCCACCTTCGATGCCCTTCTGACGCAAGCATTTTCTGGATGACGAGGGGCACCCTTCGACATAGAATAACCTCATGAACCCGATCAATGAACTTCGCTTTGCCGTTAGTGACCGCATCAATGATGCAGAGGTCGGGCCTAAGCATGTCTCGTTGAGCCTGTTGGGCGACTTCCAGAGAGACGTAAGCGATTTTCTCAAAGGCACTGGCCGGGACGTTGATCCGGCGGAGGTTTTGATTTCAGTCGAGGATGGTTCGTTGGCTTTGGTGGCAACCGGGTTGCTGGCTGCCACGACTTTGTGGGCTGACCTCGAACGCCTGCAATCTCCTGACTCGCTCAATCTGATTGATGGAAAGCGCGCTGCCGTCGTCGAACGTTGGCAGGCTGCCGCCCGGCAAAACCCGCATCGAAAATACAAAGTTGCCGATTCGGCTGCGCAAGTGAGCCTGACTGTGGATTCGGCTTCCGATTTTCGCAAGGTCGAAGAGGTTTGGGTTCAGGTTGAAAAATATGTGCATGGCCGGGTTGTGGATTGGGGCGGCAAAACCAAAGCCAATGTCCATCTTGAAGTGGATGGCGGTGCAGTCTTGGTGGTTTCTGCCTCGCATGAACTGCTTGCAAAAGAAGAGCAAAACCGTTTGTATCGAACAGCCTTGCTGCATATTTCTGCCGAGGAAAATCTCTTGACCGGAGCCTTACGTAATCAGCGCTTGCTGGCATTTGAAGCACACGAGCCGGCTTACGATGAAAATGAGTTTCAGCAAATGGTCAAACGCGGAACCGCGGCTTGGTCAGAGGTGGCTAATGCTACCCAATGGCTTGAAGACCTGCGGGGTGGGACGCAATGACCGCAGCCGTATTGCTGGATACAAGTTTCTTGATTTCGCTTGTTGATCAGAATCGCCCAAATCACGGGGTCGCAGCGCAGTATTACCGCATGATGCTGGAACAGCAGGTGCCTATGTATTTTTCGGCCATTGTCGCGGCAGAGTTTGAAATCAAGCAGCCGATCACCGATCTCCCACTGAAAAACTTTCGCTCGATTCCGTTCAATGTCCCGCATGCCAGAGAGGTCGGTCGCTTATGGAGTGTGCTGGGGAAACGGGATGATGGCGATACTCGCCATGTCGTGCGCGATGATGTGAAGCTGATCGCTCAGGCAAGCCACGAGTCGATTCCATTCATCCTGACCGAGGATGCTTCGACGCTTCACAAATATTGTGAGCGACTGAAAACTGCTGGTTCTTCCCAAACCCGAGCCATCAAACTTGCTGACGGCTTTGATTCCTGTGCTTTGCGGGAGGATGGGCAACAAGGGCTAACTCTTTGAGAACCTTGTTTTTGGCTTGGCAGGCACCCGCGGATAGAGCGTGGTTTCCTGTTGGTCGCCTAGATGCGGACACCGAGCACTCCCAATTCCGATTTTGCTATACGCAGGGCGTCATTGGCGCCAAGAAAGTTGGCTTTCACCCCATCGCATCATTTCCAACACTTGGGGAGTCCTATCAGTCCTCCGAGTTGTTCCCAATGTTCAAAAATCGGGTTTTGGGCAGTCAGCGCCGCGATTTTGCCAACTACTTGGCTTCTTTGGGTCTGGAAACGCCTGATCCCATCGAGATTTTGGCTGTCTCCGGCGGCGAACGGCAAACAGATAGTTTTGAAGTGTTCCCCAAAATCGAGAAGGAAGCAGATGGCTCCTTCCGTTGCCGATTTTTTCTGCATGGCCTACGGCACATGAGCGAAGCAGCACAGGCACGGGCGCAGCTTCTCGTTCCGGGCGAACTGCTTGGCGTCTCCTTGGAGTTGAACAACCCAAAATATGGTTTGGCGATTCAACTCACCAGCCACCAAGATTACGAGTTCATCGGCTGGACGCCCCGCTATATCGTCCCTGATATTCTGAAATCGATCACCAAAGCCCACGACATTAGCGCCACGATCATCAAGGTAAATACGGATGGTGTGCCGCTAAATCGTCGAGTGCTGGTTGAGATGAAGGGCGTTTTGCCAGCGGATTACGAACCGATGGCCGACGACATTTTTCTGCCTTTCGCCAATCTGGGTTAATGCCAGCAAAGACTGACGCACTGGCTGTATTGGCCGAGCATTGCAGTCCCATGTCTGCTTTTCCTGCTTCACAGGCCGCATCGCTGCTGGGTATTCACCTGAACGTGATGCAGAGCAGCAACCCCGGTGACCCGAGATTTTCTACCCATCACCACCAAAAACACTTGAAAGCCCGCACCGTGCGGGCTTTCATGCTTTTGGAAATTGTCATGTCGTCGGTCAACGCTGACGTTTGCGGGCGGGCAAAGGTTTGCGGAAGCGTTGGCCGGGTTTCTGTTGCTCACCTTCGCTTACCCTCGGCTTGGGTACCAGCAGGTTTTTCTCCCGTCCCGTGGCGGCCTCCTTGTGCGCCAGCAAGGCGGCTTCAATTGCTGCTTCGGTGACATCGACAGGTGGATATTCGGCTTTGGTCGAGAGTGCGGAAAGTGCGCATTTCGCGGAACGTGACCGTTGATTTCACGGCATCGTGACCGATGGGTTGATGCTGCATGGGTACGGGTTGAGTTTACCTTAAACGGTCACGCTTTTCGTGAAATCGCGGTCACGCTCTGGCGAAACGGCGGTC
>CAJBDJ010000063.1 GCA_903951825.1 uncultured Pseudomonadota bacterium
GGTCTGGGCGGCGCTGGTTGCGGGCGCTGACCACACTTGGTTGTCGAAGCTGTCGAATGCCACGGTGGGGGCGCTGACGCAAGCTCACTTTACTGCCTTGACTGCCGCCCAAGTGAAATACCTCAATGCTGCCGGGCTGGTTTACAGTCAATTGGATGACCCGACCAATACTGCCGACAAAACCGTCTGGCAGGCGCTCGGCGACGAGCAATTGGACTATTTGTCGGCCGACATAGTCAGTCGATTGAGTCAGACCGAGCTGCGGCGCCTGAACGTTGTGCAGCTCCAGAGACTCAATGGCGCGGGAATAACCGGCTCGCAGTTGAGCCATCAAATTACCCAAAGTGACCTAATTCGTAAATTTTCCTCCGCAAGAACGGTTATTGAGGGTTTGTCAGGCTATCAAGTCTCCCAATTGCAGGACTCGGTGCTCATCGCGCTTTCGTCGGATCAACTGGCAACGCTGAGTGCTGAGCAAGTGCAGGGGCTGACCGCGCACCAATTTGGAGTGTTAACAGCAGCAAAAATAGGCAAATTGAACACCAGCGCACTGACCATCGAGCAACTGCGCTATACCGATTCATCAGGGATCAGCACGGTGATGAATGACCTTGTAGCCGAGCAGTGGTCAACGTTGCACGAGTTAACGCTCAAAGCATTGTCGCCCCTCGAGTTTCGTGACCTCCCCGCCCTGGCGTTCAGCAAAATGCCAGCCGATCGACTCAGGCAATGGAGTCGGTCACAGATTCAGCAATTGGGTAGTGCGGCGGTGGGCGGGTTGGACAGCGCCCAATTGATCGGTGTGGATAAATATAAAAATATGATATTGGTTGACTTGAGTGCGACACAGATCGCCTGGGTCACCCCCGCTCAGCTTGCTGCTATTGCGGACACGACGTTGAAGACACTGCGCGCAGCACAAGTTGCAGCATTGACAACGGGAGCCAACGGGCAACTGGCTGCCTTGAGCGACGCGCAGGTACGCGCCATCAGCGCCGGCGGCTGGCGTTTGGATCAGTTGAATAGCAATACGGCCACCAGTGGCAAGAGTGTCTGGCAAGCCTTGAATGAGGATAACGATCACGAATGGTTGGGCAAGCTCTCGGCCGATGTCGTCGGCCGGTTAAGCAATGCTCAGCTCCAGGGCCTGAATCAAGCGCAATTGCGCGCCTTGAACGTTGCCGGTTTGAAGAAAGAACAACTCGTCTTGGTTCCTACCGACATTGCCCCTCCTACGACGATCTTGCAGAATCTTCTCTCTAATCTGAATCCTGATGCCCTTGGGCAGCTGCAGAAATTGTCTGTCCAAAATTGGGACAAGACGACCCTGGGTTTGCAATACACCGGCAGCGGCGTGGCCGGCAAGCTGATCAATCAGCTGACGACTGAGCAACTGGGCGATCTGCTTCCAGCGACACTGCAGTCGCTGACGCAAGGGGAAGTCGACGGTACCCTGCTGACGGCGGCAACCATCGGCAGGTTGCCCGCACGCAGCGTTGGCTTGTTGCCGACTGCAGCGATCACGACCACGCTGTTGAACAATCTGAGTGCCAACGGCATTACCGGTCTGACGGCAGCGCAGTTCTACAGCCTGGATGCCGCAAAGCGAAACATTCTGGCGTCTGCCGCCAAGGCGGGGGGACTGACCTATGCCCAACTGCGCTACCCCATTGCCAACAACGGCAATTCAATTATCTCGGCATGGGTGTCGGATCAAAAGTCTGCAACTCCCCCCTTCCCGAATCCAGCGGCCACCCTAAGTCAAGCTACCTTCAGCCAATTGACCCAGGGCGACTTTGTCGGGCTGATGAAGGGGGCTCTGATTCAAGGCATCACCGGCAGCTACTTCACCCGCGAGCAGCTCGATTATGTCGATGGCGACGGACATCAGGTCTTCAACAGCCTGGTCGCGGTTCAATGGCAGGCCTTGACGCCGAAAATCATCGCGCAGCTCAGCGACGCGCAGTTTGCTCAGTTGATGAAACTGGACGCTAGCGTGAACTGGAGCACTTACTCTGCGGATCAAATCGCTGCCATTCGTCCCTGGCATGTGGCGCACCTTACTGAGTCGGCCATCAATCAACTGACCGCCGATAAAATCCATAAACTGGATTTGTCCGCGCTGGTCGCCGGTCAAATTAACTGGAGCATCCGGAGTTCGGATCCTAGTGGCACCAATGGTGGAGGCGGAACGCTGCTGGCCGCCCTGAGTGTGTCGGAGCTAATCGAACTGAGTCCGGCGACACTGGGCAGTCTGACGGCCGAGCAATTGCGCACCAAATTTGCCCCCACCGGTTTTGTTTTCAAAGAGAAACTGAACGCGGCGGAAACAGCACTGTTGCAGCCGTATCTGGATTTATTGTCCAAACTCTCGAAAGACCAGCTTGCAGCCATGCACGATGACCGGATTCAAGGCCTGGCCTGGCAACAAGCAAGTGCGCTGAATATCAATGCCTTGTCGTCGGCGCAACTGCAGCTGGTTCCGACGCCTGCAAGCAACGCAAAACCAGTCTGGCGACTGATTGTGGAGAGGGAGGCATCGTCAAGCTATCTGGAGCCATGGGACATCCCGCAAGATATCCTGAACGGCATCCCAACCACCTACACCGCAGCGGAGAAATTACCGGAGCGACTGGTGCAGATGTTAAGTGCTCAATCCATCAACAAACTCCAGAAGAGCTATGGCGACCTCAACGCTTTTGCCCGCTTGTTCAGCGTCAATGCTATTCAGAAAATCAATCCGCAGGTCTTTGCCGATCTGAGCCTGGATTTCATTAGTTCCCTGAGCCATGATCAGGCGTTCAGTTTGCTGTCCAGCCAGATTGCGCACAAGACCCCGGGTCAGTTGGCGGCGCTGCAGAAAACCCCCTACGCCCTATTGAGCGCTGCGGAGATCAAAAACCTGCCGACGGCTTCAGGCAGTGCATTTAATTCGAGAATTGATCAACTGGGTTCGGATTTGCTTGCCGCCATTACCCCCGACCAGGTGAGGTTATGGACACCGGCGCAGATACCAAATCTGAGTCTGGATCAGCTCAAATTGATTCCGCTGATTACGCTGATGCAGTTTACGAAACCACAGTACGAAGCGATTTTGCCTGCGAACAGGTCAGCACTGGCGGAATTCCACTTCCCGCCTGCAACGTTCGCCAGCGCCAATCACGCAAATATCGCAGCAAAAACACCGGGACTCTGGTTCACCGATGCTTCGCTAGCGGGAAAGATGCCCACCATCTCGACCCCCCATGCCGTGTTGCGCGAATACTACTCAGCGATGACCGCCCAGCGCGCGATGTTTTCGATGCAGGACAATTTTGGTCTCAAGGTTAGCTTCGGCAGCTACTACATGCCCAAACTCAAACGCGACTCCGGAATTTATTCGCGTCTTGATGATGAAGGCAGACTTATTGCTGATATTGATGACCTTAAGAAAGGCTACAACGACATGGTCAGCGCAAAGAAAACCATGTTGCAAGGCGGTCGTTTTTTAGGTTCGGTTTTTGCGATCGGCACGGTGGTCGACACGATTCTCAATGCCCATAACCGGGCGCGCAACCAATACGAGGAAAATGCCTATATTGTCCAGGGCGTTTCCTACGCACTCAGTGCGCTCCAGGTTCCCTACGCCACGATCGTGGCGACTTGGTATGATCATCATTATCAATCGAGAATCAATCCAAGTGAGTTTAAAAGCCGCTGGACTTTGTTCAAAGAAAAAGTTGGAGTCAAGGGTTATCGGGATTGGAAGCAATTTAATGCTCCCGTGGGCGGTAACCCTAGCGCTAGGGATCGTGTGAGAAACCTTCGGATGGCTAATCCGCAGGATAGCTTAGAGCCCCTACTTTTCTGGGAGGGGAGAGAAATGAGGGCCGGCGGCGGAAGCACTCCTATCCGGTTAATACCCACCGAAGAACTCTTTACCGCAGCTACAGATCGGGTCGCTGATGAAGTTATATTTTCCCAGAAAATTAGCTGGTCTGATGCGAATCCCAACCTATCCCTTTCGCATCTCCTTGGGGAAAAGAGGGGTTGGAATATTAAGAATCTTGTATTCGACGGCGGGATTATTTTTGTTCTTTCGGATATTTTCACCATTGTTAATGGATTCATGCAGATGCAATTGGCGATCGATAATGAAGATAATCGTCTCTCTCCAACGGATCGAGGTTATGCGATTGCGAGCGGTATTATTGGTGGAATTTCAGGGGTGCTTTTGCTTATCGGAGATACCATACCGATATTGACTGTTGCACCGGAACTGGAAAAACTGAATGCTGATGGGACAAATATACCCCTTCGAACGAAAAATCGAATGGCTTTTGACAATGTCAGTGCCAAGTATCCGGGTAATAATCCGAACGAGGTGAGGAATTCAATCCGTCAGAAAATGATATGGGAGAGATATAAACTTAAATATGAAATTGACCATGCAGACGAATTTCCTGGATTCAGGGGTCGTTGGGAAGGATATTGGGTTAACCATGAGGACGAACTTGGTTTTCCGAGGCTAAATCCGCTTGATCGTCCGGATGTATACCCTGAGTACGCTGATATTATTGTCACAGCCCCAGAGGCTGAGAAAGAATTTGCCAAAGCCATAACTCGCGAAACCAATGCCATTGACGCTGCGGCAAGTGCGGGCGCTAATCGCGTCGCTTCCGTATTTGTGGGGTTTGGGTGGCTGTTGCAATATACGGCCACCGGAATCATGTCAGTGGTGCAGGCAATCCAGGTGTATTCCGACAATAAATCGTCGGGTAACCTGGCGTCCTTGATCACTCACACCACTGAAGCGGTTGTCGGCACCTTCGCTTTGGCCCTCTCTCTTGCCATCGGCGGCCCCTTCAGTACGGCGGTTCTTATGGGGCTTACAATGCTCGCACCGGATGGCAATCAAATCGGCCGCGTCATCGACTTGGGGGCTAGGCAAGATGAGTTGCAAAGCAAGAGTTACCAGTGCACGGTTTGGGCGGATATCATCCTGGATCGCTTGATCAAAATTAGCGGCGTTCAAATTATCCCGCTCGTCGCTTTTATTATGGAAGGCATCGGCTGGACTTATCGGTATCAACCTTTTGGTGAAATGAAAGAGAATCACAACTTCAAGAAGGCTCTCAAGGAGGGCGCCTTCATGTTGCTGCGCGACAATAACTATGCGATCAGAAATAAGATCAAGGATTCGATGCAGCAATTCGGTGCCAGTTATCACGCTACGCTGCAGATCCGTCTCGGACTCGATGCGCATACCCGGGACTTTTTTGTCACCAATTATATGGATGACGTGGCTTACAAATATTGGTCGGTCAGTCGAATTATTAAAGACGGGAATTTCAGCCTCGACGACGTTGACGTCGGGTTTTATTCGAATACCGTGGATGTTGAGAATTTCAATCCATCGATCACCCATCAAAACCTCAAGACCGTCGAAGTCAAACCGATGCTGGTCAACTTGAAAAAAGGCAGCCGGGTCTTTGTCGACATTGACGGTGATGCCGTTGAGGGAAGCACGCCCATCATCGATTTGAGCCATCAATTCGATGATCTGGAGATTCTTGTCAAGGTCAAAAACCTGACCATCATGGATGGCAGTGGCGCCAACCAGTATCTGCTCAGACACGACTTGGTCGATACGATCACCCTGTCAGGGACAGACGGCTACGACATTGTCAAGCTTATTTCTGACACCGGCCTGCCAATCACCTTGAATCTCGATCGCTTCGGCGGTGCCGTGGTCAGCGCGGGCTATGTCCAGAACACCATCACCGGCAGCCTAGCCCACCAAAACTACTGTTTCGAGTTTGGGGCAGAAGAAGACACCGTGACCCTGGCCGGCGGCTTCGGCTCAGCCACGGTCGCGGGTGGGGCGCAGGTCACCATGTCCGGCGGCAACAACAACGTCTCCCTGGTTCTGGGGCTGACGCGGCAGGAGGGCGAGGAGACACAACGCCGGGAAACGATCCTCAACGGCGGTGAGGCGGCCGAAAGCTACTGGCCTCCCGAGGGGGAATTCGTCACCGGGCGCAATGATCTGACCTTCGTAGGCTCGGCCTGTGGGATTGAGATGACCATTAAAAGTCAGGAAAAAGAGTCCGACTTTAAGACCAAGGGTTATGCATCGACAGATATTCGTTACGACTCGGGAAAATTCAAATATTTCCATAAAATCGCCGGCTCGCATTATGGCGACACCATTACCGTCCAGGATACGACCACACTGCATTTGCTTGAGTTGGGTATCGGCAATAATGCCGTTTCCCTGAACAATGCCCAAGGGGTGGAGATTAAGACACGAGCCATGGGGGTGAACATCTTCAGGCTCGAGAATGACTCCGAAGCGGTGATTGAAACCAAGGGGGGGGCAACTTCCTATACGGAGGTTTTGTCCAACTCGACGATTCTTGCCACACTGGGCGGCATGGGCGATACCCTGAATTTGCGTACCGGTAATACCATTCATGCCGGCGTGGTCATCACCAAGGAAGGGACGCATACGATCGATATCGATCAAAGCGGGATCGACGTTCACGTTTTTGCTAAAAGTAACACCACGACGATCAATCACACTTACTCCACCACTGACGGCACGGTCAAATTTGGTCTGGGGGCTTCCCTGTTCGACCAGTTGATCCGGCGAACCACTACCGGCATCCAGGTGGTGTCTTGGGACGACTCGAATCAGGAACTGAACTACAACCTGAAAGATCTCCCAGCCCAATTTAATGATGTGAAAACGATCTCCGCTACTGCAAACATTGACGCTCTTGGACTCAATAACGTCTTCCTCACCGGGAGGCCTTCGCTCCTCTCGCAAACGCAATGGACGGCCGATCTTGAGGCCATGATTCAGGCAATGGCGAGGTTGGACACAGCAACTGCGGCGCAAACGTCATACAATGGAGAAACAAACTACTATCAAATGACCCAAGTCTTCAGCAACATCCATGCGCAGATGACACTGGCCAATCCATGAGACCAACCTTGCACCTCGCCACAACCTGAACCCATCTCCATTGACCCTCGGGGGGAACGATGATTCAATCCCCCCGTTTCACTGATGACCCACCCGACGTGCGCGCTTTTGGCCGTGTAGTTTTCGCCTGAATTGTCGCCTCACCCTCGCCAGGAGCCTCGTTTGCCCCCCTCTCTCCTCCCCCCGCCGGAACCGGAACTCGGTGTGGTCATGCCGGACGATCCGATCCAGCCCGATAGTGGGCTGGCCTGTTTATTGATTCTCGCTGGCTTTCACGGCATTGCCGCCGACCCGCGGCAACTGCAGCACGAGTTTGGTCGCGAGCCCTTCAACACGCGCACGCTGCAGCTGGGTGCCAAGTCCTTGGGGATGAGCACGCGGGTGCTCAAACAGTCGCCTGAGCGCCTTGCCCAGACGCCGCTGCCGGCGGTGGTTGAAGACCGTGACGGCGAATACTTCATCCTCGCCCGCATCCAGGGGCCGCCGGAGGACGCGGCTGACGCGTCGGCCGCAACGCCGGACAAGGCCGCCGCCAACACCCCCCCGCCGCCCTTGCGCATCCTCATCCAGCGCCCCGGCAACCCGCCCGAAGTGTGGACGCGCGAGCAATTCGAGCAGCAATGGTGCGGCGAGATATTGTTGTTTACCAGCAAAGCCAACTTTGCCGGCGAAACCTCGCAATTCGACTTCACCTGGTTCATCCCGGCCATCGTCAAATACCGCAAGCTGCTCGGCGAAGTTCTCATTATTTCCTTCGTCCTGCAACTCATCGGCCTCGCTACCCCGCTCTTCTTCCAGGTCGTCATGGACAAGGTGCTGGTCAATAACGCGATGAAGACGCTCAACGTCATCGCCATCGGCCTCATCTGCGCGACGATCTTCGACGTCGTGCTGACCGGCATCCGCACCTACGTGTTCACCCACACCAGCAGCAAGATCGACGTCGAACTCGGCGCCCGTCTCTTCAAGCACCTGCAAGCGCTGCCGCTCGCCTACTTCCAGAGCCGGCGGGTCGGCGACTCGGTGGCGCGCGTGCGCGAACTGGAGAACATCCGCAGCTTTCTCACCGGCAATGCGATGACGGTTGTTCTCGACCTCTTCTTCTCCTTCGTCTTCTTTGCCGTGATGCTCTGGTACAGCCCGCAGCTGACGCTCATCGTCGCCCTCTCGATCCCGCTGCACATCGCTGTTTCGATCTTCTTCACCCCGGTGCTGCGCGCCCGCCTCAACGACAAGTTCAACAAAGGCGCCGAGAACCAGTCGTTTCTCGTTGAAACCCTGAGCGGCATCGACACCATCAAGGCGATGGCCGTCGAACCCCGCTGGCAGCAAAAGTGGGAGAAGCAACTCGCCAGCTATGTCGCTGCCGGCGTCTCGACCGCCAACATCGCCATGCTCGCCAACGGCGGCATCACGCTGATCAGCAAACTGGTTACCGCCGCCATCATGTGGATGGGGGCGCTGCTCGTCATCGACGGCAAGCTGACGGTGGGTGAGCTGGTTGCCTTCAACATGCTGGCCGGCCAGGTCGCCTCGCCCATTCTGCGTCTCGCGCAGTTGTGGAACGACTTCCAGCAGGTCGGCATCTCGATGAGCCGCATGGGCGACATTCTCAACACGCGCACCGAGGTCGTCGGGCAAAAGACCCGTATTCCGCGCGTCGAAGGCGTGATCGAATTCGACCAGGTCTCCTTCCGCTACCGCCCGGACAACCCCGACGTCATCCGCGCCCTGTCGCTGAAGATCGCCCCCGGCGAAGTGATTGGCATCGTCGGTCGCTCGGGATCGGGCAAGAGCACGCTGACCAAGCTGGTGCAGCGCCTCTACGTCCCTGATCGCGGCCGCGTGCTGGTCGATGGCCAGGATATCGCCATCATCGACACCACCTCGCTGCGCCAGCAGATGGGGGTTGTTCTCCAGGAGAACATGCTCTTCAACCGCAGCATCCGCGACAACATCGCCCTCTCCAACCCGGCGCTGCCGATCGAGGCGATTCGTGCTGCCGCCAAACTGGCCGGCGCCGATGAATTCATCTGCGAATTGCCCGAAGGCTACGACACCCTGGTCGGCGAACACGGGTCGAGTTTGTCCGGTGGTCAGCGGCAGCGCGTGGCGATTGCCCGGGCGCTGATATCCAACCCGCGCATTCTGATCTTTGACGAGGCGACCAGTGCCCTCGATTACGAATCGGAAAAAATCATTCAGGACAACATGCGCAGTATCTGCCAGGGACGCACCGTGCTGATCATCGCCCACCGCCTCTCGGCCGTGCGCGAGGCCAACCGTATTCTGGTCATGGAGCGTGGACAAATGGTTGAAATGGGCAGTCACGACGAGTTGATGAAAAACCAGGCCGGCATTTACGCCCACCTTTATCGTCTGCAACAAGGCAACGCCACGGGCGACGCCGCCAACACCCCGGGGGCACGATGAGCCTGCGTCACCGACTGGCCGCCTACGGCGATCTGCTGACCCGCTACGGGCAGAATTTCAAACACTTCTGGGGCATTCGCAAGAGCCTGGGCGGGGGGATGTTCAACGAGCACGAAGCCGAGTTTCTGCCGGCGGCGCTCTCCATTTCAGAAAAGCCCGTCTCGCCCACCGCCCGCCTGAGCGGTCGTCTGCTCATGGGCTTGGTGCTGACGGCCTTGCTCTGGTCGATCTTCGGTCATCTCGACATTGTGGTGAACGCCAGCGGCAAGGTGATCCCTAGTCAGCGCACCAAAACGATGGCCTCGGTCGATGTCGCGTCGGTGCGCGCCTTGCATGTGCGCGAAGGACAAAAGGTCAAGGCCGGCGACGTGCTGATCGAGCTTGACGCCAGCGCCACCGAAGCCGATCAGGCCAAGGCCACCGATGCGGCGATCGATGCCCGCCTGCAAGCAGCGCGTTCGCAAGCGCTGATTACTGCCCTCAACCAGCAACACCCGCCGGTTTTGCCGTCGGCGGCGGCGCTCGCCGTTCCCGTGGAGCGGTGGATGGCGGCCAATCTGCAGTTGCAGGATCAGTACCGCGACGTGCAGGCCAAGCGTTTGCGCCTCGATGACGAAGTCCAGCGCTACAGCGAGGCGCTGCGTCTGGCCACGGCGCGCGCCCGCGATTACGAGGTGCTCGCCAAGAGCGGCGATGTGCCGCGCCATGCCTGGCTGGAGAAGGAGCAGGCGCGGGTCGACCTGCAAGGGCAGCGCAATGATGCCCTCAATCAACGCAGCGTCCTCGTCGCGCAAACCCGCCGCGAGGCGCAAGACGCGCTGACCGAAGCCGAACGCGCCCTCAAGGCCAATACCCACGACGCGCACAAGGCCGGGCAGCACAGCAAGCTGCTCAAGCTGCTGGCACCGGTCGAAGGCACCGTGCAACAACTGGCGGTGCATACGGTCGGCGGCGTCGTCCCGGCGGCGCAGCCCTTGATGCTCATCGTCCCCGATGAAAAGCAGGTCGAAGTCGAGGCCTTTCTCGACAACAAGGACATCGGCTTTGTCCAGCTGGGGCAGGTGGCGGCGGTCAAGATCGATGCGTTCGAGTACACCAAGTACGGGACGATTCCGGGGCATGTGACGCATGTCTCGCAAGACGCCATCCAGGACGAGAAGAAGGGCTTGATCTATGCCGTGCGCGTCACCCTGGATCGCGCCGAGATTCAGGTCAAGGACAAGATCGTTCCCTTGACGGCGGGGATGTCGGTCAATGTCGAAATCAAGACCGGCGAGCGCCGCGTCATTGAGTATGTGCTGTCCCCGGTCATGAAACATCAACAGGAGTCATTGCGTGAGCGTTAAACCAAGCGTGCGGCCGAATGGGCCGGGTCTGATTGCAACGGTTGTACTGGGCATGGCGCTCTGGGCGGGGAGTCTCACCCAGGCCGCGCACGCCCGGGACTGGGAGGATGTGCTCGGTACGCCGTTCATCGACCCCCTACTGACCCTGCCGCCGGTGCTTGACGCCCCCAAGCGTCTGGCCGGCGATGCTGACAGCGACAGTTACCCCTGTGACGGCAACAGCTATCAGCCCGAACAGGCGCTCACCCTGTCGGCGGCGATGACCATCGCTGTATGCAACAGCCCGCAGGTGGACGGTGCCTGGGCATCGATCAGGGTGCAGGCGGCACAAGTTGGCGAGGCGCGTGCTGCCTATCTGCCGACGATTGTGGCCGGCTTGAGTCAGCTGCGGCAAACCACCCAGTATCCCGAATCACAGCTGCAGCAAGACAGCAGCGAGCGTAAAAGCGATACGCGCTATGCGACCCTGACCTGGCGCCTGCTCGACTTTGGTGGCCGCGGCGCCAACCGGCGTTCGGCCGATGCCTTGCTGACGGCGGCGCTGTCCAGCCACGATGCGGCGATGCAGAAAACCATGGCCAATGTCATCGGCCTGTATTTTGAGGCGCAGACGGCGCGGGCGAATCGCGAAGCGAAGAAACAGAGCGAAGCCCTGGCCAAACAAACCCTGGAGACGGCGCAACGACGTTCCGCCCGCGGGGCGGGATCGCAGTCGGAGTTTTTGCAGGCCAAGACCTCTTTGGCGAAAGTGGCGCTTGAGCACGCGCGCGCCATCGGCATGCATGAAAAATCGCTGGTCGCCCTGGTGATTGCGATGGGGCTGTCACCGCAGGTCGTCGACGCCAAAAATTTGCGGCTGGCCGAGGATTACCACGATAAAAATATTGTCTTGCGCGAGGATCTGGCGCACTGGTTGCGCCTGGCCGAGACCGAGCATCCGGCGATTCTGGCTGCCCGCTCGCAGCTTGAGGCGGCGCGCGAACGTCTGGCGGCCACTCGTTCGGAGGGCTTGCCATCGCTCGATTTCACGCAAAGCGAGTATGTCAATGGCCGCCCCAATCAGGGCTTGTCGGTGGTGCAGACGAAGGAGTCGGTGATCGGTTTCAATCTCAACATCCCGCTCTTTGACGGGTTTGGCCGAACCTACAAGGTGCGCGGTGCCGAGGCGCAAATCCAGATCAAGGATGCGGAGTTGCGGGAGACGCACAACCAGGTGCTGGGCGAGGTCGCCAAGGCGCATTCGGATGTGCTGGCGGCTCTGACCAATCTGGAGTCGTCACGGGAGTTGCTCGACGCCGCCGAAGAGGCGCTGAAGAATGTCCAGCGTAAATACGAGCGGGGCATCGCCGATATTCTGGAAATGCTCAACGTCCAGAGCGCCCTCGCCGACGCCGAACAGGAACGTATCCGCGCCCTCGCCGAATGGCGTTCGGCACGCCTGCGACTGCTCGCCAACGCGGGAACCATCGGTATCAAGGATGGGCGAATGCATTAGCCTTGCTGACGCCACGGAGCCACCGCAGCGCAGGTTAATCAGTCGATTGCCCGTTAGTGCGTGATACTTACCGATGCAGGGTGCGCGATTTCATCGCGTAGCGCCCGATGATGCAGTGATGGCGGCGATGTTCGTCTTGTTTTCCAGTTCGCCAAGAAACCAGTTGAGCGCCTTGCCGATCTGGCGGCTGCGCCAGGCGATGTGGCAGGGCATGGCCTGGCGACTTTCGGCGAGTTTGAGCTCGATCAGGCGTCCGGCGGCGATTTCCTGATCGGCCAGCCAATGCGGCAAATGGCCGACGCCGAGGCCGGCGACCTGGGCGCTGGCTTTTGCCCGCATGTCGGGAACGCGCAATGTATCTTGTCCGTCGAGCAGGCCGATGGTGCGCGCACCGAGTTCGCGCGAGGTATCGGCGATCACCACCGCCCGGTGGCGCCGCAGTTCGCTGTTGGGAATCGGGCCAGGATAACTGGCCAGCGGATGAGTCGGGGCGACAACAAAGATCATCGGCGCCGGGCCGAGCAGGCGGCTCATCATGCCGCCGCGTGCCGGCATGTCGCCCGCCGCGCCAATCACCAGATCGGCGCGTCCGGTCGCCAGCGCATCCCAGCTGCCGCCGAGTGCTTCGCTGAGCAGGCGAATCCGGGTGCTGTGGCCGGCCGCGTAAAAGCCCTCAATCAACGGATAAAGGCGTTCGACCGGGATGATCATGTCCACCGCGATGCGCAGTTCCGCTTCCCAGCCGGTGGCGATGCGCTGCACCCCGGAGTTCGACAGTTCGATGGCAAAAGTAGTGGTTTTTGACTTATTTTGAACGTAGCCATGCGGGTTTTCGGCCGATTTCTTAAAAAGCCGTGTAGTGGCACGCCGTGCCTTTTCCGGGCTCTATTTGACAAGCAATAAA
>CAJBDJ010000064.1 GCA_903951825.1 uncultured Pseudomonadota bacterium
GAGCAGTTGGGCATCACCTCGGTATGGCTGCTTTGTTGCGATCATCTCAAGCGCACCATTGCTGCCATCGGACCACCGAAAATCATCCGCTTACTGCC
The DNA here is from genome assembly GCA_903951825.1 of uncultured Pseudomonadota bacterium. Lineage (GTDB taxonomy): Bacteria > Pseudomonadota > Gammaproteobacteria > Burkholderiales > Rhodocyclaceae > Azonexus. The sequence goes on from CAJBDJ010000064.1 coordinate 99, forward strand.
CGATCATGCAAGCGGTATGGGGTAACTGCGGTTTTTAGGTTGATTTCAGCAGATCGGCCGCAACTGTCTTGTCCACGGTACGCACCGAAGAATCGCGTGCCATGCTGTCGATAATGTTTGAACTATGGAGATCGCCGACCATACCGCTGTAGAGAACCGTGGTTGCGTTGGCGCTAACACCCTGCGCCTGAACCGAGACCTGTTTCACTAGGTTTATAAGGTCGGCTTTGAGTGCGTCACCGGTAGACGTTAGGGAAGCGAGGGCAGCTTTGGCTTGGTCAAGTGTGCTGTAGGACATCTCTTCTCTCCCTTAGGCGGTGAAGTCTAGGTCATGTACATAGTCGGTACTCGACGAGAAGACACCGCCACCTCCATACGTGTTGAAGGCGTCACCTAAGTCTCGATAAATCTCGTGACGCTGAGCCTCAAGGTGTTCCGGGAGAGTGAACTTACTAATACGCGAATTTGCGTGACGTAGGCCGTCTGCGCCCTTTGATACTCCAAGCGCTTCCCGCTGAAACCACAATAGTGTTCCTTTCCAGTAGAAGGTCCACGTCGAGATCATTGAGAACTCATCGCGCCCTGAGGCAACATGCCGCAAATAGATGTTGCGCTCACAGTCAATAGTCCAATCCCGGCTCTTGACGCCAGTTGCCAAGAATTTGTCATCAATCTCTTTCAGCCCATATTTCTCGATATCCGCTTCCGGGATGTACTCATTAACAAAAGCCATGTTCATTTCTCCTAAATTTGCTGAATGCCTTGCGGCAAATATTTGATAAGTATTGAATCAGGTCAGGCCGCGATGGCCCACGGAATCGACTCTTATAGGCGTCTCTGCGTAGAAGCGTTTCAAGACACTAAAGTCAAAAGATTTCAAAAATTTCTCGGGAATTTTTTCGTATACGAAGGCCATGGCGTCAATCTCCTTGTATTAAATGGGGAGTTCATTTTTTTGGAAAAACGGCAACCGCGCACCATAGCGGAATTCAATCGGCTGGCAATCGTTTATTGATCTGGCAAGTCAGGCTTTCCAGGCTTCTGTTTGATTGACATCCCCGGCGTAGAGATAAGTCACCGCACAGTCAGCTTGCACCGAAAGCTGGCGGACGAAATTCAGGATGCCTGCTTGCGTGGCTGGAATGGCTTCAAGCCAATTACTCCTCGATGAATTCAACGGTGGCACTGCGATGAGTGGTTTTACAAAACACGCCACCCCCTGCGTACGCCGAGCACGCTGAGCGGAAATCGGCAACCAGTTTTTCTTGTTGCGCCTTCAATGTGGGAGGAACCACGAACCCCTTAACTTGATAATGCGACCAACGCTCGTCGGTAATCTTGTTTACCCATGCGTCGGCGACATGCAACTCGAAAAACATCCACTCACCCTGCCAGTAAAACGCCCATCCATTGAATACCGCTTCGCGGTGAGTCCAAACTTGGATCAAAAATGCTTCGCGTTCTCGATCTATCGTCCAGTCCCGGCGATACATATGCCCTCGATGCGCCAAGTTGTGTTCTCCGCAGATTTTTCTGAGGTCGTATTTTTCGTAGTCCGCTTCCTGGATGTACTCGTTTACAAAAGCCATCATTTTTTCTCCTGAATGCAACTGTGCAATTTGCGGTCAATATTTGAAGGTGTCGTGTCTTGTTGGGGTCAGGCAGCGGTGGCCCAAAGGTCGTCATTCGCCGCCCGATTCTCGGTGGTGGTGTAGGAGCCAGAAACCAGGGTGGCTAGTGCGGTTTTGGCTTGGGTCAGATCGAGTGCCATTTATCTCCTCCTTCTGTCAGGCTTCAAGCGTGAAAGAAAAACTCGTGGCCGAAGAAACTACGCCACCATCTTTGAACGCCGTTAGGGCAGCCTCTAAATCCTTCACGATCAGTGTCCGCATGCACTCGATTTTTGCCGGAATATCAATCGAAAGTAGTTTTTTTCGTGCCCAACAGTGCTGCCTCACCCCCCCACCAGTCTCAAGATTTTTTAGTTTGACCATCATTAAATGGCCTTTCCAATAGAAGTCCCAAGCCGATACGCCAGTAAATCCGCCACGCACGGCGGTGTGATCCGTTTCCACGTAAAACTCGCGTAGCCAGATGTCGGCATCACGATCAATCGTCCAATCGTCAGCTGGTGTCGACCCCCTGCTCGTGCGCCTATTCAACTGTTCAAAGCCGTATTTCTTGAAGTCGTCAGCGGGGATGTACTCGTTTACAAAAGCCATGATCTTTTCTCCTGAATGTAACTGTGCAATTGGTGGTCAATATTTGAAGGTGTCGTGTCTTGTTGGGGTCAGGCAGCGATGGCCCAAAGGTCGTCGCCCGATCCTCGGTGTAGGAACCAGAAACCAGGGTGGCCAGTGCGGCTTTGGCTTGGGTCAGATCAAGTGCCATGTGTGGTTACCTCTTACATTTCCAGGGTGAAAGAAAATTCGCTGTCCGTAGCGAAAACCCCGGCCCCTTTGTAGGCGGTAAATGCGGCCACCAAGTCGGCCAGTATCTGGCTGCGTTGTACTTCAAGGGCTGCCGGAATGTCGATGCGCAACAGCTTTTTTTGCTGCCATCTTGGCTGCCCGTATCCTCCGCCCCCGTCCCCGTCTTTCACTTCCACCCAAATCAAGTTGCCCTTCCAGTAGAAGTCCCAAGCTGAAACCCCGGTGTAGCCACCACGAACGGCGGTGTGATCCATTTCTGAATAAAACTTGCGAAGCCAGATATTCATTTCTCTGTCAATTACCCAAAAATCATTCGGCGTCGACCCCCTGCTCGTGCGCCTATTCAACTGTTCAAAGCCGTATTTCTTGAAGTCGTCAGCGGGGATGTACTCGTTTACAAAAGCCATAATTTTTTCTCCGGAATGTGGCTGTGTAATTTGTGGTGAATGTCTGAAGGTGTCGTGTCTTGTTGGGGTCAGGCAGCGATGGCCCAAAGGTCGTCATTCGCCGCCCGTTCTTGCAGGTAGCTGCCCAGGGGAAGTAATGCCCGGCGAATTTCAAAACAAATCCTCACGCTACGTCAATGTGGCTCGATTCCTCTGGGAGCACGTTCGCCGAAGCGTTTAAAAACACTAAAGTCAAAAAATTTTCGGGAATTTTTTCGTATACGAAGGCCATGGCGTCAATCTCCTTGTATTAAGAGGGGAGCCGTCAGGCTCGCAACAGGCTTCAATCAGTGCTTGCTTGAACTTCTCCGGGTGATACCGCCGGCTGATCGATGAAACGGTTCGCCAGAATTCTTCAGCGCTACATGCGCGGCTGATGAGAGGGCGTTCAAAACAGGGTCTTGATCAGCAGCCCCGCTGCCGCACATACGCCAATTACGTGGATGACGTTTTGTTTGAAATGAAACAGCGCGATCGCCGCCGCCGAAGCGATCAGCGCAGAAATCCAGTCGAAAGGTTCGTCGAAGCCCTTCGACCACAAGATGTGGTAGGCGAAAAACAGGGCGAGGTTGAGGATGACGCCGACTACGCTCGCCGTAATAGCGGTCAGCGGTGCCGTAAATTTCAGGTCGTGATGTGTGGTTTCAAGCAGCGGGCCGCCAGCCAGGATGAAGATGAAAGATGGCAAAAAGGTGAACCACGTAACCAGGGTCGCCGCCACTGCGCCGCTCAACCAACTCCTGATGCATGATCGAAATCTGACCAGCCGGCCCCCCGAAACTGATGAAGCCGAGTTTTAGCCAAAAAGCGAAAGCCTGCCAGAAGCTGACTTGGAGCGCTTCGTTGTCGGGGCTCGTGGCGTTTGTCATCACCCGTTGGTTTTTTGAAAAGCAGTCGGGAAGCTGTCCATCGAGGGTGTCAAGGGTTTGCAGTCATCGACGACGAATGTCGTGCGGCTTCTACAACAGTGGCGCCAGCCAGTATTCAGCCTCTTTTATTGACATCGTCTTGCGTGTCGCCCAGTCCTCAAGCTGATCGCGGGCGATTTTCGGAATGGCGAAGTAGGCGGCTGCCGGGTGACCGATATAAAAGCCGGAGACAGCCGCCGCCGGCATCATCGCGCAGGATTCACTGAGCCACATGCCGGCGTTGGCCGGTGCGTCGAGCAGCGCGAACAGTTCGCGCTTGGCGGTGTGGTCGGGACAGGCCGGGTAGCCGGGGGCGGGGCGAATGCCCTGGTATTTTTCGTTGATCAAGGCCTCGTTATCGAGCTGTTCTGCAGCGCCGTAGCCCCAGTAGTCGGTACGCACCTGGCGGTGCAGCCATTCGGCAGCGGCTTCGGCGAGGCGGTCGGCGAGCGATTTGAGCATGATTGCCGAGTAGTCGTCGTGGGCGGCCTCAAAGGCGGCGACGTGCGGCTCAATGCCAATGCCGGCGGTGACGGCGAAAGCGCCGATGTAGTCGTTTTCGCCGATGTAATCGGCGAGCGCCAGGTTGTGCCGTCCCTTGGGCTGTTTGTGCTGCTGACGCAGGCCGACCCAGCGCGCCAGTTCGTTGCGGCGGCTTTCGTCGCTGTAAATGATGATGTCTTCGTCGCTGCTAGCGGCCGCGTAAAGCCCGAAAACGGCGCGGGCGGTCAGCCAGTTTTCGGCGATGATTTTGTCCAGCATGGCCTGGGCATCGCTGAACAACTGGCGGGCGGTTTCGCCGACGACCTCGTTGTCCAGGATGGCCGGATAACGGCCGGCGAGATCCCAGCTTTGGAAGAAGGGTGACCAGTCGATCAGTTGGGCAAGATCAGCCAGGTTGAGGGTGATCGCCTGGCGGCCGAGTTGCTTCGGCGGCGTTGGCGTGTATGCCTGGTTCCACGTGAAACGGTTGGCGCGGGCTTCAGCGAGGCTGACCAAGGTAGCACCCTTGCGGCCGGCGTGCTCGGCGCGCAGCGCTTCGTATTCGGCAACGATTTCTGCCTGGTAGGCGTCGCGCTGGTCGATCGACAACAGCTTGGTGGCGACGCCGACGGCGCGTGAGGCGTCCGGCACATAAACCACGCTGCCTTCGGTGTTGGGGGCGATTTTGATGGCCGTGTGGGCGCGGCTGGTGGTGGCGCCGCCGATCAGCAGCGGCTGCCTCATGCCGAGGCGCTGCATTTCGCTGGCGACGTGAGCCATTTCTTCGAGCGATGGGGTGATCAGCCCGGAGAGGCCGATGATATCGACGCGATGTTCGAGCGCCGCTTTCAGAATGTTGTCGCAACTGACCATCACGCCGAGATCGACCACGTCGTAGCCGTTGCAGCCGAGGACAACGCCGACGATGTTCTTGCCGATGTCGTGCACATCGCCCTTGACCGTCGCCATGAGGATTTTGCCTTTGCTGCCGAGGCCGGTGCGGGTCTTTTCCGCCTCGATGTAAGGCAGCAGGTGGGCGACCGCCTGTTTCATGACGCGCGCCGATTTGACGACTTGCGGCAGGAACATCTTGCCGGCACCAAAGAGATCGCCGACGATGTTCATGCCGTTCATCAACGGGCCTTCGATGACGGCGAGCGGCGGCTTGCCCTCGCTGGCCAGCTTGCCGCGCACCTCTTCGGTATCGGCGACGACAAAATCGGTGATGCCCTTGATCAGCGCATGGCTGAGACGTTTTTCAACCGACTGTTGACGCCAGGCGAGGTCGGGGCCGTTGTCCTTCGACTTGCCCTCCTTGACCGTCTGGGCAAAATCGACCAGGGCTTCGCCGGGTGTCGGCTCGCCGGCGCGGGCGCGGTTGAGCACGACGTCCTCGACCTTGTCGCGCAATTCGCGCTCGAGATCGTCGTAAATACCGAGCATTCCGGCATTGACGATACCCATGGTCATGCCGGCGCCGATCGCGTGGTAAAGAAAAACCGTGTGGATCGCCTCGCGCACGGCATCGTTGCCGCGGAAGCTGAACGAGACGTTGGAAACGCCGCCGGAAATCAATGCGTGCGGCAGGTTTTGCTTGATCCAGCGCGTTGCCTCGATGAAGTCGACAGCGTAGTTATCGTGTTCGGGGATGCCGGTGGCAATCGCAAAAATGTTCGGGTCGAAAATGATGTCTTCGGCGGGAAAGCCGATGCTCAGCAGGAGGTCGTAGGCGCGTCTGGAAATCTCGGTTTTGCGCGCAAAGGTGTCGGCCTGCCCTTTTTCATCAAAAGCCATGACGATGACCGCGGCGCCGTAACGGCGTGCCAGTCGCGCCTGCTCGACAAATTTGGCTTCGCCTTCCTTCATCGAAATCGAATTGACGATGCCCTTGCCCTGGATGCATTTGAGTCCGGCTTCGATCACTTCCCATTTTGACGAATCGATCATGATCGGCACGCGGGAGATATCCGGTTCCGAGGCAATCAGCTTGAGAAAACGATCCATCGCCGCCAGCGAATCGAGCATCGCCTCATCCATGTTGATGTCGATGACCTGGGCGCCGTTGTCGACCTGCTGACGGGCGACGGCCAGCGCGTCGTCGAAACGGCCTTCGAGAATCATTCGCGCGAAAGCCTTGGAGCCGGTGACATTGGTTCGCTCGCCGACATTCACGTACAACGAGTCGGCACCGATATTGAACGGTTCGAGCCCGGAGAGGCGCAGTTTTTTCTCGATTGTCGGCACGGGTCGCGGCTTGGCCGCCGCCACCCGTTGAGCGATGACGCGAATGTGCTCGGGCGAGGTGCCGCAACAGCCGCCGACGATATTGACGATGCCGTTGGCGGCCCAGCTGCCGATCTCATCGGCGAGCATTTCGGGGGTTTCATCGTAACCGCCGAAGGCGTTGGGCAGGCCGGCGTTCGGGTGGGCGGAAATGAAGCAGTCGCAAATGCGCGACAGCTCTTCGACGTATTGGCGCAACTCGCCGGCGCCGAGCGCACAGTTGAGGCCGAAGGAAAGCGGCTGGATGTGGCGCAGCGAGTTCCAGAAGGCTTCGGCGGTTTGCCCGGAGAGCGTGCGTCCGGACGCATCGGTAATCGTCCCGGAAATCATCACCGGCCAGCGCCGCCCGGCACGCTCGAAGAAGCTCTCGATGGCAAACAGGGCAGCTTTGGCATTGAGGGTATCGAAAACCGTTTCAACGAGCAGGATGTCGGCGCCGCCATCGACCAGCCCGCGGATTGCTTCGTCGTAGTTGGCGACCAGTTCGTCAAACGTGACATTGCGGTAGCCGGGATCATTGACATCCGGCGAAATCGACGCCGTGCGGCTGGTCGGGCCGAGAACGCCGGCAACGAAGCGCGGCTTGGCCGGGTTGGCGGCGGTGAATTCGTCGCACAGCTCACGGGCGAGCCGGGCGCCGGAGAAATTGAGTTCGTAGACCAGTTCGCCGAGGTTGTAATCGGCCTGCGACACGGCGGTCGAGTTGAAGGTGCAGGTTTCCAGGATATCGGCGCCAGCATCGAGATAGGCGCGGTGGATGCCGCCGATGATCGCCGGCTGGGTCAGCACCAGCAGGTCGTTGTTGCCCTTGAGATCGTGCGGATGATCGGCAAAACGCCGGCCGCGATAGTCGGCTTCCTGCAGGGCGTGGCGCTGGATCATGGTACCCATGGCGCCATCGAGGATGAGCAGCTTTTCGGCGAGTAGGGCGGAAAGTTCGGAAGTGCGATCGGGCTGCATCTGGATGACCTCGGCAAAACAGGTGATTCCGGGGACGCTGCAAAAACGGCGCCACAAACCGGCAGGAATTCGGGTTTGTGAGCGCCGTTGATCGTTGCCGAGCCTGGCCCCGAATTCGGGCAAAAGCTTGAAAAGGGTCGCAGCGCTCCTCGGCAGAGCGCTTAGTGTACAGATCAAGGCGCCAACTGCCAAGTTAAGCGACTGATTTTGCGGGAGACGGCCGGCCGCTGGCGGTGTGGGGAATTCGTGCTTATTACGGCGGTGGAGGAGGATGCACCCGGTCAGGTTGAAACTAAATAGCTGCCATCGGGCTGAGATAGGAACATACTTCTGCCCGGCTTAAAGACAACCTGAGAAAACTGTTCATGAAGCAAAGCGCCGAAACCGCCGCCGCCCTTTCCCCCCTCCTTGAGCACCTGCCCTGTACGGCTTCTGCCCCAGGTATTCCGGAATACCTGGAAACGACCTACTGGTGGGCTTACCTTCATCCCAACGCGGTACGGTTTTTTGAGCGCGAATGGCTGGTTAACCTGATTCTCTGGGGTAATTTCAGGAAACTGCGCGACCTCGCGCTGCTTGATCTGGGTGAACCAAGTAATCAGCGCATCCTTCAGGTGGCTTGTGTTTATGGTGACTTTACACAACAAATTGTCGCCCGGATGGGTGCTGGTGCAACGCTGGATGTCATCGATGTTGCGCCGATTCAACTCGATAACCTGCGCTCCAAACTGCCTCCGGATGCGCGCGTTCGCCTGCACCATCAGGACGCCAGTGACCTGCAGTTTCCTGACGCCGGTTTTGACTCGACCCTGCTATTTTTTCTGCTCCACGAGCAGCCTGAAGATATCCGGCGTGCCACGCTGGCCGAGGCCGTTCGCGTCACCCGGCCGGGCGGCAAAATTATTATTGTCGATTATCACAAGCCGAAACGGAGCAATCCGCTTCGCTACCTGATGAAGGCTGTTTTGACCCTGCTTGAGCCCTTTGCCCGTGACCTGTGGCGAAAGGAGCTGGACAGCTATCTCCCGGCGAATATCAAAGTGGGCAGCATCGCCAAAACCTGCCATTTTGGCGATCTGTATCAGAAAGTCGTTATTTATCGCTGAGACACGCCGGCGCGCTCAGAGCCGCTTGCGCCCCGTGGCGTGCAGCCAGGAAATAGCGGCCACCCTCAATCGAGCGGTTCGCAGCGCAGCCAGACGCTGAAACAAGCGCCTTTGCCGGGCGTGTTGTGCACGGTCAGACGCCCGCCATATCGTTCGATCAGGGTTTTGCTGACCCACAAGCCGAGGCCGTTGCCACCCGGCTTTTTAGCCGTGAAGAAAGGTTCGAAGAGGTGTTCCAGTTCGGTCGCGCCGATCCCCGACCCGCTGTCGGAAACCTGCAGGCAGATGCCGACCGGCATGTCGCTCTCGTCCCAGTCATCGACGCCGATACCGAGAACGCCGCCGTCGGGCATGGCCTGAATGGCATTGACCAGCAGATTGATCAGCACCTGCTGCACCTCGTTTTTGTTGCAGTTGATCTGGCGCGTCGATTCAATTCGCTGGGCGATGGCGATCTTGCCGTGGCGCAGCAAATGCTGAACCAGCACCAGGCTGTCCTGAACCAATGGCTGCGGCTGCACTGCTTCGAGGTAGCCGACGTAATCCTGCGGCCGGGCAAACTGCAGCAATTTGGCGACGATCAGGCGGATACGCTGGACTTGCTCGTGGATCAGGCGGATTTCCGGTGTCGCCGGCTCGGCAGCGGCGCCGAGAATATCGCGCAAAACGTCGAGATTGCCCTGGATAACGGCAATCGGGTTGTTGATTTCGTGCGCCAGTCCGGCGGTCAACTGGCCGATGGCGGCCAATTTCTCATTCTTTACCAGTTGCGACTGTGCGGTCTTGAGGGTGGCGACGGCCTGCTCAAGTGCTGCCGTGCGCTCGCCGACCTTGGCATCGAGCGATTCGGCCTGGGCGTGCAATTGGTCGAGCAAGCGGTCGAAATGGGCGGCAACGATACCGAGTTCGTCGTTCGTCTGGTGCAACCCGACGCGCGCCTCAAGCTGGCCGTTCTCGATGGCGTGCATGGTCGCGTGCATACGCTCGATCGGCTTGAACACCCGCCGCGCCCACAGTCCGGCAAAAATCCCGGCGACCATCATGGCGACGGCAAAAAGCACGGCAATGCCGAGGATCACCTGTTTACGCACGTTGCTGAACGGCGCTTCAAGAAAGCCGACATACAACATGCCGATTCGCTGCTGCTGACTGTTGAGCAGCGGCTCGTAAGCCGAAACGTACCAGTCGCTGACGACAAAGGCGCGATCCAGCCAGGTTTTGCCGGCGAGCAAAACGGCATCATGCACGGTGGCAGAAACGCGCGTGCCGATGGCTCGCGTTTCGCCAAAGAGGCGCACATTGGTTGCCACCCGCACATCATCGAGAAACAGCGTCGTTGTTCCGATGCTGCCAAAGGGCAGCGCGCCGTCGGGATAAACGATGCTGTTGAGATGGTCGATGAAAGCGAGGTTTTTGTTGAGTAGCACGCCGCCTTCCAGGATGCCGATCAAGCGGCCGTTGGCGTCGCGCACCGGCACCGCGGCGTCGATGACCAGACCGCGGGTTTCTACCGCACGGGCGTCCGGCTTGGCGTTTGGCGTCGGCAGCAGGGGGGTGCGCGCCTGTTCGGCCAGTTGCGGACTGATCTCGTGCAATTCTTCAGCGGAAAACAGTTCGCTGGAGATCATGCTCCTGCCTTCCAGCGCCGCAGCGACGACGGCGCGGTGCTTGCCGTTGATGGCTGGGCGGCCGGCGGCGACAAAGTGCAGGAAATCGAGCTTTTGTTCGCGGCGAACGCTGTCGAGCAATTGCCTGAGCGCCGCACTGTCTTGCCCGCCGGAAGCGCGCCGGGCGCGAGCCAGTCGTTCCGAATCGGCCAGCTGGCTGAGCGAACGCCCGACCCCGTCGCTGACCCGCTCGAAATAGCCGTGCGCAATCGCCAGTTCGCTGCGTACCTTGGTTTTCAGGATGCGCTCAAAATAGTCGCCGCCCCAGTAGGACAGCGCCAGCAGCATCAGCGGCAGGACAACGCCGAGCGGCAGCAGCGCGAGGAGCAGCAGGCGGGCGCGAATCGATTGCCGCCCGTGGCGGTTCACAGACCCCAGGCCTGACACTTGCGATCCATGGTCTTGCGCGAAATGCCGAGCCGGCGGCTGGCCTCCGACTTGTTGCCGGCGCAGGCGGCGAGCATCCCCAACATGTGTTTTTTCTCGACGGCGGCAAGTGTTTCATCGTTTCCCGACAAGGTGCTGATGCCGAGCTCCGGGTCGGAGCCGATATCAAACCAGCCGAGAATCAGCGAACGCTCGACCAGATTGCGCAGTTCACGCACATTGCCCGGCCAATCGTAATCGGTCATTTTGGCCAGCGTTCGCGCATCGAGCGGCAAGGCGGCGACACGCAGGCTGGGGGCGAGTTGTGCCATGAAGTGTTCGACCAGCAGCGGGATGTCTTCCGGCCGCTCGCGCAACGGCGGCAGCGTCAGTTCAAGGACTTGCAGGCGGTAATAGAGATCCTGGCGAAAGCGCTGGCTGGCGACTTCGCTTTTGAGATCGCGGTTACTGGCGGCAATCACCCGCACATCGACGGCCACTTCTTGCGACGAGCCGACCGGCCTGATCCGCCGTTCTTCGAGTGCGCGCAGCAATTTGGCCTGGGCGGCGGGCGGCAGTTCGGAAATTTCATCAAGAAAAAGCGTGCCGCCGCTGGCGTAATAAAACAGCCCCTCGCGACTTTGCCGGGCGTCGGTGTAGGCGCCCTTGACGTGGCCAAAGAGCTCGGATTCGATCAACTCGGCGGAAATTGCCGCGCAATTGATCGGCACAAACGGCCCGTTGCTGCGCGGACTCATGCGGTGCAGGGCGCGTGCGGCAACCTCCTTGCCGGTGCCCGATTCGCCGGTAAGCAGAATCGTTGCCGGGGTCGGCGCAATGCGCTTGAGTCGTTCGCAGAGCCTGAGCATCGGCGCCGACTGACCGATGACACCCTCGATATCGGCGGCGTGCGTGCTGATCTCGCGGCGCAGGACAAAGTTCTCACGCGCCAGCCGCGAACGCTCGAAACAGCGCTGGATGGCGTTGAGAACGACGGCCAGCGAGCAGGGCTTGAGCAAAAAATCAGCGGCGCCGGCGCGCAGGGCTTCAATTGCCGTATCGAGATCGGCGTAGGCGGTCATCAGGATCACGTCGCCGCTGTAGCCCTCGTGACGCAACTCGTGCAGCCAGTCGATGCCCGACTGGCCGGGCATGGCGATGTCGAGAACGATCAGGTCGTAGCGTTTGCGACCGAGCAGGGGGCGTGCCTGATCGACGCAATTGGCGCAATCGACGCTGCCGCAGCGCGAACTCAGGGCGCGCTGCAAAAAACTCAACATCCCCGGCTCGTCGTCGACGATCAATACCGAGTACGGCTGCCAGGGTGCGCTCTCAACGCGGGTCGGCAAATGTTGTTCTTCCACGTCTTTTCCCCCTCCTGGGCAGCATCATCGCAAAGCGCGCTGGTCGGTGCAAATGCCGGTCATCAGGACGCCGGTGGCGGCCTTTCAAGGCGTTCCAGATCGGCGCGGGTATTGATGTTTTCGAAGGCTGCGCTGAGGTCATCGAAGGCCACTTCAACGCATTTCTGCGTCGCACAGAAGCGCCCGAACTGACGTTCGCCGCGTGCCAGAAAATCGCTCAGCGGCAGCAGCAGGGTGCGCTCGCAGAGGCAGAAAACCGGATGAATCCGCCCGCCGGCGCGGGCAATGGCGATGTTGGCACGGCTGGCGGTCAACGCCGACCACAAACGAGAAACCAGGTCGGCGGGGAGAAAAGGCGAGTCGCAGGGGGCGGTGGCGACGAGCCTGTGCCTAGCGCCGGCAAGGGCGGCATGAAGGCCGGCGAGCGGGCCGGCAAAGCCGCCAATGCAGTCGCCAATCACCCGATAGCCGAGAGCGGCGTAGGTCGCGCCGTTCTGGTTGGCGTTGATCAGCAACTCGGCGACTTGCGGCGCCAGGCGGGCGGCGACATGGCTGACCAGCGCTTGGCCGTTGAGCCGGATCAGCCCTTTGTCGACGCCGCCCATGCGCTGCCCGCGGCCACCGGCGAGGATGACGCCAGTAATCGCCGGAACGCCGCCCGGCGTCATCAGAAGATCAGGGTTCGCCACTCGGGGTCGAGTGCGCGGACAACAAAGGCGGTGGCGCCGGCACGGCCGCTGCACTCGGGAATCAGTCTTTCGTCACCGCCGATCCAGGCGGCGCTGGCCATGCTGCAGGCGTAAAAAGAAACGCCGGCGGCGCTGGCTTCACGCATGAAGTCGCCGACCGACTTGTCGCCCTCAGGCGTCGGGTAAAGCTGGTCGGCAACGCCGCTGACCAGCAAGCGCACGGCCGGCCCGGCAAAGTGGATTTCCACTTCGCTATCGAGCGCCCTGGCGACCAGCGCATGAACCAGCGGCGTCACGCACAGCTCGGGACGCGCCGGGGCGGCGGCCCAGATCAGCAGGGCGAGGCGTTCAAACAAAAATCGCCTCCGGTTCGATTGCCAGCACATGCCGGCGATAGGCGGCGGCGTCCAGCAGCAGCGGCTTTTCATCCACCCAGCGCGTTGGCCGGACACGTGCCATCCAGCCGGCGTCGTAGGGGGCGGTGTTGATCAGGGAGGGGCGTTCTTCGGCGGTTTCGTTGCCTTCGAGCAGGGTAAATGAGAGCGGGGCATGGACGGCAAGCACTGTTTTTTGGCATTCCACCGTGCCCATGCCGCGCCCGCGCTCGACTTGTGCGCCGTTCGGCTTGCTGGTGAAGGCGATGATTTTGCCGGCCAGAAAAATGCCGAAGCTGGTCGCGCCGATCAGGAATTCGCCCTCGCCCGCCGGCTGAACCCACATGTCGTGATCGGGGTAATAAAGACGGTCGTCGGGGATGCTGCCGGAGAAGGGAAGGTGTGCCATCAGATCAGAAAAGTGGGCGGAAGAGAGCAGGAGTCGAACCTACCAAGGCTTGTCTGACAAGCCCTACCGGTTTTGAAGACCGGTCGCCCCACCGGGGAACGATCTCTTCCGTTGTTCATGAACCAAATTGCTCGGGTGAGCCGCGCAAGAGGTGCGTTTCGCGGACGCGTCGAGTGTAGCCGATGCGATCGAAGAATTCGAGAATGTGGATGGCGACTTTGCGGCCGCCGCCGATTTCGTCGCGCAGCGTGGCGGCGCGCGCGCAGCCGTCGCGCGCGTTGATGCCGGCGACGTGGCGGGCGAGCGCGGCGATGGCGCTGGCGGTGAAATAGTGGTCGTGCGCCACCGGGTAGAGTTCGCCGCTGCGGGCGATGCGCTTGCACAGCCCGCGCACGGTGTCTTCAGCGATGCCGCTGAGGCGGGCAATGTCGCGCACGCGGGGCGGATTGGTGGGCTCGGCATCGAGCAGCGGTTTGAGAATCGCCCAAAGATCGCGATCGGCGGCGGCGATGAGCAGGCGATGCTCAGGCAGATGCAGCCAGGCGTTGCTCTGGGCGATATCGCCGGCCTTCAGCGCGGTGCCGAGCAGGGCGTCGAAAGCCGGGCGGGCAAGCGTCGGCAAGGTCAGGCGGCGCAGGCGGTCGTGCTCGACGCCGGGCATCTCGGGAGCGCGGTCATGTTCGGTGGCCAGCGCGACGAGCAGCCGGGTCATTAAAAGCTGCCAGTTGGCGGCAGAAAAGGCGGTATTGCCGACGATGTGCAGCGGCAGGCCGGCCGTCAGTTCGCGCAGGCGGGTGCTATCGAGATTGCGGTTGAGAGCGTAGGTGTCGAGGGCGACGCCGGCCGGCTGCTGTTCGCTGGCCAACTGCAGGGCGGCGGCCGGATTGTCATCGGCCAGCGCGGCGAGCATGGCCAGCCGCTGGGTGCTGCGTCGCTTGCGGGCGGGCGGAAAAATATCGAGCACGCGGCCGCCGCCGATGGTTTGGCGTGCCGCGGCATCGCGCAGGATAAAGCGGTCGCCGGCGAGCGTGCACAGCGCCCGGTCAACGCTGATTTGCGCCCAGTTTTCGGTGCCGGGGGCGATTTCGTCGGCGCCCAGCAAGGCAATGCGCGCTGGCACATCTTCGGTGCCGAGATGCAGGTGGGCTGGCGTCCAGTGCTTGAGCGGTGGCTGGCCGGCGAGAACGCGAATACGCGCATCGAAGCGCTGCAGCGGGAGGTGCAGGGAGGGCGCGACGATCCACATGCCACGCTCGACCTCGCTCTTTTCAATGCCGCTCAGCCCGAGCGCAATCCGCTGACCGGCGCCGCCGCTGACCGCCGGCGCATCGTGGACGCGCAAGCTGCGCACGCGCACGGCCTTGCCCGGCGGCGAGAGCAGCAAGTTGTCGCCGACGCGAACCTGACCCGAAAAAGCCGTGCCGGTCACGACACTGCCGATGCCGCTCAGGGTAAAGCAGCGGTCGATGGCCAGGCGAAAACCGCCGGCGCTGTCGTGGGTCGCGCTGGCGTGGGCTTCGAGGTGGGCGCGTAATTCGGCAATGCCATCGAGGCTGAGGGCGGCCACCGGAAAAATCGGTGCCTGACGCAAAGCCGTGCCGGCCAATAATTCGGCAATTTCAATTTTTGCCTGTTTTTGGCGGTCGACCGTCACCCGGTCGATTTTGCTCAGCGCCACGGCACCCTGCGTGATCCCCAGCAGTTCGATGATCTCCAGATGCTCGCGGGTCTGCGGCATCGGTCCGTCGTCGGCGGCGATCACCAGGAGCGCGAAATCGATTCCGGTGGCCCCGGCGAGCATGTTGTGGAGCAGTTTTTCATGGCCGGGAACGTCGATGAACCCGAATTTTTCGCTGTAGGCATAACCAAGATCGACGGTGATGCCGCGCGCCTTTTCTTCTTTCAGGCGGTCGCAGTCGACGCCGGTGAGCGCTTTCACCAGCGTCGTCTTGCCGTGGTCGATATGGCCGGCGGTGCCGATGATCATGGGCGCCGCCGGCCTCTCAAGCCAGCGATACTGGCGCGTGCCCGAACCGGGAGGTCAGCCTTGAAGCTCATCCAAACATGTCCTCATACATGCGCGCCGCCCAGCCGAAATCTTCGCTGACCACCTCGCTGCGCCGCTCGTTGTCGTCCTCCTGATCCTGAACAATGAGCCCCTTGTCGTTGACGTAGTACTTGAAGCGCACGGCAATGTCTTCGCGTGGCGCGGTATTGACCATCATGAAGCAGAGGTTGTCGGGCAGCGCGTATTTGAGTTCGCGACCCTTGACGCGCTCGCTGATGTATTTGGCGACAATTTTGGCGTGCGCGTTGGCGACGTGGCCGGCTTTCGGGTAGTGACCGAAAAGCGGCGAGACGGCGCCGACCGAGTCGCCGATCACGAAAACATCCGGGTCATCCTTCAGGTTGAGGAAGAAGGGGTCAACGCCAGCCCAGCCGGTTGCCTTGCCTTCGGCGTTCTTGCCGATCAGGCCGGCCTTCCAGGCCATGTCGCCGGCCTGATGGGGCGCCATCAGAATGCCATGGTCGAACGTGAAATCGCCGGCGGCGGTCTTGATCTTCTTGTTGTACGGGTCGACTTCCTTGATCACCGCCTTGGGTACGTAGGTGATCTGATCCTTGTACAACTCCTCGAAGGCTTGCTGAAAGCCGATGGTGATCGGTCGCGGGCTGTCTTTCGGGTCGAGGATGGTAATCCGCCCCTTGATCTTGCGTTCCTTGAATAGGCCGGCGATCAGGCAGGCGCGTTCGTAGGGTGAGGGCGGGCAGCGGTGCGGCGGGGGCGGCAGGGTCATCACCAGATCGCCGCCCTGGAAGTTCTGGATGCTCTGCTTGAGCTGGAAATGCTCGGCATTCGGGATGTAGGCGGCGGGAAAGTGCGCCTTGGTGTAGGCGGCTGCCTGGCGGTCGTTGCCGAACCAGGCTTCGTAGTTGTAACGGATGCCGGAGCCGACGATCAGGAAGTCGTAATCGAGCCAGCCCTGCGCGGTAATGACGCGCTTTTTGTCGCGCTCGAAGGCGGTCACTTCGGTCTGGATGAACTGGTAGCCGTATTTCTGGGCGACCTTCAGATAGCTGAAAGTCAGAAAATTGGTATCGACGACATCGACCAGCCACTTGTTGCTCATCGGGCACGAGAAAAAGACCGGATTGCGTTCAAGAACGACAACTTCAAGGCTGGCGTCGAGTTTCTTCAAGTGTTTGGCGGCGCTGATGCCGCCCCAGCCGCCGCCGCAAATGACGACACGCTTGCCGCCAGATTTGGGTAGCAGCGGGTCGGACTGCAGGGTAATCAGGAAGGGCAGCGGGTTGCTTGGCTGGGCGAGGGCGGCGGTTGCTCCCAGCGCACTTCCGGCGGCGAGGAATTGCCGGCGATTGATCGTCATGATGTCTCCATTCAAAAATCCACCCGGACACGGAGATGCCCGGGTTTAAGGTTGCCCCTTGCGGGCGGGAAAGAAAGCAGCAGGCGGTACGCAGACCGCCCGGCGAGGCTGCTTTCAGTAAACGGCGTTTTCAAAATTTTAGCTGCACCAGCTGGCTGACAAAACGCGCCTCGTCCTTCGCTTCAAGGCAACGAAGATCGAGGTAGCAGGCGTCGTGACGAAGGTGGCCGATGATCGGCGTCGGCAAGCCGCGCAAGGCGGCTTCGATGGTCAACAGGGTTTTGCCCGGTTTTTTGGCATGCGGCCGGATCACCAGTGCCGTCGATGGCAGGCGTTCGACCGGCAGGGCGCCGCTGCCGATCTGGCTCAAGCAGGGTTCAACAGCCACGGTGGCGAGCTTGCCGAAGGCGGTTTGAGCTGCCGGCAGCAGGCGTTGGCCGAGGGCGGCAATGTCGGTCAACGGGCGGGTCAACAGACGCAGCGTCGGCAGACGTTCGGCCAGACGATCAGGGTCGCGGTAAAGGCGCAGGGTCGCTTCAAGCGCGGCGAGCGTCGTTTTGCCGACGCGCAGGGCGCGTTTCAGCGGGTTTTTCTTGATTTTGGCGATGAGATCCCGGCGGCCGACGATCAGCCCGGCTTGCGGCCCGCCGAGCAATTTGTCGCCGGAGAAGGTGACGATGTCAGCACCGGCAGCGAGTGCTTGCTGCGGTGTCGGCTCCGGCGGCAGGCCATATGCTGCAAAATTGCACAGCGTGCCGCTGCCGAGGTCAATGACGAAGGGCAGGCCCGCCGCGTGTGCAATCTCGCCAACGGTTTTCTCGTCGACCGCTGCAGTAAAACCGGTGACCGTATAGTTGCTGGTGTGGATTTTCATCAGCAGCGCGGTTTTGGCGCTGATCGCCTCCTGGTAATCGCTGGCGTGTGTGCGGTTGGTCGTGCCGATTTCGTGCAGCCTGACCTGCGCCCGGCGCATGACATCAGGGATGCGAAAGGCGCCGCCGATCTCGACCAGTTCGCCGCGCGAGACCACGGCCTCCTTGCCTTGCGCCAGCGCGTTGAGCGTCAGCAGTACCGCCGCCGCATTGTTGTTCACGATGGTTGCGGCGACTTCGGGCGAGCCGTCGGCGACCAATTCGGCGAGCAGGCCGGAAACCAGGTCGTCGCGGTCGCCCCGCCCGCCGCCGGCGAGGTCGTACTCAAGCGCACAGGGTGAGCGGGCGGCGTCGACCATGGCGGCGATGGCTTCTTCGGCGAGTTGGGCGCGTCCGAGATTGGTGTGGAGGACGGTGCCGCTCAGGTTGAAAACGGCGCGCAGCTTGGCGCGTGCGGAATCGTCGGCGCGCTGGCGGATGGCGGCCAGCAGGCTGGTTTCTGCCGGCGCCGGCAGGCCGTGCTTGAAGCCTTCGCGGGCGGCCGCCAGTTCTGCGCGAACGCAGCCGGTCAGCATTTGCCGGCCGTGTATTTCAAGCAAATCAGCAAGCTGGTTTACAAGGCGGTCGACGGCAGGAAGATGTCTTGTTTCGTTCATGGCTTTCACCCGAACCGGGCAGAAATTGGCAGAGGGAGGGCGCTGGCTTGCACTTTGCACCCCCTCGGCTTACAGTAAGAATGTAATGCAGGCTTACCAAAGGGGGCGTCATGACCGCAGTTGCCAAGATTACCAGTAAAGGACAAACGACGATTCCGCAAGAGGTGCGCGCCGCGCTCAAGGTGGGCGTCGGCGATCTGATTGCCTGGGAAATTGGCAGTGATGGCAGTGCGACAGTGCGCCGAATTCAGCCGCTGGATCTCGAGTACCTGAAAGCCGTGCAGGGCACCTTGAGCGAGTGGGCCTGTGCCGAGGATGAGGCCGCTTATCGTGAACTTTGAGCGCTTCGCCGTCGTCCGCGTCCCCTTCCCATTTAGCGACCGCGATGCCGTCAAGAATCGGCCGGCGCTGGTGCTCTCCTCAGCCGTCGCTTTCAACACGCCGGCCGGGCATTCGGTCATGGCGATGATCACCTCGGAAAGCAACTCCCCGTGGCCGCTCGATTGCCCGATCACCGATCTTGTTGAAGCGGGTTTGCCCGCCCCATCCAAAGTGCGTTTCAAACTTTTTACGCTTGACCATCGGCTGGTGCGTGGGCAACTCGGGAGCTTGGCGCCCATTGACCGCGAGCGACTGCTGCTGGCTTTGGGAAAATTGCTGGGCGGTGCCGGTTGATTTTTTTGGCATGACAGATTTTCCGCTTCCCATCGATACTGGAAGCCATCATGTTCAACCGCTACATCTGGTCGCTTTACCGTGAATCGCCGCATGGGCAGAAAATCATTCAGCAAGCCTTTCCTCGTTTTTCTCGATTCGCTCGGGGTTCTGACTACCAGAATTGGCGCTTGCAACTTAACGCCAATGAAGTTTCAAATACTCGACGAGACTTTTAGCTTGCGGAAATATCGCTTGCATCCCGAAGCCTAAGCCAAAGGCGTTAGTCGCTATACGCGCCAATCAGCAGCAAATTCGGGCCGGCGCGGGAGTAGCCGGCTTGATCGACCAGCATGTCGAGCGCCAGGGTGGCGAGGTCGTCGGCGACCGGGTCGACGTGCGGGTCTTTTTCCTGATAAACGATCTTCAGGTAATTTTTGCAGGAATCGCAGGTTTCGGCGCGTACCGCCCCCGTGCTGCCTTCGATTTCAAGAAGCGCAACGCCTTTGTCGGTGTCGCAGGCTGTGCAGGTGGCGCGCGTCACGTTCCATTCGGTATTGCATAGCGCGCAGTGCAGATAGCGCAGATTGTTGATTGTCGCGCCAAGACGGACGACGCTGGCGACCGGCAGGCTGCCGCAGCAGGGGCAGACGCCATGTACGTCGAGTGCCTGCAACTGGGCCGCGTCAAGTTGACTGGCAAACTTGCTGTAGACCACCTGCAAGGCAGCGGCAACGAAAGGCAGGCGGGCGTTCTGGTCGGCGCTCGGGGTGCCGGTCAACAGCGTATCGGCGAGGCTGTCGAGTACCTCGTCGCTGGCGTTGAGAAGGCTGGTCAGGGTTTCGCGGGCTGCGGGTGGGGCATCAGCGCCGACTTGTCTGACGATCTGGCGCAAGGTTTCGCGCCAAAGGCCGGGACGCTGCATCGGGTCGATCAGCGGCATGGCGTGCTGGCGTGCCTGTTCCAGCGTCGCGGCAGCGGGCAGTGCGAGGCTCGGCAGGGCTTGCAGCGCCGCGTCTTGCGCCCGGCTCAGACCGGCAAGAAACAGCAGCCAGTCGCCGAGGCTGTGATTCATGGCAAGGACGGCAAGGCGATCCGCACGCGCACTGAACAACTCGCCGGGGTTGGGCAGTATGAACGCTGCGGCTTCTGCGGCCGGCGCTTGAAAGGCAATCGGTTGGTTGTGCATGGTGTTGTCGGTCTTTGCTGTGCTTCGAGGTGCCGCCCGGCGACTGACTCAGGGGTGCTGGCGGGGCGCCCGAAGGGGTAAAACTGGCTGATGAAAAAGGGGCTACGGGATCATCTCCGCAGAGCCCCGGGAAAGCAAGGTGAAACGCTGGATTCGTCACGCCGCTGCGGCGTGACGAAGGTCTTCCTGTTACTTGCCGGTCATCTGGCGATACCAGCCGCGATGATGCTGCTTGGCCCAGGCGCGGGTGACCGTGCCGTACCACATGGCGCGGATGGTGCCCTTGACCCAGATCGCGGCATAAACGTGTACGAAGATCATGCCGATCATCACGGCGCCGGCAGCCGCATGAACCACGGCGCCGAGACGGACGAGCGTGATGTCGAAGCCGAACCAGGCGCGCCAGATCAGGACGCCGGAAACGGTCATCAACGCCATGCAGATCGCCATCACCCAGAACATGACTTTCTGGCCGCCGTTGTACTTGCCCTGCTCCGGCATGTCGTGGTCGTTGCCATTGACCATGTTCTGCGCTTTCGACAGCCATTCCTTGTCCGCCGGCGTCATCTTGTTGAGATGCCGGAAGCGGACAAACAGCCCGAGAAAGGAGATCGCCATCAGCACCCCGAGATAGGGGTGAATGATGCGCGCCCAGGTCGGCCCGCCGAACAGTTGCGTCAGCGGAAAAAAGGCCGGATGAAAAAAGGCCAGACCGGAGAGTGCCAGCAAGATAAAACTGATGCCGACTACCCAGTGATTGGCGCGTTCCTGCGGCTCGTAGCGCTTGAGGTCTTTCGGATCGCGGATCATTTTGCACCCTCCTTTTCGCTGTCTTCGCGCTCGATTTCGTCCTCAATCTCTTTCGCCACCTCGTTCGGGCCTTTGGTCACGTAATGGAACAGGCTGCCCAGGGCGACACCGGCCAGCGCCAATGTCGCGAGCGGTTTGGCAAAGCCCTTCCACAGCGCGACCAGCGGGCTGATCGACGGATTGACCGGCAGGCCGGCATAAAGATCGGGCTTGTCGGCATGGTGCAGCACATACATCACGTGTGTGCCGCCAACGCCTTGCGGATCGTACAGTCCCGCCTGCTCGTAACCGCGCTCTTTCAAGTCGGTGACGCGCTTGGCCGCGTAATCCTTCATGTCTTCCTTCGAGCCAAACTGGATGGCGCCCGTCGGACAAGCCTTGACGCAGGCCGGCGCCTGATTGACCGCCACCCGGTCGGAACACAGCGAGCATTTGTAAGCCTTGCTGTCCTCCTTGGAAATGCGCGGGATGTTGAACGGACAGCCAGTGACGCAGTAGCCGCAGCCGATACAGTTTTCCTGATGGAAATCGACAATGCCGTTACTGTATTGAACGATCGCACCGGGCGCCGGGCAAGCTTTCAAACATCCCGGATCAGCACAATGCATGCAGCCGTCCTTGCGGATCAGCCATTCCAGTTTGTTGTTTTGCTCGACTTCGGTGAAGCGCATCACCGTCCACGATTTTGCCGTCAGATCCATCGGGTTGTCGTAGACGCCGTGGCAAGTGCCGATTTCGTCGCGGATGTCGTTCCACTCCGAGCAGGCAACCTGACACGCCTTGCAGCCGATACAGGCGGAAACGTCGATAAGCTTGGCGATTTCGAGCGTTTCCCGCACTTGCGTGGAGGGCGTCGTCGTCGCGGAGCGCTGTTTGATGTCTAGCGATTGCAGTGCCATATCAGCTCTCCTTTACGCTTTCTCGATGGTGACAAGGAAGGTCTTGAACTCGGGCGTCTGGGTGTTGGCATCACCGACGACCGGGGTCAGGGTGTTGGTGATGAAGCCGGGCTTTGTCACTCCCTTGAAACCGTAGTGGATCGGAATGCCGACGGTGTGCACCTTTTTGCCATCAACATCCAACGCCTTGATCCGCTTGGTGACGACCGCGACGCCCTTGATGAAGCCCCGGTTGGAACGAACCTTGATCCGCTCGCCGTTGGCGATTCCCTTCTCCTTGGCCAGTTCCTCGCCGATTTCAACGAACTGTTCCGGCTGCATGATCGCGTTGATCTTCGAGTGTTTGGTCCAGAAGTGGAAATGCTCGGTCAGGCGGTAGGTGGTGGCGACATACGGAAAATCCTTGGCCGTACCAAAGGCTTCCATGTCCCCCTTATAAACCCGGGCGGCCGGATTCGAGCGAGCCTTGGGGTTTTTCGGGTGCATCGGGTTGGCGTCGAGTGGGCTCTCGAACGGCTCGTAGTGCTCCGGGAAAGGCCCTTCGGCCATCATTTCGCGGCTGAACAGGCGGGCAACGCCTTCCGGATTCATGATGAACGGCATGACCATTTCTTCCGGCGCGGCGTCCGGGCGCATGTCGGGAACGTCGTTGCCGCCCCAGGCTTTACCCGTCCATTTGAGCACCGTCCGCTTGGCATCCCAGGGTTTGCCGGAAACGTCGGCCGAGGCGCGGTTGTAGATGATGCGGCGATTGACCGGCCAGGCAAAACCCCAGTTCAGGGTTTGTCCGAGACCGGAAGGATCGGCATTGTCGCGACGTGCCGAATTGTTGCCGGCCTGCGACCAGACGCCGCAATAAATCCAGTTGCCGCAAGCCGTCGAGCCATCGTCGCGCAAATGAGCGAAAGTCGCCAACTGGTCGCCGGCCTTGGCCAGCACCTTGGTCGGGTCTTTCGGATCGAGCACGTCGGCCAGCGCCTTGCCGTTGATTTCGCGCAGCAGTTCTTCCGGTGACGGCTTGAGCGGCTGGTTGTAGGCCCAGGTCAGCTTGGTAATCGGGTCGGGGAAAGCGCCGCCATCCTTGCCGTACATTTCCTTCAGCTTGAGGAACAGGGCGGCCATGATTTCGGTGTCATCCTTCGCATCGCCCGGGCCGTCGGCTGCCTTCCAGCGCCACTGGATGACCCGCCCGGAGTTGGTGAAGGTGCCCGCCGTTTCGGCAAACAGCGTCGTCGGCAAGCGGAAGACCTCGGTTTGAATGTCGGCCGGCTTGACGTCGTTGAACTCGCCGTGCGGCTTCCAGAACTCCGAGGTATCGGTGGCCAGCGGATCCATGATCACCAGGTATTTGACCTTCGACAGGCCATCGCTGATTTTCTTCTTGTTCGACACCGAAGCCAGCGGGTTGAAGCCCTGGCAGAAGAAACCGTTGATCTTGCCCTGATACATCTGGTCGAAAATTTGCAGCACGTCGGAGGCGCCGCCCAGTTTCGGGAAGTAGTCATACGCAAAATCGTTGTCCTTGGTCGCCGCGTCGCCCCACCAGGCCTTGGCCAGACTGGTATGCCATTTCGGGAAGTTCTGCGCAAAATTCATCTGGCCGGGACGCAGCGCTTTCGGCGTGCGTTTTTCCAGATAAGTGGCGCGATCCGTGTCGGCATCGCCGGGCGCCGAGACATAGCCGGGCAGGTTCTGCGCGTAGAGCGCAAAGTCGGTAATCCCCTGAACATTGGCGTGGCCGCGCAAGGCGTTGATGCCGCCACCGGCCATGCCCATGTTGCCGAGCAACTGCTGGATGATCGCCATGCAACGGATGTTTTGCGAACCGACCGAGTGCTGCGTCCAGCCGAGGGCGTACAAACTGGTCATCGTCTTGTTCGGTGCCGCCGTTTCGGCGATGTATTCGCAGACCTTGATGAAGGCATCCTTTGGCGTGCCGCACACCTGGCTGACCATTTCCGGCGTGTACCGGGCGTAGTGGGACTTCATCAGTTGCCAGACGCAATTCGGGTCTTGCCAGGTTTCATCAACCTTGGCAAAGCCGTCGGCGCCCATTTGATACTTCCAGGTATCTTTGCCGTAGCTGCGTTTTTCCTCGTTGTAGCCGGAGAAAATGCCGTCGTCGAACTTGAATCCGGGATCAATCAGGAAGGCGGCATTGGTGTAGGCCTTCACGTACTCATGGTGAATCTTGTCGTTGCCGATCAGGTAATTGATGACGCCGCCGAGGAAGGCAATGTCGGTGCCCGAACGCAACGGCGCGTAGTAATCCGCCACCGAGGCGGTACGGTTGAAGCGCGGGTCAACGACAAGCAGCTTGGCCTTGCGCGTTTTCTTCGCTTCGATCACCCATTTGAAGCCGCAGGGATGCGCTTCGGCAGGATTGCCGCCCATCACCAAAACCACATCGGCATTCTTGATGTCCACCCAGTGGTTGGTCATCGCACCACGTCCAAAACTCGGAGCCAGACTGGCCACCGTCGGAGCGTGTCAAATACGTGCCTGAGTGTCGATTGCGGTCATGCCCATCGCGCGAATCGTCTTCACGGTCAGGTAACCGGCTTCATTCGAGGCGGCTGATGAGGCAAGGAATCCAGTAGTTGTCCAGCGATTGACGGTGACGCCGTCCTTGTTTTGCGTCATGAAATTGGCGTCGCGGTCGGCCTTCATGTGCTTGGCGATACGCTCGATGGCGTCCGGCCAGGAAATCTTCTTCCATTCAGCGGAACCCGGCTCGCGCACCTCCGGCCACTTCAGGCGGCTGGCGCTCTGCACCATGTCGCGCAGACCGGCACCCTTCGGACACAGGGTGCCACGGTTCACCGGATTATCCGGGTCGCCTTCGATGTGGATGATCTCCGCCTGCGAATTCTTCGACTTGTCGCCGGTGGAGTAAATCAGTACGCCGCACGAAACCGAGCAGTACGGACAAATATTCCGTGTCTCGGTAGCGCGGGCGAGCTTGAAAGTCCGTACCTCCGCCAAGGCATTCGTCGGTGAAAAGCCCATCAGCGCGATGGACGACCCTCCGAGGCCGGCGGAACAGACTTTGAAAAACTGCCGTCTGTTCATGTTCATGGCTATAACCCTCTCTCTTGCGACCCAGTGTCGCAGCCGCAAACGCGGCGCAACTATTGCTCCGGCCCGATGAAGTCTTAAGCGGCATACTTAACACGCCGATCCTGGAAGTAGCTCATAACGCGCTCAGGATTTTGCTCCAGCATCATCATATGAGCGCTGGTTGCGTCGCGTAATTTGGCTTTGGTGCGAA
>CAJBDJ010000065.1 GCA_903951825.1 uncultured Pseudomonadota bacterium
AAACCATGTTTCCTTAATACTTCGATTTCCATATACACCTCGTTCGTGATCACCGGCGCCTCAAATCCGCCGATCTTCTCTCAACTCGGTGTATCAACTTTCAATCGCTGGCCTGTATCAATTTACATCCGCTGCTGACAATCAGTCGATTGCCCGTCAACCCAGCGCCAGATCAGCAGAAAACCGAGCAGCGCGAAGCCGGCGCCGAGGGTGAATGTCCACCCCGCCCCCCAGCCATCCCAGACGGCGCCGCTGATCAAGACCCCGACCAGCCCGCCGGCGCCGAAAGAGAGGCTGGAGTAAAGCGCTTGTCCGCGCCCTTGCGCCCTGCCGGGAAACCACAAATTGACGGCGGCAATCGAGGCCGCATGGTGGGCGCCGAAGGTCAAACCATGCAAAACCTGCAAAAACACCATCAGCGGGGCTGACTCAACCCCCCAGCCCATCAGCAAAAAGCGTAAGACCGCTGCCGCAAAGCTGGCGAGCAAAATGGCGCGCAGGGAAAAACGCCGGGACAAGCGCGACATGAGCATGAAAACGCCAATCTCCGCCACCACCCCAAGCGACCATAAGGCACCGATTTCGGTCTTGCTGTAAGCGTGCGCGGTCAGGTGGATCGAGTAAAAAACGTAGTAGGCGCCGTGCGCCGCCGACATGCTCAGGCAGGCCAGCATGAAGGCGCGAATCCGCGGCTGACGGAGAATTTCGCCGATCATCGGCGCGGCGGGCGCGTGCTGCACCGGCGGCGGCGCCGGCAAAAGCAGGGCGACGCCGAGGATGCCGAAGAGAATCAGCCAGCAAACCCAGAGCACGCCGGCGGCCGGCAGGTGATCGAGAATGGCGCCGGTGACCATCACGGCGACGATAAAGCCTACCGAACCCCAGACGCGAATACGACTGTAACGTGCCGGCTCGTCGCGCAAATGCGCGAAAGTCAGGGTTTCGACGAGCGGCAGGGCGGCGCTCCAGAAAAACGCAAGAATGGCCATCGCCAGCAACATGCCGGGCAGTTTGTCGAGCCAGAAAAAGGCCGTGAAGCCGGCCAGCGAAATCGCCCCGGCCAGCCGAATGATCGCCAGATGCCGACCAAAATGGTCGGCCAGCCAGCCCCACAGATTGGGGCCGAAAAGCCGCATCAACTGCATCTGTGACATCAGCAGGCCGATGTCCCAGGCGGAAAAATTCAGGGATTGAAGATAAAGCCCGAAATAGGGCGAAAAAGCGCCAATGAAGGCGAAATAAAACAGGTAGTAACCGGCGAGGCGCCAATAAGGCAAAGCGTGCATCCGGCAATTTTACCGGATGCCGCACTAGCGGACGTGCCGCTTCAGGACTTGATCGACAACTGGCCGGCGCGGAAGGCGAGCAGCATGTGGTAAAGCGCATCCTTCAAGCGGACACGCTCTTTTTTCATGTCTTCGAGGGTGAAATCGGCAACCGGCATGTCATGTGCCTCAAGGTCTTCGACCTTGCCGGTCAAGCGCTGATAAGACGCCAGTTGCCTGGCGAAGTGGGCATTGCCCGCCTTGAGCAGGTTGATGGCTTCGCTGAATTCCGGAAACTCGGTATGAAGATCATGGTGATCGACTTGCATGTTGCCCTCCCTGTAACGGCAAATTGGCTCGATGAGCCGAAAAAAGCGCGGATTTTACGCGACTTCACCCGGAATACGGGGCGTTTGACAACGCACATCGCCACATTGCGCCCGCTGACGCAACGCCTGGTCGATCAGCACCAGCGCCAGCATGGCCTCGGCAATCGGTGTCGCGCGGATACCGACGCAGGGGTCATGGCGCCCCTGGGTGGCGACCTCCAGCGGATTGCCGTGGAGATCAATCGAACGGCGGGGCTGGGCGATCGACGACGTCGGCTTGATCGCCAGATGGACGACGATTTGCTGACCGGTCGAAATGCCGCCGAGGACGCCGCCGGCGTGGTTGCTGAGAAAGCCCTGCGGCGTCATTTCGTCGCCATGTTCGCTGCCCTTTTGCGCGACCGAGGCAAATCCGGCGCCGATTTCTACACCCTTGACGGCATTGATCCCCATCATCGCGTAGGCAATTTCGGCATCGAGCCGGTCATACACCGGCTCGCCCCAACCTGGCGGAACCCCGCTGGCGGTCACGGTGATTTTGGCGCCGACCGAATCCAGCGACTTGCGCAGGCTGTCCATGTAATTTTCAAGCGTCGGGACGATGGCGGCATTAGGCGCAAAAAAAGCGTTTTGATCAATTTGCCCGAGATCAAGGCAAGGAATATCGATTGGCCCGAGGGCGCTCATCCAGCCGCGTATCGTCACCCCGTAACGCTCGTTCAACCACTTGCTGGCAATCGCGCCGGCAGCCACACGAACGGCCGTTTCCCGCGCTGACGAGCGGCCACCGCCGCGATAGTCACGAAAACCGTACTTGTGCGTGTAGGTGTAATCGGCGTGACCGGGACGGAAGGCTTCGGCGAGGTTGCCATAATCCTTGCTGCGCTGATCCTGGTTGCGAATCAGCAAACCAATCGGCGTGCCCGTCGTTTTGCCCTCGAAAACGCCGGAGAGAATCTCGACCGTATCCGGTTCGCGACGTTGCGTCACATGCCGCGAGGTGCCCGGCTTGCGACGATCCAGCGCTGCCTGAATATCGGCCGCCGAGAGCACCAGCCCCGGCGGGCAGCCGTCGACCACGCAACCAATGGCCGGGCCGTGCGATTCGCCAAACGAGGAAACGGTAAACAGGGTGCCAAACGTATTGCCGGACATGGGTAGTGGTGCTCCAATAGGGGAATCCGAAGTTTATCATGCCCTCAAAAAAGCCCCCTTTGACGCCCTTGAGCAAGTCGCCGGCGACTCGTCCCGGCTGATGTCCGCCCACAAAAAAAGCGACCGCAGCCGCTTTTTCAACGAGGTGTCGAACGAAATATTGAAGCCTCAGTGGTCTTCCTTGCCGTCCGGCCAGTTCTTGATGTAGTTCTTGAGCATCTTGTTCTCGAAATGCTGCTCTTCGAGAACCGCCTTGGCGACATCGTGCAGGGAGACAACGCCGAGCAGGGTGCCGTCATCGACGACCGGCAGATAGCGTGAGCGGGTTTCGATCATCATTTGCCGGAGATCATTGACCTCGGTGCCGGAGCCGACGAACACCGGATTTTTGAGCATGACATCGCCAACCGTCACGTCAACCGGGCACACGTTGTGCGCCTTCAGCGCCAGCAGCACTTCGCGAAAGGTCAACATGCCGGCCATTTTTCCGCCATCAATGACCACCAGCGAACCAACATCGAGATCGGCCATGATTTCGATGGCTGCGGCCAGCAGCTGTTGCGGCGTCGTCGTGTACAGCGTGCCGCCCTTGAGGCTGATGATTTCCTTGACCTGCATTCTGCGGCTCCTGAATTGTCGAATATTCGATTGATCTTAGAGCAATCACGGCGGCAGGGGAAGCGAGCCGCGTCCGTCGGCGGTTGCCGGGGGGTCTTGAATGATGCGTAGATCGCGCTGCGGAAAGGGGATGCTGATACCACCGGCCCTGAATGCGCGCCAAATCGCGATATTGATATCTGAAATGATATTGCCGCGCCCTTCTTCCGGGTCGGCGATCCAGAAGCCCAATTCGAGATTCAGGCTGCTTTCGGCAAATTGCGTCAGCAAGACCTTCGGCGGCGGGTCGGCCAAAACCCGCGCTTGCGCTGCCGCCGCTTCGATCATCAGGCGTGTGGCGAGATCGAGATCGCTGTCGTAGGCAATCCCCACCTGCGTCGCCAGGCGCAGGCGGCTGTCGGAATAGGTCTGGTTCTGGACGACGCTGCCGATCAGGGTTTCGTTGGGGACGATGAACTCGGTGCCGCCGAGTTGACGCAAGACCGTGTAGCGGGTGGTGATTTGAGTCACCATGCCACCATCGTTGCCGACTTGCACGACGTTGCCGATGCGGATCGAACGGTCGAGCAAAATGATGAAACCCGACACATAGTTGCTGGCAATTTTTTGCAGGCCGAGGCCGAGGCCGACACCGAGGGCGCCGGTGAACACCGAGAGGGCGGTCATGTCGATACCGACCAACGACAAACTGGCGATGATCGCGATCAAGGTCAGCAACGCCTTGGCGATGCGGATGGCGACAATGCGCAAGCTGGAGTCGATCCCGGCAAAACCCATCAGGCGGCTTTCGATCATGCCGGCCACCCACAAGGCGAGGACGACGGTCAAAAAGACCGTGGCCAAGCCGTGAATCAGCATCCATAAATCGAGCTTTTGCTTGCCGACGGTGAAGCCCACCTGCGCCAGGGCGTCAATCACATGCGGCGCGAGATCGGTGATGTAAAGCGCCAGCCAGCCCCAGACCAGGGTGGCGATGATGCGCTCCCAGGTGGCCAGCCAGTCGGCTTTGGGAAAGGTCTGGCGCAGCACGAATACGACACCGCGCACCAGCGCCAGCGAACCGAGCAGCGGCATCGCCAGTTTGAGCAGGTTGACATGGATGAATGGCTTGAGCGCCAGCAGCGCCAGGCCGCTCAGCAGCATCCCGCTGAGCGGAAACAGCAGGCGCCCGCCGGCGTCGGTCAACCGCCCGTTTCCTTCGCTGTGCCGGCCCCGCCACCAACGCTGGATGAGCGCTGCGGCGGCCAGACAAAAGACCAGTGCAAGTGCTTGCCAGATGAAATCCGGGTCGCCCAGATCCTGCCAAAGATCGTTAAACAATTGCCCGGCAGAAAACCCTTTACTCATGCTTTTTTATCCAGAACCGCAGCAAAAAACCCGTCGGTGTGATGCCGATGCGGTAACAACTGCAACTTGTCGCCGGCCAGGTCGATGCCCTGCCGGGCGAGAACGGACGATGCCGGAATCAGCGAAAAATCGGGGTGACGGGCAAGGAAGGCGTCGACAATGTGTTCATTTTCAGCGGCGAGTAAGCTGCAGGTGGCATACACCACCCGCCCGCCGGGGCGCACCAGTTTGGCTGCGGCATCGAGAATCGCCGCCTGCTTGAGCGTCAATTCAGCGACCGATGCCTCGCTTTGGCGCCATTTGAGATCGGGATTGCGGCGCAAGGTGCCGAGCCCGGAACACGGGGCATCGACCAGAACGCGATGGACTTTTCCGGCCAGACGCTTGATTTTGCTGTCGCGCTCGTGCTCGATGCGTGCCGGGTGCACGTTCGACAACCCGGAGCGCGCCAGACGCGGTTTCAGTTTGATCAGGCGCTTGTCGGAGACATCGAAGGCATAAAGACGCCCGGTGTTTTTCATCAAGGCGCCGAGGAGCAGGGTTTTGCCGCCGGCACCGGCGCACAGATCAACAACCATCTCGCCACGCCGCGGCTCCACAAGGTAGCCGAGCAACTGGCTGCCCTCGTCCTGCACCTCGAAGGCACCCTCCAGAAACAAGGGATGCCCGGCCAGTGCCGGCTTGTCGCGCAAACGCACGGCGACCGGCGAGAGCGTGCCGGGCTGCGCCGCAATACCATCGGCGGCGAGGCGCTCAAGCAGCGCCTGGCGGGAGGTTTTCAGGGTATTGACGCGCAGATCGAGGGGCGCCGGTTGATTGAGAACGGCCGCCAGGCGATGCACCTCGTCAGCGCCGAATTGGGCTTCGAGGGCGGCATACAGCCAGTCCGGCAAGTCGCAAGCGACGGCTGGCGGGAAATCGCTGTCGGCCATCGCCTTGGCCGCCGCCAGCCAGGCTTCTTCACTGCTTTTGAGGACAGGAGCCAATTCGCGCTGACTCCAGCCGCGCGTCACCGCCAGCGCCGCCAACAATAAATGGCGATCCGACAAATTGCCGGCACAGCGTGCCTCCAGACTGCGCCCGCGACGCAAGACGGCAAAGACGGTTTCGGCGACAAAAGCGCGATCGGCATGCCCCAGTTGGCGGTTGGCGCGGAAATAACGCGAGACTACAGCGTCGGCCGGATAGGCAAAACGCAGTAATTCGTTGAGGACGGCCTCGGCGTGAGCAAACAGGGCGGGGGTGAAACGTGCGTTCATGGGCTTCCTATTTCGCTGGCGACCTGCGTGAAGCTTTCGCCTTTTTTATCCGTAAAGCGGATTTTAACCGGCAAGCAGTATTGATCGAGCGCAATCCAGATTTCCGTCGTGCTGTCGGTCATGGCGCGCAGGTGCAGAGTGCGAAAACGTCCGGCCGGCGTTTCGATCTCTTCCTCGCCCAACGAATCGAGGGCGTAGCGCTCGTATTTTTTGCCGGTGACAACACCGATTTGTCTCCCTTCGGCCAGATTCCCGAGGAAGGCCAGCTGATAGTTGAGCGAAAGGATGTCCTGCGTGCCGGCAACGATTTCATGCTCACTGCCATCGCGCGCCAGGCGAACGCTTGCCGTCGCCCAGTCGAAATCGGCGTTTTCATTCGTTTCCTTGCCGTTTTTCAGGCTACGAAAAGTTGCTGGCTGCAGGCCGCCGGCGACCAAACGCCCGCGACTCTCGATGACCAGTCGCAGCGGCTTGAACAAGGCGGCAAGGCCGCTGGTTTCGGTGACGCCGCTAAGGCGGTAGCTGCCGTCTTCGGCAAACTCCCAATGATGTTCGGCACGCCCGACTTCGAGGCCGAGGGATTCCTTGTAGAGCGTAAAGCGAATGCTGCCACGCGCCGGAAGCAGCGGCCGCGCGGGCTGAGCCGGGGCGGCGTTGAGCGCCGACAACCAGGATGGAAGAGCATTTTCAGCACTGACCGGCAGCGCCTCGTCAGTCGCCACCGGCGCTGGTCGTGGAACCAGCGGCGCGCGCATTGCCGCCGGCTTGGACGGCAACCGGGCAGCACGCGGCGCCGCCGGCGGTGGCAGCAAAATCGGTGGTGGCTGCAATACCGCCTGCAAGACCGGCGTGTCCGGGGTGTCGGCAAAATCGCTCAACGCCGTGCCGAACAAGACGAAGGCGTGCAGCGCCAATGATCCCGCCAGTGCCCAGAGCAGGACGATGGGCATTTACGCCGGGCGCAACTCGGGGGCAATCAAGGCGGCGGCAGTGTCGAGCGTCGCGTCGAGGCGCACGCGGCCGTTGTCCAGCGACAACTTGCCGGCGGCAAACCAGCGCACCGCCTGCGGGTAAATTTTGTGCTCCTGGAGCAGGATTCGCGCCGCCAGATCTGCTTCGGTATCACCGTCGATGACCGGCACGGCGGCCTGAATGATCACCGGCCCGTGGTCGAGCGCGGGGGTCACAAAATGAACGGTGCAGCCGTGAATCCGCACCCCCTCGGCAAGCGCCTGGCGGTGCGTATGCAATCCGGGGAAGGACGGCAGCAGCGAAGGATGAATGTTGATCAGTCGCCCTTCGTAATGGCGCACGAAA
This sequence comes from uncultured Pseudomonadota bacterium, assembly GCA_903951825.1. Taxonomy (GTDB): domain Bacteria; phylum Pseudomonadota; class Gammaproteobacteria; order Burkholderiales; family Rhodocyclaceae; genus Azonexus. Next base: position 7,291 of record CAJBDJ010000065.1, read on the forward strand.
GGCGCGGTGAGAATACGCATGAAGCCGGCGAGGACGACGAGGTCGGGCTGAAACTGATCGATGCAGGCGGCCAGCGCACTGTCAAAGGCATCGCGCCCGGCAAAGGCCTCGTGATCGACAACGCGCGTGGCAATGCCGGCCTGCGCTGCTGCCCGCAGACCGGCAGCCTGCGGCCGGTTGCTGACGACGGCGGCGATATTGACCGGCAAATTGCCGGCGTCGCGGGCGGCGATCATGGCTTCCATGTTGCTGCCGCGGCCAGAAATCAGAATAACGATATTTTTCATTTATAAACTCATCGCCAGCGCATCAGGCGACCCGGCTTTTGAAGTAGCCGATAGCCAGCGGAAGCAACGAGAGAACGATGATGCCGACAATCATCAGCGAGAGATTTTGCTTGACCCAAGGCAGGTTGCCCAGCCAATAACCGGCCAGACAGAGTGAAACCACCCAGGCCAGCGCGCCGATGACATTAAAGAAGGCGAATTTTGCATAGGACATCGAACCGATCCCGGCAACAAAGGGCGCAAAGGTACGAAAAAGGGGCAGAAAACGCGAAATCACCAGCGTTTTGCCACCATGTTTTTCATAAAAAAGGTGCGTTTTGACCAGCGCATCCTTGTTGAAAAAACGCGAGTTTTCCCAATGAAAAACCTTCGGCCCGAGAAAGCGTCCGATCTGATAATTCAGCATGTTGCCGAGGACTGCCGCTGCCAGCAGAACACCAATCAGGATGAAAATATCCATTCCGCCCTCGCCCAAGGCAGCCAGCGCACCGGCCACAAAAAGCAACGAATCACCGGGCAAAAAAGGCGTCACGACAAAGCCGGTCTCGGCAAAAACGATGAAAAACAAAATCCCGTAAATCCATAAGCCGTATTGCTGAACCAGCATCACCAGATGTTTGTCGAGATGAAGAACGATGTCGATGAATTGGGTAAGAAGTTCCATGAACGGATCCGGGGTCGCGAAGTCGGCGGATTATAATCCGCCGATGCCTACCATCGCTCGCCTGCCCGACCTGCTGATCAGCCAGATTGCCGCTGGCGAGGTCGTCGAACGCCCCGCTTCGGTGCTCAAGGAACTGCTTGAAAACAGCCTTGATGCCGGCAGCCGGGCGATTCAGGTTCATCTTGAGGCAGGCGGCGTCAAATTGATCCGCGTCAGCGACGACGGCTGCGGTATTGACAAGGAACAGTTGGCGCTGGCGCTGACCCGCCACGCCACCTCGAAAATCGGCTCGCTTGACGACCTTGAGCGCGTCGCCACCCTCGGCTTTCGCGGCGAAGCACTGGCCTCGGTCGCCGCCGTCGCCCGCCTGACGATCACCAGCCGCGCCACCGGCGCCAGCCACGCCTGGCGGCTGCAGGGCGAAACCGGCGCAACGCCAGAACCGGCGGCTCTGGTCGCCGGCACGGTCATCGAGATGCACGACCTCTATTACAACACCCCGGCGCGCCGCAAGTTTCTCAAGGCCGAAGGCACCGAATACGCGCATTGTGCCGACAGTGTCAAACGCCTGGCGCTGACCCGCCCCGATGTGGCCATCAGCCTCACCCATAACGGCCGCAACCTGCTGCAACTGGCGCCCGCCGACAGCAGCCGGCGGATCGCCGACATTCTCGGCGATGATTTTCTCGCCGCCGCCCGCCGCATCGAAACGCACGCCGGCCCGCTCAGTCTTGGCGGCTTCGCCATCGATCCAAGCCACGCCAGCGATGCCAAGGATGGCCAATACATTTTCGTCAATGGCCGCTTCGTGCGCGACAAAATCATCAGCCACGCCCTGCGCGAAGCCTACCGCGACGTCCTGCACGGCAGCCGGCAACCGGCGGTCTGCCTGTTTATCCAGATCGACCCGGCGCTGGTCGATGTCAATGTGCATCCGGCCAAAACCGAAGTCCGTTTCCGCGACTCGCGCGCCATGCACCAATTCATCTTCCACGCCCTGCAGCGCACCCTGGCGAGCGAACCTCGGACATCAAACCGCGAAGCCGGCAGCGCTTTAACGGCAATCTCGCCGTCTTTCGGCGGTTTTTATGGTTCGCAATCCAGCCTCGGCGTGAGCGAACCGGCGGCCACGACTTATCTGGCGTTCGCCCATGCCGCACAAGGCGGCCTGCCGCCCCGACCAGTGACGCCACAAACCGTACCAAGCACGCAGCCGGAAAACGACGGCGCGCCGCTCGGCTACGCCCTGGCGCAACTGCATGGGATTTACGTACTCGCCCAAAATGCCCGCGGCCTGATCCTCGTCGACATGCATGCCGCGCACGAGCGCATCCTCTACGAAAAGCTCAAAAACGCCTTCGACGGGCGCCAGATTGCCACTCAGGCGTTGCTGATTCCGGCTGTTTTTTCAGCGACAGCGTTAGACATCGCCACCGTCGAAGAGCACGCCGACGCCCTCGCCGATCTCGGCTTCGCGATTTCTCCGCTCGGCCCCCAACAACTCTGCGTGCGCGCCCTGCCCGCCCTCTTGCAATCCGGCGACCCGGCAGCACTGGCGCGCGCACTGATCGCCGAACTGCGCGAGCACGGCATTAGTCAACTCGCCACCGCGCATCGCAACGAATTGCTCGCCGGCATGGCCTGCCACAGTGCCGTGCGCGCCAACCGCCAATTGACCATTCCGGAAATGAATGCCCTGCTGCGCCAGATGGAAGAAACCGAACGCGCCGGCCAATGCAACCACGGCCGCCCGACCTGGATCGAAATACCGCTCGCCGATCTGGACAAGCTGTTCCTGCGCGGCCAATAATCCGATGTCAGCGGAACTTGGCGCAGCGCGCCAGTCAGACCGGATACCAGCTCAAATTTGACCAACTTTTCCTGCCGCGCGAAGCATCTCGACGCTGCTCAGATACGCTGAACCCAAAGGATCAAAAATGAAAAGAAACGGGCATAACAAGTCTCCCAAAATTCAGAATCCAAGCGGCTCAGAGGAGGCGCTTAAAGCTCAGGCGGCAGCGGCTTTTAACCGTGGCAATGCCGCATTTCGCGAATCGCGTTGGGTTGACGCCCTGGAGTTTGCAGAACGAGCCATTGCTCTCAACCCATCGTTGCCGATTGCCCATGTTCTGAAGGCACGCTGCCATGCCAGGCTCGGCGACTTGACGGCGGCACGAGATGCTTTCGCTGCGGCATTGCGCCTCGATGACCGTCATTTTTCATCATGGCTGGAACTGGGGAATGTGAGCCGTCGTTTGGGGGAGAGGGAGCGCGCCATTCAATGCTACGAACGTGCGGCCGCTTGCGACCCTCAGGACGCCCGCGGCCATTTGGCTTGCGCGCGAGCCCTGGAAGAGCTTGATCAAGCAAGCGCACAGGATCGTGCAGCCTTTCATTATCACCGTGCACTGAACCTGAGCGGGAACGAGCCCGCCAAGTTGGTCGAGATTCACCACGCCATGGGACGTTTCAGGCTGGACTTCGGCAATGCGCCACGGGCATTGGAGGCGTTGCGTGCGGCGATGCCGATATTTGCGCTGTCTCCGAAAACGCTGACGATCGATATGAAAAGTGAGCTTTTTATCGATATGGCTGATGCCTTGCTTCGCCTCGGCCTGGAGGATGAAGCAAGCGATCTCCTGAGCCGAGCCTCTGCTGCCGAGCGTGAAGCAACATTGACGCGTTTGGCTCAGTTGGGTTTCCGTTTTAATTTGTGGCAAGAAGCCATTGAAGTCTTGCGCCGCAGCGTGGCATTGCACCCGGAGAGCGGAACGGCTCATTACAACCTGGCGCACATGCTGACCGAAAGTTGGCGATTGGAGGAAGCCGTCGAGGCGCTTGATGCCGCCGAGTCTCAGACCAACATGCCTGATGCGGCCTCAATGCGCGCCACTCTGGCAAGCAAGATGGGCGATGCCGATACCGCCTTGCGCCTCTATCGCGCGCAGGTTGATGCCGGTAATCGTGACATGGCCTCCAGTGTGGCGATGAGCTCTTTGTATTCCGACACCATGAGCCCTGCAGAAGTGGCGCAATTGCACCGCGAGTTATTTGCACCATTGGGGCTTGGGGCGCGTGATCGGAGCAGCTTCAAAAATGATCGCAACCCTGATCGACCGTTGCGGATAGGCATGGTTTCGGCGGATTTCCATCACCAGCATCCGGTCAATCTTTTCATGCAGCCGATGCTGGCTTGTTGGGATCACGCGCAGTTTCCGTTAACCCTGTATTTCACCGGCATCAGTTATGACGATCAAACCCACCTGGCGAAGTCACGTGTAGATGTCTGGCGTGAAATGACTCAATCGACACCGGCTCAGTTTGCTCGTCAGGTCGAAGCGGATGCAATTGATGTTTTGATTGACTTGGCAGGCCATACATCGCAGCAGCGGATGCATTTATTTGCCCGGCGGATGGCACCTGTTCAGGTGACTTTCCTCGGCTATCCCGGCTCAACGGGGGTACCGAATATTGACTGGATTATTGGCGATTCCGTTGTAACACCGCCGGAACACGATGCTCTTTATAACGAACGAGTCGCCCGCTTGCCGGAAACAGTATTTTGCTATTCACCGGAAGCCGATTATCCCTATCCGAACATGCCGGACGAGCTCACCGAGCGCCCGCTGGTATTTGGTTCATTCAACAACATTCCCAAACTGACGCCACACACGATTCGGCTCTGGTCGCGCGTTTTAAAGGCGGTGCCGGGATCAAAGCTACTCCTTAAAGCCCCGAGTTTCGGTGATGCGGGTGCTCAGCGCCGTTACGCCAATCTTTTCTTCGAGCAAGGCATCGATAGAGAACGAATTGAGTTTCGTGGTCCGGTTGGCCTGGCTGACATGATGGCCGAGTACGCTGATTTGGATATCGGGCTGGATCCTGTTCCCTACAACGGCGGTACGACAACTTTGCAAGCCATGTGGATGGGGGTGCCTGTGATTGTCAAAGCGGGCGGACACTTTGTCTCCCGGATGGGTGCCAGCTTTATGGCGGCCGCAGGGATGCCTGAGTGGATTGCCGAAAATGATGATGAGTACGTTGCCATCGCCGTCGAAATGTCGAGAGACCGGCGTGCCCTGCTTGATCTGAAACGACAGCTTCGACAAAATTTAGTGAGCAAGCCCGGCTGGGATCGCACAAAATACACCCGTGAATTTTGCGGGCTGTTACGTCAATTGTGGAACCAGACTTGAAAGCCGAAAATGGCTCTCAATTTCAGATATGCCGTTTAAGATTTCATCGAGCCGGAGTAATAAACCAGTATCAGGTTATCGCGGTGAATGATTTCCGGCTCGTCGACATAGCCGAGGATGCTTTCAATTTCGGGAGTTGATTTGCGGGTGATCAGACGCGCTTCGCCGCTGCCGTAGTTGCTCAGGCCACGAGCAATTTCGCGGCCGTTGGGTGCGATACAGGCGACGGCTGCGCCACGCTCGAAATCGCCTTCAATGCTGACGACGCCAATCGGCAATAAACTTTTTCCGGCATTGAGCGCGTTGACCGCGCCATCGTCGAGCAGCAGGCGGCCGGCCAGTTGCAGGTGGTCAGCCAGCCATTGCTTGCGTGCAGCGAGCGGCTGCGTGTCAGAAATCAGTAAGGTGCCGACGGCCTCGCCGGCGGCCAGGCGGATGATCGCGTCCGTTTCGCGACCGCTGGCAATCGCCGTGTGGGCGCCGCTCTTGCCGGCTCGCTTGGCAGCGATGACCTTGGTAATCATGCCGCCCTTGCCGATCGACGAACCGGCGCCGCCGGCCATGCCTTCCAGTGCCTCGTCGCCAGCCGTCGCTTCGGTGATCAGCGTCGCCGTCGGATCTTTGCGCGGATCGGCGGTGAACAGGCCGATCTGGTCGGTGAGAATGATCAGTGCCTCGGCTTCGATCAGATTGGCGACCAGCGCGCCCAGCGTGTCGTTGTCGCCGAACTTGATTTCATCGGTAACCACCGTGTCGTTTTCGTTGATGATCGGCACGACACCCAGGCGCAGCAGCGTCGTCAGCGTCGAACGTGCATTCAGATAGCGCTTGCGGTCGGCAAGATCGTCGTGGGTCAGCAAGATTTGCGCCGTCTGCAAACCGTATTTGGCAAACGCTCCCTCGTAGACCTGCACCAGCCCCATTTGCCCGACCGCGGCGGCGGCCTGCAATTGGTGCACCGACTGCGGCCGCTTGCGCCAGCCCAGACGTTGCATGCCGCAGGCAATGGCACCCGAGGAAACGAGTACGACTTCTTTGCCCCGCTCGTGCAATGTACTGATTTGCCGCGCCCAGTCGTCAATTGCTGCCAGATCGAGACCGGCGCCGTTATTGGTAACCAGCGCCGAGCCGACTTTGACAACCAGGCGTTTGGCGGCAGCGAGACGGGTCGGTTTCATGCGGCTTCCGGGGCGATTTCGTCGTCGTCCGGAATGTCCGGGCGCGCCATCTCGTCGAGCGCCTCGCTGATCGCGTAGATCAGCGGCTTGGTGCCAGCGCCGTTAATCGCCGATAGCGGAAAACAAGGGCCAGCGTATCGCGTTGCCTTTTTGTAGGCCTTGATGAAGTCGGCGACCGCCTTCTCGCGCTCCGCTTCGGGAATCAGGTCGAGCTTATTGAGAACCAGCCAGCGCGGCTTGTCGGCGAGTGCCGGGTCGTGCTTGAGCAATTCGCCGACAATCGCCTTGGCGTCGCGCACCGGGTTGGCGTCCGGATCAATCGGCGCAATATCGACCAGATGCAACAAAATCCGCGTGCGCTGCAAATGCTTCAAGAAGCGGATACCGAGTCCGGCGCCATCGGCAGCGCCTTCGATGAGTCCCGGAACGTCAGCCATGACAAAGCTTTTTTCGGCACCGACACGGACGACACCGAGATTCGGGTGCAGCGTCGTGAACGGGTAATCGGCGACTTTCGGACGCGCCGAGGAGACGGCGCGAATCAAGGTGCTCTTGCCGGCATTGGGCAAGCCGAGCAAGCCCACGTCAGCCAGCACGCGCAGTTCGAGAGCGACTTCAAATTCTTCGCCCTGCTCGCCGCTGGTTTTCTGGCGCGGCGCACGGTTGGTTGACGACTTGAAGTGAATATTGCCCAAGCCCCCCTTGCCGCCCTTGGCGAGGAGGATTTTTTTATCATGCACATCGAGGTCGGCAAGAATCTGACCGCTGCTCAGCTCGGTAATCACCGTGCCGACCGGCATACGCAAAATGATATCGTCGCCACCGGCACCGTATTGATCGGCGCCGCCGCCGTTTTCGCCGCGCTTGCCAATGAATTTGCGGGTGTAACGATAATCGACCAGGGTATTGATATTGCGGTCGGCAACCACATAAATACTGCCGCCGCGACCCCCGTCGCCGCCATTGGGGCCGCCCATCGGGATGTATTTTTCGCGGCGAAACGTGGCGGCGCCATTACCGCCGTCGCCTGCCTTGACGTAAATTTTTGCTTCGTCAATGAATTTCATGTCTCGCCTCACCATCTGCCCGGGCTGCCGCTAAGCGGAAATTCGCCGGCATAAACTAAAAAGCCCTATCCGGCGGATAGGGCTTGTCGTTCCGCTGTCCTGATTTTACTCGGCAGCGGCCGGGACGATGGTCACCGTGCGGCGCTGTTTGGCGCCCTTGACGGAGAACAGAACGGTGCCGTCCTTCAGTGCAAACAGGGTGTGATCCTTGCCGCAACCGACGTTTTCGCCCGGATGGAACTCGGTGCCGCGCTGGCGAACAATGATGTTGCCGGCGAGAACGAATTGACCGCCGTAGCGCTTGACGCCCAGACGCTGGGCTTGTGAGTCGCGGCCGTTACGTGAACTGCCGCCTGCTTTTTTGTGTGCCATTGTTTAGCTCCTTGTCTGAACTTAAGCGACGATTGAATCGATGCGCAGTTCGGTGTAGTTCTGACGATGGCCTTGATGCTTCTGATAATGCTTGCGACGACGCATCTTGAAGATCTTGACCTTGTCGTGACGGCCGTGGGAAAGCACGGTGCACTTGACAGTGGCGCCAGCAAGGAAGGGAGCGCCGATCTTTACCGACTCGCCTTCGCCTACCATGAGGATCTGATCAAGGGTAACTTCTGCGCCAACGTCTGCCGGTATCTGTTCTACTTTAAGTTTTAGACCAGTGGTAACGCGATACTGCTTACCGCCGGTTTTTATGACCGCATACATGGGTTGGACTCCGAAAATAAACCAAGGGGTACTACAAAGAACCGCGCATTATACGGAAAATCTCTTGGGAGTCAAAGCCTTGTCGTTGCCTATGGTAGACTCGCCGGCTTTCTATCCAGCCTCTCGCTGTGCCTCTCTCCGAGGGCGGGAAGCAACCTGTTGGAGCAATTCATGGCTGAAGTCACCACCGCCTCCGGGCTGATTTATGAAGATACCGTTGTCGGCGAAGGCGCCGAGGCCGCCGCCGGCGATCATGTGGTCGTCCATTACACCGGCTGGCTGACGAACGGCAGCCAGTTTGATTCAAGCAGGGATCGCAACGATCCCTTCGATTTCGGCCTTGGCCGTCGCAACGTCATTGCCGGCTGGGATGAAGGCGTCCAAGGCATGAAAATCGGCGGCACCCGCAAGCTGACCATCCCCCCCGAACTCGGCTACGGTTCGCGTGGTGCCGGCGGCGTCATTCCGCCGAACGCGACGCTGGTTTTCGAGGTTGAACTGCTCGCCATTCAATGAGCGAGACGCCCAACAAAGACGACCCCTGGGCCAAATGGCGCAAGCCGGAGGCGGTGGCGGTCGATGCCGACAAGCCGGCTAAAACCGGGTCGACCAAAAAGCCGGTGACGGCGGTGGCCGGCACGCTGTCGGTGGTCAAAAAGCCGTACAGCGCACCGGCGCCGCGTGTCGCGCCGAAAAAGCCGGCGGCGCGCACGGCGCCGGTCGTCACCTCGACCCAGGAAGGCGTTCGCTTGTCCAAGGTGATGTCGGAACGCGGCCTGTGTTCACGCCGCGAGGCCGATCTGTGGATCGAGCGCGGCTGGGTTTTTGTCGACGGGGAGCCAGTCAGCGAGCTCGGCTCACGGATCAATCCGCAAGCCGCGATCACGATCAGCAAGCAGGCCGAGCGGGATCAGGCCAAACAGGTCACCGTCCTGCTAAACAAGCCGGTCGGTTATGTCTCCGGTCAGCCGGAACCCGGTTGCACACCGGCAGTGACGCTGATTCTGGCCGACAGCCAGGTGAAGCAATCCGGCGATCCGGAATTCAAGCCGTGGATGCTGCGCGGCCTGGCGCCAGCCGGGCGGCTCGACATCGATTCAAGCGGCCTGCTGGTGCTAACCCAGGATGGCCGTGTCGCCAAGCAACTGATCGGGGAAGACAGCGGCGTCGAAAAGGAATACCTGGTTCGCGTCGAAGGGCAGATGATTCCCAACGGCCTGCAACTGCTCAAGCACGGTCTCGAGCTTGACGGCAAGCCGCTCAAGCCGGCCTGGGTCAAGCAGCTTAACGAAGACCAGTTGCACTTTATTTTGCGTGAAGGCAAGAAGCGGCAAATTCGCCGCATGTGCGAACTGGTCGGTCTCAACGTCATCGGCCTCAAGCGGGTTCGCATCGGTCGCGTCATGCTCGGCGATTTGCAGCCCGGGCAGTGGCGGTTTTTGCGTGCCAACGAATCCTTCTGAGGCGGGGTAGCGGCAAAAAAATGCCCGGTCAGTCCGGGCATTTTCGCTTGGTGAGGCGTGCGGTCAGGCGGGCTTGTTGCCGATCATGACCGTCGCTTCGCCTTCAATCACCACCGTTTCGCCAACTTTGCAAAGGGTGTCGAGAATGGCGCGCTTTTTGGCGGCAATCACTTCCTTGACCGTGACCGTCGTCTTGACCGTATCCCCGGGGCGAACCGGCGCCTTGAATTTCAGGGTTTGCGCCAGATAAATGGTGCCGGGGCCGGGTAGATGGGCGCCGAGGACGGCGGAAATAAAGCTGGCGGAGAGCATCCCGTGGGCGATACGGCCGCCGAAAGGCGTCGTTTTGCCGAATTCCTCGTCGAGGTGAACGGCATTGGTGTCGGTCGAAACGCCGGCAAAAAGAACGATGTCGGCATCGGTAATGGTTTTACCCATGGTGTGACTCATGCCGGGCTGCAGGTCTTCAATGTAAAAAGTCATGGCTGTTTTCCTTGCGGTTAGTGGTTATGGATTTATCGGTTGAACTGTAGCACGTCATTCTGTTCGCAATGCCTCGACCGGGTCGAGTTGCGCCGCCCGCCGCGCCGGCAGGACGCCGGCGGCGAGGCCGATGAGGATGGCAAGCAGTTCGGCGAGCAAGACGAAGCTGATCGGGGTATGTACCGGCAAGGCCGGCAGCAGCAGGTGGATCAGTTGCGCGAGACCGAAACCGAGCAGCAGACCCAGCAATCCGCCGAGCGCCGAGAGCGCCACCGCTTCCCCGAGAAAGAGCATCAGGATCGTCCGGCGGCGGGCGCCGAGGGCAACCAGCAGGCCGATTTCAGCGGTTCGTTCGGTAACCGCAATGGTCATGATAGTGACGATGCCGACACCGCCAACGAGCAGCGAAATGCCGCCCAGTGCGCCGACCGCCATGGTCAGCACGTTGAGGATGTTGGAGAGGGTTTTGAGCATTTCTTCCTGGGTGATGATGGTGAAATCCTCACGCCCGTGACGCTCGCCCAGGCGTTCCCTGATGGCCGCGGCAATCAGTGTCGAAGGCACGCCTTCGCTGGCGGCGATGTTGATTTCGTCGACCCCTGCGCGGTTGAACAACTCCTGGGCGCGAACGGCGGGGACAAAAGCGGTGTCGTCAAGGTCGATGCCGAGAAACTGGCCTTTGGGCGCCATGACGCCGATTACCCGAAAATGCAGGCCGCCGATGCGCAGGCGCTGGCCGAGGGGGTTGTCGCTGCCGAACAATTCATTCTTGAGCTTGGCGCCGAGCACGACAAAGGCGCGGGCGCTGTCGAGGTCATCGGCGGGCAAAAATTGCCCGCTGTGCACGGTTGACCGGAAAACTGCCGGCAAATTGGCGTTGACGCCATAAATCAGCGTGCGCCGGGTGCGGCCGTTGCCGGCGACCTCGGCATTGCCGCGCACATTGGGGGTAACGGCGACGACGTTGGGCAGGCGTTCGAGAGCGGCGGCGTCTTCCAGTGTCAGCGGGCGGGCGCTCGACGGCAGGCCGGACGAGGTGCCGCCGGTTTTGGTTTTGCCCGGCATGACGCTGATGACATTGGTGCCGAACTGGGTGAATTCGGCAAGAACAAAGCGATGAATGCCTTCACCGATCGAGGTCAGCAAAATGACTGCCGTAATCCCCACCGCGATACCGAGCAGGGTTAGAAAACTGCGCAGGCGCTGCGACGTGATGGCGCGCAGCGCGAGTTGCAGGGAATCGGCCCAGCGCATCCTCAATGGCTCATCAAGGCTTGCACCGGATCCATTTGCGCGGCGCGCCGGGCGGGCATGAAGCCGAACAGCAGTCCGGTAGCGAGTGCCGTGGCGAGGCCGGCGATCACCGCCCAATCGGGCGGATAAGCCGGAAACACCGGGAACAGCTGACGCAAGGCAAAGGCTCCCAATTGGCCGAGCAGGTAGCCGAGCAGGGCGCCGACCGCCGAGAGCATTGCCGCCTCGGCGAGAAAGGCCAGGCGGATCGTTCGGCCGCTGGCGCCGAGCGCCTTGAGGAGACCAATTTCACTAGTACGCTGGGTGACGGCGACGAGCATCACGTTCATCACCAGAATGCCGGCCACCGCCAGACTGATTGCCGCGATACCGGCGACGCCGAGGGTCAGCGCGCCGAGCAGCTTGTCGAAAGTGGCGAGCACAGCATCCTGCGTGATGACCGTGACATCCTCCTCGCCGCGATGGCGCTGCTTGAGGATATCGCTTGCCTGCTGGCGCGCCCCGGAAATCGCCGAACGACTTTTCGCCTCGACCAGAATACGGAACAGGGTGTTCGAGTTGAACAGCGCCTGCGCCAGCGCCACCGGGATGATCACCAGTTCGTCGGTATTCATCCCGAGTCCCTGGCCGAGCGGCTTGAGGACGCCGATGACGCGCAGGCGACGATCGCCGATGCGCACCCATTGGCCGATGGCCGAATTGCTGCCGAAGATTTCCTGGCCAATCTTGTGGCCGATGACGGCCACCGATGAACCGCGTCCCCAATCTTCCTCCGGCAAGGCGCTGCCCTGCGCCAGGGCGAAGTTGCGAATCGCAAAATAACTGGCCGTCGTGCCGGCCACCATGACTTCGCGCAAACGCCCGCCGGCACTGATTTCCGAACTGCCGACGACGAGCGGTGCGACGCGCTGAATCGCGCTGCCGCGCAGGAGCGCGGCAGCGTCGTCGATGGTCAGGTCGCGCGGTGTGCTGGTGATTGCATTGGCCGGGTTAAAGCCACCAGTACCCGAGCGTCCGGGCAAAACGATCACCAGGTTACTGCCCAGTGAAGAAAACTGGCCGATGACGTAACGTCGCGCCCCATCGCCCAGCGCCGTCAGGATGACCACGGCGGCGACGCCGATTGACATCGCCAGCACCGACAAGGCCGTGCGCAGCGGATAGCCGGTGGCGGCATCGCGGGCAAAACGCAGGATGTCGGGGAAACGCACGCGAAACCTTACGCCGCCACTGATCCGCCGGGGCGCGGCGCGATTTCGGCAATTGCGCCGGGGCGTTGAGCGGAATCGCTTTGCAGCCGCCCGTCTTCCATCCGTAGTTGACGGCGGGCGCGGGCGCCGAGGCTGGGGTCGTGGGTGACGACGATCAAGGTGACGCCGCGGCCATTGAGTTCTTCGAGCAAACGGACGACCTCGTCGCCGGTGTGACGGTCGAGATTGCCGGTCGGCTCGTCGGCGAGAATCAGCGCCGGCTGCATGATCGTTGCCCGGGCAATTGCCACCCGCTGGCGTTGGCCGCCGGAGAGCTGATCGGGGCGATGGTCGGCGCGATTTTCCAGACCGAAATCGCCCAAGGCTTGCCGTACCCGCTGCCGGCGCTCGGCTGCCGGGATGCCGGCGAGAGTCATCGGCAGGGCGATGTTTTCAGCGGCCGTCAGACGCGGTACCAGATGAAAACTCTGAAAAACGAAGCCGATGCGTGTACTGCGCACGCCGGCCAGTGCGTCGGGCGACAAGGTGGTCACGTCGCGGCCTTCAAGCAGATAGCTGCCGGCACTGGGGCGGTCAAGCAAGCCGAGCAGGTTCAGCAGCGTCGACTTGCCTGAACCGGAAGGCCCCATGACGGCCACGTAGTCGCCGGCATCAATCCGCAAATTGAGATCGGAAAGCGCATTGACCGTGGTGTCGCCGAGCTGGAAGCGACGTGCGATGTCCTTAAGTTCAAGCAGCGCCATGGGCTATTTGGCCTTGACTTTGTCGTCCGCAACGACCGTCGCACCGGCCTTGATTCCCTCTTTTTCGGGTGAAGTCACGATGCGGTCGCCGGCCACCAAACCATCGATAATTTCGGTCAGCTCCCAATTAGCCAGCCCGGCCTTGATCCGCCGCTCTTCGAGCTTGCCGCTCGCCGGATCAAAACGCAGCACGCGGCCGCCTTCCTGAATCGCCGCCGTCGGGATGCGCAGCACCGCGTCGCGGCTGGCGAGAATGATTTCGACGTCGGCGCTGTAACCCACCAGCAGCTTGCCGACGCTCTCCGCTTTGGCAAAATCGACTTCAATATCGACCGTCCGCGCCTGTTTTTCCAGCGCCGAAACAAAGGGCGCGACACGCCGTACCGTGCCTGCCAGTTGTTTGCCGGGCAGTGCGTCGAGGCGGATGCGGACGCTTTGGCCGGCGCTGATTTTCGGCGCATCGACCTCATCCATCGGCGCCTTGACGTACAGGCAGCTGTCGTCGATCAGATCAATCGCCGGCGGCGTCGGCACCCCCGGTGGCGAGGGCGTCGAATATTCGCCCAGTTCGCCAACAATTTTTGCCACCGTTCCGTCGAAAGGCGCATACAGCGCGACGCGCCCCTGCTCGACACGGGTTGCCTTGAGCCGCGCTTCGCTCTGCGTGACATCGGCCTTGGCCGTATTGCAGGCGGCGCGGCGCGCGGCAGCATCGGTGCGGGCCGCCTCTTCCCGTGATGCCGAAACAAAGCCGCGCTGGCGCAACTCGCGCTGTCTTTCAGCCTCTTTTTCCGCATTGAGCGCAACCAGGCAAGCCTCATCGACACGCCGCGCCGCGAGGGCAATCTGCGTTTGCCCGAGCGCCGCCTGTGCCTGCTGGTCGTCGTTCCACAGCTTGAGCAGCAACTGACCCTTCTTGACGCGATCGCCTTCCTTGACGCCGAGGTAGTCAATACGGCCGCCGACGATGGTCGATAACTTGGTGCGCAAACACGCCTCGACCGTGCCGGCGCGCGTATTAGCCAGCGTCGCCTCGACCTTGCCGACGGTGACTTCGGTGAGCGCGACGGGAATCGGCTTGCTGCGCGAGAACCAGGCAAACGCCACGGCGAGCAAGGCGAGAACAACAACAACCCAAATCAGACGGCGCATCTTCATCCTCAACTAAAACCGGGTAGCCAGCCGGACTGATTGGCCTGCCCGCGAACCGCTTCCAGCGTTCCCTGATAGAGCGCCTCGATGACGGGGGGCTCCTTCCATGGCTCGTTCATGAACATCAGGCCGACCTCTTCGATTGTCCGCCCCGACCAGTAATGCTCGGCCACTTCGTCAAGCGCACTGAGCGAGAGACTGTGTGGCAAGCGCAAATAATCTAGCCAGCCGGCGTCGTGGAAGGAGCAGATATACGGCCCGCTGGTACGTGCACAAGAGAGGTGCTTGGCAAACACCCGTTGCGGATGCTTGTGGCGAAAAGTCAGGGCATCGGTGCGCGTCGCAAACAACAGCAAGGCGTGCAGGCGGCTGGGAAAATGGTTGTAACGACGCTGGCGGAAATACTCGAGATGGTATTCGGCAAAGTAATTCTGCACCGACATCAGCTGATCGCCGGGCGTCGGCTCCCCGCCTTCGGGCGCCGCCAGGGTGCCGCCAAACGGACTGCCCTTGAGAATGTCCCAACCCGGCAATTCAGCCCCGGCTTCAAGCCAGCAGAAAAGTTCGAGCGTCGCGGTATCCTTGATCAGGTTGTCCATGCCGCTATTCTGATTGATCGCCGTCAATTGTCCAGTCATGGGTAAGCGTCCAGCCGTCCCATCATGTCTCGCTTGCCGAGTTCAGCTCAACAGTCGGATCAGCGAATTGCTACCGCATCGCTGGCAGCCTGAAATTTCGGCCTAAATCAGAAATCAACCTGGGTTCGCCGGGCGCTTACAATCCACCCGCCGGGTGCGCCCATGCTGGTTTAAACGAAAAAACCCCCGTTACATTGGTTTGTAACGGGGGTTTTTATTGGGTAGCCTGGCGATGACCTACTTTCTCACACGGAAGTGCAATATCATCGGCGCGGTTTCGTTTCACG
>CAJBDJ010000066.1 GCA_903951825.1 uncultured Pseudomonadota bacterium
AGTACATCGAAATCTTCTACAACAGAATTCGCAAGCAGGCCCGCCTTGGCTATCTGTCGCCTGCCGCGTTTATGCAGCAACATTATGAAAAACAGATAGCCACTTAAACCGTTGGACTCCACCGTTTACAACTGACCTCATGCGCGTGGAGTCAGGATGCCGCGGAGTCTATCGAAAGCCATAATTCGGCTCTACCTTGCTGCACCAAATTTGTGAATGGCCGGGGTTTTGTGGAAACCACGGATTGGCTCCTTGGCCGAGCGCGATTGCCGGAGGCGTCAGGGGAAAATTCAAAACCTGTTAACCACCAATTTGGATGCTGCGGCGCACCATCAATGCTACAATCCCGCCTTTGATTTTTCAGGCCTTCTCATGTCCGCTCGTCCGATTCGCAACATCGCCATCATCGCCCACGTTGACCATGGCAAAACCACGCTGGTTGACCAATTGCTCCGCCAGTCCGGCACCTTTGCCGCTCACCAGCAGTTGGTCGAGTGCGTGATGGACTCCAACGATCTGGAAAAGGAGCGCGGCATCACGATCCTGTCCAAGAATACGGCGGTTGAGTATGAAGGCGTCCATATCAATATCGTTGATACGCCGGGTCACGCCGACTTTGGTGGTGAAGTCGAGCGCGTGCTCGGTATGGTTGACGGCGTCGTCTTGCTGGTCGATGCCGCTGAAGGGCCGATGCCGCAAACCCGCTTCGTGACCAAAAAAGCACTGGCGCTCGGCCTGCGTCCGATTGTGCTGGTGAACAAGGTTGACCGCGATGGCGCCGATCCTGATCAGGCCGTCAATCTGACCTTTGATTTGTTCGACAAGCTCGGGGCCAGCGATGAGCAGCTCGATTTTCCGATCGTTTATGCCTCTGGCCTCAACGGCTGGTCGGCGATGGAACTGGATCATCCGCGCGAAAACATGAAGCCGCTGTTCGACACTATCCTCCGTCATGTGCCGGCCCCCGACACCAATATCAACGAACCACTGCAACTGCAGATTACCGCGCTTGATTACTCTTCCTACGTCGGTCGTATCGGCGTCGGTAAAATTAATCGCGGGCGTGTCAAGACCGGTCAAAACGTCCTGGTCATGTTCGGTACCGAAGAAGAAGCGCTTGAGCACGAGCGCACGCCGATCAAGGCCAAAATCGGTCAGGTTCTCGGCTACCGCGGCTTGAACAAGGTTGAGCTCGAAGAAGGTCTGGCCGGCGATATTGTCCAGATCACCGGCATTGAAGATCTGGTACTCGGGTGCACCGTCACCGACCCGGACAGCCCGGAAACCCTGCCGCTCCTGAAAATCGACGAGCCGACGCTGTCGATGCAATTCATGGTCAATACCAGCCCGTTGGCCGGCACCGAAGGCAAGTTTGTTACCAGCCGCCAGATCCGCGATCGGTTGCACAAAGAACTGCTGACCAACATGGCTCTGCGTGTTCACGACACCGGTAATGGCGACGTTTTTGACGTCTCCGGACGCGGCGAACTGCATCTCGGCATCCTGCTCGAAAACATGCGCCGCGAAGGGTTCGAACTCGCCGTCGGACGCCCGCGTGTGGTCAAAAAAATGATCAACGGTGTCGAATGCGAACCTTATGAGTTGCTGACGGTTGACGTCGAAGAAGATACCCAGGGCGGAGTCATGGAAAGCCTCGGTCAGCGCAAGGGCGACTTGCAGGACATGGTGCCGGACGGCCGTGGTCGCGTCCGTATCGAATACCGCATCCCGGCGCGCGGCTTGATCGGTTTTCAGGGCGAATTCATGAACCTGACCCGTGGCAACGGCCTGATGAGCCATGTTTTCGACGAATACGCCCCAGTCAAGGATGGCGGTGTTACCGAGCGCCGTAACGGCGTGCTGATCTCCCAGGATAACGGTGAGGCCGTTGCCTACGCACTGTGGAAGCTGCAGGATCGCGGTCGTATGTTCGTTGTTCCGGGCGATAAATTGTACGAAGGCATGATCATCGGCATTCACAGCCGCGAAAACGATCTCGTTGTAAACCCGATCAAGGGCAAGCAACTGACCAACGTGCGAGCCTCCGGTACGGATGAGGCGGTACGTCTGGTGCCGGCGATCAAACTGAGCCTGGAAGCGGCGGTCGAGTTCATTGCCGAAGATGAACTGGTCGAATTGACGCCAAAATCAATCCGCATTCGCAAGCGTTACCTGACCGAAATTGAACGCAAGCGCTCGGTTCGCGGCTTGTAAAAAGAGCCACGATGGAAGCGGTCGGGAGCGTCAAAAAGTCAGACTAGGCTAATACCTTCTGCTGCGTGGATTGGCGAACCAGTTTTGTAGTGGCACCAAGGCTTCGGGTAACGGGTAGTGTTCGCTGATGATGCGGCGCTCGGCGGCAGGCAAACTCAGTTCGCGATACAAGGCGTCGTCGCAAAATCCAATGGCCGCCGCCTCACAGCGGCGGTTGGCGAAGACGATGCGTTCGATAGACGCCCAGTAGGCGGCCGATAAACACATCGGGCACGGCTCGCTTGAGGCGTATAGCGTCGATTTCGGCAAATGAAAGCTGTTGACCGTAAGGCAGGCTGCGCGAATTGCCATCACTTCGGCATGAGCGGTGGGGTCATTGCTGGCAACCACTTGATTCCAGCCTTCGCCGATGATTTTCCCGTCACATACGACAATGGCACCGAATGGGCCACCGTCACCGGAATCGACGCTTTTTTGCGCCAGCATGACCGCATTTTTTATAAAAAAATCGTCATTAATCATTAGGTTGGTATATTAAATTAAAGTGATTTGTTAGATTTACGCTGCTGCTGGCGTTCGACCGGAAAATCCTCTTTGGCGGGGCGATGTTATTATACGATCCCCTTCAAGACCGGATGTTTTGTGCCAGCCGGGTTCACTCATGCGTCTGACCAAACTCAAACTCGCCGGCTTCAAATCCTTCGTCGATCCCACGGTGGTCTCCCTGCCCGGGCAACTGGTCGGGGTCGTTGGCCCGAATGGTTGCGGCAAATCGAACATCATGGATGCCGTGCGCTGGGTGCTGGGCGAGTCGAAGGCTTCTGAATTGCGCGGCGAGTCGATGATGGACGTCATTTTTAACGGCTCGTCCCATCGCCAACCGGTGTCGCGTGCTTCGGTTGAGCTGATTTTCGAGAATCTGCTGGGTCGGGCGCTGGGTCAGTGGTCGCAATACACCGAGTTGGCCGTCAAGCGCACGCTGACGCGCCAGGGGCAATCGGATTATTTCATCAATAACCTGAAAGTGCGGCGCAAGGATATTACCGATCTCTTCCTCGGTACCGGGCTTGGCCCCCGTGCTTACGCGATTATCGGTCAGGGGATGATTTCGCGGATCATCGAGGCGCGTCCCGATGATCTGCGCGTTTTTCTTGAGGAGGCGGCAGGCGTCACACGCTACAAGGAGCGCCGCAAGGAAACCAATGGACGCCTTGAGGATAGCCGCGAGAATCTGACGCGGGTTGAGGATATTCGCCTTGAATTGGCTAGCCAGATTGAAAAACTCGGCGCCCAGGCCGAGGTTGCGCGGCGTTATCACGCGCTAAACGAGCAACTGATTCAGCGTCAGCAGTTGTTGTGGCTGCTCAGGAAGCGCGAAGCCGAGGCCGAGCGGCAGCGTTTGTCGCTCGATGTCGAGCGTGCGGTGACCGAGCTTGAGGCGCAAAATGCCGCCCTGCGCGAGATTGAGGTGCGTGCCGAGGCAACCCGCGAGGCACATTTTGCCGCCGGTGATGCCTTGCACGAGGCGCAGAGCGCGATGTATTCGGCAAATGCCGAGGTGGCCAGTCTGGAGGCAGAGATTCGCCACCGTCGTGAATCGCATAGCCAGTTGGAGGCACGATTGGTGCAACTGGAAGGCGAGTTGGCGCAATGGAACGAAACCGCCGAAAAACTCGCGGTCGACCGCCAAAAATGGGAGGAATTACAGGAGGTCGCCGGCCTGCGCGTTGCCGAGGCCGACGAGCGTCTGCATCAGCAAATGAATATTGCCCCGCAAGTTGAGGAAAGCCACCACCAGGCGCAAGAGGAATTACAGCGTTTGCGCACCCGCAGCGCTAACGGCGAGCAGCGCCTTGAGGTCGAATTGACTCACAAGGCGCACGCGCAACGCGCCTTGCAAGCGATTACCCTGCGCCGCGACCGTTTGCGTGAAGAAGCCGGCGGCGAGGCGGCGCCGGATGCCCTTGATCTCGCCGAAAAAGAAGAAATGCTTGAGCTGCTGCGCGAAGAACTCGCCGGCGATCAAGCGCATTTGGAACAATTGCAGCATGAGTTACCGCAAATCGAAGCCAGGCGGCGTCAGCTTCAGGAGGCTGTGCAACGCATCGAGCGCGAACTGGCAGCCGGCCAGGCGCGTTGCAGTGCGCTGGTGCAGATGCAGGCGCGCACAGACGCCGGCGGCAAGCTGCCGGCCTGGCTGCAGCGGCACGGACTGGACGGTGCCAAGCCACTGTGGCAGCAGATTCATGTTGAAGCCGGCTGGGAAGTCGCTGTCGAGGCGGTCTTGCGTGAGCGCCTGAGCGCCGTTGCCTGTGACGATGCAAGCCGCTTCGATGCCTGGTTAACGGATCGGCCGGATGCACATTTGAGTATCGCCTTGCCTGGAGCCGCCGCAGATTTTGCCCCGCCCGCCGCCTTGCCTGAACGCAGCCTGCAGAAGCAGGTGCGCTGTGCGCATCCGCTACTGGCCGCCGTACTCAATGATTGGCTGGGTCTGGTGACAACGGCCGATAGCCTTGAAGCCGCGCTCGCCATGCGCCCCGCCTTGGCAGTCGGAAATACGCTGGTGACGGCGGGTGGCGACCTGATCACCCGCAGCAGCCTGACGTTTTTTGCGCCGGATCAAAGCGAACACGGCTTGCTCGAACGTCAGCGTGAAATCGAGGTGCTGGGTGCCGGCATTGCCGATTTCGAAGAGCAAGCCGCCGCCAGCCGCGAGCAGCTCACCACGCTGGACGAGCAAGTCGACGACAAGCGCGAGGAAATCGGCGAAATCCGCCAATACATTACCGACCGCCAGCAGCGGATACATGCGCTACAGCTTGACGTGGTGAAGCTGGCGCAGGCGATAGATCGCCATCGCGAGCAAAAGGAACGCCAGCAGGAGCAACTGGCCGAACTGGCCGAAGAAGAGGAGGGCGAGCGCGAGCGTGCCCTGGCGGCAGATGAAAAAATTGCCGAAGTCCGCGACGGATTGAGCCGCATCCGCATTTTGGTTGCCGGCGCGCAAAGCCGGCTTGACGATGCCGAGCGCGCTGTGCGTGCCGAACGCGAACGCCATGCCGATTTCGACCGGGCGCTGCGCGAAGCACAGTTTTCCCTGCGCGAAGCGGAAAGCAAATTGCAGGATATTTTTGCGCAGCAGGCAACCGCCCAGCGCGAACTGGCGCGCATCGCGAAGGATCGCGCCCTCTGTGCCGAGCAAGTCGCGGCAGTGCCGCCTGACATCATGGAAGACAAACTGCAGGCGGCGCTTGAACAGCGTCAGGAAAAAGAAAAAATTCTTGCCGAAAAGCGCGCTGCGCTGGAGGCAGCAACGGGCGATCTGCGCGGGCTGGACGAACAGCGCCTGAAAATAGAGCAAGGTCTGGAGCCCCTGCGCGTGCGCATCGGCGAACTCAAACTGAAAGAGCAGGCGGCGGCGCTCAGCACGGAACAGTTTGCGCAGCAACTAATGGCCGCCGGCGCTGACGAAACAACGCTTCAAAGCGAACTCGGCAATCTCCGGGCGGCCGCTTTGCAGGGCGAAATCACGCGCCTTGGCAATGCCCTTCAGGAACTCGGCGCCGTCAATCTGGCTGCCTTGCAGGAACTGGACACCGCGACCGAGCGCAAGGGCTATCTCGACATGCAAGCGGCTGATCTCAATGAAGCCATGCAAACCCTGGAAAACGCCATTCGTCGTATCGACCGCGAGACCCGTGACCTCCTTAAATCGACCTTTGATACGGTCAACCAGCATTTCGGCCAACTTTTCCCCGAGCTTTTTGGTGGCGGGCGTGCCGAACTGGTAATGACCGGCGAAGAGATTCTTGATGCCGGCGTTCAGGTGGTTGCCCAGCCGCCGGGAAAAAAGAATTCGACCATCCATTTGCTTTCGGGCGGCGAGAAGGCGTTGACCGCAATTGCGCTGGTGTTCTCGATGTTCCAGCTCAATCCGGCGCCGTTCTGCCTGCTTGATGAAGTCGATGCGCCACTCGATGACAGCAACACCGAGCGTTTTTGTGGCATGGTGAAGAAAATGTCCGCCAATACGCAATTTCTATTCATCTCCCATAATAAAATCGCCATGGAAATGGCCGCGCAGCTGGTCGGCGTGACGATGCAGGAATCCGGCGTTTCGCGCGTGGTTGAAGTCGATATCGAAGAAGCTTTGAAAATGAGGGACGCGGCGTAAATGACCGAACTCCAGATGGGACTGATAGGCCTCGGCAGCGTGGCGGTAATCGGGGTTTTTGCCTACAACCAGTGGCAGGAGAGTCGCCACCGCAAACTGGCTGAGTCCCTGCTCAAACCAGCGCACGATGATGTCCTGCTCGGCACGGAAAGCAAACGTGCGACTCAAGTCGCGCCGCCCGTTGAGCGCAACGAGCCGGAAATCGGTGTTGGGCAACTATCCGTTGATCAGCACTCGCGTCTTGAGCCGGGCAGTGCCGAGGTCGATAATGCCGCCCCGCCGGTTGCCGACAATACTCTCACGGAGCCAGCAATCGAAATGGCTTCTGTCGAGACGACGGCACCCGCCCCGGTGTCTTGCGATCAAGAGGAATCTGCGTTTCCCGCTGTCGATTTGCCGCCTGAACTGCTGGATCAGCGTATTGAATTCATTGTCGCGATGGAACTGGTTGATCCGATAGCCGTGCCGCAGATTCTCCGTTCGCAGCGCGAGGTACTGCAGCGCCTCGGCAAACCGGTTCATTGGGCCGGTTTCAATGAACAAACCCGCGAATGGGTACGCCTGCAGGCAGACAGCAACTTCGAGGTGCGCCGTTTGCGCGTTGGCCTGCAACTGGCCAATCGCCTGGGGCCGGTTTCCGATGCCGATCTCGTTGTATTCACCGGCGCCATGCAGGCGCTGGGCGAAGAGCTGATGGCCGTTGCCGATATGCCTTCAATCCGGGTGCGCGACCAGGCCGCCGAAATCGATCGGTTTTCGGCGGAAGTCGATCTCGAAATCGGCCTTAATCTGGTCAGCAAGAGCAGCCCGTTCGCCGGCACCAAAATTCGCGCCCTGGCCGAGGCGGCCGGCATGGTTTTGGGCTCCGACGGTCTGTTTACTCGCTACGATGATGGCGGGCGCGCCCTGTTTTATCTGCAAAACTTCGAGAGCACCTTATTTTCACCCGAGTCGATACGGACGATGTCAACGCATGGCCTGACCTTTCTGCTTGATGTGCCGCGGGTCAAGCAGGGGGTTCATGTGTTCACGCAAATGCTTGAACTGGCCAGGCGTTTCGCCGAATCCCTGCATGCAACCCTGGTCGATGACAATCGTCAGCCACTTACCGAGGCTCAACTTGAGCACATCCGCCGCGAGTTCATCGCCAAGCCGCAAGCCAAAATGGCCGCCTACTCGTTGCCGGCAGGTTCCGCCCAGGCGCTGCGTCTTTTTTCCTGATGTCTGATCAACTAGCTGCAACCCGGCGCGCGGCGTTTTTGCGCGCCGAAATCGAGCGTCACAACGAGGCGTATTACCGGCACGACGCGCCGACCGTTACCGATGCCGAGTACGACGGCCTGTTCCGCGAATTGCAGACGCTCGAAGCTCAGTATCCGGCCTTGCACACTGCCGATTCGCCGACCCGTCGCGTCGGCGCGGCGCCACTCAAGGAGTTTTCGCCGCATCGCCACGGCGTCGCCATGCTCTCCTTGAACAACGCTTTTTCGTCGGCCGAGGTCGCAGCCTTCGATCAGCGTGTGCGCGAGGGTCTGGACGACATGGCTGCGGTCGACTACGCAGTTGAGCCAAAATTTGACGGACTGGCGATCAGCCTGACTTACGAGAACGGAATTTTCTCGCGTGGAGCAACGCGTGGCGACGGCAGCACCGGCGAAGATGTGACGCCCAATCTGCGCACCTTGTCTTGCCTGCCGCTGCGTCTGGCCGGCAGCGAGTGGCCGCCGCTGATCGAGGTGCGCGGCGAAGTGCTGATGTTCAAGGGGGCTTTTGACGACCTCAATGCCCGTCAGCGCGAACGCGGTGAAAAAACCTTCGCCAATCCGCGCAATGCCGCTGCCGGCAGCTTGCGCCAGCTTGATTCACGGATTACCGCCAGTCGCCCCCTGTCATTTTTTGCCTACGGTATTGGCGCCGGTGCCGATGCGCTGCCTGTCAAGACGCACGACGAGTTGATGAAATTGCTCGCTACCTGGGGTTTTCCGGTCGCCGACGAACGCCGGGTGGTATGCGGTGCGGCGGGTTTGCTCGCCTTTTTCGAGGACATCGGCGCCCGCCGGGCGCAATTGCCCTACGACATTGATGGCGTTGTGTACAAAGTCAATCAACTCGCCGCACAGGCTCAGTTGGGCTTTGTCTCGCGCGCCCCGCGTTTTGCCATCGCCCACAAATTTCCTGCTGAAGAGGCATTGACCGTCGTCGTCGGTATCGATGTCCAGGTTGGCCGCACCGGCGCAATCACCCCGGTTGCCCGTCTGCAGCCGGTGTTCGTCGGTGGCGTGACGGTAACCAACGCAACCCTGCACAACGAAGACGAAGTCCGGCGCAAGGATGTGCGGGTCGGTGATACGGTGATCGTCCGTCGCGCCGGCGACGTCATTCCGGAAGTCGTCGCCAGCCTGCCGGAAAAGCGCCCCGCTCGAGACCTTTTCGGTGGTGAAGCGCTGCATCCGCCTTTCTTCATGCCGACCCGCTGCCCGCAATGTGACTCGGCGATTGTCCGCGGCGTCGATGAGGCGATTGCCCGCTGCAGCGGCGGGCTGTTCTGCCCGGCTCAGCGCAAAGCTGCCTTGAGCCATTTTGCCGCGCGGCGGGCCATCGATATCGAGGGTCTGGGTGACAAACTGGTCGAGCAACTGGTCGATGCCGCCCTCGTTCATTCGCCGGCCGATCTTTATGGATTGACGCAGGAGACCCTCGCCGGGCTCGATCGCATGGGCGAAAAATCGGCACAGAATCTGTTGGCGGCAATTGAATCGAGCAAGCAAACGACGCTTGCCCGCTTTATTTTTTCGCTCGGCATCCGCAATGTCGGCGAATCTACCGCCCGCGACCTGGCGCGCCATTTCGGCCAGCTTGAGCCGTTGCTCGCGGCTGATCAAGCGGCGCTGCAACAAATTCCCGATGTCGGCCCGGTGGTTGCCGCCAGTCTGGCCGCCTTTTTTGGCGAGCCGCATAACCGGCAGATCATCGAGCGCCTGCGTCTGGCCGGAGTCAATTGGCCGGACAGTGCGCCAGCCGCCACGGGGACACGGGTATTGGCCGGCAAAACCCTGGTTTTGACCGGAACGCTGCCAACGTTGAAGCGGGATCAGGCAAAAGCCCTGATCGAGGCGGCGGGTGGCAAAGTCAGCGGCTCGGTATCGAAAAAGACTGATTTCGTTCTCGCCGGCGAAGATGCCGGTACAAAATTGGAAAATGCCCGGCAATTGGGGGTGATGGTGATTGATGAGGCAGCATTCTTGAAATTGTTGAATCAGGGAGATTAATCAATGAAAAAAGTCAGAAAAGCCGTCTTTCCGGTTGCCGGCTTGGGTACCCGCTTCCTGCCCGCCACCAAGGCCAGCCCCAAGGAAATGCTGCCGATTGTCGATAAGCCCCTGATCCAGTTTGCCGTCGAAGAAGCGGTGGCGGCCGGTATTACCGACATGATTTTCGTCACCGGCCGCTCCAAGCGCTCGATCGAAGATCACTTCGACAAGGCTTACGAACTCGAAAGCGAGCTTCTGGCGCGCGGCAAGGACGAATTGCTCGACTTTGTGCGCAACATGATTCCCAAGAACATCAACTGCATCTACATCCGCCAGGCCGAAGCCCTTGGTCTTGGACATGCCGTCCTCTGCGCCAAGCCGGTGATTGGCGACGAGCCGTTTGCCGTTCTTCTGGCCGACGACTTGCTCGATGGCACGATCCCGGTCATGAAGCAGATGACCGATACCTATGATTATTACCGCTGCTCGGTGCTCGGCGTTCAGGATGTGCCGCTTGAAGATACCCGCAGCTACGGCATTGTCGACGCACGGCGCGTCGCCGACCGTCTTGAACAGGTCAATGCAATCGTCGAAAAGCCGGCGCCTGAAAAGGCGCCATCAACGCTGGCCGTGGTCGGCCGCTACATCCTGACGCCGCGTATTTTTCATCATCTGGAAAACGTCAAGCCGGGGGCTGGCGGCGAGATTCAGCTCACCGACGGAATTGCCTCGTTGCTCAGTGAAGAACAGGTGCTCGCTTACCGCTACGAGGGCGTGCGCTACGATTGCGGTTCCAAACTCGGTTACCTGAAGGCCACGGTGGTATTCGGACAGCGCCATCAGGAAGTCGGGGTCGAATTCGACGCTTATCTGAAAACTCTGGGGTAAATCATGGATGCCGATAAAGCGCGTCAAGTCCTGGCCGAAGCCGATCTGATTCATTCGCCCGAGGTGGTCAATGCCGCCGTCGCCGATCTGGCGACACGGATTAGCGCCCGCCTTGCCGACAAAAATCCACTGGTACTTTGCGTCATGACCGGCGGACTGGTTTTTAGTGGTCAGTTGCTGTTGCGCCTCGATTTTCCATTGGAGTTTGATTACTTGCACGTCACCCGCTACGGCCCGGACACCCAGGGTGGCAAAATTTCCTGGCGCAGCGCTCCGTGGACGTCGGTCAAGGGGCGTTGCGTGCTGGTGCTCGATGACATCCTCGATGCCGGGGTAACTCTTGCCGCGGTCAAGGAAAGCCTGCGTCGCATGGGCGCGCAGGAGGTGCTGACTGCCGTTTTTACCGACAAACTGAATGGCAAGAGCAAACCGGTTTTAGCCGATTTTTGTGGCTTGACCGTACCCGACCGCTTTGTCTTCGGATTTGGCATGGATGTTGACGGTGCCTGGCGTCATTTGCCGGCGATCTATGCAATGAAGGACGAGGCGTGAACGTCTCGGGTGTTGCCGAGTTTCTGAATTACTGGGAAGCCGAGGGTGCCGCCTATGTGCGGCATGGTGACTATGCCTGGATGGCCTCGCTGGTTCCCGCTCAGCGCATTCTCGAAATCGGCTGCGGCCTGGGCTTTGGCACCGAGGCGCTGATTGCCCGCAAGCGGGACGTGCTGGCGCTCGATATCCTCGATGAATGCCTCGACGCCAGCCAGGAAAAAACGGCAGGGCAGGGCGTGCAGTTTCTAAAAGCTGACGTGACCTGTCTTGATCAGTCGCAACGCCAGGTAATTGACGATTTCGCTCCGGATTGCCTGTTGTGCTGGCTGATGGGGGCGCCGGCAGCGGCTATTGGCGCCGACCGTCTCGATGGCGGGCAGGCCGTGGCGAGTTATCGAGAAAGCGTGCATCGCAAGATTGCCGAACTGGCTGCATCGCTAACTGGCGTTCGTTTCCTGCATATCGTCGACCGCATGGCGATTCCCTGGCAGGCCAAGGATGTCGGCCGCGATACGCTGGTTCGCTACCACAATGGAAAAACCTTTCTCGGATTGCCATGGGTCGCCGATCGGCGCAATGCCCTGTACCGAAAACTGAGTGACAATGTTCTTGACCTGGCGCAGCAGCGCCGTCTCCATCCCACACTGAAGCATGTCGTGCCGACACTGGCCTCGCTTCTTGTAGAAAGAAAGTAATCATCATGCTGGCAATTATCGGCGGCAGTGGGTTGACGACCCTCTCCAATCTGGAAGTCTCGCATCGCGAAGTCGTCCGCACGCCCTATGGCGAGCCTTCCGGTGCCTTGGTATTCGGTGGAATCTGCGGCAAACCGGCGATGTTCCTGCCGCGTCACGGCTATGGACACACCATCGCGCCGCATATGGTCAACTATCGTGCCAACCTGTGGGCGATTCATCACCACCAGGCGACCGGGATCATTTCGGTGGCCTCGGTGGGCGGTATCCGCGACGACCTGGGGCCGGGAGAAATTGTTATTCCCAATCAGATCATTGATTACACCTGGGGCAGAAAATCGACCTTTTTTGAGGGGGTGGATACCCCGGTAACCCATGTCGATTTCACCGAACCCTATGACGCATCCTTACGCCAGCGGATTCAGGACGCGGCCGCCAGTCTTAACCTTTCAGTCAAGGTGGGTGGCGTTTATGCGGCCACGCAGGGGCCGCGCCTTGAATCTGCCGCCGAGATCAACCGTATGGAACGTGACGGGGCTGACCTGGTTGGCATGACCGGTATGCCCGAAGCCGTTCTGGCGCGTGAATTGGGAATCCCCTATGCGGCCATCAATGTCGTTGCCAACCACGCTGCCGGGCGTGGCAGCAGTGCCAACGGAATTCACTTTGACAGCCTGGAAACCGTTTTACATGAGGCTATGAGCAAAGTGCGCGGCATTATTGAGCGCCTCGTCAGCAGTCAGTCGGGCTGAGCTGGTAATTCGCTCTCGTAAGGATTACCAGAGTTTCCACCAGGCTGTCTGACGCACCAGACCTTCTTTGTAATAGCGGCTTTCCGGGTAGTTTTTACGCATGACACGCTCAGCGTCGTCACGCAGATCAGTCATCCCGAGATGGTTGTAAGCGGTGACCATGATGAACATGGCCTCTTCGGTTGCCGGTGCATTGGGATAATTCTTGATCGCATTCTGTGCGCGGTTGGCGGCGGCGATGTAGGCGCCACGACTAATGTAGTAACGCGCCACATTGACATCTTGCTTGGCCATGGTATTGACCAGATAATTCATGCGCTGGATGGCATCCGGCGTGTACTTGCTGTTGGGAAAACGGCTGACCAATTCGCGAAAGGCTTCAAAGGATTCACGTGCCGCCTTGGGATCGCGCTCTGATTGATCGGGGTTGCTGACGTAACCGACGAACCCGAGATCTTCGTTGAAATTGACGAGACCCTTGAGGTAGTGGGCGTAATCCACCGCCGGATGATTCGGGTGAAGTTTGATGAAACGGTCACAGGCGGCAATCGCCGAACCGGCCTCACCCGCCTTCCAGTAAACGTAGCCAAGCTCAAGCTGAGCTTGCTGTGCGAGGCGTCCGTAGGGGAAGCGTGCCTCGATTTTTTCAAGATATTTGGCTGCTTTGTCCCAGCCGCCGTCAGTTTGCGCATCCTTGGCTTCGCTGTAGAGCTTGTTGGCTGACCAGCCGATGGTTTCATCCTGCGCCTCGGGCAGCAACCCGCAGCCGGCAAGGGTGGCCGCCACGAAGAGCGCGAAGAGAAAACGAAAGCCGTCTTGAAAATGCTGCAATGCGGGTAAACTTCGCATCATGAACGATCCTATTGAAAACACCGAAGATTATAGCCGAACTGAACCGCTGCGCCTGACCGTTCCCGTGAGTTGCGGCGGTCGGCGGCTCGATCAGATCCTTGCGGAATTGTTACCTCAGCATTCCCGCAACCGTTTGCAAGCCTGGGTCAAAGAGGGTCTGGTGGCGGTCGACGGCGTAATTGGGTACGAATCAAAGCACAAATTGATGGGTGGTGAAAAATTATGCATTGCCGAACCCGAGAACGTCTGTGTCCTCTCCGAGAAACCGGAAAACATTCCGCTGAACATTGTCTTTGAAGATGAAACCCTGCTGGTGATCAACAAGCCGAGTGGTTTGGTGGTTCATCCCGGCAGCGGCAACCCGAGCGGGACGTTGCTGAATGCCTTGCTGCATCACTTGCCGGCAAACGACGAAATCCCCCGCGCCGGTATTGTCCATCGCCTCGACAAGGACACCAGCGGCCTGCTGGTTGTGGCAAAAACGCTGGAGGCGCAGACCGATCTGGTTCGTCAATTGCAGGCGCGCACGGTCAGGCGGCAGTATCTGGCGCTGATTGCCGGCACCATTAAAAAAGATGGTGGCGTCGATTCGCCGATTGGCCGGCATCCGGTGCAGCGGATCAAGATGGCGGTTGTTCCGGAAAACCGTGGTGGCAAGCCGGCGCTGACCTGGTACCGCATCCTCGAAAAATTTACCTACTGCACCTTTGTTGAGTGCTCTCTCGAAACCGGGCGTACGCACCAGATTCGGGTTCATATGACCTCGATCGGCCATCCCTTGATCGGTGACCAGGTGTACGCCAGGCCGAATCCCAAATTGCCCGAGTTTCCGCGTCAGGCGCTACATGCCACGCGCCTCGGTCTGGTGCATCCGTTAAGCGGCCTGAAAATGCAATGGGAAGTACCTCTGCCGGAGGATATGCGTACATTGCTCGATGCCTTGCGCCATGCCTGACAGCCTGCGCCCCGAGTGGCCGGCGCCGGCGAATGTTCGTGCCTTGCAAACTCTGCGTTCTGGTGGTTTCAGTCCGCCGCCCTGGAATACCTTCAATTTGGGTGACCATGTCGGTGATGCGGTGGAGCACGTGGCGGCCAACCGTGCCGCCTTGCGCCGCTTGCTCCCGCGCGAGCCTTTCTGGTTGCAACAAGTGCATGGAATTATCGTGGTCGATGCCACAGCAATAAGTCGGAATCCTGTTACAGCCGATGCCGCTTTCACGCGTGCTACCGGCCACGTTTGTGCGGTCGTGACGGCTGACTGTTTGCCCATACTTCTCTGTGATCGTACCGGTAGCGTGGTTGCAGCCGTCCATGCCGGGTGGCGCGGATTGCTTGCAGGCATCATTGAGCAGGCGGTCAGCCAGATGGCGGTACCAGCGTCAACGCTACTTGCGTGGCTAGGACCGGCGATCGGGCCGGCGGCTTTCGAAGTGGGTGATGAAGTTCGGCGGGCGTTTCTGCGCGAATCGGCGGTGGAAAGTGCGTTTGTTGAGCTTGGCCGGGGCAAATGGCTAGCAGATATTTATCAGCTTGCGCGCCAACGTCTCAATGCCTTGGGTGTTGTCGACATCAGTGGCGGTGATGCCTGCACGGTGAGCGAGCCGGAGCGTTATTTTTCCTATCGCCGCGATGGTCTCACTGGTCGAATGTCCAGCCTGATTTGGCTCGCGGACTAAGTATCAAGCGTATAATCGCGGCTTTTCGCCGATTTGAAACCACCTTGAATACCCTCTCCTGGATTATTGTTGTGTCACTTGCTGGTGGCGTTTTGAGTGTTGCCACTGCTGCAGCGCTTAGTTTGAACATGGGTACTCAGCGCGTCAATTTGCTGATTTCTTACGCTATCGGTGCACTGCTTGGTGCCGCTTTCCTTGAAATTATTCCGCACGCGCTGGAGCACGGTGACCCACACCAAATGGCAGCGACCATCCTGTTTGGTATTCTGGGATTTTTCGTTCTTGAAAAACTTGTGCTTTGGCGTCACTGCCACCATGATCACTGTGAGGCACACGATGCCCGGGCAGCCACCCATGATCATGGTCGCTCGGGATTACTCATTCTGGTCGGCGATACTTTTCACAACTTTGTCGATGGGGTACTCATCGCCGCGGCTTTTTTGCAGAGCACTGAATTGGGGATCGTCACCGCATTGGCGATCATCGCCCATGAAATTCCGCAAGAAGTGGGCGATTTTTTGATCCTGCTTCATTCGGGATACAGCAAAGCTCGTGCCTTTGTCTTTAATTTGCTATCCAGTCTGGCAACGCTGCTTGGCGCCATGCTGGGCTATTTCGCACTCTCTGAACTCAGTGAAGTCATTCCATTTTTGCTCGGCCTGGCTGCGGCAAGCATGATTTACGTTGCGGTAGCCGACCTGATCCCCGGTCTGCACAAACGAACGGAAATGCGAGCGACGATTCAGCAGGTATTACTCATCGGACTGGGTATTGCGACGATTGTCGTCGCCCGCGCGCTGGTTGGTGAGTGATTCACGGAACTCCCTGCGTTGTCGGCGCATTTTCGCGCCACCCAAATAGATAATCAGGGCACACGGCAAAATTCCTATAAAAAGTAGGGTTGAGGCTCCACTAAGTATATTGGGCGCTGTGATTGTCATCATCAGGGCAACCCAGAGCCAGCCGATAGCGATGATATACATACGGTAATTATGCATTCAAATCCATTGACAGTGTTCGGGTCGGTATGGAGAATCATCTAATTCCAGCCAAAACCAACGAGTGAGAAGCCCATGACGCAGCAGGGATCTAGCGAGAGCGATACATTTTTTGGTGCGGGTTCCCCGTTCATGCAAGCGGGTCAAAACATGCTCCAGCAATGGACAGATTTTTTGAGCCGGAATGCCAATTCTCACACCGTGACACCGCCCTCCATCGATCCGCAAATGTTGAAAACGCTTCAGCAGGATTTCATGGCTCAGCAATTGCGTCTCTGGCAGTCAGTACTAACCCGCCAGCAAGGTCAGGAAGCCAGTTTTAAAGTGTCACCGGAACCCGGTGATCGTCGTTTCTCAGCGCCGGAATGGCAGCAAAGCCCAGTCTATGATTATCTGCATCAGGCTTATCTGCTCAATACCCAGTTCGTTAAGAAACTGGTCGAACTGTTGCCGGCCGAGGATGAAAAAGCCCGCAACCGCATGCGCTTTCTCGCGCGCCAGGTGTCGGATGCCATGGCGCCGACCAATTTTGCCGCAACCAACCCGGAGTTCATCCAGCGCGCACTTGATACCGAGGGTAAGAGTATTACCGATGGCATCAACAATCTGATCAAGGATTTCGAAAAGGGGCGAATTTCGATGACTGACGAGTCGGTTTTCGAAGTCGGTCGCAATATTGCAACAACCGAAGGCGCCGTGGTTTTCGAGAATGAGATGATGCAGTTGATTCAGTACCAGCCACTGACGTCGAAAGTCGGTTCGGTTCCTCTTCTCGTCGTTCCGCCCTGCATCAATAAGTTTTACATCATGGATTTGCAGCCCGACAACTCGCTGATCCGTTTCATGATTGAACAAGGCAATACCGTTTTTCTGGTCTCCTGGCGTAATCCCAAAGAAGCGCAGGGGCACCTGACTTGGGAGAATTATCTTGAGGATGGGCCAATCACCGCTTTGCGCACTGTGCAGGATATCTGCAGAGTAAAAAAGGTGAATGCCCTGGGTTTTTGCGTTGGCGGAACCATCCTCACCTCGGCGCTCGCGGTATTGAAAGCGCGAGGTCAAGATCCTGTTGCATCACTGACCCTGCTGACGACTTTGCTGGATTTCACTGACACCGGAGAAATTGGCCTGTTTATTGACGAAAATGGCCTGATGTCGCGTGAATCGACAATTGGTCAAGGAGGGTTGTTGCCGGCACGTGATTTGTCGAGCACTTTCTCGTTCCTGCGTGCCAATGATCTGGTCTGGAACTACGTGACCAACAATTACTTGAAAGGCGAGAAGCCGAAAGCTTTTGATCTGCTTTATTGGAACTCGGATTCGACCAATCTTCCCGGGCCATTCGCTTGTTGGTATATGCGTAACCTCTATCACGAGAACAGCTTGCGTGTTCCGGGTAAGCTCAAAATGTGTGGGGAGCGGGTCGATCTGGGTCGTCTTGAAATGCCGGTTTATTTGCTGGCGACGCGAGAAGACCACATCGTGCCATGGCAATCAGCGTATCAAAGCACGCGTTTGCTTGGCGGCGATGTACGTTTCGTTTTGGGTGCCTCGGGTCATATCGCCGGGGTAATCAATCCAGCCGGTAAAAACAAGCGTAACTACTGGCTGCATGATGATGTAAAGATGGATGCAGAAAGTTGGTTGATCGCCGCCAACGAAGTCAAGGGCAGTTGGTGGAACGATTGGGCGGCGTGGATCAAGCCCTTTTCCGGAGATTTGCGAGCACCGCGCAAACCCGGCACTTCGCAATATAAGCCGATCGAGCCAGCACCAGGGCGCTATGTCAAGGAGCGCGCTGTTTAATCATTTTGAACGTATCGACATGAGACGGATTTTCATCAACGACGGTTGGCAGGTATTTCGACCGGCGTATTTTTCATCACAACGTTAATTCAACAACAGGAAGGAAATACTATGACGCAACGTGTTGCTCTCGTTACCGGCGCTATGGGGGGTCTGGGAACCGCAATCTGTCAGGAGCTGGCCAAGGCCGGCCATAAGGTAGTTGCCTCTTATCACCCGCAATTTGATAACAAAGATGCCTGGTTGCAAGAAATGGCTGAGGCCGGCTTCAAGGATTTCGTCTGCGTCGCCGGGGATGTTTCCTCATTGGAAGACTGCCAGAAAATGGTTGCCGAGGCAGAAGCCGCTTGTGGTCAGGTTGATATCCTGGTCAATAATGCTGGCATCACCCGTGATCGCATGTTCGCCAAGATGGAAAAAGAGGGCTGGGATGCTGTTATCTCGACCAACCTGACCTCCCTGTTCAACATGACCAAGCAAGTTTCCGCCAAAATGGCTGAGCGCGGCTGGGGTCGCATTATCAACATTTCTTCAGTTAATGGTGTTAAGGGTCAAGCAGGGCAAACCAATTACTCCGCAGCCAAAGCAGGCGTAATCGGCTTCTCCAAGGCACTGGCTGCTGAATTGGCGGCCAAGGGCGTGACCGTTAACGTTATCTGTCCAGGTTATGTCGCCACCAAGATGGTTATGGCGATCAAGCCAGAAGTCCTGCAGTCGATCATCGATACCGTGCCGATGAAGCGTCTGGCCAAACCGGAAGAAATCGGCGGCGCCTGTGCTTACTTGTCTTCTGACCTGGCTGCTTTCATGACCGGTGCAACCATGAACATCAACGGTGGCTTGTATTATCAGTAAAAAATAGCTTCCTTGGCGTCCCGGCAAGACGCACAAAACAACGGAAAGCCCTGATTTTCAGGGCTTTCTGCTTTTTTATGATCAGCATCAACACATTTCAATGAACATCGAGCTGAAACTGGGTGAGCTTGCCCGTGGCAATTGGCCTGCCAACATTGACCTTGCTTTGCATTGCTTTTGGAAGTGCCGGTTGACCGCATTCATCACTCAACGTCGCCACAATCGCTTTTTTCAAGATGGCGTGGCCGAGTAATTGTGTTCAAATTTTCAATTGCTCCATCAATTCCGTTTCCAGCTTGATACGACTGCTACTGAGCTGCAAGTCACCACCGCTCACCAGGAAAACGTCTTCTGCACGCTCGCCCAAGGTGGTGATCTTGGCGGTGTGCAGATGAGCGCCGTGTTCAGTGAGCGCCTTGGCCACCGCGTAGAGCAGACCTGGACGGTCGGCGGCAATCAGGGAAAGGATGAAGTGCGCGCCGCGTTCATCCCCCTGGATGGTGACTTCGGGCTTGATCGGAAAGTGCTTGACCTGACGTGAAACACGACCGGAGGAAGGTTTTTCTGCCGGTAATTGATGGATCAGGCGATATTCCAGTTCGTGTTCAATGTAGGAAAGCATTTCTCGATCATTGTCGCGCTGCGATACATCGAGCAAGACAAAACTGTCCAGCGCATAGCCGTGTTCGGTAGTGTGGACTTTGGCATCGACAATGCTATATCCGGCGCGGGCAAGAAAGCCGACAATGCGGGCAAACAAGTCGGGCTGATCGCGGGTGTAGACCATAACTTGAATGCCTTCGCCATCCTGATGTAAACGCGCCCTGACAACCGGTTGGTCGTTGAAGATGCGGTAATGCAGGGAGCGTGTATGCCAGGCAATTTCTTCGGCGGAATGGCGGAGAAAGTAGACCGTATCCAGCTGTTTCCAGAGGCGTTCGTGAACTGTCTCGGAGAGGGCGAAAAAGCGCAGCAGACGCATTGCTTCCGCCTGGCGTTCGGTAATGATGCCGTGCGGCGCAACGATATTGGCGTCGCCCAGATGCGCTTGCGTTAAAGAGTAGAGATCGTAGAGCAGCTTGCCTTTCCACTGATTCCAGACCTTCGGGCTGGTGCCGCGAATATCGGCATGGGTCAGCAGGTAGAGTGCGGTCAGGTGCCGGGTGTCGCCAACCAGTCGAGCGAAGTTTTCTATTATCTCCGGGTCGCTGAGGTCTTCTTTTTGCGCGACGCGTGACATCGTCAGGTGATTTTTGACCAGCCAGACGATGAGTTCCGTATTTTCTGCCGAGAGAAGATGATCCTCGCAAAAGCGCCGCGCATCGGTGGTACCAAGATCCGAGTGGTCGCCGCCGCGCCCCTTGGCGATATCGTGAAAAATCGCCGCCACGTAAAGCACCCAGGGTTGATCAAAATTGCTGATGGCACGGGTACAGAACGGGTATTCATGCGCATATTCACTCATCGTGAAGCGTCGAATGTTGCGCAAAACTTGCAAAATGTGCTGATCGACCGTGTAAACATGAAACAAATCATGCTGCATTTGCCCGACGATCTGCCCGAAGGCGGGCAGATAGGTGCCTAGAATATCCAGCTGATTCATCCGCCGGAATTCATGAACAACGCCACGGCTACTCTGAAACAATTTGATGAAGGCGGCGCGATTGGCCGGGGCGGCACGAAACTCTGCGGTGATGTATTGGCGCGAACGCCACAGCGCACGCAGGGTGCGGGCGGTCATGCCGTGCAGTTCGTGGTGCTCCTGCATGACCATGAAGGTGTCGAAAATTGCCGCCGGCTTGCGGGAAAACAGGTTTTCGTCACGCAAATCAAGCAGGTTACCCACTGACTGGAAATCATCATCGATGAGCTGCGGCAACTTCTCGCTTTCTGGCGCCAGCGCCGCGCCGATGTTTTGCATCAGGATGGTATTGAGCAGGGTAATTGCCTTGGCATTGCGGTAATAACCCTGCATCAGCTGTTCTGAGGCGCGCTTTGCCGGCGTCGACACAAATCCGTACTGGCTGGCGAGCGTGCTTTGGTAGTCGAACATTAAACGGTCTTCGCGCCGCCCCAACTGGAAGTGCATACGAATTCGCAAGTGACAAAGAAAGTCCTCACACTGCCGGGCGTGGATCAGGCTTTCGCGGGTCAGAAAGCCATTGCCCTCGAGGTCTTCCCAGGTCTTACCGAATCCTGCGGCCTTGGCGATCCAGAAAATGACCTGCAGATCTCGCAGCCCTCCGGGAGCTTCCTTGAAGTTGGGTTCGAGACTGTAGGGCGTTTCGTTAAAGCGCAGATAACGCTCCTGTTGCTCAAGGCGCTTGGCTTCAAAAAATAGCAGTGGGTCAAGGTTTCCGTGCAAACGCTTTTGAAAGGTATCGAACAGCTTTTTGTTGCCGGAGAGAAAACGCGCTTCGAGCAAAGCGGTTTGAACTGAAATGTCGTTGCCGGCTTCGTCAAGACATTCCTGGATGGTGCGAACGCTGTGGCCGATTTCCAGGCCAATATCCCAGAAAGCGCCAACTAGCCTTTCCAGCTTTGCCTGCAAAACAATATCCGCCGGTTGCGTTAGAAGAATCAGCAGATCAACGTCGGATGCCGGGTAGAGTTCGCCGCGCCCGTAGCCGCCCACCGCCGCCAGTGTCAGCGAGGAGGGAAAATCAAGGCGGCTCCATAATTTGAGCAAAACGGCATCAACCTGTTTGCTGCGCGCCGCAAGTAACCCGGGTGCGTCATTGTTTCGCTCATAATCAGCGCGCAGGGTTTGCTGCATGGCCTTGACTTCGCCACGCAGTGCAGCGATTGCATCATCCATCAGGGAATCCAGTCAGGTTTGAGCCGGCAGCCGGCGGATTGTGTCAATACTTCGTAACCATTCTCGGTCACTAAAATGGTGTGCTCCCATTGTGCAGAAAGGCTGTGATCCTTGGTCACGATGGTCCAGCCGTCCGCCAGTTCGCGTATCGCGGCCTTGCCGGCATTGATCATCGGTTCAATGGTGAAAATCATCCCGGCTTCCATTTTTGGGCCGGTTCCGGCTTTCCCGTAATGGGTGACCTGCGGCTCTTCGTGAAATTTTGCGCCGATACCATGTCCGCAAAACTCGCGAACAATCGAGTAGCCATTTTTTTCGGCATATTTTTGAATGATGGCGCCGATGTCCCCGAAATGAGCGCCAGGGCGAACCACGGAAATTCCCAGCCACAGGCAATCGAAGGCGATCTCGCTCAACCGTCTGGCCTGAATCGACGGCTCGCCAATCATGAACATGCGGCTACTGTCACCGTGATAACCATTTTTGATGGGGGTCACGTCGACATTAAGAATGTCGCCATTCTTGAGTACTCGATCACCCGGAATGCCATGGCAGACCTGGTGGTTTACCGAGGTGCAAATAGCTTTCGGATAGGGCTTGTAGCCGGCCGGGGCGTAATTAAGGGGAGCTGAAATTGCTTGCTGAACGTTAACCGTGTACTCGTTGCAAAGGCGGTCGATTTCTCCGGTGGTGACGTCGGCCTTGACGAAGGGTTCGATGTAGTCAAGCAACTCGGAGGCGAGGCGACCGGCGACGCGCATTTTTTCGATTTCGTCCGGCGTCTTGATTGAAATGCCCATGAAAGTCCTGATAGCGGGTAAGTTAAATGACCTGATTTTAGCTCAATCCCGTCTCGTGCTGCCCGGCGGTGACCTGGCGTTCAATCAATTCGCGGCGGATTGCGCTTGGGTTGCCCCTCTCCTTTTGCTATAATCAAAAAGTTTTTCCAAGCCCAAAAGCTTGAAAAACGGTGGCGCGCAAGGTGCGTACCGCCAAATCCACACATCCGCCGATTAAGGGTGTTCGTCAGGGTTCGATCCGGGCGGGCGTTTCAGGCGGGTGGAGGTTCAACCCTTAAGGAGTTTTTAGTATGGCTATTACTATGCGTGAAATGCTGGAGGCGGGTGTCCATTTCGGCCATCAAACCCGTTTCTGGTCTCCCAAAATGGCACCGTACATCTTCGGTGCGCGTAACAAAATTCATATCGTCAACCTCGAAAAAACCTTGGCCAAGTACAACGAGGCCTCTGCCTTCGTTAAAAAGCTCTCGGCCAATCGCGGCAATATCCTGTTTGTCGGCACCAAGCGCCAGGCACGCGAAATCATTGCGGAAGAAGCGCAGCGCGCAGGTGCTTCGTATGTTGACCAGCGCTGGCTGGGTGGCATGCTGACCAACTTCAAGACGGTCAAGACCTCGATCAAGCGCCTGAAAGACATGGAAATCGCTGTCGAAGCTGGCGATCTTGAGCGGATGCCGAAAAAGGAAGCGCTGACCTTTCGCCGTGAAATGGAAAAATTGCAAAAATCCATCGGCGGCATCAAGGAAATGAATAGTTTGCCGGATGCGATTTTCGTGATCGACGTCGGTTATCACAAAATCGGCATCACCGAAGCCGGCAAGCTGGGCATCCCGGTCATTGGTGTTGTCGACACCAATCACTCGCCGGAAGGCGTTTCTTACGTCATTCCCGGCAACGACGATTCTTCACGGGCGATTCGTCTCTACGCTCGCGGCATCGCTGACGCCATCCTCGAAGGCCGTAGCCAGGTCATTCAGGAAATCGTTGCCGCCGCCGGTGGCGACGATGAGTTCGTCGAGGTGGTCGAAGCGGCTCAGTAAGCCGGATTCCAATGGTCAAGGGACGGGGCGCAAGGCCCCGTCTGCTCTATAGCTCAGGAGAAAAATATGGCGGCAATTACCGCAGGTATGGTGGCAGAACTGCGCGGCAAGACCGACGCGCCGATGATGGAATGCAAAAAGGCACTGACCGAAGCCGATGGCGACATGGTCAAAGCCGAAGAGATTCTTCGCGTCAAATTGGGTAACAAGGCCAGCAAGGCTGCTTCCCGGGTTGCGGCTGAAGGCATCGTTGCCGTCAGTATTTCCGCTGATGGCAAGGTTGGGGCGATTGTTGAAGTCAATAGCGAAACCGATTTCGTCGCCAAAAACGATGAATTCATTGCACTGGCCAATGGTTCGGCCAAGCTGGTTGCCGAGAAAAATCCGGCTGATGTGGCGGCCTTGTCTGCTTTGCCGATGGGTGAGGGCTCGGTCGAGTCGACCCGTTCTGCGCTGGTCGGCAAGATCGGCGAAAACATGTCGATTCGTCGTTTTTGCCGCTTCGAGGCGAAAGGTACGTTGGTTTCATACATTCACGGCGGAGCCAAAGTCGGTGTGGTAATCGATGTAGTGGGTGGCGACGAGCAGCTGGGCAAGGATCTGGCTATGCACATTGCTGCGTCAAAGCCGAAATCCGTTGATTCTTCGGGGGTTTCCGCTGAACTGCTCGACACCGAACGGCGCATCGCCATCGAAAAGGCACGCGAAGCCGGCAAGCCGGAAGCGATGCTGGAGAAAATTGCTGAAGGAACCGTTCAGAAGTATCTGAAAGATGTCACGCTGCTCGGCCAGATTTTTGTCAAGGCGGCTGATGGCAAGCAAACCATTGAGCAACTGCTGAAGTCGAAGGGTGCCACCGTTGCCAGCTTCGCGCTGTTTGTGGTGGGCGAGGGAATTGAGAAGAAAGTTGACGACTTTGCGGCAGAGGTTGCTGCCCAGGCGGCGGCCGCCGCGGCCAAGAAGTAAATCTCCAGGAAGACGGCGATGACCCCACCCAAATACAAGCGAATTCTCCTCAAGCTCTCAGGCGAGGCACTTATGGGTAGCGATGCCTACGGCATCAATCCGCAAACAATTGCGGCGATTGTCGGAGAGATCAAGGCAGTCGCTGATTTGGGTGTGGAAATCGGCGTCGTTATCGGCGGCGGCAACATCTTCCGCGGAATGGCCGGGACGGCCACCGGAATGGATCGCGCCACCGCTGACTACATGGGCATGATGGCAACCGTCATGAATGCCATGGCGCTCTCGGACGCGATGCGCCAAGCGGGGCTCAATGCGCGTGTTCAATCTGCACTGAATATTGAACAGGTCGTCGAACCTTACATTCGCGGCAAGGCGATTCGCTATCTGGAAGAAGGCAAAGTGGTTATCTTCGGTGCCGGTACCGGCAACCCGTTCTTTACCACCGACACGGCAGCCGCATTGCGCGGCTCTGAAATCGGTGCTGAAATCGTCTTGAAGGCAACCAAGGTCGATGGTATTTACACTGCCGACCCGAAAAAAGACCCGACAGCAACACGTTACGATCAAATCAGCTTCAATGAAGCCATTTCCAAGAATCTGGCCGTGATGGACGCGACCGCTTTCGCGCTGTGTCGTGATCAGAAATTACCGATCAACGTTTTTTCCATCTTCAAGGCTGGTGCGCTGAAGCGCATCGTGCTTGGGGAAAGTGAAGGTACGCTGGTTTATTACTAAAGGACGCCGGGATGATTGCCGATCTCAAAAAAACACTCGAAGCCAAAATGCAAAAGTCGCTTGAAGTGCTCAAGCTTGACCTGCAAAAAGTTCGCACTGGCCGTGCACATATCGGTTTGCTCGATCACGTTCAGGTCGATTACTACGGCTCCATGGTGCCGGTCAATCAGGTTGCCAACATCACCCTGGTCGATGCCCGAACAATCGGCGTGCAGCCTTGGGAAAAGCCCATGCTGCAAAAGGTCGAGAAGGCAATTCGCGACTCGGACCTGGGGCTGAATCCGTCATCGCAAGGTGATTTGATTCGTGTGCCGATGCCGGCTTTGACCGAGGAACGCCGGCGCGATCTGATCAAGGTAGTCAAAACAGAGGGTGAGGAAACGAAAATCGCCCTGCGCAATTTGCGCCGCGACGCCAATGCCCATCTCAAGGATGCTTTGAAGAAACACGAAATCCCCGAAGACGACGAGCGCAGAACGCAGGATGAGGTACAGAAAATTACCGATAAATATGTCGCCGAAGTGGACAAAATGCTCGCCCATAAAGAGGCCGAGCTGATGCAGGTATAGATCGACGCTTAATGGCTTTTTTCTCCAGTTCAACACGTCAAATTCCGCAGGTTGCAGCCGTGCCCGGGCACGTTGCCGTCATTATGGATGGCAATGGCCGCTGGGCGAAAGAGCGCTTTTTGCCGCGTTTTGCCGGCCATGCCAAGGGCGTTGAACTGGTTCGCGAAATGGTTCGCGCTTGTCTTGAACGAGATATTCGCTACCTCACCCTGTTTGCTTTCAGTTCCGAAAACTGGCGTCGGCCACAAGAAGAAGTGACCCTGTTGATGCAATTGTTTGTCAAGGCGCTTGACCAGGAAGTCGACAAACTCGATCGCAACGGTGTGCGCCTGCGGGTAATCGGTGATCTCTCGCGCTTTGATGCAGCCTTGCAAGGCTTGATTCGTGACGCCGAGCAAAAGACGGCCGACAACCATCGGCTTCATCTGACCATTGCCGCCAATTATGGCGGGCGCTGGGACATCATTCAGGCGGTCAACCGGCTGAGCGCAGCCCATCCTGACAAGCGCGAAGCCTGGAGCGAGGCCGATCTGGAGCCTTTTCTTTCAATGGCTTTCGCCCCCGAACCGGATTTGTTCATTCGTACTGGCGGCGAGCAGCGGATCAGCAATTTTTTGCTCTGGCAACTGGCTTATACCGAGCTGTACTTCACGGACACCCTCTGGCCGGCTTTTGATACGGCTGAATTTGACAAGGCCGTGCGCTCTTACCAGCAGCGCGAACGTCGTTTTGGCCGCACCAGCGAGCAATTGCCCGGGACAGCGGATGCTTAGAACGCGCGTCATGACTGCGCTGGCTCTGCTTGCCTTTCTGTTGCCCGGCTTGTTTTACTTGTCACCAGCGCATTGGGCGCTGTTGATGGCGGCAGTTGTCGGGATCGGCGCTTGGGAGTGGGGCGCCCTGCTACGCTGGAGCGAGAGCCGTCGGCGCTTGCTGGGTCTGGTGATGGCGCTGATTTGTGGAGGCGTCTCGCTACTCGCCCCGGAAGTGGTCGGCGAAAATGCCTCAGGCAATTTCGCCAGTCCCTGGGTAATTTCGGTCTACGCGGTTTCTGCGGGATTCTGGTGTTTGCTCGTTCCTTTCTGGCTGCGCGGGCGCTGGGCGCTCGGTTCGGGCAGCGCGGGATTACTGACCGGTGTGATTGTTCTTTTTCCCACCTGGCTGGCACTTGTCCAATTGCGCGTCGCCGGACCCGGCGTTCTTCTCGCGCTCTTTGCGGTGGTCTGGATGGCCGACATTGCGGCCTACTTTTCTGGAAAGAAATTCGGCAAGCACAAGCTGGCTCCCACCATCAGCCCGGGAAAAACCCGCGAGGGTGCCTTCGGTGCGGTGATCGGTGTCGTCATTTACGGTCTGGGAGTGCGTCTGACCACCGGTTATGCTCCGCTCGGGCTGCCGCTTTGGATCGTTGTGCTCATCGCCATCACGGCAGTCAGCATCATTGGTGATCTCTACGAGTCAATGCTCAAGCGACAGGCCGGGATCAAGGACAGCAGCCATATTCTGCCCGGCCATGGGGGAGTTCTTGACCGTATCGACAGCCTGACCTCGACCATGCCGATCATCGCCTTGTTATGGCTTGCCACGCGGGGTAGCGAATAGTGCAGCGCATAACGCTACTCGGGTCGACCGGCTCCATCGGGCTCAGTACGCTCGATGTCATGCGTCGCCATCCTCAGCGCTACGCGGCGTATGCGCTATGTGCCCACTCGCAGATCCAACAACTGTTTGAGCAATGTTGTGAGTTCAAGCCGCGCTTCGCTGTGGTACGTGATGCCGTGCTGGCTGATCAGTTGGCGGCTCTTTGCCGCTCGGCTGGCCTAAGCACCGAGATTCGCCACGGCGTTGACGCCTTGACTGAAATGGCATCGGCTCCTGAAGTTGATGCGGTCATGGCGGCGATTGTTGGAGCAGCGGGGCTTGAGCCGACCCTGGCGGCGGCGCGTGCCGGCAAAAAAATCATGCTCGCCAACAAGGAAGTCCTGGTCATGGCGGGTGCGCTTTTCATGCGCACCATC
The DNA here is from genome assembly GCA_903951825.1 of uncultured Pseudomonadota bacterium. Taxonomy (GTDB): domain Bacteria; phylum Pseudomonadota; class Gammaproteobacteria; order Burkholderiales; family Rhodocyclaceae; genus Azonexus. Next base: position 27,663 of record CAJBDJ010000066.1, read on the forward strand.
CAGGAATCCGGGGCGACACTGCTGCCTGTCGATAGCGAGCACAATGCCATTTTTCAGGCGCTGCCCGCCGATTTTTCGCGCGGGCTCGCAGCGTGTGGCGTAGAGCGTATTTTGTTGACTGCCTCGGGCGGGCCATTTCGTGAGAAGGCGCTGGAAGATTTGCGCCATGTGACGCCCGAACAGGCTTGCGCTCACCCAAACTGGGTGATGGGTAGAAAAATATCCGTCGATTCCGCCAGCATGATGAACAAGGGGCTTGAGGTGATCGAAGCGCACTGGCTGTTTGCAGCTCCGCCCGAGAAAATCCAGGTGCTGGTTCACCCGCAAAGCATCATTCACTCGGCTGTCGCTTACAACGACGGCTCGGTGCTTGCGCAAATGAGCCATCCCGACATGCGGACACCGATTGCCTATGCCCTGGCTTACCCTGAACGGATTGTTTCGGGCGCGCCAGCCCTGGATTTATTCAAAATTGGCCGGCTCGATTTTTATCCGCCGGATTTTGAACGGTTTCCTTGCTTGCGGCTTGCCTACGATGTTTTGCGTCAAGGAGGCACCGCACCGGCGATTCTCAATGCCGCGAACGAAGTTGCGGTTGCCGCATTTCTTGAGCGGAAATTGGCTTTTCTCGATATTTCCAGGTTGATCGAAACTGTTTTGAGCCGATTGCCTTGTCGCATCGACAGTAGTCTAGACGATGTTCTTGTTGCCGATGCCGAAGCACGCCAGCTCGCCCATCAATTCGTCAACCGCCGGGATGCCGCATGATTGACGTCGTTGTCTATCTGACTGCCTTTATCGTCGTACTTGGCGTGCTGGTGGCGGTTCACGAGTTGGGGCACTACCTCGCGGCACGCTATTGCAATGTCAAGGTGTTGCGCTTTTCAATGGGTTTCGGGCGAACGATTTTTTTGCGCAAATTTGGAGTGGATCGCACCGAATGGACGCTCGCTGCGATTCCTCTCGGCGGCTTCGTCAAAATGCTCGATGAACGTGATGGCGAGGTCGCCGATGCAGAGCGTCATCGTGCCTTCAACCGCCAATCGCTCGGCAAGCGGAGCCTGATCGTTGTCGCCGGACCGTTCGCCAATTTCGTGCTGGCCATCCTGATTTATTGGGCGGTTTTCATGAGCGGCAGCGAGGAACTGTTGCCGATTCTTGGTCAGCCGCCGGACACCTCACCAGCAGCCATGGCGAGCATAAAAAATGGCGATCAGGTGCGCACCGTTGACGGTCAATCAGTTGCCAGCTGGGATCAGTTGCGCTGGATCATCCTCCAAAAAGCGACCGATCAGGAGAGTATTCAACTCGAGATCATCAATCAGCAACAAGAAGTGGCGGTTCGTCAGCTGACGCTGACGGCGGCTGCCGAACACGGTTGGGAAGGTGATGTCCTCGGGCACCTGGGCATCGTATTTTTCCGTCCCAACCTCCCCGCGGTGATTGGCAGATTGTCGTCCGGAGATATTGCCGAACAGGCCGGCGTACGTATTGGTGACGAGATTCTGACCGTCAATACCGTTCAAGTCTCCTCGTGGCTCGATTTTGTGCGACAGGTTCGTGATTCCGACGGAAAGCCATTGCGCCTTGAAATCAATCGTGACGGTCGAATTCTCATGATCGATATTGAGCCAAGAATGGTGTCCGAACGGGGGCGTCAGGTAGGAAAAATCGGCGTCGCGGTCGCCGAAACCGAAGAGACTCGCCGTCAACTGAGAACCTTGGTCAGTTACGGATTTTTCGCTGCCGGCGCTCGGGCAATCGGAGAAACCTGGGACAAGTCGATATTCACCTTGGTCATGATGGGCAAAATGCTGATTGGCGAGGTCTCCTGGAAAAACATCTCGGGGCCGGTGACGATTGCCGATTACGCAGGGCAATCAGCACGTCTCGGACTGGATTACTACCTCAAGTTCATGGCGCTGCTCAGCATCAGTCTCGGCGTGCTTAATCTGCTCCCCATTCCGGTTCTGGATGGGGGGCATTTGTTGTATTATGCGATTGAAGCCGTCAGGCGTCGTCCGCTCTCCGAGCGTGTCATGGAACTGTGCCAGCGCTTTGGGTTGGCTGTCCTGGTTACCTTGATGGCTTTCGCTTTCTTTAACGATATAACCCGCCTGGTTTCTGGCTAAATGATCAAGAAATCCCTGTTGTCCGCACTCATCGCCAGTTGCTTCGCATTGCCGGCGATGGCCTTTGTACCTTTCCCCGTCAAGGATATTCGCGTTGAAGGTATTCAGCGCACCGAGGCTGGTACGGTGTTTAGCTATTTGCCGGTCAAGGTTGGCGACACGCTCAACAATGAAAAGGCCGCCCAGTCGATCAAAGCGCTGTTCGCCACCGGTTTTTTCAAGGATGTCCGGATTGAAGTCGAAGGAAATGTCATGGTTGTTGTGGTGCAGGAGCGCCCGGCCATTGCAAAAATCAACTTTGTCGGCCTCAAGGAATTCGATAACGATGTCATCATTAAAGCGCTCAAAGAAGCCGGCATCGCCGAGGGACGCATTTTTGATCGTGCCCAGCTTGACAAGGCCGAGCAGGAACTCAAGCGCCAATACCTGACACGTGGCAAATATGCGGCAGCAATCACAACGACCGTAACGCCGCTGGAACGTAATCGGGTCGGTATCAATTTCAATATTGACGAAGGTGCTGCTGCGCGTATTAAGCAAATCAACATTGTCGGCGCCAAGGCATTCAAGGAAAAGGATCTGCTCGGACTCATGGAGTTGACGACGCCCGGATTGTTGACCTGGTACACCAAAAATGATCAGTACTCACGCCAGAAACTCTCGGCTGACCTCGAAAAGCTGAAGTCGTTTTATATGAATCGCGGGTACCTCGAGTTCAATGTCGAATCTACCCAGGTTTCGATTTCGTCTGACAAGCAGGACGTGTTCATTACCGTCAACGTCAGCGAAGGGGAGCGTTATCAGGTTTCTTCGGTTAAATTGGCTGGCGACTTCACGGTTTCAGAAGAAGAGCTTCGCCGACTGGTTTCGGTCAAGCCCGGCGATGTTTTTTCGCGTGAGCGGCTGAACGAAACAACCAAGGCCGTCGGTGAGCGTTTGGGCAAGGAGGGTTATGCCTTTGCCAATGTCAATGCCGCACCTGAAATCGACAAGGAAAAGCGTCAGGTTGCTTTCACGATATTTGTTGATCCGGGCAAACGGGTTTATGTGCGGCGTCTGAACGTTACAGGCAACACCAAAACCCGCGATGAAGTTATTCGTCGTGAAATGCGTCAGATGGAAGGCGGCTGGTACGATGCCGATCGCGTCTCGGCCTCCAAGATACGTCTGGATCGCCTCGGCTTTTTCTCTGAAGTGGCGGTCGAGACCCCGGCAGTTCAGGGAACCTCGGATCAAATCGATGTCAATATGAATGTAGTGGAAAAACCGACCGGCAACCTGATGCTGGGTCTGGGCTTCTCCAGTACGGAAGGTATCGTTCTCTCGGGGTCGATTGCCCAGAACAATTTCATGGGCAGTGGCAACAATGTGGGGATTCAGGTCAATACCAGCAAAATCAATACGGTTTACTCCTTTTCCTATACCAATCCTTATTTCACCAGCGATGGCGTCAGCCAGGGTTTCGATGTCTATCACCGCAAGCTGGATTCAACCAGTACAGCGGTTTCCCCCTACAAAACCCAGTCCACCGGCGGTGGATTGCGCTTCGGGTTCCCGATTAGCGAAAAGGAATCGCTTACCTTTGGGGTCGGAGTCGATTTGACAAAAATCGAGACCTTTGACAACAGTGCTTTGCGTTACCAGGAGTTCGCTCGGGACTATCCGGGAACCAATCTGACCCTTCCGGTTTCAGTCAACTGGATCAGCGATGGCAAGGACAGCTATCTTTTCCCGACGGCAGGGCGCTACCAGAAGGCTGCTCTTGAGGTGGCGATACCCGGCGGCGACCTGACCTTTTATCGCACCACCTATCAAGTGCAGCAATATTTTCCATTGAGCAAGACGTTCACGCTGATGCTCAATGGTGACTTGGGTTACGCCAACAGCTACGGCGGCACGAGTGCTTTGCCGTTTTATAAAAACTTCTACGCCGGCGGCGTCAGTACCGTTCGCGGCTATGAAGCGGGTAGTTTGGGGCCTCGCGATAGCAATAACGACAGTCTTGGCGGTACGCGGCGTATCATTGGCAACGGTGAGGTGCTGTGGGGCATTCCCGGGATGGAAAAAAACCTGCGTCTCGGGGTGTTTCTTGATGCCGGCCAGGTTTTTGGCCAAGGTCAAAACATCTCCATGGGTGATTTGCGCTACTCCACGGGTCTGTCTGCCGCCTGGCTTTCTCCGGTGGGTCCGCTGAGGTTCAGTTTCGGTAAGGCGCTAAATAAACAGGAAGGCGATAAAACCGAGTCCTTCCAGTTCCAGTTAGGTAATACATTTTGATTCAGGAGTGTCATGTTGAAAGCTAAATCCCTCGTTCTCGCCTCGTTGATCTCTGCCTTGTTCGCGACTGGTGTAGGCGCTGCCGAACTGAAAGTGGGCTATGTCAATACGCAGCGCATCTTCCGCGATGCGCCGGCGGCACAAAAGGCAGCCAAAAAACTGGAAGGCGAATTTTCGCGGCGTGATCAGGATCTTCAGAAAATGGCCAAGCAGTTGCAAGGCTTGCAGGAGAATCTCGAAAAAAACTCCGTGACCATGGCTGAAAGTGATCGTCGTTCCAAAGAAAAAGAATTCGGCGAATTGTCACGCGAGTTCCAGCGCAAGCAGCGCGAGTTTCGCGAAGACCTGAATCTGCGCCAGAACGAAGAGAATGCCGCAGTTATCGAGAAAGCCAACCGGGCGATCAAGCAAATTGCCGAAGCGGAAAAATACGATCTGGTACTGCAGGATGTCGTTTGGGTGAGCCCCCGGCTGGACATGACTGATCGCGTAATCAAGGCACTTGCCGAAGGTAAATAATGCCTGCGTCGGCGGGTGTTGTTTTTTCCCTTGCTGAACTCGCCGCCCGTTTGGGCGGCGATGTATTTGGTGACGCGCAAACCCAGATACGCCAAGTGGCAACGCTGGTATCGGCGGGCGAGGGTGAAATCGGTTTTTTGGCCAATTTGAAATATCGGAGCCAGTTACAGACAACTCGAGCCGCGGCGGTGATTGTCTCGCCCGACTTTGCTGATGCCGTTGATTTACCGCGGATTGTCACCAGAAATCCCTATGCTTATTTTGCCCGAGTGGCGACGCTACTGAATCCGCGTTGTTCTGAAACGGGTGATGGCGACATTCATCCGTCGGTCGTCAGCGCATCGCCACTTTCGGCCAATCTGCGCCTGGGATCCAATGTGAGTGTCGGCAAGCGGGTCAGTTTCGGCGATGGGGTAGTCATTCATTCGGGCTGTGTGATTGGTGACGATGTGACGATAGGTGCTGGCAGTGTGCTTTATCCAAATGTCAGTGTTTATTCGGGATGTCGCCTGGGAAACAATGCGATTATTCATTCGGGCGTGGTGATTGGTGCCGATGGCTTCGGATTTGCCCCTGAGGGCGGTCAATGGATAAAAATTCCGCAGATTGGCCGCGTCATTATTGGCGACGATGTCGAAATTGGCGCCAACACGACGGTTGACCGTGGCGCGCTCGACGACACCCTGATTGGTGACGGCTGCAAGATTGATAATCAAATTCAGATCGGTCATAACTGTGTCATTGGCAAACATTGCGTCATTGCCGCCTGTGCGGCGATTGCCGGTAGTGTGACGCTGCAGGATCAGGTGACGATCGGCGGGGCGGCGATGATTGCCGGTCATGTAACGATTGCTTCCGGGGTGACTGTGTCGGGGGGCTCGCTGGTGATGAAAAACATTACCAAGCCCGGTCAATACACCAGTGTTTTTCCACTCGAAGAGCACAGCCACTGGTTGCACAATGCCGCTCAGATTCGTCACTTGGCCAAGCTGGCCGAGCGTGTTTCGGAACTTGAGAAACGACTTGAAAACATTAATACAAGGGATTGATTAAATGGATATTCATGAAATTTTAGAGCATTTGCCGCATCGCTATCCATTCCTTCTTGTTGATCGCGTCCTGGCAGTCGAACCCGGAAAATCAATTCATGCCTACAAAAACATCACCATCAATGAGCCGTATTTTGTAGGGCATTTTCCGCATCATCCGGTCATGCCTGGCGTCTTGATCATGGAAGCGCTGGCTCAGGCCGCCGGCATTCTGTCCTTCAAGACGATGGAGTCGAAACCGGATCCGAATTCCGTATTTTATTTTGTCGGCATCGATGACTGTCGCTTCAAAAAGCCGGTGATGCCGGGGGATCAACTACATCTGCATGTTGAAATTGTTCGCCACATGCGCGGTATCTGGAAATACAAGGCGGAAGCGCGGGTTGATGGCCAGGTAGTTGCCGAAGCCAATTTGATGTGTGCCAAGCGCGATGTCTAGCATGATTCATCCCACTGCCATTGTTGATTCGCGCGCCAAAATCGCCCCCGGTGTTGAAATCGGGCCTTATTCAATCATCGGTGCCGACGTTGAAATCGGTGAAAACACGGTTATCGGGCCACATGTCGTGATCAAGGGGCACACGCGGATTGGTCGCGAGAATCGTATTTTCCAGTTTGCTTCACTTGGCGAAGTCCCGCAGGACAAAAAATATGCCGGCGAACCGACGCGCCTGGAGATCGGCGACCGCAACACGATTCGCGAGTTTTGTACGCTCAATCTGGGGACGGCGCAGGATGCCGGCGTGACGCGCGTCGGCGACGACAACTGGATCATGGCTTACGTGCACATTGCCCATGATTGTCAGGTTGGCAACAAGACCACGTTTGCCAACAACGCCCAACTGGCCGGCCACGTCGTTGTTGAGGACTGGGCCATTCTCGGCGGTTACACCGGTGTCCATCAGTTTTGCCGCATTGGTGCGCATGTCATGACGGCGGTCGGTACTGTCGTTCTGCAGGATGTTCCGCCCTATCTGATGGCGGCCGGCAATACTGCGCAACCTTACGGGATCAATGTCGAGGGCTTGAAGCGCCGAGGCTTCAGTGCTGAATCGCTCACTGCGCTCAAGCGTGCCTACCGTACCTTGTACAAATCCGGCCTCCTGCTCGAAGAAGCTAAACTCAAGCTCGCTGAAGAGGCCGCAACGCAACCGGATGTGCAGCGTTTTGTCGACTTTCTGGCGGTTTCCCGGCGCGGCATTATTCGCTGATGGGAAGAATCGTCAGGATCGCCATGGTGGCTGGCGAAGCATCGGGTGATCTTCTGGCCAGCCATTTGATGATTGCCTTGAAGCAACGTCTTGCCGATGTCGAGTTTGTCGGAATCGGCGGGCCAAAAATGCAGGCGCAGGGCTTGGAAAGCTGGTGGCCGATGGAAAAACTCTCGGTCATGGGCTACTGGGAGGCGCTCAAACATTACCGCGAGATTTCCGGCATTCGCCGCCATTTGACCAAACGTCTACTCGCTTTGCGCCCGGATATATTCATTGGCGTCGATGCACCGGATTTCAACCTGGGTTTGGAAATCAAGCTCAAGGCGGCCGGCATGACAACAATTCATTACGTCAGTCCGTCGATTTGGGCCTGGCGCGGTGGCCGGATCAAGAAAATCGGTCGCGCGGTCAAGCGATTATTGGCACTGTTTCCGATGGAGCCGCCGCTCTATGAAAAGGAGCGGATACCAGTCACTTACGTCGGGCATCCACTGGCCGACATCATCCCGCTGGAAACCCGCCGCGACCAGGTACGCGAAAAGCTCTTCATCCCGCGCAATGTCCCGGTATTCGCCCTGTTGCCGGGAAGCCGCAGGGGGGAGCTGGAAGCGATGGCCGAGACGTTCGTTCAAACGGCGAAAATCATCCGCGAACGTCTGCCTCAAGCGTTGTTTATCGTTCCCCTGACGACGCGTGAAACTCGCCTGCAATTTGAAATGGCAATTTACACCCAGGCCGCCGGCGAGATTCCGTTTCGCCTGCTCTTCGGTCATGCCCAGGATGCCCTCGGCGCCGCCGACGTTTCGCTGGTCGCCAGCGGCACGGCCACGCTTGAAGCGGCTTTGATCAAGCGTCCGATGGTGATTACCTACAAAATTGCGCGGATTTCCTACTGGATCATGAAGCGCATGGCCTACCAACCCTTTGTCGGCCTGCCCAACATTCTTGCCGGGCGACAGGTCGTTCCGGAGATACTTCAGGATCAGGCCACTCCGGAGAATCTGGCTACGGCACTGATCAATTTGTATGAAGATGCGGCCAACGCGGCAGCGGTGGCTGCGGCATTTACCGAAATTCACCTGCAACTGCGCCAAAATACCGCTGAAAAAGCGGCCAATGCCGTGATCGAATGCCTGAACTGATCGTCCCCGCCGGTCTCGTCTGCGGTATCGACGAAGCCGGGCGCGGGCCTTTGGCTGGCCCGGTAGTCGCGGCAGCGGTGATTCTCGATCCGTTGCGGCCGATTGCCGGGCTCAATGACTCAAAGAAATTGAGTGAAAAAAGGCGCACGGCGCTGGCATTATTGATCCGCGAGCGGGCGCTTGCCTGGTCAATTGCAGCCGCCTCCGTCGAGGAAATCGATCGCCTCAATATTCTGCAGGCGACCCTGCTGGCAATGCAGCGGGCGGTGGCCGGCCTGTCGTCTTGTCCGCACAGTGCGCTGGTCGATGGCAATCGCTGCCCCGCACTCGACATGCCCTGTACGGCGGTGATCAAGGGTGATGGCAAGATTGCCTCGATTGCCGCCGCCTCGATCCTCGCCAAAACCGCCCGTGATGCCGAGATGCGGCTTTTGCATCGGGACTATCCGCAATACGGTTTTGATCGCCATATGGGGTATCCGACAGCAGCCCATTGCCAGGCGCTGGAAGCCCATGGTGCTTCGCCGGTGCATCGGCGAAGCTTTGCTCCGGTAGCCAGGCAACTGGTGCTTTTGTGACACTGATTCGTTCGCCCGACAACGCCTTCTTCAAGTCGCTCAAGCGACTTGCCGAGTCGGCTCGCGAACGCCGCAAGCGTGGCTGCACGCTGCTCGATGGCGCCCACTTGCTGACTGCTTACGAACAGAAATTCGGTTCCGTGGAAGCCCTTGTTGTTGCCGAATCGGCGCTCGCAAGCGCGGAAATCGCCGGGCTGATCGGCGGGCGGGACAAGGTCGTGATTACTGACCGCCTGATGCGCGATCTGGGGCTGGTCGAGTCACCCAGCGGCCTGCTGTCGCTGGCCAAACTGCCCGACGGGACGCCGGCGGTCAACCACGCAACGGAGGCGATTTTGCTCGATGGCGTTCAGGATCCCGGCAATCTCGGCACCTTGCTGAGAACGGCAGCGGCGGTCGGTATCAGTCAGGCTTTGCTGTCGCCGGGCTGCGCTTCGCCGTGGTCGCCGAAAGCCTTGCGTGCCGGGCAGGGCGCGCAGTTCATCTTGTCCATCCACGAAGACAGCGACCTCGCCGGTTTTATGGCCGATTTCCGTGGCACGACAGTCGTCACCACGCTGGAGGCGGCAATGCCGCTTTACGACGCTTGTTGGTCAGAACCGCTGGCCTGGGTGTTCGGTGCCGAAGGGCAGGGCGTTCGGCCAGCGTTGGTGGCGGCTGCCCAACTCAAGGTACGCCTGCCAATGCCGGGAGGCACGGAGTCGCTCAATGTCGCTGCGGCCGCGGCCGTCTGCCTCTACGAAAGCCTGCGCCGGAGATCAGCGCAGGTTGAGCTCTTGCAGAATGGTGGTTGAAATTTCTTCAATCGATTTGGTTGAAGAATCCAGCCAGCGAATGCCTTCGCGACGCATCATGTTTTCTGCCTCGCTGATTTCATAACGACAATTGGCTAGCGAGGCATATTTGCTGGCGGCGCGGCGTTCTTCACGAATTTGCGCAAGACGGATCGGCTGAATGGTCAGCCCGAAAAGCTTGCCGCGGTATTTTTCCAGGCTGCTGGGCAGGCAGCCGCGGTCGAAATCTTCGGGAATCAGCGGAAAATTGGCGACTTTCAAACCAAACTGCATCGCCATATAGAGCGAGGTGGGTGTTTTTCCGCAGCGCGAGACAGCGACCAAGATGACGTCGGCTTCAGCGAGGTCGCGATCGGTGATTCCGTCATCGTGCGCCAGCGTGTAATTGATTGCCTCGATGCGCTTTTTGTAGTCGGAGCTGTCGGTCGAATCCCGCGAGCGGCCGATGGTGTGACTGGAATGTATCCCCAGTTCTTTCTCCAGCGGAACAAGAAAGTTCTCGAAGAAGGAGAGACTGTAGGCATCTGCCGCGTGCACGATGTCGGCCAGTTCCTGATTGACCAGGGTTGTGAAAACAATCGGGCGCATCCCGTCTTTTTCGCCCTGGGCATTGATTCGCGTCACTGCATCCCTGGCTTTCTCGACATCATTGAGGAAAGGGATGCGGATCTGCTTGAATTCGACCTGCTCGAATTGTCCCATCAGGCTATGGCCGAGCGCCTCGGCGGTGAGGCCGGTGCTGTCGGAAACGAAAAATACGGTACGACTGATTGGCTTGGGCATGGAAAATTTTAACCGCTGTTGCGCAGACCGGAGGCGACGCCGTTGATGGAAAGGTGGATGCCGCGCGCAACGCGCTCGTCGGTTTCGCCGGCGCGGTGACGTTTGAGCAACTCGACCTGCAGGTGGTTGAGTGGGTCGATGTAAGGCGAACGCAGTTGCAATGAACGCTTGAGCGGAAGATTGTCGGCCAGGAAGTCGTCCTCTTCGAGAATCGCCAGCAGGTGTTTGCGGGTCAGCATCCACTCGGCCTTGATCTGCCCGAAAATGCGCTCGCGCAGTTCGACATCGCTGACCAGTTCGGTATAGCGCGAGGCAATCGCCAGGTCGGTCTTGGCCAGCACCATGTCCATGTTCGAGAGCAGGCTCTGGAAAAACGGCCACGATTTGAGCATCCGGCGCAAGTTCGCCAGGCCGTCGGAATTGCTCGCCAAAAAGCCCTCTACCGCCGTTCCGAAGCCATACCAGCCCGGCAGCATGAGGCGGCATTGCGCCCAACTGAAGACCCAGGGAATCGCCCGCAGATCTTCGATGCGCTCGGAGGCCTTGCGCGACGCCGGGCGGCTGCCGATATTGAGCGAGGCGATTTCCGAGACGACGGTGGCCTGGCGGAAATAGGTCGTAAATCCCGGGGTTTCATAGACCAGCCCGCGGTACGCCGTGAAGGCACGCGCCGAAAGCTCGTCCATGACGGCGTGAAACTGTTCGGCCGGCTCAACCTTGTTTTCGTGATCGGTGAGGCTCGCCTCAAGCGTGGCGGCGAGCAAGACTTCGAGATTGCGCCGGCCGGTATCCGGGTTGCCGTATTTGGTGGCAATCACCTCGCCTTGCTCGGTCAGGCGAATCTGGCCGGAAACGGCGCCTGCCGGTTGCGCAAGAATGGCGTGATAGGTCGGGCCGCCGCCCCGGCCGACCGAGCCGCCGCGACCATGGAACAGACGCAGGCGCACCTGATGACGGCTGAAGACCCGGGCCAGTTCGATTTCGGCCTTGTAAAGCTCCCAGCCGGAAGTCAGGAAACCGCCATCCTTGTTGCTGTCCGAATAACCGAGCATGACTTCCTGCTCGTTGCCGCGCCCGGCAATCAGTTGGCGGAAAACGGGAATCCCGAACAGCGCCTCCATCGTCGCGGCACTTTTCTGCAAATCGTCGATGGTTTCAAAAAGCGGAATGAGATTAACGTCGAGGCGAGGCTGCTCGCCCGCCAGCAACAGACCGGACTCCTTGAGCAAGAGTGCCAGTTCAAGCAAATCAGAGACGCCGTCGGTCTTCGAGATGATGCAGTTGGGTAGGGCATCGACGCCGTATTTTTGGCGCAAATCGCGTGCCGCAAAGAAAATGGCGAGTTCGCCGAGGGTTTCTTCGGAGTAACTCAGATAAGGTGAGTACAGTGGGCGCGGCGTGCTGATTTCGTCGATCAGGAGCGTGCAGCGCTCCGCTTCCGACAGCCCCGCGTAATCAGGATGACGACCGGCGCCGGCGAGCAGTTCGGCGACCGTGCGGGCATGAACCTCCGAGTTCTGGCGCAGATCGACCGGCGCCAGATGGAAGCCGAAAATCTGCACGGCGCGCATCAGGCGCCGCAAACGTCCACCCGCCAGCCGGGCGCTGCCGTTGAGCTTGAGCGAGTGAGCCAGTGTCTTGAGGTCGTGGCGCAGGGCTTCCGGCGTCGGATAAGGGTCGGCGTGACCGATCTCGTGGCGTACCGGCTCGACGCTGTCGAGCGTCCGTGCCGTTGCCGCCACCCGCGCATAAATGCCGGACAGGGCGCGCCGATAGGGTTCGTCGGCGCGTTGCGGCGAATGGTCGGTCGATTGTTCGGCCAGCGCCGCCATTTCCGGCGTCACCTTGACGAGCAGATTGGACAGCGGCAATTCGCCGCCGAGCGCGTGGATTTCTTCAAGATAGTGATTGAGCGCGGCGGCCGACTGTTTGCGCAAGGTTTCACGCAAAATATCGGCGGTAACGAAGGGGTTGCCATCGCGGTCGCCGCCGATCCAGCTGCCGACGCGGAAAAACGGGGGTAGCGCCCAGAAAGTGTCGGGATAGCGTTTTTGCAATTCTTGCGTGGCTTGGATGTAGAGGCGCGGCAGGGCGGTAAAAAAGGTTTCGCGGAAGTAGGTGATGCCGTTATTGACCTCGTCAAGCACCTTCAGGCGCACCGGGCGCAACATCCGTGACTGCCACAAGGTGAGAATCGCATTGCTCAGCGCCTGCTGGTTTTCTTCCGCCTCCTCGGGCGTCAGTTGCAGACGTTCGCGCTGGTCGAGCAGAGCGGCGATATCGCGGTGATTGCGGATCAGGCTTTGGCGCTGGACTTCGGTTGGGTGGGCAGTCAGTACCGGAGCGACAATCGCGTGGGCAAAAAAATCAGCGACGGCTTGCGGCGTCACCGAGGCTTGCGCCAGCGTCTCCAGCGCATGAACCAGGCTGCCTTCACGCGGCGGCGAATTGGCCAGATCGTGCGCCCGTCGCCGGCGGATGTGGTGTTCGTCTTCGGCGATGTTGGTCAGTTGCAGAAAGTAGCTGAAAGCGCGTACCACTGCCTGGGTGGTGTCGCGCGACAAGGGGTCGAGGAGGGCGGCGAGTTCGGCGCGAACGGCCGGGTCGCCATCGCGGGCAAAACGCACCGCCGTCTGGCGCACGCGCTCGACGACATTGAAGACAGCGTCCCCTTCCTGCTCGCGCACCGTATCGCCGAGCAGTCGGCCGAGGAGCCGGATATCGTTGCGCAGAGGTTCATCCTTGTGGCTGTCGGGCGCGGCGGGCTGCATTTAGTGCTTCCTGACGAGAAGGACTGAGGCCTCGGAAATTCTTGCCAGTTGTTCGGCAACCGAACCGAGAATCAGCGTCGCCAACCCGCGCTGGCCGTGACGACCGATGATGATCAGATCGACGCCCAATGTTTTGGCCTGTTCGGCAATGGTTTCCGAAATGCGCCGGTTGCGCGCTTCGATCAGCAAGGGTTCGGCATCGATGCCGTCGGCGGCTTGCATCGCCGTGGCGAGCAGCTTTTTCCCGGCCTCGACCAGGTTGTGGGTGGCTGTCGCGGCGTGGCCCATGTTGAGCATGGCGTGGCCATGCATGTTGAGGAGGATTTCATCGACAACGTGCGCGATATAAAGCCTGGCCTGACTTGTCCTGGCGATGTGTAGCGCCTCCTTGAGGGCAGAAACGGAGGTTTCGCTATCGTCGATGGCAACCAGTATGTTTTTGTACATGATGCTTTCCTTGCAACGGATGAAAGGTGGGAGATTAACAAGAAGGAGGCTCGCTGACTGTAAGGGAAATCCTCAACAAGTCGCTTGCGGCCGGCTGCATTTTTCGAGCAAATAAGCGACCGATTGATAACTCAGCCCGGTTTCGGCGGTGAGGCCGATTTCGCAGGTGCGATTGGTCGAGACGCCGCCAACGCAAGCGGCCGGCAGTTCATCGTGAATTTTGCGCAAGGCGTGCTGGTTGAGTTCAGGGACGACGAAGCCGCGATCACCGCCAAAGCCGCAGCACGTGACACCGGCCGGTTCGACGATTTGATCGACACAGGCGGCCAGCAGCTTCCTCAATTTTCCATCCGAAGCGCTGCGGCGCACGCTGCAATTGACGTGCAGGGCAACCGGCCCGGCTTCCTTGTGGATGACCAGGCGTGGCAACAGGGCGTCATGGGCAAATTCATGGAAGTCATACACTTTCAATCGTCCGTCAAGCTGTGCTTGCAGCCGGGGCGAACAGGCGCTGGCATCCATGATGACCGGGTAACGGCCGTTTTCACTGGCGTCGATGAGTGCTGCGGCAAGGCGCGCCGACTGGGCCTCGGCTTCTTCAGCCATGCCTTTGCTGGCCAGCATCTGGCCGCAGCAGTGGCGGTCAACGTCCGGCGGCAGACGCGGCGTATATCCGGCGCGGGTCAACAAGGTGATGATGACATCGGCGAGTTGCGCCTCGCCGCTTGCCGAGGGCCCGAAAATTCGCCCGCCACAGGTCGGAAAATAGACCACCGTATCCGCTTCGGCAGCGTTCTGGCCGGGTGGCAGGGAGGGCAGCTTGCCGGCACGCGGCATTTCTTTCTTCCAGGCGCCACCGGAAATCCGCGCCAGAAAATTGTCACCGAGAACGCCGGAAACAGCATGACCGGCTTTTAGGCCGAGTCGTGTGGCGCCCGCCAGGGTGGCGAAATTATTTGCCGTCCAGGTATTGATCGCTCGCGTGGTGTTGCCCAAACGACGGCCGCGCAGAAGGCGGGTGAGGTCGCCGGTATTGATGTCAACCGGGCAGGCGGTCGAACACAAGCCGCAACCGGCGCAGGTATCGAGGCCCAGGTAGGTGAATGCCTCGGCCATCGCGTCGCGCGGCTCGCCGCCGCTCGCCCGGCGCGCCAGTTCGCGGACGCTGACAATACGCTGGCGCGGGCTGAGGGTCAGGCCGTGCGAGGGACACAGCGGCTCGCAAAAGCCGCACTCGATGCAGCGGTCGACCAGCGTCTCGGCCGGCGGCATCGGTTTCAGGTGTTCAAGGTGCGCCTGCGGATTGTCGTTGAGAATGACGCCGGGGTTGAGCAGGTTTTGCGGATCGAAAATCTGCTTGATGCGGCGCATCAGATCGGTGGCTTCCTTGCCCCATTCCATTTCGACAAAGGGTGCCATATTGCGGCCGGTGCCGTGTTCAGCCTTCAGCGAACCCGCGTATTTATTGACGACGAGATCGGCGATGGCGTCCATGAAGCGGGCGTAGCGGTCGATTTCCGACGCCTCGCCAAAATCCTGGGTAAATACAAAATGCAGGTTGCCTTCCAGCGCATGGCCGAAAATAATCGCCTCGTGGTAACCGTACTGGCGCAGCAGCGCTTGCAGATCGAGGGTGGCATCGGCCAGCGAGACGATCGGGAAGGCAACGTCCTCGATGATGACGGTGGTGCCACTGCGGCGCATGGCGCCGACCGAGGGGAAGGTGCCTTTGCGTACCTTCCAGTACATCTCGCAGGTTTGCGGGTCGCTTGAAAAAACCATCGGTTCGAGCGTCGTGACACCTTCCATCGCCGCCTCAACGGCAGTAATCCGGGCGCTGATGCTGGCCTTGTCGGCGGCGCGAACTTCGATCAACAAAGCTGCTGCGTCGTCGCCCAGTTGGCGGATAAGCGGCGGCAGGCCGGGTTTGTTTTCGACTGAGCGCAGCGCCGGACGGTCGAGCAACTCAACCGCCGCCACTGGTTGCGGCTTGAGGCGGATGACCGCCTCGCAGGCACTGCGGATATCCGGGAAAAAGACCAGGGCGCTGGCCTTGAACGGGTCTTCAACAACGGTCTGATAGGTAATCCGTGAAATGAAGCCGAGCGTGCCTTCCGAGCCGATCATCAAGTGCGCCAGGATGTCGACCGGGTTCTCATAGTCAACCAGGGCATTGAGACTGTAGCCGCAGGTGTTCTTGATCTTGAATTTGTGACGGATGCGTTCGGCCAGGCGCGGGTTGTCGCGCGTTTCACGACCCAGGCGCTCTAGTTCGCCGAGCAGCGCCGCGTGGCTTTGAGCGAAGGCGGCACGGCTTGCCGCATCTTCGGTATCGAGCAAGGTGCCGTCGGCGAGCATGACGCGCATCCCGACGAGGGTGCGGTAACTGTTTTGCGCCGTTCCGCAGCACATTCCGGAAGCATTGTTGGCGGCGATGCCGCCGATTTTGGCCGCGCCGATCGAGGCCGGATCCGGGCCGATTTTTTTGCCGAACGGCGCCAGGCGACGATTGACCTCAGCGCCGATAATCGCCGGCCCGAGCGTCACCCGGCTGGCATCGGCATTCACTTCGCAGGTCGCGAACCCCTCACCGATCAGCGCCAGCACGCCGGCACTGATCGCCTGCCCCGAGAGGCTGGTGCCGGCCGCGCGGAAAGTCACCGGACGCTGGTTGGCGCAGGCGGCGGCGAGCACCGATTCGAGGTCGTTTTCTGACTCGACGACGGCAATCACCTCCGGCGTCAGCCGGTAAAAACTCGCGTCGGTGCCATAGGCAAGGCGGCGCAGTTCATCGGTAATGACCTGGTCGGCGGGAAGCGACCGCCGCAATGCTTCGATGAGGGCGCTCATGCTTTCTCCTTGAGTAAATCGCGCAAGCGTTTTGGCGCCGGTTTCAGGGGGGTTCGCACCGCAGTCCACGGCCCTTGCCGGCTGGGTGTCAGGCAGTTAAAGCGACTGGCCAGCCAGGAGGTGATGCCGTACAGCGTCGGGCTGCGATAAATCCGCGCCCAGATTTGCCAAACGCCGCTCATCAGACGGCTGCGGGCTGCTCCCTGGCCGCGCAGTCGCGGATCGTCATGGGGCGCGCTGAAGGCTTCACTGCGCAAGCGCATCAGCAAGTCGGGAATCGGTATCTTTACCGGGCAAACCTCGCCGCAGGCGCCACACAGCGAGGATGCCGTCGTCAGCGTGGCGGTGGCTTCGAGGCCGAGCAAGTGCGGCGAAACGATTTTGCCGATCGGCCCCGGATAGGTCGTGCCGTAAGCGTGACCGCCGATCCGCGTATACACCGGGCAGTGATTCATGCAGGCACCGCAGCGGATGCACTGCAGGGTGGTGCGCAATTGCTCGTCGGCGTAGGCCTGCGTGCGGCCGTTGTCGAGCAGTACCAGGTGCACTTCGTGCGGACCATCCTTCTCGCCCGGCCGGCGGGCGCCGGAGATCATGTTGAAATAGGTTGAAATATTCTGGCCGGTGGCCGAGCGCGTCAGCAACGAGAGCAGCGGCGGCACATGCGCGAGTTTTTCGACCACCTTCTCGATACCGGTGATGGCGATATGAACCGGCGGTGCGGTCGTGCTCAGGCGGCCATTTCCCTCGTTTTCAACCAGACACAGGGTGCCGGTTTCAGCGACGGCAAAATTGACGCCGGACAAGCCGATGTCGGCAACCAGAAACTTCTCGCGCAACACCCGGCGGCCGATCTGGATCAATTCATCGACATTGTCGGTATACGCGACGCCGTCCACCTTGTCGTGAAAGAGGTGGGCGATTTCTTCCTTGGTCTTGTGAATCGCCGGCATGATGATGTGCGACGGCTTTTCGCCGGCCAGCTGAACGATGTATTCGCCCATGTCCGACTCCATCGCCTCGATTCCCGCTGCCGCACACGCGTGATTCAGCTCGATTTCCTCGCTGACCATCGACTTGCCCTTGACCATCAGCTTTGCCGAGTGCGCCTTGCAGATGCCGAGAATGATGGCATTCGCCTCGTCCGGCGTTTCTGCCCAATGCACCTGAATACCATTCCCGGTCAACCGGGCTTCCAGTTGCTCCAGCAACTCGGGCAGCTTGCCGAGGTTGTACTGGCGGATCTGCTCGCCCAGCGTGCGCAGGGTTTCCAGTTCGAGCGGGTCGTCAAACTGGGCGCTGCGCTTGGCGATCAGAAAATCCATCGCCGCGCGAAAACTCCGGCGCAAAGCGGGATTGTCGACAGCCGCCCTGGCGCGCGCACGAAATCCTGCGCCGGGCATGAACTGCATTGTGTGTTCGCTCATGCCTCGTCTCCTTGCAGCAGAACAATCAACTCCTTCGGCCCATGGGCGCCGTAGGCCAGGGTCACCTGAATATCGGCCGTTTTCGAGGGGCCGGAAATCAGCAGCGCGTTGGTCGGCAGGCCGGCGACCCAGGCTTCCTGCTCGACGACTTCATGGAAAGTGTTGTAAATCTTTCCGGCATCGAGCAAAACAATGTGCAGCGCCGGCACCAGTGACATCAGGCGCGGCTCGTGCGCGTCCGGCCAGAGCACCAGCGTCCCGGTTTCGGCGATGGCGCAACGGGCGGCGGTCAAGCTGGCCGGAATGTCGTGGAACATTTCCGCCTTCCAGCGCTCGATCGGCGCCTCGTAGGTCGGGCAAGCCACGCCCTCGGCAGTCAACGCCGACCTGGCTCGTGCGCCGTGCGGCGTTCCCGGCGCCAGCAGCAATCTGCCGATCTGCCTGGCGGCAAGAATTTCAGCCAGTTTTTGCGGCCAGGAAGCGGCAGAGACTAAGTGCACTTCGGCATGAGCCAACTCGATGTGGCGACGGAATCGCGCGACTTTCTCCGCCGGAAGCTCGGCGCTGCGGTGTGCGGCATACCACGCGGCGACATCGGGCGCGGCTTTGGGCAAAACCGGTGCGGACCGCAATTTGGCAAAAATCCGTTGGCGTGCGCTGGCGTTCATTTGGCGGCTCCTTGCTCGGTACGACGCAACAGGAAACTGGCGATATGCTCACCGGGCAGTGTCGCGCTGGTCTGGCCATCCTGCGCGTCTTTCCAGGCGGCATGACCGAGGATGTTCATCAGGCAGCCGCAATCGGCACTGAGCACGCGCTCGGCGCCGGTCGCCTTGAGCGACTCAAGTTTGTCGGCGACCATTGCGGCGGAAATCTCCGGCTGCTTGAGCGAGAAAGTGCCGCCGAAGCCGCAACATTCGGATTCATGATCCTGCATTGCGACGGTGACGCCTTTCATGCCGTCGAGCAATTGGCGGCTGCTGAGATGAACGCCCATTTCGCGCCGCGCCGAGCACGAGGTATGTAAAACAACGGTGCACTCGGCACCTTGATCCTGCGCTGCATAGCCGAGCACATTGACCAGGAAATCAGTGAATTCATAAACCCGCAGCGACAGGGCTTCAGCCTGCGCCCGGCGTTGCGGATCATCGGCAAACAGCCGTGGGTAGTGATGCTTGATCATCCCCGCGCAGGAACCGGACGGCACAACCAGCGGCCAGTTTTCGGGAAACAGAGTCAGTTGATGCGCCGCGACCGCCCGCGCCTGATCGGGAAATCCGCTCGTATAAGCCGGTTGTCCGCAACACGTCTGGGCGACGGGAAAATGTACGCGGATACCTTCGCGCTCAAGCAAGGTGATGGCGTCGAGGCCGGCGCCGGGAAAAAACTGGTCAACGACGCAGGTGGCGAAAAAGTAAATGTCTGCCGGGCGCTTGCCGGCAACGCCTTGTGTTTGCATTTTGTCTCCGTTGGTAAATTGGTAAAACCAATATTCAGCGAGATAAAAATATAAGTGATAACCAGTACTTAGTCAATAAACCAAGGGAAACCCTGAGGCTTGCGGTTTACCGGTTTGCTTAATAGAATGCCGCGGTCTTACCAATCATATTGATGGTGTTGCCATGCCGAACAAGGTTCAGGTTCCACGTATTTCCGACGCGGTTGCCGCTTCGCTCGAACGCCGCATCCTTGAGGGTTCCTTGAAGCCGGGTGACCGCCTGCCGCCGGAACGCGAATTGGCCGCTGAATTCGGCGTTTCCCGCCCGTCCTTGCGCGAAGCGATCCAGAAGCTGGCGACCAAGGGGCTGGTGCAAACCCGCCAGGGCGGCGGCACCTCGGTAACAGACTCGCTGGAGTCATCTTTTTTCGACCCTTGGCAAGACTTGATGGGCGCCCATCCCAATCTCCGCGAAGACATGCTGGAGTTCCGCCGGATGCTTGAGGGGCAAGCCGCCGAGTGGGCCGCCGAACGTGCCACCGAAGCCGATTTGAAGCGCCTGACTCTGGCCTTCGAGAGTCTCAACGAGGCATTTTCCGCCGATGATCTCGGACGTCGCGCACAAACCGACATCGCCTTTCATCAAGCGGTCGGCGAAGCCGCGCATAACGTGCTCCTCGGCCATCTTTCAGCCGCCTTGCTGCGCCTGATGCACGACAACATCAGCCTCAATCTTGGCGAACTGAGGAACATTCCCGCCGCCGGCGTCTCGCTGAAAAGCCAGCATGGCGCCATTTTCTCAGCCATTGCCGAGCGCAAGCCGGGGGCGGCGCGCGCTGCCGCCGAAACACATATTGATTTCGTCCGCGCCACCCTCGCCCAGTCGCTGCGTTCCGCTGCCCGCCGCGAAACTGCCGAGCGCCGCCTGCACACCGATTTTCCTGTTTCTTCAACTTCTTGATCCGACCCCCGAAAGGAATCCCGATGGAGCCCAATGTCATCCCCTTTGAACAACTGCGCATGACCGATGTCGAGCAGGTTGGCGGCAAAAATTCGTCACTCGGCGAAATGATCAGCCAGCTGGCCAGCTCCGGCGTTCGCGTGCCGGGCGGCTTTGCGACGACGGCGTCGGCTTATCGCGAGTTTCTCGCGCAGAGCGGTCTCGACCACAAAATCAACGCCGCGCTCGATGCCCTCGACGTTGAAGACGTCAACGCGCTCGCCGCCTGTGGCGCGCAGATTCGTCAATGGATCATGGATACCCCGTTTCCGGTCAGCCTGACGGTTGCCATCACCGAGCAGTACCAGCGCCTGGTCACCGATTCCAGCGCCGATATGTCGTTTGCCGTGCGCTCGTCGGCCACCGCCGAAGATTTGCCCGACGCCTCCTTCGCCGGCCAGCAGGAAACCTTCCTCAACATCGTTGGCCTGGACAACATCCTGCATGCGATCAAGGAGGTTTTTGCCTCGTTGTATAACGACCGCGCGATTTCCTACCGCGTGCACAAAAATTTCGTCCATGCCGATGTCGCCCTCTCGGCCGGCATTCAGCGCATGGTTCGCTCCGACAAGGGCGCCGCCGGCGTGATGTTCACGCTCGATACCGAATCCGGCTTCCGCGACGCGGTTTTTGTCACCTCCAGCTACGGTCTGGGCGAAACGGTGGTGCAGGGCGCGGTGAACCCGGATGAGTTTTACGTGCATAAACCCATGCTGGCTGCCGGCAAAAAGGCCGTTGTCCGCCGCAATATCGGCTCGAAGATGATCAAGATGACTTTCTCGAGCGAGAAAGTGGCCGGCAAATCGGTGATTACCGAAGACGTCAGCGAAGCGCAGCGCAACCAGTTCTCGATCAACGACGACGAAGTCATGGAACTCGCCCGCTACGCGATGATCATCGAAAAGCATTACGGCCGGCCGATGGACATCGAGTGGGGCAAGGACGGCATCGACGGCAAGCTCTACATTTTGCAAGCCCGTCCGGAAACCGTGCAATCGCAGAGCGGGGCAGGGAAAGTCGAAAAATTCAAGCTCAAGCAGTTCTCCCGCCAGCTCGCCTCCGGACGCGCGATTGGCCAGAAAATCGGCATCGGCCCGGTACGCATCGTCAGCGATCCGAAGGAGATGGATCAGGTTCAGCCCGGCGACGTGCTGGTGGCCGACATGACCGACCCCAACTGGGAGCCGGTGATGAAACGCGCCGCCGCCATCGTCACCAATCGCGGCGGGCGCACCTGCCACGCGGCGATCATTGCCCGCGAACTCGGCATACCGGCGATTGTCGGCTGTGGCGATGCGACCGAAACCCTGCACGAAGGCGAGATCGTCACCGTCTCATGCACTGAAGGCGACACCGGGCACGTCTATCGCGGCCGCCTCGATTTCGAGGTCACTTCGCGCGATATTTCCGCCATGCCGGAGATTCCGCTCAAAGTCATGATGAACGTCGGCAATCCCGAACTGGCCTTCGAGTTTGCCCAATTGCCCAACGCCGGCGTCGGTCTGGCGCGCGTCGAATTCATCATCAACAACGTCATCGGCATCCACCCGAAGGCGATTCTCGATGTCGAGCGTCTGCCCGCCTCCAAACGCGAAGAAATCAAGCGTCGCGCACGCGGCTACGCTTCGGCAAAAGACTTTTTCGTTGAAAAACTGGTCGAGGGCGTCTCGACCATCGCCGCCGCCTTCTGGCCGAATCCGGTGATCGTTCGTCTCTCCGACTTCAAATCGAACGAATATCGCAAACTGCTCGGTGGCGATCTCTACGAGCCGGAAGAAGAAAACCCGATGCTCGGCTTCCGTGGCGCCTCGCGTTACATCGCGCAATCCTTCCGCGATTGCTTCGAGATGGAATGCCGCGCCATGAAGTATGTGCGTGAAGCGATGGGGCTAACCAACGTCCAACTGATGGTGCCTTTCGTGCGCACCGTCGGCGAAGGTCAGGCGGTCGTCGATCTGCTCGCCGAGCACGGCCTCAAGCAGGGCGAAAACGAGCTCAAGCTGATCATGATGTGCGAAATCCCGTCGAACGCGCTGCTCGCCGACGAATTCCTCAAGATATTCGACGGCTTTTCAATCGGCTCCAACGACCTGACCCAACTCACGCTCGGCCTCGACCGCGACTCCGGACTCGTCGCCAATCTCTTCGACGAACGCGACCCGGCGGTCAAAAAGCTCCTGGCAATGGCCATCGCCGCCGCCAACCAGGCCGGGAAATACATCGGCATCTGCGGCCAGGGCCCGTCCGACCACCCGGATCTCGCCGAGTGGCTGATGGATCAGGGCATCAACAGCATCTCCCTCAACCCCGACACCGTCGTCGAAACCTGGACCCGCCTGGCGCTCCACAAAAAAGGCGGATGATTCTGCGTTGACCGTTGCCAATAAGGGGTTGTAAAGCCGGAACCCTAGAAAATTTCGTCGCGGGCAGTCGATCAACCAGCGAGCGGTTTAATGTGCTCGACGAGGCGTCCGAACGCCTCGTCGACCTATTTTAAAACGCCTGAAAGCCGCGCTCGAGGGTTGCCGCTGTTGTCAAGCAATTGGCCTACCCGTTAGTATTTTTTCCCCCTGCCGACCCTCTGTGCAAGGCCTGGTCGAGATCGGCAATCAGGTCGTCGATATGCTCAATCCCTACTGACAGGCGAATCATGTCTTCCGAAACGCCGGCTTTGGCCAGTTCGGCGGGCGCCAATTGGCGGTGGGTCGTCGAGGCCGGATGGCAGGCGAGGGTTTTGCAATCGCCGATATTGACCAGACGGGTGACCAATTGCAGGGCGTCCTGGAATTTGCCGCCGGCGACGCTGCCGCCCTTGACGCCGAAATTGAGGATGCCGGAAGCGCGGCCGCCCATATATTTCTGCACCAGCGCGTGATCCTTGTGCGCGGGCAGGCCGGCGTAATTGACCCAGCTGACATTCGGGTGATTTTGCAGGAAGCGGGCGATGGCCAGGGAGTTCTCGCAAATGCGATCCATGCGCAGGGGCAGGGTTTCGATTCCCTGGAGGATCAGGAAGGCGTTGAACGGGCTGAGGGCGGCGCCCATGTTGCGCAGCGGCACAACGCGGGCGCGACCGATGTAGGCAGCGGCGCCAAGCGCCTCGGTATAGACCACGCCGTGATAGGAAACATCCGGTTCGTTGAGGCGCTTGAATTTGTGCTTGTGTTCGGCCCACGGGAATTTGCCGCTATCGACAATGATGCCGCCGATACTGTTGCCGTGTCCGCCGAGATATTTGGTCAAGGCATGGACGACGATGTCGGCGCCGTGTTCGAAGGGGCGGCACAGGTAGGGTGAGGGGACGGTGTTGTCGACAATCACCGGTACGCCATGACGGTGAGCGATGTCGGCAATTTTTTCGAAGTCGGTGACGTTGCCGAGCGGATTGCCAACCGATTCGCAGAAAACCGCCTTGGTCTTGTCGTCGATCAGCTTTTCAAAAGCTGCCGGGTCGCGGTAATCGGCAAAGCGAACGTCAATCCCGTATTGCGGCAGGGTGTGCGCGAACAGGTTGTAGGTGCCACCGTAGAGCGTGCTTGAAGTGACAATGTTGTCGCCGGCTTCGCTGATCGTCTGGATCGCGGCGGTGATGGCGGCCATGCCGGAAGCCATGGCTAGCGCGGCGACGCCGCCTTCCATCGCGGCAACGCGCTTCTCCAGCACGTCGGTGGTCGGGTTCATGATCCGCGTGTAAATGTTGCCGGCCACTTTGAGGTCAAAGAGGTCGGCGCCATGCTGCGTGTCGTCGAATGCGTAGGAGGTGGTTTGGTAAATCGGCACGGCGACGGCCTTGGTCGTCGGATCTGGAGAATAGCCGCCGTGTACGGCAATGGTTTCGATCTTCATGCGCGTGTCTCTCTCGTTGGGGTTGAAAAATGCAGTCTAGCAGGGGGCTTGGAGGCTGATCCAGATGATTTACCGGCGTTTGAGCAGAAAGCGGCCGGGGTCGATGGCGTTGACCAGATCATTTTCCAGCGGCAGCGGTTCGCCTTCCAGGCGACTGAGCAGCAGATCGGCCATCAGTGCCGACCAGACGATACCGCGGGCGCCAAACCCTTGAACGCACCAAAGACCGGGGTGCAGCGGCAGATCGTGCAGGCGGGTGTTGGCTGAGCCCATGGTCGACGAAATCCGGCTGTTGTCAGGAAATGGCCACGCTGTATCGCCGGATTGTGGGCTGACGACGGGTACCGGGCCGACGATCGGCAGACGGTCGGGAGACATCGGGCGCTGGCCGACGAGGCCGTGCAGGATGGCCGGGTCGAGATCGGTGGCGTAACCGGGAAGCAGCCGTTGCAAGCTCTCAAGGTTGTCGCGGTGGTCAACGCGGCGTTCGCCAGCTTCATCGTCGTTGATCGCATGCGTTGCGCCAATCAGGCGCCAGCCGTCAATGGCCGGGAGGATGTAGGCGCGTTGGTAGGCGACGACATCAATGGGCGGTGTTGTCGCCGCCGGCAAATGGCTAACCTGCCCACGGGCGGCGAATTGCGGCAGCCAGGAAAATTGCGAAAAAGTGGTTGCGGCAACGCCGCTGGCCATCACCAGCACGGGGGCTTCGGCGATGATTTCGCCGTTGGCACCCAGCGCCTGCCAATGGTTTTCTACATGCGCCAGGCGGCTGACCGTGACATTGCAGCGCAGATCAATGTGTTCAGGAAAGGCTGCCAGAGCCGCCCGGCAGACTGAAGCGGGCTGCACCCAGCCGGCGCCGGGAAAGTACCAGCCGCCAAAATTGACCGGCCAGCCGAGTTTTTGACAGGCGGCGTGGCGGTCGAGAAAGCGCAGTTCGGCGGGTGGCCAGTCGAGGGCGTCCACAGCGCGCTGCTGTTGTGCCTCGTGCTCGCTATCACGGGCGAGATGAACGACACCGGATGGCGACCAGCGCGCCGCCGGCAGCGTCGCAAGCAGCCTGAGCATGGCGTTATAGCCGGCGCGGGTGAGGCGCGACAGGCGGTTGTCATCGGCACTCGGCAGCGGCCGCATGACTCCGGCGAGGTTGCCCGAGGCGACGCGGCCGGGCGCCGTATTTTGCTCAAGAACGGTGACTTGCCAGCCGGCTGCCGCCAGGCGATGGGCGCTGGTCGCGCCGGCGATACCGGCGCCGATGACGATGGCTCGGCGATCACTGGGTGGCGGATGGCGGTTCGGCCGCCGTGAGCGAAAATGGCCGCTCAGCATCTGCCGCTTGCTGGCAAAGCCCGGCTGCTTCTCGACATCAAACTCGGCGGCGCTCAATGCCGCGCGCAGTGTCGCGGCGACCGACCAGGTGGCGAGGGTGGCTTCACGCGCCGCCAGTCTGGCGAGCCCTTTGCAGAAGTAGGGCGACCACAGTTCGGGGTTGTTGGACGGCGCAAAGCCATCCAGAAAAAAGGCATCGACGGCGGCGTTGAGCGTGCGCAACTCGCTGCTGGCATCGCCAAAAACGAGGGTCAGGGTAACCGCTCCCTGATCCAGATAAAGGCGGTGAAAGCCGGCTGTCAGCGACGGCCAGTGTGCCAGCAGTTGTGCCGAGTGGCTGGCGAACTCCGGCCATGCCTGATGGGCACGGACGAGATCGGCGACGGCGAATGGGTGCTTTTCGAACGAGATGAAATGCAGGCGGCGGCAGCGCTGCGGGTCATTTTGCCAAGCCTGCCAGGTGGCCATGAAATTGAGCCCGAGCCCGAAACCGGTTTCGAGAATGACGAAGCGGTCGCGCCTTTGCCAGCGCTCGGGCAACTGGTTGCCGGCGAGAAATACATGGCGGGATTGCGCCGGGCCGCCATCGGCTGAGTGATAAATGTCATCGAATGCCGACGAATAGGGATGGCCGAGGCGATTGAATTCAAGCGTCGCCGGCTTGAGCTTATTCACTAATGGAGGAGAATTTTCTCGGGCGCATTGATCGTCGCCACCGCCCCGGTTGCTTGATTGTAGTCGAGCGCCATGTCCCATTTGGCTTGCTCGCACGTGGCGCGCAGCATCGCGCATAGGGCTTGCAGCAGATCGGCGTTGAGGTTGAGATTGACGCTGCGCTCGCGACCCTCGCGCAAAACCAGGCGTGCCTGGCCTTCGCCGCTTGCTTCAAGCGTTGCCTCGCTGACCAGCAAGGGGGTGCTGCCGAGCGGAAAGCGCGGGTTTTCTTCGCGAAAAGGCTTTTCAAACGTCGCTGCCGGCTCTGATTGAGACGGACTGGCAGCGGAGATTTGCGGGCGTGCAGCGAGATGGCCGTTGAGCATCGACACCAGATACGGCCAAAGTTCGCGCAAGAAACGGCGTGTGAAATAGACGCGAATTTCTTCGCTCGACTGGGTGGCAATGCGCAAAATCAGGCGATCCTGAACCTTGTCGTTGGCGACTTGTAGTTGACTAACCTGCATTTATTGAACTCCTTCGAAGATATCGACCAGAGGGATTCTCGTCGATCGAGCCGGCCAGTGAAATCGAGTTGAGAAAGAGCATAAGGTCGCTGGCAGCGTGGTTGCTACCCGTGCTTATTCCGGCCTCATCGACGGGAAGAGGATGACATCGCGAATCGCCGCCGCATCGGTCAGCAGCATGATCAGGCGATCAATGCCGATGCCGCAGCCGGCGGTCGGTGGCAGCCCGTATTCGAGTGCGCGGATGAAATCGGCGTCGTAATACATGGCTTCCTCGTCGCCGGCATCCTTGGCCTTCATTTGCTCATGAAAGCGGGCGGCCTGATCCTCGGCGTCGTTCAACTCGGAAAAGCCGTTGGCGATTTCGCGGCCGACGATGAACAGCTCGAAGCGCTCGGTGATTTCCGGGTGGCTGTCGGAGGCACGCGCTAGCGGCGAAACCTCAACCGGGTAGTCGATGATGAACGTCGGCTCCCAGCAACGGGCTTCGGCGCAGGCTTCGAAGAGTTGCAGTTGCAGGCTGCCAAGGCCGCCGGGCTTGACCTTTTCGCCAAAGGCATGAATCTGCGCGCTGAGAAACGCCGGGTCGGCGAGTTGCGCATCGCTGAAAGAAGGCTGCTCGCGCTGGATCGCCTGATTGATGGTCAGGCGATGAAACGGTTTGGCGAGATCGAGCTCGCGCCCCTGGTACTGAAAAACCTCCTTGCCCAGCGCCGAACGTGCGGCATGGCGCAGCAGGCCTTCGGTGAAGTCCATCAGCGTCTGGTAGTTGGCATACGCTTCGTAGAACTCCATCATCGTGAATTCGGGATTGTGGCGCGGGCTCAAGCCTTCGTTGCGGAAGTTGCGGTTGATTTCGAAAACCTTCTCGAAACCGCCGACGACCAGACGCTTGAGATACAACTCCGGGGCGATGCGCAGGAACTGCTGCATGTCGAGTGCGTTATGGTGGGTGACAAACGGCTTGGCCGAAGCGCCGCCGGGGATCGGGTGCATCATCGGCGTTTCGACTTCCATGAAGCCGTGGCCGAGCATGTAATTGCGGATCGACGAAACGATCGCCGAACGGGCGCGGAAGGTGAAGCGGGTTTCCTCGTTCATAATCAGGTCGACGTAACGCTGGCGGTATTTCATCTCCTGATCGGCGAGGCCGTGGAATTTGTCCGGCAAGGGGCGCAGCGACTTGGTCAGGAGACGGATCTCGGCCGCCTGAACGGAGAGTTCGCCGGTCTTGGTTTTCATCAAAATACCGGTGACGCCGATGATGTCGCCGAGATCCCAGGTCTTGAAGTCGTCATAAGCGGTTTCGCCGATGCGGTCGCGCGTGATGTAGATTTGCAGGCGTCCGGATAAATCCTGAATCGTCGCAAACGAGGCTTTGCCCATGACGCGCTTCAACATCATGCGCCCCGCCATTTTGACCTCAAGCGTCAGCGCCGCGAGCTCTTCTGCCGATTTGTCGGCATAGCCTTCAAGTACCTTGGCGGCGGTATTCTCGCGCTGGAAATCATTGGGGAAGGCTTTGCCGCTCGCACGCCAAGCGGCGAGTTTGGCGCGTCGCTCGGCAATTAGCTGGTTCTCATCCGGCGCGGCCGGGGGGGCGTGTTCGGCGTTCGACATGGGGAATCCTAATAAATGGGGGGTGCCGCGGAGAACCGCGTAAAGCGAGCGATTTTCGCCGATTTAGGCCTTCCGGGACAAGGCCGGGCGGTAATTTAATAATCGCCTTTTCGCTTCGCCGGGGCTGGTGGATAATCCCTGCCAACCGCAGCCACAGGCTGCTTACGAAAAGAGAGAAGCACAATGCGTTGGCACCCGGTTTTATCCCTTCTGCTCATCCTCCAGTGTGCGCCGGCGGCTAGCGCAGCATCGGCGGCCAGTCTCAATATCCTCGGTTTTGACGACATGTCATGCGCTGCCTGGAGCCGCGCCAAGGACGATCCCGATTTGCGCGCGAACCATGTGGCCTGGGCGCGCGGCGTCCTGAGTGGCCACAATTACGCCTTGCCTGGTCAGCAGGTCGCGGCGGTTTCAAGCGGCACCATTGAACTGAACATCAATCGCTATTGCCGCGAGAATCCGACCGGTACCTTCAGCGATGCCATATTTCGCATGAGCGACCAGTTTTCGGGGCGCAATCAGCCGATCAGAAAATAAGGCGGCCTGAATGTCGGTGCCTGCGAGCCCGATTTTCAAATGGATGGCGCCGGTGCGCCGGTCCTTGATTGAGCAAAAAAGGGGAATCCTGATGGATGCGATTGAGTCGCTAATCACCAATGTAGAAAAGGTGATCGTCGGCAAGCGCTCGGTGATCGAGCTTGCTGTGGTGTCTTTGCTTTGCCGTGGCCACGTCTTGCTTGAGGATGTTCCGGGAACCGGAAAAACGATGCTGGCGCGTGCCCTGTCGCGCTCGGTATGCGTCGAAATGAAGCGGCTGCAATGCACTCCCGACTTGTTGCCTTCCGATATCACCGGCGTGCCGATCTACAACCAGAAAACCAGTGAGTTTGAATTCCGGCCGGGGCCGGTATTCACCTCCATCCTTCTGGCCGACGAAATCAACCGTGCTACACCGCGCGCCCAGTCGGCGCTACTCGAATGCATGGAAGAGTTCCGCGTCAGCGTCGATGGTGTCAGTTACGCCCTGCCCGACGTATTCATGGTGCTGGCAACCCAAAATCCGATTGATATGGCGGGGACGCACCCGCTGCCGGAAGCCCAGCTCGACCGATTTTTCGTTCGTTTGCACGTCGGCTACCCGAGCCCCGACGAGGAGCTGCGGATTCTGGTCGCGCAGGCGCAGGCACATCCGATCGACTCGCTGCAAGCCGTCATCAATCAGCAAGATATTCTGGCGGCGCGGGAAGCGGTAAAAGCCGTTCATGTTCATGCCGATGTCGCAAAATACATGGTGAGCATCAGTGCGGCGACCCGCGCTCACCCCGATTTACGCCTCGGCGTGAGTCCGCGCGGCACCCTGGCATTGGCACGCGGATCACAGGGAATGGCCTGGCTGCGCCAACAGGCCTACGTCACGCCGGATATCGTCAAACTGATGGCGGCAGCGATTCTTGAACACCGCCTGATTTTGCGCCCGCAAGCGGCGGCCAGCGGCCGGACGGCGCGTCATGTCCTGAATGAAATTCTCGGACAAATTGCCCCTCCCGTCTGAAATGCAGCCGTCCGGACTACTGGCCTCGATCAGGGCGCGGCGCAAGGTCATTGTTTTGCTTGTCCTGACAGCGGTCGCCTATTTTTCGGCGATCAACCGCGATCAGACATTTTTGTGGGTGATTCCCGCCTTGCTCTCGGCGACGCTGATCACCGGCTTTGCCTGGCCGCGCTGGCTGGTCAAAAAGTTGAAGGTGAGCCGTTCGGGGCCACAACGGGCGGCGGAAGGCGAAACCATCCGTTTCGTGATCGAGGTCGAGAACGAAGGTTTACTTCCCCGCTTCATGGTCGAGATCGTTGATCACTTGCCCTTTGCCGGATGGTCTGACCCGCCGGCAAGTGCGCGCCAAACCCTGGGCATGGTGGCCACCCTTGCGGGACGCCGACGTCAGCGATTTGAGGTTCCCGTTGTTTGCGAGAAGCGCGGCTATTACCGCCTGGGGCCGATCGGGCTGGCCTCGAGCTTCCCTTTGGGACTGACCGAGGCGAGGGCGACACGCGACGAAGAGCGGCAATCGCTGACGATCTATCCCGATCTGTTTCAGGTCATGTCGCTGCCGCTCCAGGGAGCGCCCAGCCAGATTCACCGCGGTGGCTACCTGTTGCCGGAAGGTGCCGGCGCCGCCGAGTTTTCCGGTTTGCGCGAGTACCGTCGTGGCGATCATCCGCGACACATTCATTGGCCGACAACCGCCAGACTCGGCGAACTGATGGTCAGGGAATATGAGCCGCTGGCTTCGGCCTGCCTTTATTTGCTTCTTGATCAGGCGGTCGAATCAAACATCGGTCTGGGACGCGAATCGACCTTCGAATATGCGGTCAGAATCGCCGCATCGCTTGGTCGTGCAGCCGCTTCGCAAAATATTCGTAGCCGTCTGGCCGGCGACGGACAACTCCCGCTGCGCAGCGTTGGTGGATCGGGCGATCAGCATTTTCAGGGAATTCTGGATGCCCTGGCGGTGGTCGCCTGCGATGGTGTAACTCCCTATGAACGTTTGTTGAGTGAAGTCGCACCCTTCTGTATTCGCGGTGAGACGATGGTGATTTTTCTCTCGGAGAATGCCTTGCGCTGGCCGCACACACTTGCGGCGCTGGCCGCCCTGCGCGTGCGCAAAGTGCATTTGTTTGCCGTGATCTTCGATCAGGCCTCCTTTGTACCCGACGCTCATCCGGCAACAATGGATTATCCCGATCCAACCGCCGTCGTCGCCGAGTTGCTTGAGCTCGGGGCGCACACCGTCATCGTCCGCCGCGGTGATGATCTGGTCAGATTGTTCAATCCATGAACACGCCACTAACTTACACCCCGGCTTATCTCGGCCTGTTTGCCTCGTTGTGGCTGGCACTCGTCTGCAACAGCTTTCTCGATATTCAATACGGCGGTTTTACATTCGAGGCTATTTTCTGGGCGCTCATGTACGGCTGGACGCTGCGCGTGGCCTGGTTACAACGGGGGCAGCCGAGCGATTACGGGAAAAGGAAGCAGAAAATCGTCCTGTTTATCGGCTTGGCTATTTTTGTGCTCGTTTTCCTGCCTCGCTGGGGGATGCCGCGAGCCGGCCTCTATTTGCTGGGCATGCTTCAGGCCGCGCAGAACTGCGTCACCACGACGCGCCGCCAGTTGCATCTCGGCCTGCTGGTTTCGGCGGTGATGGTCATGTTTGCCGCATCACATTACCGAGCCGACTGGACGATGCTGTTTTATCTCCTGCCGTACATTGTGGCCGTAGTTTTTACCCTCGTATCGGAACAGATCAGCCGGCGCGCGCAGAGCATTCGCGACAGCAGCCTGCAAGACACCGGGCGAGCCGGCCAGGGTATGGCCATCGGCGCCGCCACCTTCATCATCCTCGGAATTGCCGGCGTGCTTTATTTGGCGACGCCTCAGGTCACCTGGCCTTATCTTCACTCGCAATTCGGACAGGTGGGCAATGGGGCGCGAGTCGGAGGTTCGTCAGGGGCGGGCGCCGCCGCAGATCAGCGTCAGGACGAGGCGGCTACGCCGGGCTCATCTTCAGAGCAAGGAAAGGATGGAGAGGGGGCAGGAGAAGAGGCGGCTGCCAACCCGTCACCCTGGCGTGGCTGGCCGACACCGGGGCAGATGCGTGAGGCTGCCGGGCGTCCTGGAATGCCGGGTTGGCAAGCCACGGCAATCGGCGAATTGGCGGACTTGAGTGAAGCAATCGCCAGAGCATGGGCGCCGGTGTCGAACCGCATCGAGAAGCTGCTCAAGGATTTGGCCGAGTGGCTGCAACAGAACAAGCCCTTGCTGGTGGCTTCGCTCTTTGTCCTAATGCTCGTTGCCTTGCTCGTCGCCCTGATGGTTTTGTTCCGCGAGGCTAAAACGCGAACCTGGATACGAACGCGCTTTGATTACTGGTATCTGGTCTCGCTGCGCAGACATGCCAGCGGTCTCGACGGTGCAAACCAGTTCTATCGAGCCATGGAACGACTTTTTGCGCTTGCCGATGCGCCACGATCCCGGGTGGCGAACACCCGCGAATTTTTGCGGGATGCGACGCACTTCAGGGACAACATGCGCCCGGCGGCAACGGAACTGACGTTGATTTTTGAACGTCTGCGTTATGGCGCGAGCACGCCCGCCGCAGAAGAAATTGTTCGCATGAGCGTCTTGTATCAAGAACTCTATCGGTCGCAAGCAAACTGAAGTCAGGTCGGGGAGCTGTTGTTTTCAACGCTTGCTGATGATCGGCGGTTGCTCGCGGGAGCACTGCCAACTTTGGGTTGATCTGGCCGACGGCGTTCGCCGCTGGCCGATTTCGCCGTCAACGCTCAGGCAGGACTTTGTCGCTCTGCTGCCTTGCGTGGCTCCACTGCTCGGCAGCTTTGGCCGGAATATTGGCAATCGGACCGGAAGCTCGGCAGCCGTTGCAGACAACCGCCCACTCGTGACGGTCAATCTTGATCAGTTTGGTATCGGGGGAATGACAGAAAGGGCAGGGGTCAACGTGACGCATTGTGGGACTTCTCTTGTTGAGCGATGGTGCCGAAATATCGGGAAAAATCGTCATCGGAGAGCATGCGCTCCTCGACGACGGGCAACCGGCGCTCGGTTCGCCGCCTTCTCTCGAAACACCCTTTCGGTGGACCGGTGTCTCGCCCCCGCCGATCACTTCCAGAACGCTGTTTCATAAATTTCACCCCGCAATTATCTTGACGGGACAATATGCTCTTGACAACGTTTCGGCAATCAGACGAAAGTCATAGATTAAGGTAAAAGCTCGGTTTAACCCGCTGTTTTAATGAGCTAATCGTTATTTTTCATGATTTCTGATCTGCACCGCCACAGCCTGTCGCACCAATGACCTCCGGCACGAGTTTGTCCTCAGAAATCGGTACTTTTTTGCGGTTGCGACCGCAGGCGCAAGATGTACAAAATACTGCATACATCTCGTGAGCAGGGAGAAACGTGGCGCGATCCAGTTCAATCGAGCGTCGCTGTAGCACCTGAATTGCGGCGGGATATACCTATGGCGAAAAAATCTGTTGTCAAATTTTCTGCCAATTTCGAGCATAACCTCGAAGACATCGAAGGATTCCTGACTGAACGGGAAGGAGCGCAGGCTTTTGACAGCCTGCGGGAGGCACTACTCAGGATTAAATGACGGTAGCGATGGCCTTGGCGACGTAATCGATATTTTTTGTATTCAGCGCAGCCAGGCAGATACGTCCTGTCGACACTGCGTAAATGCCAAATTCATCTTTCATGCGCTCGACCTGCTGAGCGGTCAGGCCGGTGTAAGAGAACATGCCGCGTTGCTGGGCAACAAAAGAAAAATCTTGTGCTACGCCTTGTGCCCTGATGGCCTCGACCAGGCTGGTACGCATGGCGCGAATCCGATCCCGCATTGCGGCCAGCTCCGTTTCCCACAACTGACGCAGTTCAGGTGAGGCAAGGACGGCAGCGACCAGCGAACCGCCATGAATCGGTGGGTTGGAATAGTTGGTACGAATGACACGCTTGAGCTGGGACATGACCCGGACGGATTCATCCTTGCTGGCGGTGATAATCGACAGCGCACCGACGCGCTCACCGTAGAGCGAGAAACTCTTGGAAAAAGAACTTGAAACAAAGAATTGCAGGCCAGACGCCGAGAACGCGCGAACCGCCACCGCATCAGGTTCGATGCCCTCGGCAAAGCCTTGGTAGGCCATATCGAGGAAGGGAACCAAACCACGAGCCCGGCATAATTCGACGACTTCCTGCCATTGGGCGTCCGAGAGATCAGCGCCGGTCGGGTTATGGCAACAGGCATGGAGGATGATGATGGAGCCGGCATTCAGTCCGCCGAGACAGGCTTTCATGGCGGAAAAATCAACGCCGCGCGTCGCCGCGTCGTAGTAAGGATAGTTTTCAACGGCAAAGCCCGCTGACTCAAACAGAGCGCGATGGTTTTCCCAGGAAGGATCACTGATATAAACCTTGGCATTGGGTGTCAGGCGTTTGAGGTAATCAGCGCCAATTTTCAGGGCGCCTGTCCCGCCGAGCGCCTGGGCAGTGATTACTTGCCCGTTGCTGATGAGGGCAGAGTCTTTGCCCAGAAGCAAGTTTTGCACTGCCTGATTGTAGGCGGGCGCCCCCTCGATGGGTTGGTAGCCACGCGGCAGCGCAGCCTTGACGCGGGCATCTTCGGCCGCTTTTACCGCCGACAGGAGCGGAATTTTGCCGTTGTCGTCAAAATAAACGCCAACGCCGAGATTGACCTTGGTGCTGCGGGTGTCGGCATTAAAAGATTCATTGAGGCCGAGAATCGGGTCACGCGGGGCCAGTTCTACCGCAGCAAAGATCGACGAGGACATAAAGACTCCATGAAATAATAAGAACAATGTTCGGACAGCAACCCTGCTGAACGCAAAAAGCGAAGAATTTTAGCATGACAAAAACTTCACCCAATACGCCGGTAGTCTGCTTTGAGGGGAGTCCTTACCGACTTCATCAGCCATTTTTGCCGGCGGGCGATCAGCCGGAGGCCATCCGACAACTGGTTGAGGGGATTGATGATGGCTTGTCGTTTCAGACCTTGTTGGGTGTGACCGGCTCCGGCAAAACCTATACCATGGCCAACGTGATTGCCCGCACCGGCCGTCCGGCGTTGATACTGGCGCCGAACAAGACCCTGGCCGCGCAGTTGTACTCGGAATTTCGGGAGTTTTTTCCGGAAAATGCGGTCGAGTATTTCGTCTCTTATTACGACTATTACCAGCCTGAAGCTTACGTCCCGTCGCGTGACCTGTTCATCGAAAAGGACAGTTCGATCAACGACCATATCGAACAGATGCGACTGTCTGCCACCAAAAGCCTGATTGAGCGGCGTGACGTGGTGATTGTGGCCACTGTTTCTTGTATTTACGGCATTGGTGATCGTGACGAATATCACAACATGATCCTGACTATGCGCGTCGGCGACTGTTTGGATCAACGAACGATCGTCAAACGGCTCATCGAGATGCAATATGAGCGCAACGATATCGATTTCCATCGCGGCACCTTTCGCGTTCGCGGTGACGTAATTGATATATTCCCGGCGGAGCATGCTGAACATGCCATTCGCGTTTCATTGTTTGACGACGAGGTTGAAGGACTGCAGTTTTTTGACCCGCTCACCGGACACCTGTTGCAAAAAGCCCTGCGTTTCACCGTTTTCCCTGCCTCGCACTACGTCACGCCGCGCGACACGGTGGTCAGGGCTATTGAGGCAATCAAGACTG
This sequence comes from uncultured Pseudomonadota bacterium, assembly GCA_903951825.1. Classification (GTDB taxonomy): domain Bacteria; phylum Pseudomonadota; class Gammaproteobacteria; order Burkholderiales; family Rhodocyclaceae; genus Azonexus. The sequence continues at coordinate 63,344 of CAJBDJ010000066.1, forward strand.
AACTTCGCGAACGTATCGACCACTTCAACGCCCATAACAAATTGGTCGAGGCGCAGCGGATTGAGCAAAGAACACGTTTTGATCTTGAATTGCTGGATCAGATCGGTTTTTGCAAAGGCATCGAAAATTACTCGCGGCATTTTTCCGGACGTCAAGCCGGCGAACCGCCGCCGACCCTGATCGATTACCTGGCTACCGATGCGCTCATGTTCATTGATGAATCCCATGTGACGATTGGTCAGGTGGGGGGGATGTACAAAGGTGACCGCTCACGCAAGGAAAATCTAGTTGATTACGGCTTTCGCCTGCCGTCGGCGCTCGACAACCGACCGCTACAGTTCAACGAATTCGAGGCCTTGATGCGGCAAACCATTTTTGTCTCGGCAACACCGGCGGACTACGAAAACACCCACGCTGGTCAAGTAGTCGAACAACTGGTCAGACCCACCGGCCTCGTTGACCCCGAAGTGCTTGTCAAGCCGGCATCGACCCAGGTTGATGATTTGCTATCCCAGATAAAAATACGAGTTGAGCTTGGCGAGCGGGTGCTCGTCACGACACTGACCAAGCGCATGTCGGAAGACTTGACGGATTTCCTGGCAGATAACGGGATTCGCGTACGCTACCTGCATTCGGACATTGATACGGTGGAGCGGGTCGAAATCATCCGCGATTTAAGACTGGGTGAATTTGACGTTCTGGTCGGCATCAATTTGTTGCGCGAAGGATTGGATATCCCCGAAGTTTCCCTCGTCGCCATTCTTGACGCCGACAAGGAAGGTTTTTTGCGTTCGGAACGCTCCCTGATCCAGACCATGGGGCGCGCCGCCCGCCACCTCCACGGCACGGCAATTCTCTATGCTGATAAAATCACGCAGTCGATGCAGCGCGCCATGGCTGAAACCGAGCGCCGGCGCGAAAAACAAACCGGCTTCAATGCCGAAAACGGCATTACGCCGCGTGGGGTGTCGAAGCGGATCAAAGACATTATCGATGGTGTCTATGACACTGAGTCAGTGCAAACTGAACTCAAAGCGGCACAGCAACAAGCGGTTTATGAAGCAATGGACGAGAAGTCGGTCGCAAAGGAAATCAAGCGGCTGGAGAAGCAAATGCTGGAATGTGCTAAAAATCTGGAATTCGAAAAGGCGGCAGCGGCCCGCGATGACTTGTTCAGGTTGAAGGAACGGGTTTTCGGTGCGGCATCACATGACCGGGAGGGAGACAATACACCATGAGCTATCGTATCCTTTTAGTCTGTATGGGCAATATTTGCCGATCGCCAACTGCTGAAGGCGTACTCAAGGCGTTTATTGAGCGCAATCAACTGAGCGATCTCGTGGAAATCGACTCTGCCGGCACGCATGGCTACCATGTCGGTGAAGCACCCGACGGTCGAACTCAACGCGCTGCCGCCGTCCGGGGCTTTGATTTGTCTCAATTGCGCGCCCGCAAAGTTGCACGTCAGGATCTTGATTACTTTGATCTGATTCTGGCAATGGACAAAACCAACCTGGATAACCTGCAACGAATCGCTTCGCCCGACCAGAAAAACAAGCTGAAGCTCTTCATGGGCTATTCGAAAAACTACGATGACGATGAAGTGCCTGACCCCTACTACGGCCTTGGGTATGGCTTTGATCTGGTTCTCGACATGGTTGAAGATGCCTCGCAAGGCTTGATTGACGATTTGAAATCCAGATTGAAGCGAACTGCCAATGAGGGGTTGTAAGCCTGAACCGCCGAATTTTCCGTCGCTGTTTGTCAGGTTGGAGCGCTGCAGCGAATGCGTCTCGAAATTCTCGGGGGATAGCTTGCCCATTCTTCGGCGGTGATGCAGACGGTCATCAAGCGCCTCCGGTCAGGCGCTTGCGAGCGTCAAATGCCCGACCGGCTCGGCCGCCGGCCGCACCTTGATCTCGACCGACACGGGAAACAAGTGTTTCCGGTCACTTGGCGATGCCCAAGAACACGGCCAAGCAACGCTCTACCTCCACCAGTGCATCCGCGTCGATGCGTCCGAAGGCTGGCCCTACCTTGTTGCGCTTCACCGTCATCGCCTTGTCCACCATGACTTGTGAGGGCTTTTGCATGCCGTTCTCGGCAGCCGGCTGAATTGTGACGCGCAACAATGGTGCGGAAACAAGCGTGCTGGTGATGGGTAGAACCGTTGCGCTCGCGTGCTCGCTGAACTGATTGGCTTGAATTACCAAGGCGGGGCGCGGTTTGCCGAAGTCGCCTTGCATGGCGATGGTCACAAGATCGCCGCGCGTCATTCCGTCCAGCCGTCCACATCTGCCAATGCTTCATCCATGAACTGCTGCATGGCCGTATCGGCGCGATCAGCCTGGGCCACGAGCAGGCATTGACGGCGGCATTCCTCCGCGAAGTCCGGGCGGCGTGTATCCGGTACCCAGATTTGTACCAGGCGAAGTCCTGCCATGCGCAGCGCGTCGCGGTGCTTTTGAACGCGTGCGTTAACGTGTGTGCTTCCCATATGAGCCCCTGTAAAGTTACATGCAACACTATGCGCGACAACTACGTTACATGCAATAGTGGCGGAATTTTCTGGGGCTCCGGCTTAGAACCCCAAGCAATGGAAGACAAACACCGCTGTCGCAAACTTGACCGTGTAGACCGTCTGCTACGTGGCGCCGGCATCGTTTTCGACGACCTCCAGCATGTAGGGGGGGGGGGCGTGGACAGAGTGCGTCGTCCTGACGACACCGGTCACCTATCGCTAAATGATGAAAAACCAGTCTTTAGCGACATGACAAATGCCCCTTGTGGCGATGCATTCACAACACTAAAATGACTTCATTGAATACAATTCCATGAGGTGATGTTATGGCAATGCTGACAGTACGCAATTTACCCGACGAAGTACATCGCGCCCTACGGATTCGCGCTGCGCAACACGGGCAAAGCACCGAGGCCGAAGTCCGCGAGATTCTGGCGATTGCAGTCAAGCCAGAGACGCGCGTTCGCCTGGGCGAAGCCTTGGTGGCGTTGGGTCGCAAGATCGGCCTGACGAACGGGGATTTCGAGGTCTTCGTCCAGGTGCGAGACAAGACGCCAGCCGAGCCGCTGAGGTTTGAATGATTGTCCTCGATACCAACGTCGTTTCCGAGGCGATGAAGCCTGAGCCGCACAAGGCCGTGCGCGCCTGGCTGAACGATCAAGCCTCCGAAACGCTGTACCTGTCTAGCGTGACGCTGGCCGAGTTGCTGTTCGGCATCGCCGCACTCCCGGCAGGCAGGCGTAAGGACATGCTGGCACAGATACTTGACGGGCTGATGGGGCTGTTCAGGGATCGGGTGCTGCCATTTGACACCGATGCCGCGCGGCGCTATGCCGAGTTGGCCGTGATGGCAAAAGCCAGCGGGCGAGGATTTCCGACACCTGACGGCTACATTGCCGCGATTGCGGCCTCGCGGGGTTTCATCGTGGCCTCACGCGACACTGCACCCTATGAGGCGGTCGGCGTATCCGTCATCAACCCGTGGGAAGTGTGAGTGATGTATAAAAATTGCGAACTCAGTATCCGTGGGGCGTCTCAAGGTCGAATAGCTTGGTGTGGCTGTGGCACCCAACTCTTGCGAATTCACCGCGCCCCACTCACGCGCCTGGTTGCCGGCCAGTTTGCCCAATTACAGGCAACGGCCGACTGGGCCGACGCGCAGGGGGTGGCGATTACCGACGACGGGCGCGGCGGGCGCACCCCGTTCAACCTCACCGCCACCCAGGACAGCAATCGCTACCTGGTCGCCAACATCAACAGCACCGACCGTGGGCTGTCGACCCTGGTGCTGACACGCGATGCCAACGGCCGGGTGACCGACGCCCGGATGACGGCGATCCCGATGAATCAGCCCGACAGCGCCATCCGCATCGACCGCCTCAACATCCAGCGCACCCAGAGCGCCGTCCTCGTCACCGTCGACGGGGTCGAGTACGCGATCGTCGGCGACGACGCGATTGCCTACAACGACGCCTATTACCGGGCGATGTACGAAGCGCCGATGTTCGTCTTCACCTCGCCCTTTGCGCCGCCCACCGCCGTCGGCGGCAGCGCCAGCGCCAAGAAGGTCAATGTCGGTGGCAAGCTGGGCATCGTCAAAGACCCCTTCGGCCAAGCCGAATACCTCGGCGCCACCTTGCCGCTCGACGGCTACGGGATCATCAACCTGGCGCTCTCGGAAGACGGCTCGGTGCTGATCGGCCAGCTCAAGGGCGGCTACAGCGGCAACATGAACTCGCCCAACTACTTCATTCAACTCCCCAACCAGGTGCACGCCTGGGACGTCGGCGCCCTGATCGCCGCCGCCCTCGCGCAAGCCCCGCAGACGCGTCTCTCCCAGCACATCCGCCTGCCGGAGGGCGCCGAACAACTGATCTCGCCGCGCTCCGATAACCCCAACGACATCGGCAGCGGGCGGCCGATTGGGACGTTCTTTGATCCGGATCCGGTGGCCATCGACATGGTCGTGCGGATGGGCGACGTGATTGAAATCGATACCCGCAGCGACGACTTCAAGCGCCTGATTGCGCATTCCTTGCTCAAACTGCCGCCGCCCGACAGTCAGTTGCCGGCCGACAAGAACGCCATTGCGGCGAAAGCGACGGAGATCGCACAATTGATGGCGGCGATTTCGGTTGCCGGACTTCCCCTGGAAAATGACGACGTCCGCAATCTCTCTCAAAACAAAGAACGCGGCATCACCCTGCTGACCAACCCAGACCACAGCCTGTTGACCCGCGACGCCAGCGGAACCAACATCGGCCGCTTCTTCGCGCTGGCCAACCTGAGCGACCAGGATCGTCGCGACGCAGATGGCAAGATCATTGAAGCCGACATCAAAAAGCTGCGGGCCGGGCTGGCGCTGGGGGACAAATGGGGCACCGTTCGCCTCAATTACACGCTGAGCAGGCCGCTCGCCGGGCAAAAGGCGGGTGACAATGTCGTGACCTTGAAGATCACGGCCAAAGACTACGCCAGCGTCGCCAACCCCTTCGTAGGCGACCGGCCGCTCGATAACCCGGGGTACTCCACAATCGAGTTTGTTGGAACGAAAGGCGTCGCCGACCCAGTGAACGCCGCGCGTGTCGAACAGCGGTTGAAATACCTGGGGTACGGCCTGTCGTCCATGACCCACGAAGAAATTGTGGTCGATGGAGCGATCAAACCCAATGAGCAAAAGGTACTCAGCCAGTTTGCCCAGATCGTTGCCGGTCAAACCACCTATTCTGCGAGCTACCAATTTCCGGCCATCACCGGCGACAGCAGCAACAGCGTATTCACCTGGCTCAACGCCTACAACGCGCCGCACTGGATGGATTTCAGTTCGGCCTTGAAGGGCAAAGGCGCCCTCGCTGCCGGCTGGGTCAACCAGGTTGAGGCCGGCAAGAGCACCCAAGGCACGAGCTGGATTTACGACCTGATGGTGGCAACACAAGCCCAGACCACGGCCAACCGTCGTGTTGCCGAGGAAGCCCGGCTGCAGTTCAAGGGCGCCGGGGAATTGGGTGTCATGCTCAATCTCGGGATCAACGAGAGATACGTCTCGAAAACCAATCAGGACAGGGTGTCCGGCAAGGATGTCGTTCTCGGCTTGACGACCGATACGCCCCCCGCCGTGATTAGCGAAGCCGGCCAGGCGGCTTACCGGAACAAGCAGTGGAATGCCGCCAATGCCCAGGCCTTGGCCGGGTTGCTGGGAAATCCGAGCCTGGACAAGGCGGCCAACCCGACGAACCAGCAAGGCGACGCGCTCAAGGATTTCCTGGCTATCTACAGCGCCATGCTCAATGACAACCAGAGCGGCAACGGGATCGGCTGGGACGATATCCAGATCGCCAGCGCCGGCGACAAGGCGAAGATCAAGGAGGCTCTGTTTGGTAAGGGAGACCCGACCAGTGGCGGGTTGATTGATGCAAAGAACATCCTGCTCGGCGGCACGGCAGCACCGTTGGGATCAATGATGACGGCGGAGTCGTTGGCGGCGTTTATGAATCCGGACGGTAAGACCAAGGGGGTGGATTACGCCGCCTGGGTCAAGCCGTTGCAGAAGGCCATGGCTGAGTTTGGCATCAATACGCCGCAACGTATCGCGGCTTACCTGGCGCAGGTGAAGCAGGAAACAGGTGGCTTAGCAAGTATGACGGAGAGGATCGGGCCGTATCGCGTCAGAGTACTGATCGACACGTTCAGCGGAATGTTTGGCGGAAAACAACTAACGCGCGAACAGCGTTTCAGCAATCTTCAGATTTTTATGAAAGATGTACTTGGGTTGACCGTCTTGGAAGGCAAGAAATTGTCTGACCCTGGGGTTGAAGAGTACAAACCTAGTGAAGCTGTTTGGGATACGGTCAAGGACAAATTCGCCGATTACTATTTATCCGAAGACAAAGGCACTAAAGGTATTCCGAAAGGCAATGGGAAAGCTGTAGACAAGATTGCACATAACTGGATCGGGCGCGGTTTCCTGCACGTGACCCATTTTGTCAACTATGCCGAGTTTTTCTACGACATATCCGAGAAATTTCCTGGTCTGATTCCCGAGCTTCAAGGGCAAACAAAGGCGCAGATTGAACTGACATTGAAGAGCAATCCGTCTCTCACGAACCGCATCTCAGAGAATAGCGAGCAGGGTAGGAAACTTGCGGCATTGGCTGGAGCATGGTTCTGGAGCGCTCACGGAAGTCTCAACGACAAGGCGTCGACGATTACATGGGGTAGCGATGTGGTGCCAGATTCGCAAGAATCGGAATTCAACAAAATCTCATTGGTCATCAACCAAGGAGATGCCTTCCCCAGTCGCTGGGAAAACTACCAGAAAAATGTCGCAGCACTATTGAAGAAAGGCGGCAATCCCGACGAGAGCCTACGTGCGGCCTTGGCGCGTGTAGGGATCGCGACAACCGGTCGACAGGACTACCAACAGGGCTTTGGGCTTATATTCGCGCCGCGTCAGGTCGTTGAAATCGCTAAAAGACCGGCACAATTGCTGGCGGCGGGCGAGGGGTTGAGCGAAACCCCGGACGGGCCGGACTTGACCGTAGAGCAGGAAGCGCAGCTATGGGCACAAGCGGAACCGCTGTTTGATCAACTGAAACAATCCTCCGAGGAGAAAATAATGTGGGTTCCCGATCCAGGAACGGGCGCTGGCTGGCTGACCGGCGCCGTTATCGCAATCTCCGCTGTCTCGCCCGCACAGGCGGCTGATAACTATGTCTACGGTGTTTGTCAGACTGCAAAGCAATCATCTGGCGCGGAAATCAATCCGATTTATGCTGGGGGCAGCTACCTATTTAATTATCACGGCAATGATCCGCGCTATAAAGAAAAGCTCGACAGTAGCCAGTTTTTCTCCGGCGCAAAAATCACGCTCATCAAAGCTCCCAATCACGGCAAACTAGTTCTTGAGGAAGGTCAGTGGTCTGGCAAGGCGGATTATCACTACATGCCAGATGCCGGCTACTTCGGCAAAGACCGCTTCGTGATGCAGGTGGAAAAGAATGGCGTCAAGGTGCGCATTCAGTACCTGATATGGGCCATTGAGGACAGCGAGCCAGAAATCGGTATTTGCAACCCCGAGCGCTGGAAAATTTCCTCCCCCTCCGACACCCCCAGCCTCGCCAACGTACTCACCGCCGCCACCCAAAACCTCACCTTCGCCGATTTGAATGGCAGCGAACTAGGCCAAACCCTCGGCACCGGCCCCACCGCCCAAATCACCTTGGACAATAACGCCGCCGGCCACGGCTGGTACATCGACTACACCCCCTACCTCAACGACGAGTACCTGCCGACCAGCAACCCGCTCGAATGGATTGCCCGCCCGGGCAGCGAAGCCGCCGGCAAGATGGATTTGCTCAGCGTGCTGCTGCACGAAGTCGGCCACGCCCTCGGTCTGAACCACAGCGCCGATCCCCATGCCCTGATGTCCACCACCTTGCCGCCCGGCGTGCGTCGTCTGCCCAGCGCGGCCGAACTCAGCCTGATGGCCGAACTCCTCGCCGTGGCCAAGGAAACCGGCACCGCTTCGTCCGTCCCCTACGACCCCTTCAGCCCGCCAGCGCCGTCCTTCGCCATCCTCGGCATGGACGCAATTCGACATCGCCGCCCAGCCCAGCCTGAGCAACCCGGCATTCACCGATGGCGCCGGCTGGTCCACCACCGGCGACCTGCGTTTCAACGCCGGCACCGCCACCCTCCAGGAAAGCGCCAGCACCCAAACCCGCCTCAACCAGACCTTCGTCCTCGGCGCCAACGACCGCTTCTTGTCCTTCACGCTCTCTGGCATCGCGCTGGATGATATGAACAACGCCCCGGATGACGACCAACGGAAGTCCCCGTGGGGCTTCACTCCAGATATTCAACCATCAACTGCGGGCTTTCAACGCCCATGTATTCGTTGATCGCCAGGCGGAAGGCGGCGCGGGTGGTGTTGCCGGGTTGCGTGCTGAAGTTGAACTGGATCGCTTCGATGCGCGTATTGCCCTTGCGCAGTTTGAGTTTGAGGTGCTTTTCCTTGAGGACACGTTGTTGCTCGACTTCAAACTCATCGAGAAAGAGCGGCGCGGGGAAGCCCTGGCCCCAGACTTCGTTTTCCAGCAAGCGGGCGGTGGCCAGCGAGATGTAGCCGCCTTCGAGGGGGCCGTCGGTTTCTAGTGTGCGGGTGAGGTCGGCGGGGGCGATCAGTTCGCCGGCGACGGTGGCAAAGAGGGTGCGAAAGCGCTCAAAATTTTCGCTTTGCAGGGTGACGCCGGCGGCCATGGCGTGGCCGCCGAAGCGGATCAGCAAATCGGGTGCGCGTTTGGCAACGAGGTCGAGCGCGTCGCGCAGGTGAAGTCCGGGGATCGAGCGGCCGGAGCCTTTGATGATGCCGCCTTCGCCGAGGGCAAAGGCAAACACCGGGCGATGCAGTTTTTCCTTGATCCGCGAGGCGAGGATGCCGACGACGCCTTCATGCCAGCTGGCGTCAAAGAGGGCGATGCCGGCGGCGGGGTCGGCGGTGCTGAGTGCGTCGAGCAGGAGCAGGGCTTGTTCCTGCATTCCGGATTCGATTTCGCGGCGGGCGCGGTTGAGGCTGTCGAGTTCCTGGGCGATTTGCAGGGCGCGTGCCGGGTTGTCGGTAATCAGGCATTCGACGCCCAGGCGCATGTCGGCGAGGCGGCCGGCGGCGTTAAGGCGCGGGGCGATGAGAAAGCCGAGGTCGAAGGCCGAGGCTTTTTTGGGGTCGCGGCTGGCGGCCTTGAAGAGGGCGGCAATGCCGGTTTGCAGGCGACCGGAGCGCATTCGCTTCAAGCCCTGGCTGACGAGAATGCGGTTGTTGCGGTCGAGTTTGACGACGTCGGCGACGGTGCCGAGGGCGACGAGATCGAGCAGGTCGGCAAAATTGGGTTCGGGTTGGCTGGCGAAGAAGCCGCGTTCTCGCAATTCGGCGCGCAGGGCGAGCATGACGTAGAACATGACGCCAACGCCGGCGATACATTTGGAGGGAAAGGCGCAGCCCGGCTGGTTGGGGTTGACGATGCAGTCGGCGGCGGGCAGCGATTCCGGCGTTGATCCGGCCGGCAGATGGTGGTCGGTAATCAGCGTCGCGATACCCAGTTGATTGGCGCGGGCAACGCCTTCGAGGCTGGCGATGCCGTTGTCGACGGTGATGATCAGGTCGGGCGATTGCTGCGCGGCAAGGTCGACGATTTCCGGCGACAGGCCGTAGCCGAGCTTGAAGCGGTCAGGCAGCAAAAAATCGACCTGGGCGCCGAGCGCCGTCAGGGCGCGCATGCCGACAGCGGTGGCGGTGGCACCGTCGCAGTCGTAATCGCCGATGATCAGGAGCCGGGCATCGGCTTCGATGGCGTCGGCGAGCAAGGTCGCGGCGGCGGCGGCGTTGGTCAGCGCCGCCGGCGGGATCAGCGATTTGAGCTCGTAATCGAGTTCGGCCTTGTCGGTGACGCCGCGTGCCGCGTAAAGGCGTGCCAATAAAGGGTGCAGACCCTGTTGCTCAAGCTGCCAGGCGATGCGCGGCGGAATTTTGCGGGCGGTCAGTTCGGTCATGGCGTCGGGCTTTCGGCGAGATTCCTGGCGGTTACTTGAAGCGGGAGAGGGCGCTTCCAGAATTTCCAGCGCTCGCCAGCGGTCAGTGTGTAGTGCAGTTCGCCATAAACACAGGGGGCGATCAGGTTAATGCGGTCTATCCGCCTTCCGAGCGCATTTTTAAGCGGGATAAACCAGTCATTGTCCATCCGGGCAAAGTCGCTGCGCCAGTGTTCGCTGTTTTCGCCGAGAACGGCAGGCAGGAGTTGATCGAGGACGAGCAGCGGGGCTTTTTCACCGCAGGCAAGCAGGGCGTCGAGATTAGCCGGCGGCGTCAGTAGTCGAATGGCGGCGGTCTCGGCGAGGCCGGCTGCCAGCGGGTGGTCGGAGAGCAGCGCCGAGCCGGGCGGAGATCGAAGGTTTTGATCGAGCTCGCCGCCACCCCACAACCACAGGCTGTTGACCGCCGGCTTGCCGGCAGCTTCGCGTTGCTGATTGATCGGGTGGCCGTGCATGAACATCTGGATTTCGTTTAGCCGGCGGGTGAGGGGGAGGGCGCTGCTGCCCAGTTCGCCATCGACACGGCGGCCGGCGACGGCGGAAAGCGGCTGGCTGCGGTGCTCAAGCGCTACTTTCAGACGCAAATACCAGCGTTGCGGGTGGGCGACGTGGAATTCGCCGAGATCGGCAAATTCGCTGTTGAGCGCGGCGGCTAGCGCCTGCGCTTCGCTGATCTCGATATCAAAGGCGCTGGCGTCGGCGAGGATGATGCGCTCCTGATGAAAGCGCAGGTGCACCGGGTCGGCGCATAGCCAATGGCCTGCGCGGGCGGCCTGCCGATCTTCGCCGAGGAGACGCAGGGCGCCGAACGGGGCGTTGTCAAAGCCGAATAATTTGCCCAGCGCGGTTTCAAACGGCAGACGCCGATGGCGCTCAAGGCGGGCATGAGCCAGCAGCCACTCAAGGCCGGGGGCGGCTAGTTTGCCCAGCGTGAATGAGTCGCCGGGTTCCGGCCAGATCAGTTCAGGAACAAGCAGGGTGAGATGCACGGGGAGATCGACAGGCAGGGGAAGGGCGCGAGTCTATCATCGACGGCGACGGCGCTGCTTGCCGCCCGGGTCAGGGCGCTTTCATGAAGGCTGGCAGCGGCGTCGGGGCAACGTCGGTTGGCGCCTGGCGCGCCGAAAACTCTCGTATGCGGGCAATCCGCTGCTCGCTATCGGGGTGAGTGCTGAGCAGGGTTGGGCTGTCGAATCCCGAGCGCTGCTGCGTGACCTTCTCGAAAAAGGCAGCAGCGTCGCCGACATGGCCGTAGACCGCCAGCACTGCCGGCAGGGCAGCAGCATCGGCGGCTTCTTCCTGGCTGCGGCTGAAGGAGAGAATGGGGAGCATACCGATACTGCCCAACCCTTGCTGCAAGGCGCCATCACCGACGCCGGCGAAGCTGGCGAGGGCGAGCATGACGGTGAAGCCGCGCCCGAGGGCGACCAGCGGGTCGCGGTGACGGATATGGGCGATTTCATGGGCAAGAATCATGGCCAGCGCATTTTCGCTGGGCAGGGTGGCGATCAATCCCTCGAAGACGACTATGTGGCCGCCCAGCGTGGCCATCGCGTTAACCGTTTGACCCGGCGAGTAATGCACGGTGATCGGCATGTTCGGCGGCAGTTGCATGGCACCGGCCAGACGCTCGGCCAGATTTTGCAGATAATCCTGGCGCTGCCGCGCAATGGCTGATTCAGGCGGCTGCGGCAACCAGCGGCCGAGGCTGGCCGCCAGCGCCTGTTCGTTGGCGAACGGGATGTGTCGGGCAAGCTGGCCGGCGAGCAGCGAGAGCACCAGCACCGTAACGATAAGCAGCGTGCTGATGCCGGCAACGAGGAGGATGAAATCCTTGAGCGGATGCGTCGGGCTGACGTTGATCCCTTCGGGAATCAGCGGATTCTCATAGTCAGCCATTATTTCAGCGCGGCTTGACGGCCGTTCCGTAGGCAAGAACTTCAACCGCGCCGATGCTCTGTTGCGCCCCCTTGTAGATCGAGGCGGTTTCCAGGCGGGTGTTCCAGACGCTCTGGGCACCGCCGCGCCGCGCTTCTTCCTTCATGCGCAGGATGGCCTCGCGGCGGGCGCGTTCGAGCAGGGATTCGTAGGCGCTGACGCGACCGCCGACCAGGCTGCGCAGTCCGGCAACGAAGCGCTTGAAGAAATCGACCGAAATGACGACGCTGCCGCAGACCAGGCTGCCGTCAAGTTGCTCGGCGTCGGGAATGCGGCGCTCGGAGAAAACCAAAATATCGCGCAGTTGCTTTTCGCGTTCGATGATCGAACGGAAATGGCGTTTTTCGGCGCGTTGACCGAAGACGTAGCCAAGCAGCAGAAAAATCAGGAAAAGTATCAGGTCGTACATGGTGTCACTCGACAACGACGGCGGTACCGTAGGCGTATAACTCGGCGGCACCGGCGGCGACCGATGAGGTCGAGAAGCGCACATTGACAATCGCGTTGGCACCGACCGAGCGGGCTTGATCGATCATCCGCTGCACGGCTTCCTCACGCGATTCGGTGAGCAATTCGGTGTAGCCGGTGAGTTCGCCGCCGAAAATGTTTTTCAGCCCGGCCATCAGGTCGCGGCCGGCGTGCTTCGAGCGCACGGTGTTGCCGCTGACGAGACCGAGGTGTTTGACGATGGTTTGGCCGGGTACGGTTTCAATATTAGTGACGATCATTGCGAAAAATTCCTGTGCAGGTTGATGAGCGTGCTTCTTCCGAGGGCATGTACCATAGCAGCTTTGCTGTATCACCGGAATCCAGATGTCCCTGCCTTACGAATTACTGATCGGCTTGCGTTACACGCGAGCCAAGCGCCGCAATCACTTTATCTCCTTCATTTCATTGATTTCCATGCTCGGCATCGGCCTCGGGGTGGCGGCGCTGATTGTCGTGCTGTCGGTAATGAATGGCTTTCAGAAGGAGTTGCGCACGCGCATTCTGGGCGTCGCATCGCACATCCAGATTTCCGGTATCAATGGCGAGCTGAGCGATTGGCCGACGATTGCGGCCGAGGCCAGGCGCCACCCCGCCGTGCGCGAAACGGCGCCCTATGTGCAGTCGCAGGCGATGTTCTCGGTCGACGGCAGCGTCAAGGGCGCCCTGGTGCGCGGCATCGTCCCGGATTTGGAAGATCGCGTGGCCGATTTTCGCAAAACGATCAAGAGCGGCAGCCTTGACGATTTGCGCGAGGGTGAATTCGGGGTCGTTCTGGGCGCCGATCTGGCGCGTTCGCTGCGCGTCTTTACCGGCGACAAAGTCACACTGATCGCCCCGCAAGGGACAGTGACGCCGGCCGGCGTCTTGCCGCGCCTGAAATCCTTCAAGGTGGTCGGCATTTTCGAGGTCGGCATGTATGAGTACGACAGCGGTTTGGCGCTGATCCACCTGGCCGACGCGCAAAAGCTCTACCAGATGGAAGATCGCGTCAGCGGCGTTCGTCTCAAGGTTGACGATCTCTTCATGGCGCCGCGCGTGGCGCGCGAAATGGCCGGCATGATCAACGCCGACGCCTACATCAGCGACTGGACGAAGAGCCATGCCAATTTCTTCCGCGCCGTGCAGATCGAAAAGACGATGATGTTCATCATCCTCTCGCTGATCGTCGCGGTGGCCGCCTTCAATCTGGTGTCGACGCTGGTCATGGCGGTCACCGACAAGCAGGCCGATATTGCCATCCTGCGCACGTTGGGCGCGCGGCCGTTGTCGATCATGGGCATTTTTGTCATTCAGGGGGCGCTGGTCGGCTTCATCGGCCTCGGCCTGGGCATTGTCGGCGGCGTGACGCTGGCGCTCAATATCGATGTCGTCGTGCCTTTCATCCAGAACGTTTTCGGCGTGCAGTTTTTGTCGAAAGAGGTTTATTACATCTCCGATCTGCCTTCCGATCTGCAAATCGCCGATGTCTGGGGAGTCACGGCGATTTCTTTTGTTCTCGCCTTGCTGGCGACGATTTATCCGAGTTGGCGCGCCTCGCGCGTCAATCCGGCGGAGGCGCTGCGCTATGAGTGAGCCGATTCTTGCGGCCAGTGATCTGGGTAAGGCTTTTCGCGGCGGTGGGCTTGACGTCAATGTCCTGAAGTCGATCAATCTGACGATTCGCGCTGGCGAAACGCTGGCGATTGTCGGCGCCTCTGGCTCCGGCAAAAGCACCTTGCTGCATTTGCTGGGGGGGCTGGACACGCCAAGCAGCGGTTCAGTCAGATTGCTGGGGCGCGATTTTTCGGCGCTCAACGAGGTTGAGCGTGGCGATTGGCGCAACCGGCATTTGGGCTTTGTTTACCAGTTTCATCATTTGCTGGCCGAGTTTTCTGCCCTGGAAAACGTCGCCATGCCGCTACTGATTCGCCGAATGCCGCGTGCCGCCGCCTTCGCCAAGGCAGAAAAAACCCTGCACGCGGTCGGTCTTGGGCAGCGCATCGCCCATCGACCGGGCGAATTGTCCGGCGGCGAGCGCCAGCGGGCGGCGATTGCCCGTGCCTTGGTCAGCGAGCCCTCCTGCCTGCTGGCCGATGAGCCGACCGGCAATCTCGACCGGCATACGGCGCATGTTGTTTTTGATCTGCTAATTGCCCGCGTCCGCGAGCAAAACGCCAGTCTCGTCATGGTGACCCACGATCCGCAACTGGCCGACCGCGCTGATTGCGTGTTGCACTTGAACGACGGTTCGCTGGTGGCGGCCGGGCAGGGGAGCGGCGAAGCTCAGTCATTCCCGGGCTGAATTCCGCTCTTCAGCTGCGCTTGAGCCGGCGCCGGCGCCAGGCGCGCAGCAGAACAATGCGCCAGACAAGCAGGGTCAGCAGATAGCCAAGAGCCGCCAAAGCGACGGCGAGAACAACGAGGCCGATGGCCAGTGGTTGCGCGGCAGCGAGCATCCAGCCTTGCATGGCCGTCGTCCACCCGACAAAGCTCGTCGGATCAAAGGCCGGCGGGGCGACGAAGCTGCTGCTGTCGCCGCTGATCAGGCGGCCGATCTGGTAGGCCACGACGTAAAGCGGGACGATGGTCAGGGGGTTGGTATAGAGCGTGACGAAGAGGGCGAGCGGCAGGTTGACGCGAAAAACCAGGGCGCAGAGCGCCGCGCCGATCATTTGCAGCGGCCCCGGAATGAGGCCGCAAAACATCCCGGCGGCGACGGCGCCGGCCGCCGAACGACGGTTGAGATGCCACAGGCGCGGGTGCAGCAGGGTCGATGCAAACGGGCGCAGCCACCGGTTGGCGTGGATGCTGTGGTGATCGGGCAGGTATTTTTTCAGTCGCTGACGCATGGTTGGCTATTATTGCAGGATGCGTCTCAACATTCTCGCTTTCGCCGCCGGCGCCCTCTTGCTGCAAATCCAGGCGGCATTGCCCGATGCGGCGGGCATTGTCGCGGTCGCCCTGTTGCTGCTGCTCCCGGCGTTGTTCTGGACGGGGCGGGTGGCACGTCTGGCGGCTTTGCTCGCCTGCCTGCTGCTCGGCTTCGGTTATGCCGCCTGGCGTGCCGAGATCCGGCTGGCGGAAGCATTGCCGACCGCCTGGGAGGGGCGGGATATCGAAATGATCGGTGTCGTCGCCAGTTTGCCGCAGGATTTCAGCCACGGCACACGCTTTGAATTTGCCGTTGAATCGCCGCTCACCGCCGACGCCGTCGTCCCGCAGCGCATCATGCTTTCCTGGTATCAGGGGCGCTCTGCCGAAGGCGCCGCCGAGCGGCGGCTGATTCGTCCCGGCGAGCGCTGGCGGCTGACGGTTCGGCTCAAGCGTCCGCACGGCAACGCCAACCCGCAGGGGTTTGACTACGAGGCCTGGTTGCTCGAAAGAAATATTCGCGCCACCGGCTATGTCCGCGCCGATCCGCCGCAATTGCTCGAGGCGCTGGTCTGGTCGCCGGCTTATCTCCTTGAACGGCTACGCTACCGGATGCGCGAACGGCTCAATTCGGTGTTGCCGCCCGAACAATATCCTTACACCGGGATTCTGGTCGCGCTGGCGATTGGTGACCAAAAATCGGTGAATGGCGATTTGTGGACGATCTTCAACCGGACATCGGTGACCCATCTCTTTTCCGTCTCGGGGACGCACATCACCATGCTGGCGGCCCTCATCGGTGGGCTGGTCGGCTGGGGATGGCGGCGCCTGCCGGCGCTGGCGACGCGTTTGCCGGCACAGCGGGCGGCTTTGTTCGCCGGCTGTCTGACGGCCTTCGTTTATGTTTTTCTCGCCGGTTTTGGCGTACCCGCCCAGCGCACTCTGTACATGCTGCTGGTCACCGCCCTGGCGCTGAGCAGCGGGCGGATTCTGGCGCCCAGCCGAATTTTGACGCTGGCCTTGCTGGTCGTCTTGCTGATCGACCCTTGGGCCGTCCTCGCCGCCGGATTCTGGCTGTCGTTCGCTGCCGTTGGCGCCCTGCTCTATGTCGCTTCCGGCCTGGCCGGCGAGAGCCGCGGCTGGCGCGAGCGCTTGCGGGCTTGGGGTGTTCTGCAATGGACAGCGAGTTTGGCCTCGCTGCCGGTGTTACTGCTCATCTTTCAGCAGTTTTCCCTGGTTTCCCCTTTGGCCAATGCCCTGGCGATTCCCGTCATCAGCTTGCTGGTGGCGCCGCTGGCGCTGCTCGCGGCATTCCTTCCGTGGTGGCCGATTCTCTGGCTGGCGCATACGATTCTCGCCGGTTTGATGGGCTTTCTCGGTTGGTGCGCCACCTGGCCGCTGTGGCAAACGCCGGCAGCCCTCCTTTGGGCGGCGCTTGCGGCGGCGGCCGGAATTTCCCTGATTTTGCTGCCGCGCGGCATGGCCGGGCGTTCATTGGGGGGGCTTCTGCTTTTGCCCCTGATCTTCTGGCCGGCGCAACGCCCGCCGCCGGGCAGCGCCGAGGTGACTGTGCTCGATGTCGGGCAAGGGCTGGCGACCGTGGTGCAAACGGCGAATCACACCCTGGTTTATGATCCCGGCCCGCTCTACAGCCCGGAATCGGATGCCGGGCAGCGGGTCGTCGTTCCGTATTTGCGCTCGCTCGGGGTCAATCACCTCGACATGTTGATGGTGACCCATCGCGACAGCGACCATGCCGGCGGCCTGGCATCGCTGACTTCGGCGATGACGGTCGCCGAAGTTCGCTCCTCGTTGCCCGAACTCGCCGGCTCGCGCTGCCTGCGCGGTCAGCGCTGGCGTTGGGACGGTGTCAACTTCGAGGTGCTGCATCCAGCGGCCGAGGCGTATCAGTCGGCGTCGAAAAGCAATCACCTTTCCTGCGTCGTGATGCTGGAAGCCGGCGGTCGTCGCATGTTGCTGACCTCCGACATTGAAGCCGAGGATGAAGCCGAACTGCTCGCCAACTATCCCGGACAATTGGCCGCCGATGTCCTGCTGGTGCCGCACCACGGATCGCGGACTTCATCGACGGCGGCTTTCATTGGCGCCGTCGCTGCGGCAGAGGCGGTGATTCCTGTCGGCTATCGCAGCCGTTTCGGGCATCCCAAGGGCGAGGTGCTGGCGCGTTACGAAAGTGCCGGCGCCCACCTCTGGCGCACCGATCATCATGGCGCCATCAGCCTGAGGCTGGGTGCCGACTATCGCTCACCGACGGCCTGGCGCCAGCAGCGCACGCGCTATTGGCAGGGCCGGTGATAAAGTGCAAAACGAGGAGCGAAACCCATCATGAGAGAAAATGCTGTGAATTGCATCAGTCCATCCGGGCTGCATCGAATGGCTTACGTCGAGTGGGGCGCGGTCGATAATCCACACGTTTTACTCTGCGTTCACGGCTTGACCCGCAACGGGCGCGATTTTGACCGGCTCGCCGAATCGCTGTCGCTGCATTACCGGGTGATTTGCCCGGATGTTGTCGGGCGCGGCCGCAGTGCGCAATTGCGTGACCCGGCGGCGTATGGCCTGGCGCAATACGTGGCCGACATGGTCACCCTGATTGCCCGTCTCAATGTCAGCAGCGTGCACTGGCTGGGGACGTCGATGGGCGGCCTGATCGGCATGGCGCTCGCCGCGCTCGACGGCTCGCCGATCAGCAAGCTGCTGCTCAACGATGTCGGGCCGGTGATTACGCTGGAATCCTTGCGGCGTATCGCAACTTACGTGGGAGCCGATCCGGCCTGGGCGAGTTTTGAGCAGGCGCTGGATTACGTCAAGCGGGTCAGTGCGCCCTTCGGTTCGCTCAATCAAGCCGACTGGCTGCATCTGACCGAGCATAGCGTGCGGCAAGACGCCGACGGGCAATGGCGTTTTCGCTACGATCCGGCGATTGCTGCGCCGTTCAAGGCCAGCTTCGTTGATCGGGATATCGACCTCTGGCCGCTTTATGAGCGAATCAGTTGTCCGACACTGGTGCTGCGCGGCGCGCACTCCGATTTGTTGACGCCTGACACCTGGCGGGAGATGGGGCGCCGCGGCCCATGCGCCGAACTGGCCGAAATCCCCGGCGTCGGTCATGCGCCGATGTTCCTCGACGCGGCGCAGATTTCCTTGGCACGCGACTTTTTTCTGGCGCCATGAAGCATCTTGTCGTTGACGGTTTGCGCCTTGAGTATCGCGACATTGCGGCCGGCAACAGCGAGCGTCCGGTTTTGCTGCTCCTCCATGAAGGCTTGGGTTGCGTGGCGATGTGGCGGCATTTCCCTGAAAAACTGGCGGCTTGCACCGGTTGCCGCGTGCTGGTCTGGTCGCGCGCCGGCTACGGCGGCTCCGACCCGTATCACGAAGCGCGAACGCCGAACTACATGCACCGCGAAGCAGAGGCAGCGCTGCCGGCGCTGATCGCCGCCCTTAATATCGAGCGCCCGCTGCTGGTCGGTCATAGCGACGGAGCGAGCATTGCGCTGATGTTTGCCGCGACGTATCCCGCTCAAACCTGCGGTGTGGTGGCGATGGCGCCGCACGAGTTTGTCGAGGCCGAAACGCTGGCCGGCATTCTGGCCGCCAAAACGGCGTGGGCGACTAGCGACTGGCCGCAGAAACTCGCCCGTTATCACCGCGATGCCGCCCGCGTTTTCAGCGACTGGAGCGATACCTGGCTGGCGCCGGCGTTTCGCGACTGGAACATCGAGTCCTGCCTGCCGGCGATCCGCTGCCCCGTGCTGGCGATTCAGGGCGTCGACGACGAGTACGCCACCCTGCGCCAGATCGAGGTGATTGCCGCCCGTGCGGCGGATGTTCAATTGCTCAAACTGGCTCACTGCGGCCACTCGCCGCAGCGCGATCAGGAGGCAGCGGTGCTGGCGGCGATTGCCGCCTTTGTCGCGCGGCTCAGTGGGTCTTGCCGGTAATAGGCTTTGAGCAGGGCGTAGAGCGCCGGGTATTGGCGATCGACGAGTGCCGGCAACTCGAAAAATGCTTCCGACAGAACGGCAAAAAATTCGGCCGGATGTTCGCTGGCGTAAGGGTCGATGCCCGTCTCTTCAGCGTTTTCGACGCGCCGGCAGAAATCTTCGTAAGCCGCTGAAAAAACGGGTAACCACGCCTCCTCGCGACAATCCGGGTGGAGCGCCGGCATACCGTCGGCCGCACCGTTGAGCATGTCCAGCTTGTGGGCGAATTCGTGAATGACGACGTTGTAGCCACTGCCGGCCATCTGCGCATCGCACCAGGAAACAATCAGCGGGCCGCCTTCCCAGGCTTCACCGGAAAGCGCCTCGTCGTAGGTATGGACGACGCCGCTCTCATCTTCAATTTCGCGTGTCACCACAAATTCGTCGGGATAGACGATGATGCCAACCCAGTCGCGATAAGCCTTGAGGCCGAGATTGAGAATCGGCAGACAGCCCTGGGCGGCTATCGAAACACAGATGTCGTCGCTCAGTTCCAGTCCGCCGGCTGCCGTGAACTCCTTGCTGGCAAGAAATTCCTCCGCCAAATTTTTGAGGGCGTTTGCCTCGGCGAGCGGGAGAGCGGCCAAAAATGGCAGGCGGGCGATGATCTTCGCCCACAGCACGGGGTCAATGGCGGTTTTGGGCGGCTTCCTGAAGCGGGCGAAGAGCCCAATCATCTTTTCATCGTCAGCCAGATGCCGGTAAAAATCAGGCCGATACCGAGGTAGTGATACCAGAGGGGAATTTCACCGAGAAAGATGGCCGAGAGCAGCGTCCCGAACACCGGCATCAGGTGAATGAAGAGGCTGGCCTTGCTGGCGCCGACTTCGCCGACCCCCCGGTTGTAGAAGATGTATCCGAGAAAACTGGGAAAAATGCCGACGTAAGCCAGGGCGGCGAGCGAACCCAGATGCACGTTGATATGTCGCCCTTGCGCCAGCTCCCAAAGATAAGCCGGCGTCAGGGCGGCAAGGCCGACAGCGGTCATCGCCGCCAGCATCAGCATCGGATGGACGCCCGCCGGGCGCCAGGCGAGACCGACCGTATAAATCGCCCAGACGAGAACGGCGCCAAGCATCCAGATGTCGCCGAGATTCAGATTGAGATGCGCCAGCACCTGCGGATCGCCACGCGCGACGATGGTCAGCGCCCCGAGCAGCGAAATGATCACGCCCAAACCTTCGATCCGCCGCAGACGCTTACCCAAAAAAGCCCAGGAAATGGCAATCGTCACCACCGGAATGAAGGAGTTGAGCAAGACGGCGTTGGTCGCCGAGGTGGTTTGCAAGGCGATGTAGGCGAAGGTGTTGTAACCACCCACCCCGAGTACGCCGAGAATCATCACCGGGCGCCAGGCCGCCTTGAGCAGCGGCCATTGCGTTTTGAAATGGGGCAGCGCCAGAGGCAGAATCAGGGTCAGGGCAATCGCCCAGCGCCAGAAGGTCAGCGCCAGCGGCGGCACGTCGGCACGAATGCCGCGGCCGAGTACCATGTTGCCTGACCAGAAGAGGACGGTGAGGGTCAACAAGAGGTAGGGATTGGTGAATAACGAACGTAATTTTAAGTTCATGGGCAGATTATGCCGCAGACCGCGACAATCCTCCTGCCCGGCTGCCTCCGGCTCACCGAGCGACGGCCGGCAGCCGGTATAATCCGCGACGCCTCAGTTAGCATCCCTTGATTGCTGTGTACGCCGCGCCGAGCGAGGCCATTCAGCATAATCGGGCGGTTGCCGATACCTGCCTCCGTTCATTCCTTCGACCAGCCCAGAACAGTGCTGAGTAGCCGCGCAGTGGGTGTGGCGAAGGCTTGGGTGATGAGCAACTGACTTTTTCAGGATATTCAGTCATGGTTTCCGTCGTTCATTCTGTCGCTGCTCAAAGCGATTTCGATCAGTTCTTTACAACGCTCTCCAGCGGACTGCTGCCTGCCGACAACCTGCGCCTGCGGGCGGCGGTCGAATACGCCTGGGGGGTCTATGGCGACAAGACGCTGAGCAGTGGCGAAGGGGTCTGGTCGCATGGGCTGGGAATGGCGATCATTCTTGCTGGTCTCAAGCTGGATGTCGATACGCGCATGGCTGCACTGTTTTTTGCCATTCCGGCCTATGTTGAGAATGGCACGGCGTGCATCGAGACGGTTTTCGGCAAGCCGGCTGCGCATCTGGTACAGGGCATGACGCGCCTCAATCGCCTGCGCCCGATCACCCGCGGTTTTGCTGCGGCCAATGTTGAAGCCGGCGAGGTCAGCACCGCCGAGATGAAGACGCAGATTGAAGTGCTGCGCAAGATGCTGCTGGCGATGGTCGAGGATGTGCGTGTGGTTTTGCTGCGTCTCGCCAGCCGCACGCAAACCCTGCGTTTTTGCGCCGGCCAGCCCGGTGATTTGCGCGAACAGCTTGCCCGCGAGACGCTCGATCTCTATTCACCGCTGGCCAACCGGCTGGGCGTCTGGGATCTGAAATGGGAGCTTGAGGATTTGTCGTTCCGCTTCCTGCATCCCGAGACCTACAAAAAAATCGCCCGAATGCTTGACGAGAAGCGCATCGAACGCGAGCAATTTATTGTTGATGCGGTGAGCAAAGTGCGCGAGGAGTTGGCTGCCGTCGGGGTCACCGACGTTGAGGTTTACGGGCGACCGAAACATATTTACAGCATCTGGAACAAGATGCAGAAGAAGGGCGTCGAGTTTTCCGAAGTGTTCGACATTCGGGCTTTACGCATCATCGTTGGTGACCTGAAAGACTGCTACGCCGCACTCGGCATCGTCCATAACCTGTGGTCGCCGATTGCCAAGGAGTTTGACGATTACATCTCGAATCCCAAAGGCAATTATTACCGCTCCTTGCATACGGCAGTGCGTTGCGCCGACGGGCGCAGCCTGGAAATCCAGATTCGCACCCGGGAAATGCATAAACACGCCGAGCTCGGCGTCGCCGCCCATTGGCGTTACAAGGAAGGCAGCAAGCGCAGCAGCGAAGACGATTACGATGAAAAAATCGCCTGGCTGCGCCAGCTCCTGACCTGGAAGGACGAGGTCGCCGACAGTTCCGACTGGGTCAGCCATTACAAGCAGGCGGCGCTTGACGAGACGCTGTACGTGATCACGCCACAAGGCAAGGTGGTTGATTTGCCGCAGGGAGCGACGCCGGTCGATTTTGCCTACCGCGTCCATACCGATCTCGGCCACCGCTGTCGCGGCGCCCGGGTCAACGGCCAGCTGGTGCCGCTCAACACGCCGCTGGAGACCGGCCAGCAGGTCGAAATCATCACCGCCAAACAGGGCGGGCCCTCGCGTGACTGGCTCAATCTGACGCTCAATTTCATTCACACCAAGAGCGCGCGGATCAAGGTGCGCGCCTGGTTTGCCAATCTGGCATTGGAAGAAACGCTGGCCGAGGGACGAGCGATTGTCGCCCGGGAGTTGCAGCGCCTCGGGCAAAGCAGCACCAATATCGACGATCTCGCCCACAAGTTCGGCTTCTTGAAGGCGGATGATCTCTACATTGCAGCAGCGCGCGGCGAGCTGAATCTGCGCCAGTTTCAGTCTGCTGTGCGCGGCGGAGATCTACTCGCCGAAACGCGCTTGCCGGATGCGGTGCAGACTCGACCCAGCCGGCCGGTCGAGGGCAATCAGGGCATTCTGATCGTTGGCGTAGACAAATTGCTGACGCAGTTGGCGCGCTGCTGCAAGCCGGCGCCGCCCGATGCCATTCAGGGCTTCATTACCCGTGGCAAGGGAATTTCGGTGCATCGTGCCGATTGCTCCAATTTCACCCACCTGGCGGCCTTGCACCCCGAGCGGGTGATCGAAACCGGTTGGGGCGTTGAAACAAGCGGCGTATTTGCCACCGATATCGTCGTTGATGCGCACGACCGCCAAGGGTTGTTGCGCGACATTTCAGAAATTTTCACGCGCGAAAAACTCAACGTGATTGGCGTCAATACACAGTCGAAGCAAGGCAAGGCGCACATGAGCTTTACCGTTGAAATCACCCAGTTGTCGCAACTGCAGCGGACGCTGACGCTGATCCACGAAATCGAAGGCGTCGTCGGCGTGCGTCGCGCCTGACCACCGGAAACCCACGCGATGACAATTTTTGCTGAACTCGGCCTCGGTGAGCCGCTACTTCTCCGCCTTGAACAGCTGGCTTATGCGACGCCGACCCCGGTTCAGGTGCAAGCCATTCCGGCGGTGCTGGCCGGCCGTGACGTGATGGCCGCTGCCCAGACTGGCACCGGCAAGACAGCCGCTTTCGCCTTGCCGCTCCTGCAGCGATTGAGCAGCGAAATGGCAGGAGCGGGGGGGGCGGGGGGGGCGGTAAATGCCAATTGCGTACGTGTTCTGGTTCTCGTGCCTACCCGCGAACTGGCCGAGCAAGTGCATCACAGCTTTCGCGATTACGGCGAAAATTTGTCCCTGAGCACTTACGCAGCCTATGGCGGCGTCAGCATCAACCCGCAGATGATGAAGCTGCGAAAAGGCGTCGATGTGCTGGTCGCCACCCCCGGCCGCCTGCTCGACCTGCACCGGCAAAATGCGCTGAAATTCAGCCAGGTGCAAACCCTCGTCCTCGACGAGGCCGACCGTATGCTCGATCTCGGTTTCGCGCATGAACTCAACGCGGTTTTCGCCGCCTTGCCCAAGCGTCGCCAAACCCTGCTCTTTTCGGCCACCTTTTCTGACGAGATTCGGGCGCTGGCCGGCAAACGGCTCGACAATCCGCTGCGTATCGACGCCAGCCCGCGCAATTCGACGGTCAAGCAGATCCGGCAGTGGGTGATTCCGGTCGATAAAAAGCGCAAGACGGAACTCTTTTGTCACTTGTTGAAAGTCAATCGCTGGGGGCAGGTGCTGGTTTTCGTCAAAACCCGCAAAGGCGTCGAGCAACTGGTGCAAACGCTGCACGGCAAAAAAATCAGCGCCGATTCAATTCACGGCGACAAGCCGCAAGCCAGTCGCCTGCAGGCGCTTGAGAGTTTCAAGGCGGGCGAAGCGAAGATTCTGGTGGCCACCGATGTTGCGGCGCGTGGCCTGGATATCGACGATCTGCCGCTGGTCGTCAATTTTGATCTGCCGATTGTCGCTGAAGACTACATCCATCGTATCGGCCGCACCGGACGTGCCGGCGCTGAAGGCGAGGCCATTTCACTGGTCTGCGCCGACGAGGTCGACATGCTCGCGGCCATCGAAGCGCTGACCCGGCAGACGCTGGTGCGCGAGGAGGAGCCGGATTTCGTCCCGGAACATCGCGTGCCGATGACCAACGGTGCCGGGCTGGTCATTAAAAAGCCGAAAAAGCCCAAAGTCCCGAAGTCGTCGCGTAACGCCGCCAGGGGCGTGCCGGGCAACTGGGTAGGTTTTGCTGCCCCGGCCGTCAAAACGGGGCGCCCGCCGCGTAAAAAGCCGACGGCACGGCGAACACCCGGATGAGTCCCGGCTGGGTGGCGCAGCAGTGCGCTAGACGCCGCCCAGCGTCGCCATCAATTCGCCTTGCGCGTTGTGCTGCTTGGCGCGTGGTGAGCGGCGGCGTTGGTAGACGCCGTGACTGTTCATGTCCCAACCTTGCTGATTGTCGGCCAGATAGAACTTGAGCCCCTCAGTGATGACCCGCTTTTTGAGCTTGGGGTCGAGGATGGGAAAAGCCAGTTCGATACGTTTGAAAAAGTTGCGATCCATCCAGTCGGCGCTCGATAAATAGACGTTTTCCTTGCCCTCGGCGTAAAAATAAAAGATCCGGTGGTGTTCCAGGAAGCGACCGATGATCGAGCGCACGCGGATGTTGTCCGACAAGCCGGGAACGCCGGGGCGCAGCGCACAGACGCCGCGTACGATGAGGTCGATGGAAACGCCGGCCTGCGAGGCTTCGTAAAGCGCATTGATGACTTCGGGCTCCAGCAGGGAATTCATTTTGGCGACGATCAGCCCTTTGCCGCCCGCCTTGGCCGTCGCCGCTTCCGCCTGAATCCCGGCGATGACGTTGGGCTGCAGGGTGAAGGGCGCCTGCCAGAGGTGCTTCAGGGTGCGTGCCTTGCCGAGGCCGGTCAGTTGCTTGAAAACTTCGCTGACGTCGTGGGTGATTTCTTCATTGCCGGTCAGCAACCCGAAATCGGAATACAGGCGGGCGGTACGCGGGTGGTAGTTGCCGGTGCCGAGATGGGCGTAACGAACGAGGCCGGACTCCTCGCGGCGGACAATGAGCAGCGCCTTGGCGTGCGTTTTATAGCCGACGACGCCATAAACGACATGGGCGCCGACTTCTTCGAGCTTGGTCGCCCAGCTGATGTTGGCCTCTTCGTCGAAGCGCGCCATCAACTCGACGACGACGGTGACTTCCTTGCCGCTCTGGGCGGCGCGAATCAGCGAGGCCATCAGCACCGAGTCGGTGCCGGTGCGGTAGACCGTCATTTTGATGGCGACCACCTGCGGGTCGTTGGCGGCCTGGTTGAGCAGTTCGATGACCGGCGCAAATGATTGATAGGGATGGTGAAGGAGAATGTCGTTGCGGCGGATGCTGTCGAAAATGTTCATCCCCTTGCCGACGGCCTTGGGCAGGCCGGGAACGAAGGCGGAAAACTTCATGTCCGGGCGGTCGACCCAGTCCGGCACCTGCATCAGGCGCACCAGATTGACCGGGCCATTGACCCGGTAGAGATCGGCGGCGGTCAGCGCGAACTGGGCGAGCAGAAAATCGGTCATCGACTGCGAACAGTTGTTGGCGACTTCAAGGCGCACCGCATCGCCAAAATGGCGATGCGGCAGTTCGCCCTGCAATTTGGTACGCAGGTTGGTGACTTCTTCTTCGTCGACAAAAAGATCAGAGTTGCGCGTCGCGCGGAACTGGTAGCAACCGAGTACCGTCATGCCGGTGAACAACTCGCCGACGAACTCGTGCAGGATCGACGACAAGAAAACGAAACCGTAGGCGCAGCCGGCAAGTTCTTCCGGCAGTTTGATGACCCGTGGCAGAACGCGCGGTGCCTGCACAATGGCGGCGTCGGAGCTGCGCCCGAAGGCATCCTTGCCTTCCAGTTCGACGGCAAAGTTGAGGCTTTTGTTGAGCACCTTGGGAAAGGGATGCGACGGGTCGAGACCGATCGGCGTCAACACCGGCACCATCTCGCGGATGAAATAGTCGCGGATCCACTCGCGCTGCGCTTCGTTCCATTTCGAGCGGCGCAGGAAGCGGACGCCCTCGGCCTCCAGCGCCGGCAGGATGACTTCGTTCAAGTGCTGATACTGCTCGGTGACAATCGCCCGCGCTTCGCTGGCGACCTGACGGAAGGCTTCGCGTGCCGTCATGCCGTCGTTGCTGATCGTCTGCGCCTTGGCTTTGACCTGTTCCTTGATGCCGGCCATGCGCACTTCAAAAAACTCATCGAGGTTGCTGGAAACGATGCACAGAAAGCGCAGGCGCTCAAGCAGCGGGACGCGCTCATCGGTGGCCTGGGCGAGAACGCGGCGATTAAAAGCCAGCAGGCCGATTTCGCGGTTCAGGTAATTTTGGGTCGGGAATTGGGCTGGGGTACTTGGACGAATCATTTCGCTCTCCACATTTTTCTTGAAGTATATGCTTCAGGTTGGCCATTTTGTTGCGCGAAGATGACCGCAAGATGACGGTTGACGGCCGGTGTATATTCTTTCTTCAGTGCTGCCGGCGGTGCCGCAGCAACTCCATGACGCCCTCGAATCCGAATGAAAAGCCGCCCATGTTGCGAACCCTGAATCGCCCCGAAATCTGGATCACCACCCTCGCCGCCGCTGGTATTTTGGCGTTGACCATGGGCGCCCGTCAGTCGCTCGGTTTGTTCATTGCGCCGATCAATGAGGGGACGGGTTTGAGTGTCGTGACGATCAGCCTGGCGCTGGCGATCGGGCAGTTTTTCTGGGGCGCCGTACAGCCCGTTGCCGGCGCCGTGGCCGATCGTTACGGCCCGCGTCCGGTACTGATCGGCGGGGTCTTGATCATGGCGCTCGGGAGCGCGATTGCACCTTTCGTCGGCAGCGGCTTTGGCTTGATCGTCGCACTCGGTCTGCTCTCGGCGATTGGCTCCGGATCGGCCAGTTTTTCAGTGCTGATCGGCGCGGCGGCGGCACGCCTGCCAATGACATCGCGGGCAGCGGCGTCTGGCCTCATTAATGCCGGCGGATCATTCGGCCAGTTTGTTTTTGCGCCACTGGTGCAAAAACTGATTCAGGTTTTTGGCTGGATGGGGGCGATGTGGGGAAGCGCCTTGTTGATCCTTTCGGCACTTCCCTTGATTGCGACGCTGACCCGGCAAGAAATTCAGCCGGTCAAGCATGTCGACGATGGCGGATTGAAGCAGGCGATAACGACGGCGCTGAAAAACCCCAGCTATCTGCTGCTCCACGCCGGGTTTTTTACCTGCGGATTCCATATTGCCTTTTTGGTCACTCATCTACCCGGCGAGGTCAATTTGTGCGGCTTGCCGCCGGCGGTAGCCAGTTGGTCGCTGGCGATTATCGGTCTGGCCAATATCGCCGGCAGCATTTATGCCGGCCACGCGATTTCGATTTATCGCAGCAAATATGTCCTGGCCGCGATGTACGGTTCGCGCGCCGTGCTGGTTGCCCTCTACCTGATGGCACCGCGCACTGAACTGACTTTTTACCTTTTTGCCGCCGGACTCGGCTTTACCTGGCTGGCAACGGTGCCGCCGACGGCCGCGCTGGTCGGTAAATTGTTCGGCGTTCGTTACCTTGCCACCTTGTTTGGCCTGACCCTGCTGACGCATCAAATCGGCGGCTTTCTCGGTGCTTATCTCGGTGGCCTGGCACTTGTCCGGTTCGGCGATTTCGGCTGGATGTGGTACGCCGACATCGCTCTGGCGACCCTCGCTGCGCTACTCAACCTGCCGATCAAGGAAGCCGCAATAGAACGCAGGCCGCTACTCGCTACACCTTGAGCCGGGCGATTTTCAGCGGCGGCTGACCATCCGGGCTGGGAAAATCTGCCTCCGGCGTGATCCACTCCAGATCGTCAATCGTTCGGCCGTTTTTGCGGGCGCAGCGCTGGAGCTGGTCGCCCCAGACGTCGCGCGAGATCTGGGCGGCGTTGTTGCTGCAAATCAGCGTGCCGCCTTGGGCAGTGCATAGCAAGGCCGGTTTCATCAGCGCTGCGTAGTCGTTGACGATATCGACCACGCCAAAAGGGCTTTTGGCATAGCGCGGCGGATCAAGAAAAACCACGTCAAAAGCCCGTTGATCGAGTTTGGGAAAATCCGGCATGGATTTGCGGCGCACTACCTTCGGCTGCCCGATGCCGGCCAGTTGGCGCATGGCGGCAAAGGCGTCGCTATGCACATAACGCAAGCGAATCGGCAGATCGTTGAGACGTGCATTTTCCTTGCCGACTGCGAGGCTGGACTCGGCAAAGTCGACATTCACGACATACGCCGCGCCGGCCTTGGCGGCCGCGACACCGACGCCGCAGGTGTAGGCAAAGAGATTGAGCAAGGACTTGCCGGCAACCTCCTGCATGAGGCGACGGCGAGCGGCACGCAGATCAAGAAACAGCCACGGATCCTGCCCGCCGTGGCGGCCTTGAACCAGATAGCGGACACCGATTTCGCTGAATTCGCGCTGAATCTGCGCAGCGGCCAGTTCATCCGGCGGCAGCGGATTGCCAATCCGCGAATTTGTCTGACTGCGGTCGTTGTACACGGCAGTCAGTCCGGGAATTTCCGCCGCGTAGAAATCGCTGATGGTTTGCCGCTCGCCGGCGCTCAGTCCTTGATGAAAACTCTGGATCAGCAACAGGTCGTTGTAGCGGTCAATTGTCAAACCGGGGCAGTTTTCGGCGCTCCCGTGAAACAGCCGGTAAGCATTGGTTTGTTCGGCTGCGAGTTGGGCGAGCAGGGGGCGGCGGCGCTCGAAGGCGGCGGCGAGCAGGGAGGGTAGGGGGGATGACATGGTGGCCTCGGGTACAGCGACGGGCTGCGCATTCTACGGGCTATCGGCTGCCGCGACCACTGACCATATCCGCCAGTGGCCGCAGGCCGATCGCGCGCGGCGCTCCGAGTTGTCCCAGGCGCCGCCGATACACAGCCCGCTCGTCAGTTCGCCGGCAACGCCAACGGTAGCGGGTATTTCGCCGACCTGGCGCGGCCCGCTCCAGCGCTCGCAGGAGGCGCACCGTTTGGCGGCAATCGGCTGGTTCAGCAAGTTTTGTCGGCGCGGCAGGCGCTCAGGATCGGCGTTGCCTGAACCACCGGGCGCTGCTCCTTGAGCCAGCGGTTGATGCCGTATTTGACGTTATAAACCGTGCGATAGCCGGCCTGCTGTGTCAGGAAGTTGCTCACCGCCAGGGTTCGATTGCCGCTGCGGCAGATAACAATCACCGGCTGTCCGGCGTCGGCCAAGGGAGTGACCTTGGCGAGCCAGGCTGGCGCATTGTGTTTGCCGTTTTCATCAAAAAAAGTCAGTAATTTGCTGCCCTCAATCACGCCGGTCTGCTCCCACTCCGGTTGGGTGCGTATGTCGATCAGCGGTACGCCACGCTTGATCAGCGCCTCCAGTTCGGCGGTTTCAATGTGAATCACTTCGGCGGAGGCGCTGAGCGCCAGCAGTATCAGGGAAAGCGAGGCAAGAAGTCGGCGCACGGATCACTCCATCAATAAGCAAACACTGATTATAGTCTCGGCGCCCGAATCGGCTTCCGGCCGTATCGGCCACATTGGCGGCGTGGGATAATGACGATTTTCGACAGGTCAGCTCATGGCGCTCAAAGCGACAATTTTCAAGGCGGATCTTCAGGTCGCCGATCTCGACCGTTCGCATTTTGCCGACTATGCCCTGACTATCGCACGTCACCCCTCGGAAACCGATGAGCGGATGATGATCCGCCTGCTCGCCTTTGCCATGTATGCCGGCTCCGACCTGGCCTTTGGCAAGGGCGTTTCGAGCGATGACGAGGCCGCCCTCTGGGAAATCGACCCCGGCGGCGTCATTCGTCGGTGGATCGAGGTCGGTCTGCCCGATGAAACACGCCTACGCAAGGCGTGCGGACGCGCCGACCGGGTGGTCTTGCTGGCTTACGGAGCGCGCACGGTCGATGCCTGGTGGCGGCAGAGTGCGCCCAACCTCAAGCGCTTTGACAATCTTGAGGTATTGCAGATTTCCGGCGAGGAAAGCCTGGCATTGAGCAAACTGGCCGCGCGCAAGATGAAGCTCTCGTGCACGATACAAGAGGGAACCATTTATTTTGAGGGCGTCGAATTGCACCCACAGCCGCTCTCGCCAGCTACCGTCTAGCGAGCGGCGGCCGGCGCGCTGATCCGGCGGCGCTCAATGCGACAAGCCGCCAAAACTTCAAGTCCGGAAGGCGCTGCCGAGGGCGCTGATCATGTAGCGGTGATCGAGCACGCCGGCGCTTTCGCGAATGCTGTGCATCGCCCACATCGGCGTGCCGACATCGACGCTGGCGATACCGAGGCGCGCCGCGACAATCGGTCCGATGGTGCTGCCGCAGCCGAGATCGCTGCGGTGCGCGTATTGCTGGCAAGGAACGCCGGCCTCGGCGCAAATCGCCATGAAGCGCGCGGCGGTTTCGGCGCTGGTGCTGTAGCGCTGATTGGCATTGCTTTTGATCACCGGGCCGCCATTGACCATGACCCGGTGGCCGGGCTCGTAAGCCGCCGGAAAGTTCGGGTGCCAGGCGTGAGCCATGTCGGCACTGATGAAAAAACTCCGCGCCAACATGCGGCGCTGATCTTCGCCATCGAGCCCGACAGCGGCCGCAAGGCGCCCGATGACATCGGCCAGAAAACTGCCACCGGCTCCGGCCGCGCTCTCGCTACCGACTTCTTCATGATCGAAAAAAGCGCAAAGACAGGTCGCCGACGGCGCCTTGATGGTCAGCAAGGCGCTCAACGCAGCGTGACAAGAGGCGAGATTGTCGAGTTGGCGATGGGCGATGAACTCCCGGTCGACGCCCCAGAAAGTACCTTTTTGCGTATCGCAGGCGCACAGATCCCACGTCAGCAAGGCTTCCGGGTCAAGCGCCAGACGCTTGGCCAGCAAGTCGCGAAAGCGCTGGTCGGCCTTGCCATCCTTATCCGCCACGCCGAACAGCAGCGGAAGTTCGGTTTGCTTGTTGAATTTCAGTCCACCTTCGTTGACCTCGCGATTCATGTGAATGGCCAGGTTGGGCAGGCGTAGCAGCGGCTCTTCAAAATGTACCAGGTGGGTTGCATAGCCGTCTCCGCTACGCACATTGACGCGCCCGGCAAGGCCGAGATCGCGGTCGGCAAAAGTCGCCAGTAGCGGCCCGCCGTACACCTCGACGCCAAGGCGGAAGATGCCTTGTACTTCCTCCGCCGGCCGCGGCTTGAGGCGCAGGCCGGGCGAGTCGGTATGGGCGCCGACAATGCGCAGACCGGTCTCGGCGGCGTTTTGAGCCCCCATCACAAAAGCGATAATCGACGCGCCGCCGCGAACTACGTAATAGCTTCCCCCGGCGCGCAAATTCCAGCGTTCCGCTTCGCTCAGACGAACAAAACCCGCTGCCTGCAACAGCTCCTCGCAACGCGCAACGGCATGCCAGGGGCTCGGGCTAAAATCAATAAAATCAATAAGTTCCTGGGCGCAGACGTGGCTGTCAGTCATTGGCAGCCGGCTCCCGCTGCGGGTTTGCGTCAACTCCATTTTCAATCTCCTTCGGGAATTCAAAGCTTGCTTGGACAGGCCGGGCTGCAAGCGCGGCCGTTACATCGCCAGGCGGCAGGCAATCTTCAGACATCGGCTTCGACCAGGCCGCCGTCGCGCTCCATCCAGGCGCGGCGGCCGGCGGCTTCGCCTTTGCCCATGAGCAGCGTGAAAGTGGCGGTCATTTCCTTGATCGTTTGCCGGTTCGCCTGAAAGGGCACGAGGCGGCGGGTATCCGGGCATAGCGTCGTTTCCCAGAGCTGATCCGGATTCATTTCGCCCAGACCCTTGAAGCGGGAAACGGTGATTTTGTGCTCGGAAACGCCCTCGTCGCGCAGCTTGAGCAGTGCTTGTTCTTTTTCGTCTTCATCGAGACAGTAAATCTTGCGTGACTGGCCGCGCGCTTCGACGTCAACGCGAAAGAGCGGCGGTTGGGCAACATGGATGTGCCCGCGCTCAACCAGCGCCGGGAAGTGCTTGAGAAAGAGAGTAAACAGCAATACCTGAATATGGCTGCCGTCGACATCGGCATCGGACATGACGATGATCCGTCCGTAGCGCAGGCCGCTGAGATCAACGCTGTCGATTTGCTCGATAGCGTGCGGGTCAACACCAATGGCCACCGAAATATCGTGCACTTCGTTATTTTTGAACAACTGGTCGCGGTCGACTTCCCAAGTGTTCAGCACCTTGCCACGCAGCGGCAGCACGGCCTGAGTTTCCTTGTCGCGCCCTTGTTTGGCGGAACCGCCTGCGGAGTCTCCCTCGACCAGGAATACTTCGTTGCGCGCCAGGTCATCCGATTCGCAGTCGGTCAGTTTGCCGGGCAGGGTGGCGATTCCCGAAAATTTTTTCTTTTCGACCTTGTGTGTCGATTTCATGCGGTTCTGCGCCGCCTTGACCGCCAGTTCGGCGATTTTCCGGCCGACATCAGGGTGGCCGTTGAGCCAGAGTTCAAAGGGGTCGCGCAGCATTTGCGAGACCAGCTTGTAGGCGTCGCGGCTGGTCAGCTTTTCCTTGGTCTGTCCCTGAAATTGCGGATCGAGTACCTTGGCCGAGAGCAGGTAAGTCAGGCGGCCGCAGACGTCTTCCTGCGCCAGTTTGACCTTGGCCGGCAGGATGGCGTGATGCTCGGCAAAGGTTTTGATCGCCTCGAAAACACCCGCCTTGAGGCCGGCTTCATGCGTTCCGCCGTCCAGTGTCGGAATCAAATTGACGTAACTTTCCGGCTTGCCGCCGCCTTCCTCAAACCAGGCCAGCGCCCAGGTGGCGCCTTCGCCGACAGCGAAGCCATTGGCCGTCTGGACGTATTTTTCACCGACATAGATCGGCGCTACCGGCGTGCCGACCATCATTTCGTTCAGATAATCGGCCATGCCGTTCTCGTAACACCATGACTTTTTGCTGATTTGACCGGACCCGTCGGCGATTTCCAGGTCGACCGTCACATTCGGCATCAGTACCGCTTTCGAGCGCAACAGATGTTCGAGATGGGCGAGATTGATCTTCGGTGAATCGAAATATTTCGGGTCTGGCTGGATGCGTACTGTCGTCCCGGTATTGCGCTGGCCGCAGTCACCGACCCGACTCAGCGGCTCGGTGACGAAACCGGCAGCAAAAGCAATGTGGTAGATGCCGCCGCCGCGCCTGATATCAACCTCGAGGCGGGTCGCCAGGGCGTTGGTCACCGAGACGCCGACGCCATGCAGGCCGCCCGAGAAGCGGTAGGCGTTGCCGGCGTCTTTTTTGTTGAACTTGCCGCCGGCGTGCAATTTGCAAAAAACCAGCTCAACCGCCGGGCGACCTTCTTCCGGATGGATTTCAACCGGAATGCCGCGGCCGTTGTCGCTGACTTCAATGACGCCGTCGGCGCGAACCAGGACGCCGATCTTCCGGGCGTATCCGGCCAGCGCTTCGTCGGCGGCGTTGTCGATGACTTCCTGAATGATGTGAGTCGGGCAGGTTGTCCGGGTATACATGCCCGGTCGTTCCTTGACCGGTTCAAGATCTTTGAGGACGCGAATGGAGGAGGCGGAGTAATCAGACATGGGGTTCGAAAATACAGTAATTTTGGCGATAGGCCGGGGCGGGCAGCGATTTTAGCGCCTTAGCAGCCGGTTTTTGGTTTTTGTCCTGGCGGGCCAATCGGCAATTGCCGGGAATTAAACGGCCTGGAAGATAACGGAGGCCAGGCTTTCTTCTCTAAAATTGCGTCTTTATCTCAAACGGGAATGCTAACCATGGCCGGAGCCAGCCTGCTTGCCCTGCTCGACGACATCGCCTCGGTACTCGATGATGTTGCCTTGATGACCAAAGTTGCGGCCAAAAAGACAGCCGGGGTCTTGGGTGACGATCTGGCACTCAATGCCCAGCAAGTTGCCGGGGTGCGTGCCGAGCGCGAATTGCCGGTGGTTTGGGCGGTAGCCGTGGGGTCGCTGAAAAACAAGCTGATTCTGGTGCCGGCGGCGCTGGCGATCAGCGCATTCATTCCGTGGGCGGTGACTCCGTTGTTGATGATGGGCGGCCTTTACCTGTGTTTTGAGGGGGTCGAAAAGCTGGCGCACAAGTTTTTGCACAGCCCAGAGGAAGATGCCGCCAGACATGCCGCGGAGGTTGCCGCCATTGCCGATACAACGGTCGATATGGCGGTGTTTGAGGCGGACAAGATCAAGGGAGCCATCCGTACCGATTTCGTGCTTTCGGCGGAAATCATCGTCATTGCCCTGGGGACGGTTGCCGACCAGCCTTTCGTCTCGCAGCTTGCCGTCCTCGGCGGCATTGGTTTGATCATGACGCTGGGGGTTTATGGAATTGTCGCCGGCATCGTCAAAATGGACGACGCCGGCTTGTACCTGATACAGACAAGCAGCGCGCCGGCGCGCGTGCTTGGCAAAGGCTTGCTGGCTGCCGCGCCAAAACTGATGAAGTCGCTGGCCGTGATCGGCACGGCGGCCATGTTCATGGTCGGCGGCGGCATACTGACGCATGGCATTCCGTTCGTCCATCACGCCATCGCTCAAGGTGCTGAAGTTGCCGGAGCGGTGGCGGGCGTCGGCGTTGTCCTCAAGGCATTGACACCGGTTGTTGCCGACGCCTTGTTCGGGATGTTGTGCGGTGCGCTGGCGCTGCTTGGCTTTAAAGCCTTGTCCTTCGGCCGGTCGCCGCCGTCATGAGCGTCAGCCAAGATAAATTTTCAGGCCTGAAAAATAATTTGGTGCGCCGCAACAAAAAGAGTTGACATTGGATCTCCGGTGCGGAAAAATGAAGTCATGTTGCAGCGCAGCAAATGATTTCAAACTTGATTCAACCAACCTTCAGGAGAACCACCATGAACAAGCCCCAGGATTTCGCCAAAGCCGGTATCGATTCCATTTCCTTCTTCGGTAACACCGCAATTGACGGTATCGAGCGTATCGCCGCCCTCAATCTGAGCGCCGCCCGTTCTTTCGTTGAAGCCAGCTTCGCCAACCTGTCGTCGGTGATGGGCGCCAAGGATATGCAGTCGTTCGTCAGCCTGCAGAAAGAACTGGCCGCGCCGACGATTGAACAAGGCATGGCGTATTCACGCAACGTCTACGCTATCGCCAGCGAAACCAAAGAGAAGATGGCCAAGGAAGTTGAAACCCAGGTTGCAACGGCTAAAGCCAGCGTTGAAGGTCTGGTCGAAAAGACCCTGGCTGCCGCTCCGGCTGGATCCGAGGCCGCTGTGGCTGCCGTCAAGTCGGCCATCAGCGCCGCCAACGAAGCTTACGAAGGTTTGAACAAGGCGGCCAAGCAAGCGACTGAAGTTGCCCAGGCCAGCGTTGTGGCTACCGTTCAAGCTGCCAAGGCTGCCGCACCGAAAGCCAAAAAAGCCGCTTAAGCGCTTAACCGGCGAACAGCAAAAAGCCAGCGCGAGTCGCTGGTTTTTTTGCGCTTGAATTTGTGAAAATCATTTCAAGTCAGTTGCCTGCAGCATGAAGACGAACTGATCGCCAGCGCTGGTTTCTAGCCAGGTAAAGGGCAGGTCGGGATAAGCGGCTTCCAGTGCATCGCGGTTATGGCCGATTTCAACGATCAGCAAACCGTTGTCGCTGAGGTGCCGACGCGCCTTGCTGAGAATGATGCGCGTGAAATCGAGGCCATCTTCACCGGAGCCAAGCGCCATCTCCGGCTCATGGAGGTATTCCGGGGGCAGGGCGCTGACCGAATCGGCATTGACATACGGGGGATTGCTGATGATCAGGTCGTAGCGCCTGCCCGACAAATTGGCGAAGGCATCCGACTGGATCAGGTTGATCTGGTCAGCCAGGCGGTAGGCGCCGACATTGCGCTCGGCAACACCAAGCGCGTCATTTGAGAGGTCGACCGCGTCCACGGCGGCGTTCGGGAAGGCGAGGGCGGCGAGGATGGCCAGGCAGCCGGAACCGGTGCACAAATCGAGAACCGCGGCGACCGCCTGCGGGTCGTCAATCCATGGGGCAAGTTGCTCGTCAAGCAATTCAGCGATGAAGGAGCGCGGCACAATCACCCGCTCGTCGACATAGAAACGATGCTCGCCCAGCCAGGCCTCGTGCGTCAGGTAAGCGGCCGGCAGGCGTTCTTCGCAGCGGCGCCGGTAGATATCGAGAAGCGCCGCCCGCTCGCCGGGAAGCAGTCGGGCATCGAGAAAGGGATCGAGGCGATCGAGCGGCAGGTTGAGGGTGTGCAGCGTCAGATAAACCGCTTCGTCCCAGGCGTTGTCGCTGCCATGGCCGAAAAAAAGTTGGGCGGCGGTGAAGCGGCTGACGGCAAGGCGCAGATGGTCACGCAGGGTGATCAGTTCGTTGTCGGCGCTCATGGACGTAGCAGCGTAACGAGAATGTGCTGATAAATGGCCGACAGCTTGGGCAAACTCTCGACCGCGACAGATTCGTCAATCTTGTGGCTGCTTGCATTGACCGGGCCGATTTCAAGCAATTGCGGGCAGATGTCGGCGATAAAACGCCCGTCGGAGGTGCCGCCGGTGGTCGATAATTCGGTGGCGATTCCGCAGACCTCACGAATTGCCGCACTGGCTGCTTCGGCCAGCGGGCCTCGGGCGGTCAGGAAGGGGCGGGCGCCGAGCGTCCATTGAATTTCGTAATCAAGCTGGTGTTGGTCAAGAATGGCGCACAGGCGTTGCTGCAGCGATTCCGGCGTGCTGGCGGTGGAGAAGCGGAAATTGAACTTGATGTCGAGGTGACCGGGTACGACATTGGTAGCGCCGGTACCGCCGTGAATATTGGAGACTTGCCAGCTTGTCGGCGGAAAATATTCGTTGCCCTGATCCCAAACCGTGGCCGCCAGCTCAGCCAGTGCCGGGGCGGCTTCGTGAATCGGATTGCGACCCTTTTCCGGATAGGCAATGTGGCACTGGATGCCTTTGACCCGCAAAGTGCCTGAGAGCGAGCCACGGCGACCATTTTTGATCATGTCACCGAGGGTGTTGACCGAGGTCGGCTCGCCAATGACGCAATAATCGAGTGTCTCGCCACGCGCCTTGAGCGCCTCGACGACGATGGTTGTGCCGGCAACGGCGTCACCTTCTTCATCGGAAGTCAGGAGAAAGGCGAGCGAGCCGGGGTGTTGCGGATGGGCGGCAATAAATGCCTCGCTGGCGGTCAATGCCGCTGCCAGCGATGATTTCATGTCGGCAGCTCCGCGCCCGTAGAGCTTGCCGTCGCGGATCTCGGGAGCGAAGGGCGGTGACGTCCATTGTTCGAGCGGGCCGGTTGGCACGACGTCGGTGTGTCCGGCAAACACGAAGAGCGGCTTGGCCGTCCCGCGCCGTGCCCAGAGATTGGTGACGCCGTCACGGTTGAAGGTTTCGCAATTGAAACCGAGCGCGCTCAGGCGCTCGGCAAGGATTCCGCAACAACCCATGTCGTTGGGAGTCACGGAAGGACGCGCAATTAACTGGCGGGCGAGGGCAAGGGTCGGGTCGAGTGCAAGGTCGGGAGTGAAGTCGAAAGTCGGCATCAGCGTTCGTCAGTGTCCATGTTGAGCAAAAATTCCTTGAATGAGGCGCCGGACTCATTGGTGCTGTCGAAATCGAGGGTCAGATCGATCTTGTTTTCTTCCCGCTTGTTTAGCAGGGAAGGGTCAGAGTTGTTGATCAGCCAGGAGAGATTGGTCGGCGAATCGGCATTGCCCAAGGCCTCATCCAGCGTGATGCTGCCCGCATGATAAAGGCGGAAAAGATCCTGCTCGAAGGTCTGCGAGCCGGGCGCCATCGATTGTTCCATCGCATCCTTGATCGCCTGTACTTCACCGCGCTCGATCAGGTCGGAGACATGGCGGGTATTGAGCATGACTTCGCAGGTCGGCAGGCGCTTGCCGTCGGCTTTTTTGACCAGGCGCTGCGAAACGATGGCGCGCAGGGCAACCGCAAGGTCGAGAAAGAGCGCCGGACGATTCTCGATCGGGAAAAAGCTGATCATCCGGTTGAGCGCATGGTAGCTGTTGTTGGCGTGCAGTGTGGCCAGGCAGAGATGGCCGGTCTGGGCGTAGGCCAGCGCTGCCTGCATGGTTTCTTTATCGCGTATTTCGCCGATCAGTATGCAATCGGGCGCCTGACGCATGGCGTTTTTCAGCGCCGATTGCCAATCCGCCGTATCCATGCCGATTTCGCGCTGATTGACGATCGACTTTTTATGCTTGAAGAGAAACTCGATTGGGTCTTCGACCGTCAGAATGTGGCCGGCACGGTTGGCGTTACGATGGTCGAGCATTGCCGCGATGGTCGTTGATTTACCGGAACCGGTGGCGCCGACAATCAGGATCAGGCCGCGTTTTTCCATCACCAGATCATTGAGCGCGAGGGGCAGGCCGAGACTTTCCAGCTCGGGAATGTTGCCCAGAATGAAGCGCACGACCATGCCGATGCTGCCACGCTGGCGGAAAAAGTTGACCCGAAAATTGCCGACCTGCGGAATGCCAAACGAGAGATTCATCTCGTTTTGGCTCTCAAATACCTTGATTTGCTCGGGCGACATCAATTCCTGGGCGATTTTCTCGATCATGTCAGGCAACATCACCTGCTGATTGACCGGCAGGGTGTTGCCCTGAATCTTGATATGAATTGGCGCCCCGGCGGAGATGTAGATATCCGACGCCTGCTTTTCTGACATCAGGAGAAAGAGTTTGTCGAGAATCATCGCGAGCCTTTTGGGTCTTGCTGCGTTGGTTAGGCGCGCAGCAGTTCGTTGATGCTGGTCTTGGCGCGGGTTTGCGCGTCAACTTTTTTGACGATGATGGCGGCGTAGAGACTGTAAGCACCGTTGGCCTTGGGCAAGGTGCCGCTGATCACGACCGATCCCGGCGGCACGCGGCCGTAGGTTATCTCGCCGGTTTCGCGGTCGTACAGCGGGGTGCTCTGGCCGATGTAGACGCCCATTGAAAGCACCGAGTTCTCGCCGACGATGACGCCTTCGACGACCTCCGAGCGGGCGCCGATGAAGCAGTTGTCTTCGATGATCGTCGGGTTGGCCTGCAGCGGCTCAAGCACGCCGCCAATGCCGACGCCACCGGAAAGATGGACGTTTTTGCCGATTTGCGCGCAGGAACCCACCGTCACCCAGGCATCAACCATCGTTCCCTCATCGACATACCCGCCGATATTGACGAAAGAGGGCATCAGGACGGCGTTTCTCGCAATGAAGGAGCCCTGGCGGGCGATGGCGCCGGGTACGACGCGGAAGCCGCCGGCCTGAAACTGCGCTTCACTCCAGCCCTCGAACTTGGTGTCGACCTTGTCGTAATAACGAATATCGCCCGCTTCTTGAATGCGGTTGTCGCGCACGCGAAAAGACAGAAGTACGGCTTTTTTGATCCATTGGTGCGTCACCCAGTCACCGTTGATTTTTTCGGCAACGCGCAATTTTCCGGCATCCAGTTCGCCGATGATGGTGTTGATGGCGGCAACGGTATCCGGCGCAGACTGCGGGGAAAGTTCGCTGCGGCGCTCCCACAGCGCGTCAATGGTGTTTTCTAGCGGATGGCTCATGCGGGTCTCCAAAATTAAAGTTGTCGGGCGAACTGTTGAATGCGTGCGGCCGCCTCAAGGCACTCCTCCAGCGAGGCAACGAGGGCGATACGGATGAAATTCCGGCCGGGATTGACGCCGCCCGTCTCGCGGGCAAGAAAGCTGCCGGGCAAAACGACGACATTATAGTGTTCGAGCAGACCCCGAGCGAATTCGCCATCGGCAATCGGCGTTTTCGCCCATAGGTAAAAGCCGGCGTCGGGCATCGCGGTGTCGAGCACGGCGCTGATCATTGGCGTGCATGCGGCAAACTTGGCGCGATACTGATTGCGGTTGTCGAGCACATGCGCTTCATCGTTCCAGGCGGCGATCGATGCCGTTTGCACCGGTGGCGCCATGGCGCAGCCGTGGTAGGTGCGATAGAGCAGGAAATCCTTGAGAATCCGCGCGTCGCCGGCAACGAAGCCGGAACGCATGCCGGGTACGTTGGAGCGCTTCGAGAGGCTGGAAAACATCACCAGGCGTTCATTCGAGCGACCGAGCAGCCGCGCTGCCTGAAGCCCGCCAATCGGCGGATTGGCTTCGTCGAAATAGATTTCTGAATAACATTCGTCGGAGGCAATGATGAAGCCGTATTTGTCCGACAGCGCAAACAGCGTTTTCCAGTCATCGAGCGAAAAAACCTTGCCGGTCGGGTTGCCCGGCGAGCAAACGTAAAACAGTTGAACGCGCGACCACGCCTCTTCAGAAAGGCTGGTGTAGTCGAATGCAAAAGCGTTGTCCGGCAGATTGTTCAGAAAACGCGGCTCGGCGCCGGCCAGATAGGCGGCACCTTCATAAATCTGATAGAAGGGATTCGGGCTGACAACCAGCGGACGATGGCCGCGATGCGGATCAATGACTGCCTGGGCAAAGGAAAAAAGCGCCTCGCGCGAACCATTGACCGGAACAATTTCGGTCTCGGCGTCCAGCGTTAGGCCGTAGCGGCGCTCGCACCAGCGGGCGATTGCCTGACGCAGCGCCGGCACCCCGGCGGTCGTCGGATAATTAGCCAATCCGGCGAGACCCGCGGCCAGCGCTTCCTTGATGAACGCCGGCGTCGGGTGTTGCGGCTCACCGATCGAGAGCTTGATTTCCTTGAATTGCGGGTTGGGCGTGACACCGGCAAACAGGGCGCGAAGTTTTTCAAAAGGGTAGGGCTGGAGCTGGGCGAGATGCGGGTTCACGTCGGCGTCGAATGAGATGTAAAAAACAGGATTATCCCTGAAAACCGGCGTCCTGCCTCGTGAACCGGTGCTTGATCCGGCTTATTGGCGGGGCGCGAATGGTTCGTCCTGGCCGCGCCATTGGCAATCAACTCCCTCGCCCTGAGCGCCGTCCAGAATGCCGCGCTGGCGCAAGCCACCACTTAAATTCGCGCTCAAGCGTCGGTTTCTGCGAAAATACAGACCCTTTTTGTTGCCTCCGGATTGCCATGCCTCCCCATCCCGCCATTGCCACTACCACTGAAATTGTTGCCGAGCTCAAGGCCGGCCGCATGGTCATTCTGGTTGATGAAGAAGACCGTGAGAACGAGGGCGACCTGGTCATGGCCACCGAGCACATTACCGCCGATGCCGTCAATTTCATGGCGCGTTATGGCCGCGGATTGATCTGCCTGACACTGACCGAAGCGCGTTGCAAAAAACTCGGCCTGGTGCAAATGGCGCCCAACAATCGAACTCAGTACGGAACGGCTTTCACCGTCTCGATCGAAGCGGCGGAAGGCGTCACCACCGGCATTTCGGCGGCTGACCGGGCGTTGACGATGCAAGTTGCGGTGGCCAAGAACAGTACTGCTGACGACATCGTTCAGCCTGGTCACGTCTTCCCGATCACCGCCCGCGCCGGCGGCGTCCTGGTTCGCGCCGGGCACACCGAGGCCGGTTGCGATCTCGCCGGCATGGCCGGTCTTGAGCCGTCTTCGGTCATCTGCGAAATTATGAATGATGACGGGACGATGGCACGTTTGCCGGAACTGATGGAATTCGCCCGTGAACATCAACTCAAGATAGGCACCATCGCCGACCTCATTCACTACCGCGCCGCTTCCGAAACCCTGGTCGAGCGTGTCAGCAGCAAAGTCGTCGCCACCGCCCATGGCGATTTCGATCTCCACGCTTTTGTCGACCGGGCCAGCGGTGCGACCCACCTGGTGCTGGTCAAGGGACAGATTCCGGCCGACGAAGAAACGCTGGTTCGGGTGCACGAGCCGCTTTCGGTGCTCGATTTTCTTGATCCCGGCAGCAAGCAGCAGTCGTTTTCGATTGATCAGGCGCAGGCGGCGTTGGCGCAAAAAGGCCATGGCGTGATTGTTCTCATGCATCGGCCGGAAGACGGTGACGCCTTGCTTGCCCGCCTTCGCGGCCAACCTGAGGCGAAGTCGCCGCGCCCCGTGAATAAATGGGATCCGCGTACCTATGGCATCGGCGCACAAATTCTGCGCGATTTGGGCGTCAGGAAGATGCGCCTTCTCTCCAGCCCGCGAAAAATGCCCTCGATGACCGGCTTTGGCCTCGAAGTCACCGGTTTTGTTACCTCTCCTGCCGAGCTCTGAATCATGTCCCGCTTTGAAAATATCTTTGAATACGATCGCAACCTCAACGCTGCCGGTTTGCGTATCGGCCTTGTGATGAGTCGCTTCAATCTGCCGGTTTGCGAAGGCCTGCTCTCCGCCTGTGTCGCCGAACTGAAGCGCCTGGGTGTGGCCGACAGCGACATGAGCATCGCCAACGTACCCGGTGCGCTGGAAATCCCACTGGTCTTGCAAACGATGGCGCAAAGCGGCGCTTTCGATGCGCTGATTGCCCTCGGCGCGGTGATTCGCGGAGAAACCTATCATTTTGAAGTAGTTTCCAACGACGCCTGCCGTGCCCTCATGGACGTCCAGCTCGATACCGGCATTCCTGTCGCCAATGGCATCCTGACCTGCGAGAACGATGAACAAGCCGAGGTTCGGATGCAGCCGAAAGGCGTCGATTGCGCCCAGGTTGCCGTCGAAATGGCCAATTTGCAGAAAGCCCTGACGCAATGACTACTTTTTTCAGCGACACCAGCCACCCGGACGAACCCAAGCCAGCGCCGAAATCAGCCCGCCGCCGGGCGCGCGAGTTTGTCCTTCAGGGGCTCTATCAGTGGCGCGTCGGTGGTGCCGATGAGGCCGCCATCGAAGCGCACTTGCCGGAAATGGAGGGCTTCGTCAAAGCTGACCGCGATTTTTTCGTCGGCACTCTGCGCGGTGTCATCGCTCAAAGCGAGAAACTTATCGCGCACATTAGCGCTCACATCGACCGTCCCTTTGCCGAGCTTTCGCCGATCGAAGCCTGCGTTTTGTTGCAAGGGGTGTTCGAACTGATCAACCACCCCGAAACCCCCTACCGCGTCATCATCAATGAAAGTATCGAGCTGGCCAAATCCTTCGGCGGCACCGATGGTCACAAATACGTGAATGGCGTTCTCGATAAAGTCGCCGCCGTGGTTCGTCCCGAGTTTGTCTCACGCAGCAAGGGACGCTGATGGGCGCCGAGTTTTCGCTGATCGACCGATACTTTGCGCGGCCGACGCCGTCCGCTGTTCTCGGTCCCGGCGACGATTGCGCCTTGCTGGCGCCGACGCCCGGAATGCAACTCGCCATCACCACCGACATGCTGGTTGCCGGCACGCATTTCTTCGCCGATACCGACCCGCTGAATCTGGGCTGGAAGACGCTTGCGGTCAATCTCTCCGACCTTGCCGCGATGGGTGCCAGGCCACGTTGGGCGACGCTGGCCGGCGCCCTGCCGGCGGTCGACACCGACTGGATCGACAAGTTTGCTACGGGTCTTTTTGACTGTGCCGACGAATACGGGGTTGAACTCATCGGCGGCGACACCACGCGCGGCCCGCTCAATTTGTGTGTCACGGCGATCGGCGAAGTCGCTCCGGGGCAGGCCTTGCGCCGCGATGGTGCCAAAGACGGCGACCTGATCTATGTTTCCGGCCGCCCCGGCTTGGCCGGACTTGGCCTCGCCCAACTACAGGGCAAAGTCGTCCTGCCTGACCCCTGGAACCGTCTGTCGCGGGTCGCCCTCGAAAAGCCCCGGCCGCGCCTGGCCCTCGGGCAACGGCTGCTCGGCATAGCCAGCGCGGCGATTGATGTTTCCGATGGTTTGCTGGCCGATCTCGGCCATCTTGCCAGGCGCTCGGGACTGGCGGCAGCCGTCCGGCTGGTGCAGCTTCCGCATTTGCCAAAGGGCGCCAGTCACGACAGCATCCCGCGTGCGCTGGCACTCGATTGTCAGCTCGCCGGCGGTGACGATTACGAGCTTTGCTTCACC
The DNA here is from genome assembly GCA_903951825.1 of uncultured Pseudomonadota bacterium. Classification (GTDB taxonomy): domain Bacteria; phylum Pseudomonadota; class Gammaproteobacteria; order Burkholderiales; family Rhodocyclaceae; genus Azonexus. The sequence continues at coordinate 107,738 of CAJBDJ010000066.1, forward strand.
GTGCCGCCGGCACTCAATCTTCAATTGGCGGCGATTGCCGCCGAACTTGAATTGCCGCTCTGGTGCATCGGGGAAATGGGTGCGGGAAAAGCAGGGGAGGTCACGGTGTTCGATCCGGATGGACAGGCAATTTCATTCGATCATCGCGGATACGAGCACTTTGCCTGAAGCAAAAAAAACCGCCCTGGGCTGGAAATTTCTTTTCGCCCATCCTGCCCATTTCATCGCCTGCGGCTGTGGCAGCGGCCTGACGCGCCGGGCGCCCGGCACCTTCGGCACCCTCTTTGCGTGGGTGACCTTTGGCTTCTTCAGGCCGCATGTCACTGATTTCGAGTTGATTCAGCTATTGATCGCGGCATACATGCTCGGCATCTGGGCAATCAACATAGCCGGAAAAACACTCGGCGACCCTGATCACGGAAGCTTCGTCTGGGATGAAATCGTCCCTTTCTGGCTAGTTCTCTTGATGACGCCGGCAACTTTTACCTGGCAACTGACGGCTTTCGCCTTGTTCCGTTTTTTCGACATCACCAAACCCCAGCCGGCGCGCTATTTTGACCAGCATGTCAAAAACGGCTTTGGCGTCATGGCCGACGACCTCGTCGCCGCCGGCTACAGCTTGCTCGCTTTGGCGTTATTGAAGTTTTTATTGGGTTGATTTGGCAAGATCAGTATTGGCGGCTGCGTAGAGCGCCACTGTGGAGAATTTTTGAATTGGCTTTTAATACGCATAATTTATATTATGTAAAATAAACTATCAAAGCATGGGGCGGCAAGCTAAAGTTCAAGATATCCCGATTTTTCCTGCTACCGCCATTCTGCGATCCCGATCCTTGACTCCCCGTAGATCGTCATCAATACTTGCCCACCCTTTACCTGCCTTCGCTGAAAAGACAAGCCATGCTGAAAAAATTATCCGGGTTCGCCGGCATTTCCGGGCCGATTGTCACCATCGTCATGGATGGCTACGGGTTGTCGAAAACGGCGCTCGGCAACGCCATCGCCGCTGCCAACAAGCCAACGCTCGACCGCTTATTTGCAGAGTATTCCCATATCAGCTTGCGCGCGCATGGCACCGCGGTTGGTATGCCCTCCGATGAGGATATGGGGAATTCCGAAGTTGGTCATAATGCCATCGGCGCCGGTCAGGTTTATAGCCAGGGGGCGGCGTTGGTGGCTGATGCGATTGCCAGCGGTGCGATCTGGAGCGGTGACGCCTGGCGGGAAATTGTTGCCGGCAGCAAGGCCGGACGCGGCGTTTTGCACCTGATCGGTCTGTTTTCCGATGGCAACGTGCATAGCCATATTGACCATCTCAAAGCCATGCTGATGCGCGCCAAGGTGGACGGCGTCAAGGTTGTGCGTATCCACGCCCTGCTTGATGGTCGCGATGTTCCGGAAACCAGCGCCCTTGATTATCTACTGCCTTTTGAAGCCTTTTTGAGTGACATCCGCAGCGGCGATTTTGATGCGCAAATTGCTTCCGGCGGCGGTCGCCAGAACATCACGATGGATCGTTACGACGCTAACTGGAGCATGGTCGACAAGGGTTGGCAAACCCACGTGCTTGGCCGCGGCCCGCAGTTTGCCAGCGCCTCGGCTGCGGTCAGCGCGCTACGCGAGCAATTCCCCAAAACCATCGACCAGGATTTTCCGCCCTTCGTCATTGCCGCCGCTGGCGAGCCGATTGGCACGATTGAAGACGGTGACGCGGTCGTTTTCTTCAACTTTCGTGGGGACCGCGCCATTGAAATAACGCGCGCTTTTGAAGAAGCCGCTTTTGACAAGTTCGAACGTGTTCGCTTTCCGCGTGTCACTTATGCCGGAATGCTGCAATACGATGGTGACCTGCAATTGCCCAAGCGCTTTCTGGTTGCTCCGCCGGCGATCAGGAACACCATGGGTGAATGGTTTTCGCGAGCGGGCATCACTCAGTTTGCCTGTTCTGAAACGCAAAAATTCGGCCACGTCACCTATTTCTGGAACGGCAATCGCTCGGGCAAGTTTGACGGCGAGACGTATCAGGAGGTGGCGAGTGATGTTGTGCCATTTGAGCAACGCCCGTGGATGAAGGCCGCTGAAATCGCCGATGCGATGATCGCCGCCTTGCAAAGCGGGCAATACAAGACCTTGCGCTGCAATTTTGCCAATGGCGACATGGTTGGCCACACGGGAAATTTTCGTGCTGCAACGATGGCAATCGAGGCGCTTGACCTAGCATTGGGCAGAATTTTGCCGGTCATTGACGCGCTGGGTGGTGTGGCGTTGATTACCGCCGATCACGGCAATGCCGATGAAATGTTCGAAATCGACAAGAAAACCAAACAGCCGGCAGTGAACAAGGATGGCTCGTTCAAGGCAAAAACTGCCCACACCTTGAACCCGGTGCCGCTGATTCTTTACGACAACGTATCGGCCGGCAGGCTCTCACTGAATCAAACTGCAGCCGCCGGCTTATCGAATATTGCCGCCACCATTGCTAATCTGCTGGGCTACGAAAAGCACGAGAGCTGGCATGAGAGCCTGCTTAAGATCAGGGCGTAAGATCCCCTGCCCTTGCCAGCCGGCTCAATACCCAGCTGGCAAATATTCTGGGGTAGTCTGACAGACTTGTCGGCGAGTGCCGAAAATCATGGCTGTCAGGAAACTTCCTCAATCCACGCCTGCTGAATCGCCTCAAGTATTTTCTCGCCACAATGCTTGGGGTCATCACTAAAGCCGGGCAGAGCCATGACCCAGTTGCGCAAATCGACAAAGTTGATCTTCAGCGGGTCGCTGTCCGGGTAGGTTTCGCTCAACTCGATGGAGATATCGTTGATGTCTGTCCATTTCATTTGCGGTGCCCCTCCTTCGCCATGTTGATGCTGTATTTGGGAATTTCGACAACCAGGGGCGTTGACCCTACTAGCGCCTGACAGCCAAGCCGTGAATTCGGCTCCAGACCCCAGGCTTTGTCGAGGAGATCTTCCTCGATTTCCTCGGCGGCATCGAGTGAAGTAAAACCTTCGCGAACAATGACGTGGCAGGTGGTGCAGGCACAGGACATTTCGCAGGCATGATCGAGTTCGATCCCGTTGGCGAGGAGGTTTTCGCAAATCGACTTGCCCTCCTCCGCCTCGATCACTGCGCCCTCGGGACAATTCTCGACGTGCGGCAAAACGATCAATTGAGTCATGCTTCTTCTCCCATTTTTATGTCGCTGACCTTGCGGCCGGACAACACTTTTTTGATACTTTGATCCATCCGGCGATGAGCGAACTCCTGCGTTTCAAAACCCAGGTCATCCATCACCAGGTTGATCTGGCGGCGGTTGGTTCCGCCCATGGCTTCGGTCAGACGCGCCATCGTCGCCCTGATTTTTTCGGTTTCAGCGGCGCTCAACAAGTGGGCGTCTTCCTTCATTGCCGCCTCGGTCGCCTCGATCATGCGCTGCGCTTCGACGACGGCTTCCTTGAGCGCCCGCTGCAGCGCATCATCCTTGGCGTACGTCATTGAATCCTTGAGCATGTCGGCAATTTCATCGTCGGAGAGACCGTAAGAGGGTTTGACGACAACGCTGGCTTCGATTCCGCTGGTTTGCTCACGAGCCGACACCGACAGCAGGCCATCGGCATCAACCTGAAAAGTCACGCGGATGCGCGCCGCGCCGGCGACCATCGGCGGAATCCCGCGTAACTCGAAGCGCGCCAGAGAGCGGCATGCGCTGACCAGTTCGCGTTCGCCCTGAACCACGTGAATCGCCATCGCCGTTTGACCATCCTTGAAGGTCGTAAACTCCTGGGCGCGGGCAGTGGGAATGGTCGAATTTCGCGGAATCACCTTCTCCGACAAGCCGCCCATCGTTTCAAGGCCCAGCGACAGCGGAATCACGTCGAGCAGCAGCCAGTCTTCCTTGCCGGTTTTGTTGCCGACCAGCAAATTGGCCTGCGTTGCCGCACCCAAGGCGACAACCTTGTCCGGATCGAGATTGGTCAATGGTTCCTGACGGAAAAAATCGCCCACTGCTTTTTGCACCTGCGGCATCCGTGTTGCTCCGCCGACCATCACCACGCCCTTGATGTCCTCGGCGCGCAAGCCGGCATCACGCAGCGCTTTCTTGACCGGTTGCATGGTCTTCGAGATCAGCGTCTGGGCGATCTCGGAAAAAGTGGATACATCAAGCTTGAGGTCGACCAGTTCGCCGGTTGACAGGCGCACCGTGATCGGCGCCTGCGGATTTTTGCTCAGGAATTCTTTGGCTTCACGGCAACGCATCATCAACAAACGTCCGTCTTCCGGCGACAGCGGCTGCAATTTGCCCTGTTCAATGACCCAGCAGAATATCCGGTGATCAAAGTCATCTCCCCCGAGCGCTGAATTTCCACCGGTTGCCATGACCTCAAAAATACCCTTGGTCAGTTTCAGGATGGAAATATCGAAAGTGCCGCCCCCCAGGTCATAGACCGCATAGACTCCCTCGGCGGCGTTATCCAGACCATAGGCGATAGCGGCGGCAGTCGGCTCGTTGAGCAGGCGCAGCACATTGAGCCCGGCCAGGCGTGCCGCATCCTTGGTGGCTTGGCGCTGCGCATCGTCAAAATAAGCCGGAACGGTAATCACGGCACCCACCAATTCGCCGGCAAGCGCGGCTTCGGCGCGCTGCTTGAGGGTTTTTAGAATATCTGCCGAGACTTCAACCGGGCTTTTTGTTCCGCCTGCTGTCTTGAACTTGACCATGCCGGGTGCCGCGACAAAGTCGTAAGGCATCGATTCAACATGGGAAATATCGTTGATTCCGCGCCCCATGAAGCGCTTGACGGAGACAATCGTGTTTTTCGGGTCGACCGCCTGCCTGGCTTGCGCTTCGTAACCGACTTCGGTCGTATTGTCGGCCAGGTAACGCACGATGGAAGGCAGCAAAGGCCGTCCCTGCTCGTCGCTCAGGCATTGCGCAATCCCGCTGCGAACCGTGGCGACGAGCGAATTGGTGGTTCCGAGGTCGATACCGATGGCGAGCTTGTGCTCGTGGGGAACCGCCGATTCACCCGGCTCGGCAATTTGAAACAAGGCCATTTTCAGTCTTCCAGCGACGCCAGGGCATCGTCGATTTCATTGAACAATTTTTCGAGAAACATCAGGCGACGCACACAATCCGTCGCCTGCGCATGATCATTTTCGTCGAACAAACGGGCGAGCTCGACGAAGCGCTCGTCAATATCACCCTGCAAACGGTGATGCAGTCGCTCAAGCTCGTGATGGTCGCCGGCGCTACGCGCCTCGATCACGGCTTCACGCCACGTCATCTGCTCGATCAGGAAAGCGGCGGGCATGGCCGTGTTGTTTTCAGCCTGAATGTCATGACCCGCCAGATGCAACAGATATCTGGCTCGCGCAAGCGGCTTTTTCAGCGTCAGATAAGCTTCATTGGCATGGGTCGCCCATTGCATCGACAGCCGCCGTTCGGCATCGCTGCCATTGGCGAAACGATCCGGGTGAACCTTTGCCTGAATGTGGCGGTAGCGCGCATCGAGGTCACCCGAGTCGAGCCTGAAACCGGGACTCAGCCCGAAAAGTGAAAAATGATCGGCGCGAAAATTCATCAGACGTTGAACGATTCACCGCAGCCACATTGATCCTTGACGTTCGGATTGTTGAACTTGAAGCCTTCGCTCAAGCCCTCGCGGGCGAAATCAAGTTCCATCCCGTCAAGATACGGCAGGCTCTTGGCGTCGACAAAAACCTTGACGCCATTACTCTCGAAAACCAGATCCTCGTCGCTGATTTCATCGACGAACTCCAGTTTGTAAGCCATTCCCGAGCAGCCGGTGGTGCGCACCCCGAGGCGCAGCCCGACACCCTTGCCGCGCTTGGTCAGGTAATTGGCAACGTGTTTGGCTGCCTTTTCGCTCAAGGTGACGCCCATTTTATTCCCCGTGTTTTTTCTTGTAATCGGCGACGGCTGCCTTGATCGCATCCTCAGCCAGAATCGAGCAATGGATTTTAACCGGCGGCAGCGCGAGCTCTTCGGCGATTTCCGTATTTTTGATCGCCAAGGCCTGGTCGACCGTCTTGCCCTTGACCCACTCGGTCACCAGCGATGAAGAAGCAATCGCCGAACCGCAGCCGTAGGTTTTGAACTTGGCGTCCTCGATCACCCCGGCCTTGCTGACCTTGATTTGCAGCTTCATCACATCGCCACAGGCGGGGGCGCCGACCATGCCGGTGCCGACCCCGTCATCATCCTTGCCAAAGGAGCCGACGTTACGTGGATTCTCATAATGATCAATGACTTTGACGCTATAGCTCATGTAAATTCTCCTTTAATTTCTTTAGTGTGCAGCCCATTGGACGGTGCTGAGATCAACCCCGTCCTGAACCATTTCCCAGAGTGGCGAGAGTTCGCGCAACTTGCCGACCTTCTTGTTAAGCAGTTCGATGGCGTAGTCGATTTCTTCTTCGGTGGTAAAGCGGCCAATGCTGAAACGAATCGAACTATGCGCCAGCTCGTCATCACGCCCGAGGGCGCGCAGTACGTAAGACGGCTCAAGACTGGCCGAAGTACAGGCCGAACCGGATGAAACCGCGAGATCCTTGATCGCCATGATCATCGATTCGCCCTCGACATAAGCGAAACTGATGTTCAGGTTGTGCGCCACGCGATGCGTCATGTCGCCATTGATATAAGTGTGCTCCATGCCCTTCAGTCCGTTGAGCAAGCGATCACGCAAGGCGGCGATGCGGAGGTTTTCGCTGGCCATTTCTTCTCTGGCCAGACGGAAGCATTCGCCCATGCCGACAATCTGGTGCGTTGCCAGCGTGCCCGAACGGAAACCGCGCTCGTGGCCGCCGCCATGCATTTGCGCCTCAAGGCGAATGCGCGGCTTGCGGCGGACATAAAGCGCGCCGATGCCTTTCGGGCCGTAAGTCTTGTGAGCGCAAAAACTCATCAGATCGACCTTGAGCTTGCCGAGATCAATCTCGACCTTGCCCGTCGCTTGAGCCGCATCGACATGAAAAATGATGCCCTTGGCACGGCAGATTTCGCCCAGTTCGGCAATCGGCTGAATGACGCCGACTTCGTTATTGACGAACATCACCGAGGCCAGCACGGTATCCGGACGAATCGCCGCCTTGAATGCCTCGATATCGACCAGCCCGTTTTCCTGAACCCCCAGGTAAGTCGCCTCGAAACCCTGGCGTTCAAGTTCGCGAACGGTATCGAGAACGGCCTTGTGTTCGGTCATGACGGTGATGATGTGCTTGCCTTTGCTGGCCGCATAAAAATTGGCCGCCCCCTTGATCGCCAGATTATTCGACTCGGTGGCTCCCGAAGTCCAGACGATTTCCTTGGGATCGGCATTGACCAGCGCCGCCACCTGCTCGCGGGCTTCTTCGACCGCCGTATCGGTGACCCAGCCGAAGCTGTGCGAACGCGAGGCCGGGTTGCCGAAATGCTCACACAGGTAAGGGATCATCTTTTGCGCAACGCGCGGATCGACCGGTGTCGTTGCCGAGTAATCAAGGTAGATGGGGAGTTTCATCGTTGCTCTCGCTTTTATGTCAAATGGTCAAAAATCAAATCAGGCAGCCAGCGCTGCCAAACCGCGCAGGCTGACCAGGGTCGCCCGCAAGGCATGGATAAATTCGTCGATCTGCGCCACCGTGTTGCCGCGCCCGACACTGACCCGGATCGCCCCGCGTGCCATCTCGGCGTCAACGCCCATCGCCCGCAAGACATGGGAAGGTTCGGGATTGGCGCTCGAACAGGCGGCGCCACTGGCGACGGCAAATCCGGCGCGATCAAGTTTGCCAACCAACGTCTCGCCATCGACATCGGCAAAAGCAAAAAAACTGGTATTCGCCAGACGCGGCGCATCGGCACTAAAAATTTGCCCGCCCAATTCGACAACACCAGCTTCAAGACGCACTTTCAACATTCCGGATAACGACTGTTGTTCGGCAAGCCGGGACACGGCAAGTTCCGCGGCGACACCGAAACCAACGATTGCCGCCACATTTTCGGTGCCTGAGCGCAAACCCCGCTCCTGCCCGCCACCGGCAACCTGCGCTTGCAGTTCAAGCCGCTTGTCGAGCACCAGGGCGGCAACGCCTTGCGGCCCCTGGGCTTTGTGCGCCGACAAGGTCATCGCGTGAAGGCCGGCGCGGTTCAATGCACGAAAATCTATGGGCAACTTGCCCAAACCCTGCACGGCATCGCTGTGAAACCAGGTGGCGGAAGCCCGCGCCAAGTCGGCCAGCGCGGGAATATCCTGAATGACCCCGGTTTCGTTGTTGGCCAGCATCAGCGAAACCAAGCGCGGCTTTGCGGCGATGACTGCCTCAAAATGCGGCCGATCAATCTGCCCCGCTGCATCGACCGCGATCTCAAGCACCTGCCAGCCCTGCCTTGCCAGTTGGGCTGCCGGCTTGAGCACACAAGGATGTTCGATGGCACTAACGGCGAGGCAGGCCGGCCGACTGCCGGCGGTGACCCCTTTAATCAACAAATTATTGGCCTCGCTACCGTTACTGGTAAACACCACTTCAGTCGGGTGCGCGTTGACGGCTGCCGCCACTTGCTGACGCGCCTCGTCAATCGCCCGCCGCGCTGCCCGGCCGTATTCGTGACGACTTGACGCATTGCCAAAGCGACTTTCCAGCCAGGGCAACATTGCCGCCAGCACCGCCGGATCAAGCGGTGTCGTGGCATTGTGATCAAGGTAAACGGGTTGGAACACGCGAGACCTCAGGCGACTGCCTTTTCCCGAACGGCACGCGATTTGGGCGCGCTGACCGTATGTTTTTTAAGTTCAACCCTGGCCGCAATTGCCGCGCGCTTTTTAACTTGCGCCTCGACCAGATCGGCAAGCGTTACTGAACTGAGATAGTCGTACATCTTGTGGTTAAGCGTTGTCCATAGATCGTGCGTCATGCAGCGATGCTCGTCGTGGCAATTCTCGCGGCCGCCGCACTGCGTTGCATCCAGCGTCTCGTCAACAGCACGAATGATCTCTGCCACCGATACCTGCGCCAACGGCCGCGCAATCGTGTACCCGCCGCCGGGGCCGCGCACGCTATCGACCAGTTTGTAGCGACGCAACTTGCCGAACAATTGCTCAAGATAAGAGAGCGAAATCTTTTGCCGTTCGCTGATACCAGCCAGCGCAACCGGCCCATTGTCGCCGCGCATGGCCAAATCCATCATCGCGGTAACGGCAAATCTTCCTTTAGTGGTGAGTCGCATCCTTGACCTCTCTCCAATAACCTAGCGTTATGGTCAACTATATACAATCCAGACGAAATTAGTCAACTATTTTGCTCAGGTACTTCGGATCGAAGTCGTCCGCCGCCCGGACTTCGCTATCGCACTTGACGCCCTGCTCCTCAAGTTCGCGCAGCAAACTGCTCAATCGGCGGTCGGTTTCGGCGGCATGATCGAGCAAGCCATGAATCGCCTTGGCCAGCGGGTCGTCCTGATCGCGACCGACGGCGTAGGCAGAAAACCCCAGTTTTTCCGCTTGCGCTTCACGCTCCCTGCTTTGCGGCGAGTTATCGAGAATCCGCGCCGGATTGCCAACCGCCGTCGCCCCGGCCGGCAGAGGTTTGGTCACCACCGCATTGGAGCCGACCTTGGCGCCGGCAGAAATGGTAATCGGGCCCAACACCTTGGCACCGGCACCAATCACCACGCCGTCTTCAAGGGTGGGATGCCGCCGCCCCTTGTTCAATGAAGTGCCGCCCAGGGTAACCCCGTGATAAAGCGTGACATCGTCGCCGATGACGGCCGTTTCGCCGATCACCACACCCATCCCATGATCGATGAAAAAACGCCGGCCGATAGTTGCCCCCGGATGAATTTCGATACCGGTCAAAAAACGTGCAATGTGAGCGGTAAATCGCGCCAGCCAACGCAAGCGGTGAGACCAGAGCCAGTGGGCAATGCGATGCATAAACAAGGCGTGAATGCCAGGATAGCAAGTGATGATCTCCCACGACGAACGTGCCGCCGGATCGCGGTCAAAGACCGCACGAATATCCTCGCGCAAGTTGCGGAACATGGCACCCGTTCTCCCTGTAAATAGCGGAGCCGATTGTAAAATACTCGACTGAATTTGTCAGCTATTCTGGTTGCGCCGGATGGGTGGATTACTCGACCACAAGGGCTCCTTTGATGAGAGTCTTTGAGCAGACCCGAGAAGCCCCCGCCATGAGCCCGCCGCGAAAAATCTGGTTGGCCAGATTTCACGCCATCTTGACTGCCTGACTGCCGCTTAGCCGGAGCGTGACAGCGATTTCATGATGCCGCGAAATCACCGGTCACGTTCCGAAAAGTGGGCAAGCTACAGCGAATTTGCAGCTATGAATACACTATCAAGTCGGTAGAACTGCCTTGTAACCCCCTGATCAATATCTACGCTTAACGCGTCAGGCGCAGAACCATGAGTCGGCATCGACGCCATCGCCCGTATCAAATGCTCAATATCACAATTGAAAGAGAGGTTTGGCTGGTCGAAGCTTGGGGTCACAGAGAAAACGACATGCTCAAGTTGCAGATAATCAAGATTGGCTTGAGTCGCGTTTAGGGAGATGGGCTTATGTTCGTTATCAAGCACCCGGTAGACAAACTCTTGATCAGCCTGCGAATCAGTAGCCAAAGCCCTGGAGGGCATCGTCGTAATCCTGAATTCGCCATTATCAACTGCGCACCAATACTCAGACAGCAAACTATCCAGTAGAACGACCATCGGAGTAGTGTTGCGGTTATAAACATCATTTACTTGAGTAAAACTCTGATAACCACCAACGTGCAACAAAAGCCCTTTGCCGTAAGCATTAATAACATGAGTCCCATTACCCGTATAAGCATTAATACCTTCAACTGCCGCATCAACCCCCAACGAGACTAGATCACTCTCACCTGCCAACTTAACAGTGGCTCTGGCATGATCGTACAACATGATATTGTTTACCGAGCCCGCTGATGTTTCAATGATCGGATGAGAATTCGCCCCAAAAACGTGGATTTCATTCCGCCCCCCGCCATCGGTAGAAGATGACAAATAAACATTCTTGCTGTTGTTAAATTTAACGGAATTTATACCCGAACCGAGAATGATATTCATGCGATCGGTAAATTCGGTGCTATTGGCGACGTTGGCAATATCGGTGATCTCAAAAACATCACCGAAATCAGTTCCTCTAATGTTCTGGAAGTTTTTAAAAATACCCTTCTCGGAGACTGCAGATCCATTCAAGAGACTATAGTCAGAGTAGTCTGTGGGTTTCGAAATGTCGAAATGTAAACCAGATCCAGACAGATTGAACAAAATAGAGTTGTAATCAAAGCCGCCGTCAAGCTCACCACCATCAATTATAGAATCTCGCGGCGGCAAACTTTCGGGCAAGTTATCAATACCAATAGCCATATAAACCGAGTTTCCGCCATTAGCCATGGAAATTGACAAAACAGATGACTCCGCGATTATCTGACCGAGCCCACCAGACATGATGATAGTGTCACGCCCTATCGAATGAAACGTTTGATTCGCCTTAGACCCAAAGACATAATTGTCACCTTCGCCGCCATAAACACGGCAATTTTCAAAATTATCCAGGTTTATTTGGAAATTAACACTGGTTTGAAAAACGACTGTATTGGATAACGCTGCTTTATTACCAAAAATAAGCAAGGAAGACACCGCACCCAGATGACTTTGGGATTCGAATGCGATGTCTGAAATATATACAACATTAACACCGCGCCCGGTAATCAAGCGTCCCTGCCCCACGTGTGCAAAAATCATGAAATTATTATCAAAGGAAGCGAGGCCGACGACAAAATCAGGCGACCGACCCCAGTCCAATACAATAACAGCCCAGTCGGATTTTGAGGTCGTACCCCATGTGGAAACACTGAAATTTAATGCCACTGGCTGCAGAGCAGTACCGAGCTGATGAACTGTATTAACGGCAGCTACATTGGAGTCTGAAAAAATGGTGTAACGGGACAAAAAATTCCGATCCAGGGAAGATCCACGCTGCATTCTCTCAGAATCGGGTTCAACCCCAAGCAATCCATCCAACAAATCACTGGTCGTGACAAAAGACAAATAACTCAGGCTAACAAAATTTATGCCTACTTTACCCTTTAAATAACGCAACGCAGCAGACATTTCTGCCCACACCGTAACCGTATTGCTACCTCCTGAAACTTCTTCAAAGTCAACATCCTCAGTGGGGTTAAATTTTGAGTCATTGTGAGTTTTATTTACCCCAGGTAAAAGCAAAGTCGGATCTGTGATAGCGCGATTTATCTCTTGAGTAAAATTACTCCCAACAGTGCTGTTCAATGCATTTGATGCGTTAAGTTTTCCATAATGATATTCAGCATATTCCCTTATAAGACTCTCTTGCAATGTCGAATTATTTACTGTTTGTTGCGCAATATCATTTAATTTAGACTTATATTTACTCTCTCCAACGATCGGGATTGCGAACCAAAAACTATTCCATCCAATATTATCTACGATTTCAGCTAATGCAGTTTGCCCATGATATCTTAGGTCATTTGCTTTGTTGCTTAAAGAAGAACCAGACATTCCCCAGCAGGTTGATTTTAGCGCGCCAGCCCCGAGAAAGAGACCCAAGGCACCATACATGGCATACTTGGCATGCCTACCTGAGCGGGACAGATAAGACAATGCATATCCAGCAAGCATTACAATTTCCGCCCCCGAGGCAGCAGCATGCTCGGTTAAATGCGTTCTAGAAGCCAATGAGAGGGTCATCGCTATAGTACTCACAGTCCCGCCCACAACACCGATTGCCCAAGAGACCGCTGTCACGTAAGCGTAGTGTTTCTTTTTGTTTGCCCTATACTCAGCCGCAGCAGGAGATTCAACTGCACCAGAAGGCAGAAATCTTAAGAACATTGGCCCGGCATCAGCGTATAAAAGCCCGGACATCGAGACCGATTGACTTATACCGTTGAAGGCAAGAGCAAATCTTTCCACTAGAGAAAGATTGGGAGTAATCACGGCATAGACAACCTTTTTAATTCCAGATAGTATTCCCATGACGTCAGAAATTACGAACATCATACCGGGGGGCGCTTCACGTGTATTCCAGCCTCGAGCGGTATTTATAGCGTCATTAATATCGCTCGCCGATGCTAGGGAGCTTACCGAAATATAACTAAGTATTGAGGCCGGCGTGGGCGGTGTATACGGCAAGGGCGGCGCGTCCGGCAGGTCAGTAAAATGATTTCTAGCAGATGCTAGGTATAATGCCGTATCGCCATTAAACGCCGCCCCCGCCTGTTCTATATTACTTAACTCAATTGGTCCACCAACCAAATCAACCAAATCAACCGGCGGTGTAGGTGGAATAACAGGAATTTGCCGATTATTTATTGAGTTCAAAAGAATCCTAAATAGCGCAATACCAGCAAATGTTGATTGATAAGCTCTAAATGGGCCGCACATCCTGAATGTCAAAGCCGTTAACAGACTCATTATTTTTGCTTTTTTATCGTACATATCATAAACATCCACCGCTGTGCCAAACACCCAGTTTGAAGGCACTTGTAGCGCCGAAGCGCTGTATTCAAATGCATCAAATTGCCGTGTGGGATCATTATCTCTCCAGGCAGCCTCTATTGCAGGAATTGCGAATACGGACCCCAAGCCTCTAACCCATTGAAGTTTGTGCAGATAAGAATCAAGCGCTGCACCCGTAATTATTTCTGTGTTAAGGTAGCGATAGTAATTAGTCAAAATTGACCTAAGGGGTGTTACACCGATATATAGCGCACGGGCACCAACGATTGTATAAGCAGGTCGCGAGGCAATGATCGTTGATAACTCTTCATTTACACCAAACCACGAACTCACGCTACGCGTAAGGTTACCAAAACCACTCGCATTAACCATATTTTCAGGTTGCGTGCTGTATGCCATAGCTGCATTATGGTAGTCAGTTTTAATTCTTGAAAAAGCTTCCTTGTTAATATAACCCTGCTGTATATAACTTAAACTTAAGAAAGATGCAGGAGAAATCTTGGCAAGTTGTTCATAAGTCAGCGCTTGCAAATCTTCTTTACGCATAGACTTGAATGACATCGGGTTCAAATATCGAAAAGTCTGTGGCAATATCCTTGTAACCGTGTAGCTACTGAGTGAATCATATCCTCGTGTCTCGAGAACATAAAAAAACGGCAATTTCCTGAGTGAACTTCTTTGATCAACGCTTAAGCTATTGAATTGCGCTGGGGTGAGATTTTCACATTGAGTATCTGTCAAATATTGAAGGGTATCCTTCGTCAGATTTCTAAATATTTCAGGGTTTAGATTAATAAAATTATCGATTAACATCGATTGTAGTCTGGAGGGGTGTTTATTGAGGTACTCGGCAGTGATGTCTGAAAACCTTATCACTGTCACGTTTCCACCAGACACGCTATCTATCTCCATTAACCTTCGGTGTCCATCGAGCACAATCTGGCTATTTGTATTCCTTTCCAATAAAACGGCCAACTGACTCTCTGAAAAATATGAAAAGTCAATCGCGTTGACTTGTCCAGTTGCCAAGGTGCGCAACTGTGCTGCCGTGATTTTTGCCACTTGCTCCCGCCCTAGTTCAGAAAGAATCGCTGCGGAAAATTTAGTCCCGAATATGGATGAATCAATTGACGCAATTGCATCCGGATTCAAACTTGATAACTGGGAGTCTGTTAAAGCCGATGCAACCGTTTCCCCGGCGCTTGCCCCATGGAACGAATAGCCCATCTGCGTCGCTGTCAGTCCGGCAGCATTGAGCTTGGCGATCTTGGCTCTTGTGAGGAGACTGAAGCTCGGCAAAAGTGAAACCTGTGGTGCGCGGATAGCCGCCAACTGGTCGTCTGACCAGGAATGTATGAAAGCAGTGTGCAACAAGGAGAACTGGTGGTTACTGAGCTGGCTGATGATGGTATCCGGTGCCAATGCTCCCTTTTGGGCGGATGTCAGGATGTCAAAAACCAGTTGGCCTGAATCATCAATATAGTCAAGCTGATCTCTGGTCAGGCGCGACCCATCGATTTTCTGTACTTTCGCGGTGCTCAGACGGGAGAAGTCCGCCTCGCTGAGTTGTGCGACCGTGCTCGCTTTCAGCGCCGCAAAATCGTTTGCCGACAGCAGGTCAATCACTGGCCGCTCTGTTCCCGCATCGTTAACTAAATACTGGAGCTGGAGCCAGGAGAGTTTTGACTTGAGGAGCGAGGTTATATTGGCGGTGCTGATGGCGCGGATCTGGGTTGCCGTGAGCCCATCCACGGCATCGGCGCTCAGGTTGGTAAGTAGTTTCGTTGTCAGTTGACTGGTCTGTAACAAACCGACGCTGCGTGCCGAGAGTTTGGCCATCTGAGCCGCGGTCATCGTATCGATCTCAGCCGTTGTCAGCGACTGGAGCGTCGCTGCAGGCAAGGCATTCAGCTGTGCATCAGTTAGCTGGTTGATCAACTTGTCGGCATCGATGGTGTAGCCGGAGGTGCGTTGCAACTGGAGATCGGCTGCGGAAAACCAACGGGTCTCCAAGTGATGTACTTGTGTAGAACTAAGCGCCTGCAGAAGCGTGGATGCGTTGCCAGTGGCCGGCGTGTAGGTGAGACTAAGCATGTAGCCCGTAAAACCGGCCGGATTGAGCTTGTGCAAACGTACTTTGGAAAGCTGATTTAGATGGGTAATGTTTAAAAATATCACGGTGTCTAGCGGCAAGTGCCAGAATTTGTGGTTGTTTTGATCAGTATCACTCATGACAGCGAGGGCATCCCAAAGGGTGCCGCCGTCGCCGCTGATGGTCGATTCAATCTGCCAACGGCTCAGGCCGGCAAAGTTGAGGGCTTGCACCTGACTAACACTCAACGCCGCTAATTGCGAATTGGCGCCGTGCGTCAGCGCGCCGACTTGCGCCGCACCGAGGCTGGCGCGTGCGGCATTGAGCGCAGCGTCGCTGAAGTTGGCCGGGGTGATCAGCTGGATCTGAGCGGGCGTCAGATTGCTCAAGACGCTATCCCCGCCTGAGTCGAGCTGGCTTAATTGGGCGACAGTCAGCGCTAGAACCGCAGCATCAGAAAGTCTTTGAATGAGGCGATCATTCGTCGCGGCGATTTGTTGTGGTGTGAGGCGAGAAACCACTGTCGAGGTCAGCGCGGCGATTTCATCACCGTTCAGTTGCCCTATCGTCGATAGCGGCAACACCCCCCATTGCGTAGCGTCACTTGTTTTGAGGTTGCTGAGAACTGAAACCCCATCCGAGCCCTTGTAGCGCAATTGCTCAATGCTCAACTGGCTGACATTCAAGGCTCGAATTTTCTCCTGGGTGAGCAGGGCAAACTGGCTGGCGTTTAAGCGTGCCACAACGTCGGCGGAGAGTGCGCCAAGCTGGGCGGTGTTGAGCTCTTCCAGCAGGGGACGTTTAACCGTTTTGCCATCGACCGTTTTGTCGGTATTCGTCGTGTAGGCGAGTTGCTCGTAACCAAGGGTGGAACCCCCCATTGCATTGGCTCTGGCCGTGCTGAACGCACTGATCTGATTTGCCGTCAGCCCTTTGACCTGGGTGGAGGTGAGAGAGCCGAGCGGGAATGAAGGGTCGCTGACCACAGCGCTTGGCAACTGCGACAGTTGGTAGGCCGACAAGAAGGTGTAAATCAGACTATTGGCTGTTTCGCCGCTTAGGCTGATTGCCTGCGAGAGGAAGTCGCTGCTTGTCGCCCCCCCCATATTGAGCCGCTGAAATTGAGCCTTGGTCAAACGATTGAGGAGCGCCGGTTGGCTTGCAATCAGACTCGCCACCGTTGCTGCCGACAAGTCGTCGAGTTGGTTAGTGCCCAGCGCTTGCCAGACGCTGGTGCCGCTGGTGGCGGTCGCGTAGTCCAATTGCGCGTAACTCAGGCCGGCAGCGTTGATTTTTTGCACGCGAGCAGGCGTCAGGTCTTGCAAGCGAGGCTGTCCCGCTGTTGTACTTGTCAAACTGGTGACCGTCGCTGCCGAAAGCTGAGACACCCAGTTGTCGGTTGCGCTCTCAAGCAGCGCATCCCAGACGGTTTTTTTGGCCCCGGAATTTCCCACTTTGAAAGTCGACGTTTCGAATATCAATTGAGCACTACCAACCCATCCGCTTGCTAACAAATTTCGGACGTCCGCAGCAGTCAGGTCATCAATTTCAGTGCCTTGCAGTTCTCCCACCGCTGTTTCCGACAAGTTGGCCAGCCAGGGCTTGTCGGAAACCCCAAGCAGCGCGTCCCAGACGGTTTTTTTGGCACCTGCACTACCCGTGATGTATGTCGATGTATCGAACATCAACTGAGCCCTGCCTGCCCACCCGCTGGCTGACAAACTGGTTACTTCCGCGGCGGTCAGGTCATCAATCTCAGTGCCTTGCAGTTCTCCCACCGTCTGTGGCGACAAGGCGGCTAGCCAGGACTTAGAAATCCCAAGCAACTTAGTCCAGAGCGTGCTTCCCGTCGATGGGGCTGTCACAAGCTGCGCATAAGACCATCCACTTGCTGGCAGTAGCGAAAGCTGATTAGCGGACAACCCAGCGATCTGCTCGATAGTCAGCGCTGAAACCTGGGTAGGCGTAAACAAAAGGTGGGGTTGATTCTCGTCGATCAGGCTAATGAGCACTGCGTTACTCAGCGAGGCCACCTGTGCCAGGCTCAAATTCTGCAGAACGAGCGTGCCCGGATTGTTGTTGAAGTCGGCCAACAACTGGGGCTTGGTCAGCCCGGTGGCATTGAGTGACTGCAATTGTGCGAGACTCAATCTCTTGATTTGCAGCGAACTCAAGACGTTTTGCACGAGCCAGGGACGCAACACACCGAGCTGAGCGGGGCTCAGGTGATCGAAGTGATCGCTGATCATTCCGATCCACTGGTCATCAGTCAAACCAGCCAGTGTTTCGGGCATCAGGTCATGCCGTTGCTCATCGGTGAGGCTCTCGAAGAGCGTGGCGGTTTGGGAAGCATTCAGGTAATTGAGTTGCTCATAGCTCAGACCCCTGGCGTCGAGCAGTTGAATTTGCTCAGTGGTCAGCGTGTTGATCTGCGCCTTGGTGAGGGCAGCGACCGTTGCCGGTTGCAGGTGGGCAATCTGGATGTTGCTCATCCCTCCTACAGAGAACAAGAACTGGTTGTCTGCGACGTTTCGCATGATCACCTGAACCGCCGTCAGGCCGGCGGTATTGAGTGCGGCAATCTGGAACGAGTTCAGCGCGCGAAGCTGAGCAAGAACCAAGGCACCGACCTGGTCGGTGTTCAGCTGGGCAAGCTGCCTCTCGCTCAGGCTCGCCAAGTGGGCGGGCAAGATTGCCGCAATCTGCTCAGTCGTCAGGGAAGCTCGGGTGGCCGATGGAAGATTAGGTAACCATGTCGTGGCGGTTGCCCCTGTAGTCGCGACCAAGGCTTCCCAAACGGTTTTTTTGACGTTAGCGCTTTTGACTGTTGCTGTCGCATACCCCAGCTGCTCGAAGCTTAAGCCGGCCGTATTCAAATGCTGCACTTGGGCTTCGGTCAGCAACAGCAGTTGCCCGCTGGTGAGCTGCCCCACCGTTTCGGGCGATAGCTGCCCCAACCAGGTATTGCTCGCATCGCCGACCCGTGCTGCCCAGAGCGTTCCACCACCCGTAACCGTCTCGCTGAGCTGACTGTGGGTCAGGCCGGCAGCGTTCAGTAGACGCGCTTGAGCCACGCTGAGTAGGCCGAGCTGGTTCTTGCTGTTCGCGTTGGTCAGCTGCCGCACGGTATCCAAAGAGAGTTGCCCCAACCAAGCATTAGAGGTTGTATCACCGACCCGCGCTGCCCAGAGCGTTCCACCACCCGTAACCGTCTCGCTGAGCTGGCTGTAGGTCAGGCCGGTAGCGTTCAGCAGACGCGCTTGAGCCACGCTGAGCAGGCCGAGCTGGTTCTTGCTGTTCGCGTTGGTCAGCTGCCGCACGGTATCCAGAGAGAGTTGCCCCAACCAAGCATTAGAGGTTGTATCACCGACCCGCGCTGCCCAGAGGGTTCCACTAGCAATATTCTCGCTGAGCTGGCTGTAGGTCAGGCCGGCAGCGTTCAGCAGACGCGCTTGAGCCACGCTGAGCAGGCTAAGCTGATTCTTGCCGTTTGCGTTGGTCAGCTGCCCCACCGTTTCGACGGAGAGGCTGGAGAGGCCGGTGGTGACTCCATCGGCGAACATGGCCTTCCAGACAGTCTTGTTGCCAGCGACACCATCGGTATTGGCGGTCGCTGTCAAATACCCCAGCTGCGATGACGTCCACCCACCCACTGCGGTTATGGCGCGTATCTGCGATTCAGTCAGGGTAGACAATTGCCCCGACGTTAACCCGCCGACTTGCGTGCTGGACAGCATGCCGAAATTGCCCGACAACACGCTAGCCTGCAGTGAACCTACCTGTCCAGGGGTGAGGCTCTGCAAGACCTTCGTTGCCGTGCTTGCCGGGTAAGTCCACAGCAATGTCGTCCCAGAAAACAGGGACACATTCAGGGCGTTCAGCTTGTTGGTGCTCAACGCCTGGAGCCTTGTCTGGCCGTTTGTCGCATCGCCAAAATAAGTATTGACCCCGGCGGCGCCCAGCCCACTTAGCGCTTCGGCACCCATCAAGGCCACATGGGCGTCCGACCAGGTATGGCCTGCCGTCGTGAACGCCTCCACGGTGTCGGCCCGCAGAGCCGTAATTTGATTGTTGGTCAGGCTACCAACGGCAAAAATCTTCGTCGCGTCGCTATCGCTAACGGTGTAAAGACGAAGCCGGGGTGTGATTCCCGCACCATTAAGTTGCTGGCGCTGATTCGAGCTCAATGCACGAACCTGCGCCAGCGACAAAACGCTGACCTGATGCGCCGTCAATGCCAGGAGCTGGTTATTGCTAAATTTATTGAGTCTTTCAGGGTGCATCCCGACGAGTTGCGGGACACTCAACGTGGGCACCGTCGCAATCGGCAAGTCATGCAACTGCGCGTCTTGCAGATGATTGAGAATGGTGTGTCCCCAATATTTAACATTGTGGTAGCGCAACTGGACTGCCGTGAATCCGGGATTCGTCAATTCATGCAACTGCGCCGTGCTCAAGGCATTGAGCTGCATCTCTGTCAGGGAACCTACTTGAGACGCCGTCAGTCCGCGCAGAACAGCCAGTTGCGCACTGCTGGTCAAGCCGGCCAGCACCGAGGGTTTCAAGGCCGCGACCTGGGAGTTGGACAGGGATTGGAGCAGCGTGGGCGTGCCGCTGACGGTGGTCAGCACGGTGGCTAGCTGCTCTGTGGTCAACCCGGCGATCGCGTCTG
This sequence comes from uncultured Pseudomonadota bacterium, assembly GCA_903951825.1. GTDB lineage: Bacteria > Pseudomonadota > Gammaproteobacteria > Burkholderiales > Rhodocyclaceae > Azonexus. The sequence continues at coordinate 128,040 of CAJBDJ010000066.1, forward strand.
GCGTCAAGGCGTTCAACTTTGCAACGCTTAGTCGGCTTAACCGGGTACCCATAGCGGTCACCTGCGATGCGTTCAGCAAGCCAAGCTTATTTGCCGAGAACTGATCAATCTGTGCGGCACCCAATCCCTGGATTTGTTCGACACTCAAGGCGGCGACTGTGGTAGGTGACAGGTTAGCCAGTTGGGCATTGAGCAACCATGACAACACAGGCGTGCCGTCGTCCAGGGTGTAGCCGAGCTGAGTAATGCTCAGGCCATCGCCGGTCAGTGCTTGCAGTCCATTCGTGGTCATGGCAATCAACTGATCCCGCGTCAGGGCTGCCTCCTGGGCGGCGGTCATCGCGGTCATCGCGGCATAGTTGCTAGTCGCCGGGAAGAACACGAGCAATTCTGCCCCGCTCAGCTGGGCGATCTGGCGCGGCGTGATGCTGCCCCTTTCCGCTGCCCAGGTCGAGCGGGTAGCAATCAGCGAGCGCTTCGCAGCCAGCACGCTGGGTTGCAGGGCGGCGATCTGCTCGACACTCAGGGCATTAATCAGCGCCTGGGTGCCAAGTTGGGCAGTCAATCCCGTTCCCAGTCCCGCCCCGTTCAAAGAATTGAATTTAGCCGAACCGGCAGTCAAGATGGCGGTCAGCTGGGCATCGGTCAATTCCGCCACTGCGGCGGCGCTCATGTGAGCAATTGCCTCGGCTGACAGACTGGCCATGTCGCTGCTGTCCAAGCTTTCGATCACGCTGTCGCCACTGGCAATCAGGTATCCCAATTGCTGGGCGACAAAACCGGAAACATCAAACGCCCGAATCTGACTCAAGCTAAACAGCTTGATCTGCTCGCGCGTCAGGTAAGCCATCTGGGCGGTGCTCATTGTGCCCAACTTCGCGTCGCTGCAAGCGGCCAGTTCAACGGGATTCAATTGCGGTACATCCGCAGCAGCGAGTGTCGACAAGACACTCGGAACGGCTACGGTCTGGATTTGAACAGAAGCAACCGACATGAGTTTTGGAGCGACGTAGCTGTAATCCGCCTGCAACTGCGCCGCCGTCAGCCCGGCGACATTGAGCTTCTGTAATTTGACAACGGTAAGACTATTAATTTGTGTCTGATCCAACATCCCGACCTGGGCGACGGAGAGTGTGCCGAGTTCAGCCTCACTCAACAGCCCGAATTGAGCGGGCGCGAGGTTGGCTGTCTGAGTTGCGCTCAGGCTTTGCAAAAGGGTTCTGCCGCCTTGCGCGGACAAAACGAATGCCAGTTGATTTTCGTTCAACCCGGCGCCATTGAGCGCCTGCAGTTGCACGAGCGACAGGCTGTTGAAATCCGTCTGTTGGAATTGCCCGAGCACGGCTGTGCCAATTTGGGTAATTTGTTCGGGCAGCAAACCCTCCAACAGTGTCTTGCCGGGCAAACTGACATTACCCGCCAAATCCGTCTGCCTGACTCGGGCACGGTAGGTCGACAGGGTGTTCAGCGGCAGCGGCAAGGTATTGCCCGAAGCCACCGCCGTCCAGCTGGTGCCGTTGTTGGTGGTGTACTGCCAGCTCGCCCCGTTTTCCAGACCGCCAACGGTAATCGTGTTAGAGACAAAATTGACCTGCAGCGTCGGCGTTGCGATCAAGGCGTCTACCCTGTAGGCACTTTGGTTGGCAAGGCCAGCATGGTTCAGGTTGGTCAACGCATTGCCGGCCGTATCCCGGATATTGGTGCCGCTGATTAGCCGCAGCGAGTTAGCCTTGAGGGCGATGCCGTCGCTGTCGACCTGCCCCGACCTTATCTGGTAAGTAAAAATCAGGGATTGCGTTCCCGAGCCGCTACTGTAGTAGGCCCAGACGTCGGTGTTGCCGATGGTGAGCGTCAGCGGTGGTTTACCCGTCACCGTAACGGCTTCGCTGAAGGTCAGTGTCACGGTCACGGTATCGCCGACATTGAGATAGCCATTCTGCGCACCGCTGGCAGTCAGTGTGACGCTGGAAATCGTCGGGGCGGTTGTATCCACCGTGACTGTCGTGCTGGCCGATGGGCTACTGGCATTGCCCGCCGCATCGATCACCTTGGCATTGATTGCATAGGCGCTGCCGTTGGTCAGCGTGCCGGTGGCCACATACACATAGCCGGCGGTGATGTGAGCGGCAGTCAAGGTCACCGCACTGCCCAGCGCGGTCGTGTTGTTATAGAGCTGCACCCTATCCCCGGCCACCGCCAGCGACCCCGTAGTCGGCAAGGTGACCCGCACCGACAGGTTGGTGTCGTCCGTGCGCGCGTTGTTGGCCAGATTATTACTGGTCAATGAACCGACGTCGTCACGCACCGTGATCGTTGGCGCCGCGGGGGGGGTGGTATCCACCGTGACTGTCGTGCTGGCCGATGCGCTACTGGCATTGCCCGCCACATCAATCACCTTGGCGTTGATGGCATAGGCGCTACCGTTGGTCAGCGTACCGGTGGCCACATACACATAGCCGGCGGTGATGTGAGCGGCAGTCAAGGTCACCGCACTGCCCAGCGCGGTCGTGTTGTTATAGAGCTGCACCTTATCCCCGGCCACCGCCAGCGACCCCGTAGTCGGCAAGGTGACCCGCACCGTCAGGTTGGTGTCGTCCGTACGTGCGTTGTTGGCCAGATTATTACTGGTCACTGAACCGACATCGTCATTCACCGTGATCGTCGGCGCCGCAGGGGGGGCGACGTCGACAATAAAGGTGTTGTTCGCCGTCGTCGTGGCACCCGCAGCACTCGTACTACTCATCGTCAGACGAACCGTACCGTTAGTGAGTGGGGTGATCAGCTGCGCTTGGCCATCCGGGTTGATGGTGGCCAGATCGATACTCCAGGCACCGGTCGTTGCATTGGCAGTGGTCGTATACGTGAAGTTGGGCGTTGCCGCGTTGTTATCCGGGTCGACGGTCACTGTCACCGGCCTGCCAGCCACGCCCACCCCGCGGATCACCGGCCGGGTGTTCTTCGTCACATTGTCGAAGTATGAGGTGCGTGAAAGTCCAGTATCGGAGGCTGAGGTGTGGTCAAGGTTAATCCCGATCACGGTAAAGGCCGGCAACTGGGTGACTGCGCTTTCGTTACCTGCCAAGTCACTCAGCTTGACGCGAACCCGGTTCGCTTCATAGACACCTGCCGCGAGGGGGAGCGTTGCCCCCCATGATAAATTCGAAGACCAGCTAACGCCATCGTAGCTGACCCACACTTGATCACCGGTCGCCCAATTGCTGACCGTCAGCGTACCGTTGTTGGTGATGCGATCCGTGGTGTTGTTTCCGGTATCGGTCAATATCACGGTGGGCGCAGCAGGAGCGCTGATGTCCACGGTAAAGGCTGCCAACTGGGTGACGGGGCTTTCTCCATTACCCGCCACGTCACGCAGCTTGACGCGAACCTGGTTGTCCAGATAGGCGCCGGCTGGGACTATCACCGTCGCCCCCGTTGTCCACGCCGACCAGGTCGTCCCGTTGTCAGTGCTGACCGACACTTGATCACCGGTCGCCCAATTGCTGACCGTAAACGTGTGTCTTTTGGTGATGCGGTCGGTGTTGATCAGACCGGTGTCGGTCAATATCACGGTGGGCGCGGTAGGAGCGATGGTGTCAACAACGACGGAAAACCCGCTCTCTGAAAGAATTCCCGCATTATCTTTAGCTGACACTATGAAGTAGTTTGTACCTTCAACAAGCCCATTGCCTGGAAACACTTCACCCCATGCCGGCTGAGCGGTTGCCAGGTCAATAGTCCAATTGCCATTTGCGTCGGTGAGCGCAAAGAAAGTGACGTAACCGGTTACTCCATCGTTAGGTAACGAACGAATTATTACTTGTACATTGCGGTTTGCTAGACGTTGGCCATAAACCTCAACCGTCCCGCCAATCACAGGCTTCCTGTTATTCGTTATACCGTCGATATTGGATATGCCGGTGTCAGAATTTGCTGTATGACTTAGGTCGCCAGTAATATAGGCACCGCCGCCGCCCATGGGCAAAATAGCACCAGCCATGTTGCCAGGAACGTACGTTGGGTTCGGGTTCGGGTTCGGGCTTGGGCTTGGGCTTGGGCTTGGGCTTGGGCTTGGGCTTGCAGCCTCCACAACAAAGTGGTTCCAACCCGTATCCGAAACGTTGCCGGCCGCATCGCTGCTGGTCGCCGTCAGCCTGATGACGCCGGAAGGCAATGCGGGTGCCGCACCGCTACCACCGACTGGAGTAGCCGATGCCAAATTAATACTCCAGATGCCACCGTTCGCCACAGCTGTGTAAGTCCGCTGCCAAGATGCGTCCTCGGGCTCTATGGTCAGCGTCACCGTGCTGCCGGTCTCAGCCGTGCCGCTGAGGGTCGGTTGGGTGTTCGTCGTTTGTCCATCGCCCGGCGTTCCCGTATCGGAGGCGACGGCAAGCCCTATCGTTGGCGTCGTCGGCGCTACGGTGTCCACGGTGAACGTGGCCGTTGCCGGCGTCGATACATTACCGGCCGCATCGGTGCTGGTGACGCTCAAGCCAACCGTGCTGTCAGCGAGTGGCGCAATCAGCGAACTGCTGCCGTTCGGCGCCTGCTGCGCCAGATCGATGCGCCATAAGCCACTCACCGAGTCTGCTCGGGTGGTGTAGATGACGCTGTTGCTCGTAGCTGGATTGTTGTCCGGGTCGAGGGTCACTGTCACCGTGCTGCTGTTCTCGGCCGTGCCACTGATTACCGGCCGGGTATTTTTTGTAATTCCATCACTATTCAATGACCCGGTGTCGGAGAGACTGTCCAGGCGGATTGTCCGCGTCGTCGGTACTGAGGTATCGACGACCAATGCTTTAGTTAGCAACGGAAAAGTCAGGCCTCCTTTAGTGCTACTCACTGTTAGCCCGACCGTCGTGCCGTTGGCGAACGCGGGGATCAGGCTTGCGGAGCTTGTTGGCATGGTGGTGGCCAGATTGATACTCCAGACGCCCGTTGTTGCATGGGCAGTCGTCGTATATGTGTAGTTGGCCGTGCTCGAATTGTTGTCCGGGTCAACGATCAACGTGACCGTACTCCCTACTTCAGCGGTGCCGCTGATCACCGGCCGGGTATTGTTCGTTCTCCAATCGCCAGTCAACCCGCTGTCTGAGGCGCCATCGAGGCGCATCGTCGTGGTATCCACTTTAAAGCTGGCTTGATTCGCCAAACCTGAATGCGTGAACGAGGTTATCGCTCGGCCGGATGTGTCTATAATGGTGCCACTATTTAGCTGTAGCGAATTAGCGACAACGGCAATGCCATCGAAATCAGCCTGCCCCGCCTGAATCGTGTAGGAAAATGTCAGGCTGCTCGTACCTGAACCGCTCTGGTAATTGGCCCAGACATTGGTGCTGCCGATTGTCAGCTGAACCTGCGGTAGCCCTGTGACCATGACGGCTTCAGTGAAGGTAAGTGTCACCATGAGCACGTCACCGGCATCCAGATAACCACTGACTGCCCCTGACGCCGCGAGCGTCGGGGTGCCAGTGACGGTTGGCGCGGCGCTGTCCGTCACCGTCAAGCGGGCGCTGGACGCGGTCGAGAGATTGCCCGCCGCATCAACCGTGTAGAGTCGGTAGCTACCGCCGATCAAGCCGCTTAGCGGCATGGTTCCGTTGGTAGCCGCTGCCAAGCTGTCTAGCTTGTTCCAGCGGTTGTCTGGTGCCCCCAAGATACTGGCCTCGTCGATCACCGAGATACTGCTGTGCACCAGATAGGCCTTGCCCGCCTCCGTGCTTTGTACCGTGGCATTCCCGGTATTGTCCGACGTACCGGCCGTCAGCGTGGCGGTTGGCGCGTTGCTATCTACGGTAAAGCTTGAGCTGGAAGCCGCCGAAAAGTTACCCGCCATATCAACGGCATACAGCTTGTAGGTGCCATCGGCCAGACCGTCCAAGCTGATCCGGGCGTCGCTGCCGGGTGTACTGATGGCCACGCTGTTCCACAGGTTGGCCGCCGCTGCCTTGATGGTGGATAGACTGACAATGTTCGCACCCACGCTCGTGTTCACCAGATAGAGCGTGCCCACTTCGCTGCTTTGCACCGTGGCCTCGCCGGTATTGCTTGCTGCGCCAGCGGTCAGCGTGGCGATTGGAAGGGTGCTGTCGACCTTAAAGGTATTGGCGGAAGGCGCCGAGACGTTGCCCGCGGTGTCAACCGTGTAGAGCCGGTAAGTTCCATCGCTTAGACCGGCCAGACTCAGATTGACGTTAGTATCGATATCGTTAGCGGAGATGACCACGCTGTTCCACCGGGCGTCAACTGCGCTGGTGATGCTGTTCAGGTCAGTCACCGTGACATCGCTGCGAACCAGATAGGCCGTGCACGCTTCGCTGCTTTGTACCCTGGCGTTGCCCGTGTTGCGTGCCACGCTGGCGGTGAGAATGGAGGTGCTTGGGGGGGTGATGTCGTAGTTATACGTCACGAACGCGCTGGGACCACTCAGGTTCCCCGCCTGATCCCTTTGCCGCACCTTGTAGGTGTTGTTGCCCGTCGTGGCTTGGAAGGTGTTACCCGAACCGGTGATCCAGTTGCCGTTGCCATTGACCTCATACTCCCAGCGGGCTCCCGCCTCCACGGTGCCGATGACGTTGATCGTGCCGGCGTTGGTGACGCCGTCGCCGTTGTTACCGGTGTCGGTGGCCAACGACAGGGTGAGCGCGGGTGGGAGAGTGGTGTCTACGGTAATGCTTCCGGTATAAGTGAAATAATCGTTAAATAAGGTGCTCCCAAAAAGAACCGACTGCCTAAATTTGACAGAATTAGGTGGATAGTAACCTTCAGGTAGAACGAAAGAGCTGCCTGAAGTAGTAGTCCAATTACTGCCACCGTTTATGCTGTATTCCCAAAAATTCCCAGGAAAGAGAATATTTAGAACCCTCATGGTGCCGTTATAGGTGTAGCGGTCGGTAGAGGACGAGCCCGTATCGTCGAACAGGGTGAGTGAAGCCATATAAATTTCCTTAGGGAAGCGCTGATCAATTCGGTTTTTCAGTGATCTGGCGCGGAGTTTTTTGGTTTTATTCGGTTAAATTGATATTTTCAGTGCGAATGTAGCTATTTCGAGGATATTTCCTTCACTCAGGATGCAACTTGGCCGTCAGGTGCTAATAACCGGCGGCGAGCAAGCACTAAATTTGCCAAGCCAAACAGGCTTAACAGGTTGTTGAGTTTTCCCCTGACGCCTCCGGCAATCGAATTCTGACAAACATGAATCGAACATTTGAAACCCCTTGTGGCGCCTTGAAACCGAATTTCAGCCGGTTTTTGGGCTCCGTATCGGGGTTTTGGCTGCCTTTCGGCAACCCGTGGGCGGATTTCGCCTAGACCGTGTTCAATCGCCAGCCAAAGCTCGTCGCCATTCGCGTCAGGTTGTAAGCAGCCAGGGTGAAAATCGTTTGCGCCTTCACCTTGGACAAGCCAATAAAACGTCAGCGTCAAACCGGCGACAACCGCGTTCGACAAGCGGGTGATCTGATTGGCTGCCAAAAGCTGCAGCAGGGTCACCCCCATGCCTTGGGTCTTGAGTTCCCACTCCAGTTGTTTCGCGGTGAGCCCGGCGCCATCCAGGGAACGCAATTCCGGCAGCGCCAGACTGCCCAGTGCCTTCCGGCGCAATGCCACAACCTGTTTGGGGGCGAGCGCCGACATAACCGCTTCGCCCGTTTCAGCAACGGTGTAGCGCAATTCACCGAGCGTCAATGCAGCGACTTGAGTTGTCGTCAGCGCCGCCACTTGGGCAGAAGTGGGGTTAATCGGGAGTGACATGGGAATCTCCTTCAAAAAGGCGGTGACGACGGTTGGCGTGGGGGTGGGAGGGTGTGACTTCGGAGGTATTACTTTGGACATAAATGCGGATTCGTTCGCATTCAAAACCCGCCGTAACAGTCTGTCAACCCCTGTCACGAAAAATAATTTTCACCCCTTTTTTCCGCTCCCCCGGCGACCCGCCCTCTTTCCTTGCGGCGCCTGCATTTCGGGGTTTTGCCTTGCGTTGCCGGCAGTGCGGCAAGGCTCGGGTGACGGTCTGCGAATTCTCCGAGGGGCACAAGCAATGGGTAGGCCAATTGCTGACAACAGCGGCAGCTCGCAAGTGTTTCAGCCTCAGCTCAGCTGAACTGAACAGGTTGCACTGGCAATGGTTTGCCGACCTGGATCAAACTGCGGCGAAATCAATTTCGCCTCGTGACCTATGGCCGATGGCGCCGGGCAATCCAGTGCGCCCCGGCACAGGCTTCCATGACAACGCGACAAACCGGGAAATTGGCCAGCTGCGTCAGCATCTGGCTATGCGAGAGTTTCTTACGAAAAACCATGCGACCTTGGGCATCCTGCCCATGCAAATTGAAGCAATGCTTTCCAAGATCAATGCCAATCAGGGTTACTGTGTTAATAATAATGCCCTCCAGAAAGGAAAAATCCCCACTCAGCTTACCGCTGGCGGGGATCGGGCTGACCATCTCATCAAGCCCGGTCAGACCGGGGCTCTTTGTGGGTAAAGCGAGGCTTCTTAAAAGATCAAAAGTTGTAATTCAGTTGCATTGAAAAGAGATCGGCGCTTGTCTTGAAATCACCCCTTACGGTCTGAAGAGTAGCCGATTCGTTGGTGTTTTTAACTTCACGCGATGTCGAACTGTCCTCAAAGAAAATGTGGGCGTAGCCCATATCAAGCGACGCCGACTTTGTAAGATTCCAGCGCGCCCCAAAGGACAACCAAGTCCGATTCGAATCAGGCACAGTCATCGTGCGACTAGCGTCATCCGGTACGGGCGACTGATCATAAGCAACACCTGCACGCAGGTTCCATGACTCGTTAAGCTGGTATTTTCCTCCAAGCCCGAAACGCCAGGCATCCTTGAAGTTATAGCGCAACGGCGCAGTCGCCCGCGTTCCGTTTGCCAATACAGGTGTCAAGGCATTAACGCTACTCCAGCCAGTCCATGTCGCATCAGCTAGCAATTCAACTCGATCACCAATTTTTTGGCTTAAGGCGAGCGAGAACGTATCCGGGGTTTCAAGATCCGCAACAATTGAACGGCTGATATTCAGCGGAGCGGCAATTGTCTGCGTCCCCTCAAGATCGAATTTCATGGCCGAGCGATAGCTGACACCAAGGCGAGTTTCCGGGGTTAATTGAAACATCGCACCCAAGTTGTATCCCCAAGCGGTGTCATCGCCTTTCAGCCTACCCTCCGGAGCACCAACAAATGGTGCAGCCTGACGAAACTCGATCTCACTCTTGGCGAAATTCAGCCCAAAACCGAGAGATAGCATGTCGCTGAATTTATAAGCTACCGAAGGATTCAGGTTTAATTGGTGAATGGATGTGTAGCGGCCTGAGAATCGCCCTGCGAAATTATCGTCATATTCAGTTTCGCTACCATAGGTTACGGAAAAACCAAGGCCAAAACGCAGTGCGGATGATATTGCGTAACTGTAGTACATCGCCGGAACGAGTGCGTTGCCACCACTGTCCCCCCCATCTCCACCCAGTGGGTGAAATGCTCCGGTTGGAAGATTGGTTATCGGATTAATGACCGGCATACGAGTCGTTCCAGCATCGCTAAACTTCACCGAGCGACTGATCATCGTTCCGGCAACGGAGATACTGTGTCCGAGTGGTAAATAGGTCATACCAGCGGGATTGAAGAAAATAGTGCTTGCATCTTCGGCGACAGCGGCAGCACCGGCAAAAGCAACGCTGGTGCCCGAAGCATTCTGATTTTGCAACTGAAAACCGGAGGCGCCGGCGAGGCCGGAGAAGGCCAGCGCCATGAAGGCCGGAATCAGTCGGGGGGTGATCGTTTTTTGCATTGAAAGTCTCCGTTTAGTTATAGGTTTGCTGACGTGATTGTTGCCGAGTAACTCAATAATTAAATCTCAAACAAGCGTTTTAAATCCACATAAAAATGCACAGATTCAAAAATTTTGTCGGTTTTGCACCACATTTTTCAGGCTTTGTGGTGCCGAAAATACAGCGGCCCGCCGGTAAATGGCGCAAACCCTGTTCCGAAAATGATGCCCGCATCAGCCAGGTCGGCATCGTGCACTACCCCGTCGGCGACGCATTGTTGCGCGCAATCAATCAGCGGCATCAGCAAGCGCTCGGCCAGACCTGCGGGAATCGCTGCCGCCGCGCCTTTTTTTGCCTTGCCGTTGACCCAGACATAAAAACCCTGGCCGGTTTTTTTGCCCATCCAACCTTGATCGACCCGCGTTTGCAAACAGTCGGGCGCCGCATTCCCGACCACCAACGCCTTGCCGGCGGCCAATGCAATATCGAGACCGACCGTGTCGGCAAGCTCAATCGGCCCCATCGGCATACCGAAATCCAGCATTGCCTGATCGACGGTTTCCGGGCTGACGCCAGCGTCCACCGCACGCATCGCCGCCAGCAGGTAGGGGGCGAGGACGGCATTGACGAGAAAGCCGGGCGCGCTTTTGACCGGCAGCGGCAGCTTGTCGATCTGCCGGACAAAGGCACAAGCCGCTTGCACCAGCGCCGGGTCGGCGCCTTCGGCCACAACGACTTCAACCAGCGGCATGACGGCCAGGGGGTTGAAAAAATGAATGCCGACCAGTCGCCCGGGCTGCTTGAGTACGGTGCGCAGGTCTTCCAGCATGAGGCTGGAGGTATTCGTGGCGAGCAGCGCATTGGGCTTCATGCGGGGTTCGAGCGCCTTGAGCACGGCCTGTTTGGCGTCGATATCCTCGACAATGGCTTCAATGACGACATCGGCGTGCCTGACTCCGGCGCCGTCGACATCGGCGATTAGTCGATCGCCGGCGGCGCGTGCCTGAAGCGGGTCGCGCAGGCGACGGGCGAACAGCGCGTGGGCGCGTTGCAAGGCCGGCCTCATGCATTCCAGGCTGCGATCCTGCAAGGTCACGGTCATGCCGCGCAGTACGCACCAGGCGGCAATGTCGCCCCCCATGACGCCGGCTCCAACGACATGAACGCGCTGCGCCTTGAATTCCGACGCCTTGCCAAAATTTTTCAGGCGCTCCTGGAGGAAAAAGACGCGAACCAGATTTCGCGCCGTCGGCGAACAAATGATGCGGTCAATCCACTCCGCTGCAAGTAGCGCGTTGCCGTTGTGTTTTTCCCAAAGGTCAATAATCGCCCACGGTGCCGGGTAATGTTCGCGCCGCGCCTTGCTCGCCACCTGCCGACGCGCCTTGCCGGCCAGCAGTTTTTTCAGTGGCCAGCGGTTGATCCAGGCATTGAGTCCGGTCGCTCGGGCGGCCGGCTTGCCGGAGAGCAGCAGACCGCACGCCGAGGCGTCGAGCAGACGCGGGGCAACACAAAGATCGACCAGGCCGGTTTTTTTGGCGTGCTGTGCATCCAGCGTTTTGCCGCTGAGCATCATGTCGAGCGCGGCCACCGGCCCGATTATCGCCGGCAATCGCTGCATTCCGCCCCAACCGGGGAAGATACCGAGCATGACCTCCGGCAGACCGAGCCGGGTTTCCGCCGCCTCCACCGCAATTCGATAACGGCAGGCGAGCGCCAACTCCAGTCCGCCGCCCAGGCAATGACCGCGAATAATCGCGAGGGTCGGATAACTGACCGCCGCCAGTCGCTGAAACAGGTTCCAGCCACGGGCGATCAGGTCACGACCTTTTTCCGGCGTATCGAGTTGACTGAATTCTTCAATATCCGCCCCGGCAATAAAGCCGGCGGCCTTCAGCGAACGAATGATCATCCCCTTGGGTGGGTCACGATCGAGTTGATCGAGGACACCGGCCAGTTCGCCAAGCACCTCGGCGGAAAGTGAATTGGCGGCGCTTCCGGCTTTATCCAATGACAACCAGGCGAGGCCGTCAGCATCGATTTCGAATTGCCAGTGTTTCATTTCAGCAGGTCTCCACCAGCATGGCGCCGCCAAGGCCGCCGCCGATACAAATGGCCGCCATGCCGCGCCGTTTGCCACGCGCTTTGAGGGCGTGCAGCAAATGCAGGACGATGCGCGCACCGGAAGCGCCAACCGGGTGGCCGATGGCGATTGCCCCACCATCGACGTTCAGTTTTTCTTCATCAAGCTCACCCCAAGGGGCGCTGTTGAAGGTCTCACGGCAATAATCCACATCGTTCCAGGCGCGCAGACAGCCGATTACCTGCGCCGCGAAGGCTTCGTTCACTTCCCATAAATCGAGATCATTGAGGGCGAGCCTATGCCGTTGGAGCAGAGGGGTTGCGGCATGTACCGGGCCGAGCCCCATGTAAGCCGGATCAAGCCCTGCCCACTGGCTATCGACGATACGGCCGATTGGCTGCAGATTCCAGCGGATGACGGCGTCCTCCGAGGCCAGCAACAAGAGCGCTGCACCGTCGCTGATCTGCGAGCTATTGCCGGCAGTAACCCGACCATAAGGTTTGTCGAACACCGGGCGCAGTTTGGCGAGGCCTTCAACACTCGAATCTTCGCGCACGCCGTCATCCTCGGCGTACACCTTGCCGTTGCCGTCGATCAGCGGAACCATCTCGGCAAAGGCGCCGACCCGGCGACCCGCTGCTGCCCGCCGGTGGCTGCGGCTGGCGAATTCATCCATTTCCCGACGACTGATGGCGAAGCGCCAGGCGAGGTTTTCGGCGGTCTGACCCATCAACATGCCATTGACTGGATCGGTCAAGCCCTTGAGGAGGCCGATGACCGGTGTCAACAGGCTGGACGGTCTCAGCTTGAGAAAATGGCGAGCCTTGGCGACCGGCGTTTTCATCTGCATCATCGCGGCAAACCAGCGCACCATCGCTTCCGGGTAAAGCAAAGGTGCGCGGGAGAGCGCGTCGACGCCGCCGGCCAGCACCAGCCGGGAACGCCCGCACTGGATGTTGGCGATTGCCGAATCGAGCGCCTGCATCCCCGAGGCGCAATTGCGCATCACCGTCCAGCCCGGCACTTTGTTGCCGCAACCAAGGCGCAAGGCGACCATGCGCCCGATGTTGGTTTCATCAGGCGCGGCGCCGGCACAGCCAAGAATGACCTCATCCAGATCGCCAGGCAGGAAGGGTTGGCGCAACAGCAAGGCGCGGCCGGCCTGGGTGGCCAGATCGGCGGCGGCAAAGGGGCCGGGGCCGTTGCGCGCCTTCAGAAAGGGTGTGCGCGCCCCATCGACCACAAAAATCGTCTTCATCAGGTGGCCATTTCTGATTCAACGGGCATTTTCGCTGTTACCCGCCCGAGGTCGAAGGGAAAATCATCGACCTGCACCACCAGGTCACGCAGCGCGTTGCGTCGCTTCATCAGCGCAAATTCAGCCGCCGTGATGACCCCGCATTCAGCCGCGAGAATGGCGATATCACGCACATTGGCCAAGGGGTTATTGGCGAAACGTCCGTCCTTCTCGGCACCACGAATCTTCGCCTCAATCGCCTCGGTTTCGAGTGTGGCTGCAAGCGCCCGCTCTATCGCGCCGATCGGTTCGTTTTCGCTGTCGGGCAGGTAACACGCCGCGGTCAGGCGATCGCGCGTCGCTGAAGGGGCAATCAACAAACTCGCCACCTGGTGGCCGATGGCATCGGAAGGCACGACATAGGGATGCCCCCACGGGAAAATCGAGCGCTGCAGAAAGGTGGCGACAAAGCGCAGCGGAAAATTGGCAATCACGCCATCAAAGGCTTGCTGCGCCTTGTACATCGAATCCCAGATCGCCCAATGGGCAAGCGGCGCATCGGCAGCTTGCCGCCCATCGTCTTGATAACGCTTGAGCGTGCAGGACATCAGGTACATCTGCGACAAAATATCGCCCAGTCGCGCCGATAGTTTTTCGCGGCGCTTGATGCTGCCGCCGAGAACGAGCAGCGAAACATCGGCCAAAAAGGCGAAGGCAGCCGAAAAACGTGTCAATTGCTGATAGTAGCGGCGCATTTCCGGCGCAATATCGGCATTGACCTTGACGAAATGGGATCCGGTCATTCCCAGCCACAAGGCACGCAAGCCATTCTTGAGCGTGAAGCCGATGTGCGCCCAAAGCGCCTGGTCAAAATCGACCAAGCCTTGTTCGTGATCGGGATTCTGCGCCGCCTGCATCTCCCGCAGCAAATAGGGGTGACAGCGGATAGCACCCTGGCCGAAGATGATCAGCGAGCGGGTCAAAATGTTGGCCCCTTCAACGGTAATCCCGATCGGCACCTGTTGATAGGCGCGTCCCAGAAAATTGGCCGGCCCCAGGCAAATCCCCTTGCCGCCGATGACATCCATGCCATCATTGACCACCTGGCGGCCTCGTTCGGTAACGTGGTACTTGGCAATCGCCGACACCACCGACGGCTTTTCGCCGAGGTCAATCGCCCCCGCCGTCATCGTCCGCACGGCATCCATCAGGTAAGTGTAGGCACCGATCCGGGTTAGCGCCTCTTCAACGCCTTCAAACTTGCCAACCGCCATCTTGAACTGGCTGCGCACCCGGGCATAACCGCCCACGGCGCGCGCCGTCATCTGCGCCATTCCGGTGTTTGACGAGGGCAGAGAAATCGCCCGTCCGGCGGCCAGGCACTCCATCAACATGCGCCAGCCCTGCCCTGCCTTTTCGGCACCGCCGATGATGAAATCGAGCGGCATGAAGACATCGCTGCCGCGCACCGGGCCGTTCATGAACATCGCGTTGAGCGGAAAATGCCGCCGCCCGACGTCAACGCCCGGATGATCGGCCGGCACCAGCGCGCAGGTAATCCCGATGTGTTTTTTGTCGCCGAGCAGACCCTCCGGGTCATACAAGTGAAAAGCGAGGCCGAAGACCGTGCACACTGGCGCCAGGGTGATGTAGCGCTTATCCCACGAAACGCGCATCCCGAGCACTTCCTGCCCCTGCCAGATGCCCTTGCAAACGACGCCGCTATCGGGAATCGCCGCCGCGTCGGAGCCAGCCCAGGGGCTGGTCAGGGCAAAAGCCGGTACGTCGATGCCCCTGGCCAGGCGCGGTAGATAATGCGCCTTCTGCGCTTCGGTGCCGTAATGCAGCAACAACTCGGCCGGCCCGAGCGAGTTCGGCACCATCACCGACACTGCCAGTGCCGACGAGCGTGTCGACAAGCGGGTCACCACCTGCGAATGCGCGTAGGCCGAGAACTCCAGCCCGCCGTATTGCTTCGGGATGATCATGCCGAGAAAGCCTTTGTCCTTGATGTAGCGCCAGGCGTCATCCGGGAGATCGTGGAGCGTTTGCGTCACCAGCCAGTCGTCGACCAGACGGCAGGCTTCGGCGCACTCGTTGTCGAGAAAAGAACGTTCTTCCGCGCTCAGTTTTGGCGCTGGCAAGGCGTGCAGTTTCTGCCAGTTCGGCTGACCGCGAAACAACTCCCCTTCCCACCAGTCGGTGCCGGCCTCCAGTGCATCGCGCTCGGTTTCCGACATCTGCGGCAGAACCTTGCGATAGGTAGAAAATACCGCGCGCGATAGCCAGGCGCGACGAATCGGCGGTAGCAGAATAATCACTAGCAGCAGACCAAGAATGGCAATGAATGTTGTCATGACTGTCTCCTCGGGGATTCCGGTTTCAGGCCTTATTTACCGACCGCAGCAGAATCAAATTGCGGCAGAGGCGCCCGCAAGCCGCCGAGAATGAAGGACATCAGGCGCGGCAGCAGGCGATCGAGGCGGTCGGTTGTTTCCTCCGGTTCAATCTGCCAGTCGGTGACCACCCTCAAAGCATCGGTTCCGGCAATTGCGTAGGAGGTCGCACCGAGCATGAAATGAAAGCGCCAGACGATCTCGGCTTTCGGCACATCCGGCAGCGCCTTGAACAGGGCTTGCTTGTAGCGCTCGACCACTTCAGCGTATTCATCCATGAGAAAGGTGCGGATGAACTCGCTCGGCTCGGTCAATGTCCGCCCGAGCAGGCGCAGAAAAGTCATGCCGCCGCGAGTGTCATCGTCAGCCATGCGCAACAAGGTGCCAAAAAACCCATCAACGATCTGCGAAGGTTTCAGCGGGTTGCCCTGCGCTGCCGTTTCCATCTCCTCAAGCACGCGAATCCGCTCCTCATTCAGCCAACCCAGGCGGCGGCGGAAGACCTCCTGCATCAGGGATTCTTTCGATCCGAAGTGGTAATTCACCGCCGCCAGATTCACCGCCGCCTCGCCGGTAATCTGGCGCATCGACGTGCCGTCGTAACCATGCACCATGAACAGGCGCTCACCCGCATCAAGAATGCGCTCCCGGGTATCAATCGACTTGTTCTCAATCATCATTTCACTCCTGCATCCAGCACTGTTTCATACGTTCGTTTTAAATAATAGAAGATCAGGCGCGCGCTCGGCAAGGCATTTTTTGCTCCGAAACAACAGCGCCAGCAGAGCAGTTTTCCCGACCTCGGAGCCAATGAGTCGCGATTGACTGGCGCCCGCAGTGATCAGAATATGCAGAGTCAATTCGATAATTGCCGTGCAATTAGTGACCCGGAATGCGTTTTCAAGCAAAAATAATTGCTATCCTTTGAGTGTTATTCATCTGTTTAGCTGATGCTCGGCGTGAAAGCTGATGGAATAATACGAGTGGGGCGTTGCCGTGTCGGCTCCACAGCAGTTTTGGCTAATTTGATGGGGGTAAATCATGTTCAGCGGATTACGGGTTGGCCAGAAAATTCTGGTCATGGAAATCATGGTTGCCGTGGTTCTTGGCATCGTCCTGATTGTTTCTTGGGGGGCTTTCACCCATTTGCGGGCAACGCTCGACGAGGTTCGCGACCATGGCATGCCGGACGCCCTGGTTGCCAAGGAGATGCAAATGCAGATAATACAGATTCAGCAGTGGCTCACCGACATCTCGGCGACGCGCGGGCAGGATGGCCTCGATGACGGATTCAAGCAGGCCGAATTGGTTTACGTGAGTCTCCTGAAGGATCTGGACACGTTGCACGGCTCCTATACCAAAGAGAACAATAGCCAGGGCATGGCGCAGACTGACCAGCTGAAGGCGCACTTGGCAACTTGGTACACTGCCGGAAAATCCATGGCGCAGATTTATGTCGACCAGGGAACCAGCGCCGGCAATCAACAAATGGCGGCTTTCGACAAGGCGTCGACCGCGCTTCAGGCAGCACTCGATCCGGTGATTGCCGACCAGCTTGCCGAAGCCCAGCAACAAATCACTTCGGCCGTCAGTGACGCCGATGAAGTTCGTCTGCTGACCTTGGCCGGCATTCTGATCGTTCTGGTTATTTTGGGGGCGGGCGGGCTGATGTTGTCGCGGGCGGTGGCGCTGCCGCTGACGCTGATGAGCAAAATGATGGGGCAATTGGTCACCAGCAAGGATTTTTCGGGGACTATCGCCGTGCAAGGTAAAGACGAGATCGCCGATGCCTCGCGCAGCTTCAACGCACTGGTCAGCATGTTGCGGGAAATCATGCTTCAGTTAAACCGGGATATGCACCTGCTTGATGACACGGCGACCAATCTGGCGGCGGCCATTTCGCGTTCATCGCACAGCACATCCACCACCAGCGATTCGACCTCGGCAATGGCGGCGGCCATGGAACAGATGTCGGTCAGTCTCGACCAGATGCGTGATGGAACCGCACAAGCGCTCGGCCTCGTCTCCGAGGCGACCCGTTATTCACAGGAAGGCGGACGAGTAATCAGCGATGCTGTCGACGAATTGCAGAAAATCACGCGCTCCGTGACAGAAGTCGCTGGGGTAATCAGCAATCTGGGCGAACAAACCAATCGCATTTCCAACATTGTCGGCGTCATCCGAGAGGTTGCCGACCAAACTAATCTGCTCGCCCTGAATGCTGCCATTGAAGCCGCCAGAGCCGGCGAACAAGGGCGTGGCTTTGCCGTTGTCGCCGACGAAGTGCGCAAGCTGGCCGAGCGCACGGCAGCTGCAACCGGTGAAATCGCCACCACCATTGCCACCATCCAGGGCAGCGCCGGGCAAGCGGTCGAGCAAATGGACAAGGCACTCAGCCAGTCCCAAGTCGGTGCCGGATTGGCTGGCGATGCGGGGAACGCGATTGATGCGATCCGCAACAGCACCCAAATGGTGGACGAATCCTTCCGCAACATTTCGGCGGCGATTGCCGAACAGTCGGCGGCTGGGCAGTCGATTGCCCACAAAGTTGAGCAAGTAGCCATCGCCGTTGAAGAAAACAGCGACGCCGTCTCGCACACCGCCGAGGCAGCGCGCTCGCTGGAGGCACTCTCACGCAGCATGCGTCAGCGCATCGATCAGTTCAAAGTCTGAAGCAACGGAAGCGGCTCCCCCGCTTCCGTTGCGTTTTGACGACGACGCGAACCGCTCCGCCCTTCTTCGGTCTTGCCCTTGCTGCCCCCGCCGGATGCCGCGCCATGCTGCATCACAGCATTTTTTTACTGACAAACACCCCCCCGGCAGTTATGATTAGGGTCTGGGCAGTAAGGCTTGCAATGCTGTCTTTGGTTTTTCTGCGGCGGAAGTTGGCAAATCAGGCCAGTTTCCGCGCATTGCGGTTTGAAGTTAAACCCACCCCAGCCAGTCGGGTTTTCCGTTTTGCTGTTTATTCATTGTTTCCGAGTTTTCTCTACCATGTCTGCTGAAACCGCTTACTGTTACCACTGTGGAAAACATCACCCGATTGAGGAAATGCGGCAAGTTGTCACCAAAGGTGGCAAGCGCTGGCGTTGCATCAAAAGCATTGAAGCAACCAAAAAACCAACTTCGGAGCGTGACGCTTTTGGCAATACGGTGACGTCCATCAATCGCTCACTGAACCAGAATCGCATGAAGGCGCAAATCAAGGAGTAACGAGCCGCGGCATCTGGATCGCCGCCGCCCTAGCCTTCGTAACGATTTTTTGTCACTGATATCCGTTGCGAATTTCACAAAACCACCGATCATCTGGCGCTTACGGCAGCGCAAACGCCCAAAACGGGCGGTTCAAAAAACTCATTCACGCACTCCCGGCGGCACCGAATTAGCGGAGTTCGATGGTGGCTGTTTTTCCTGACTTGCCGCCATTTTTAAGCAACAGTTCGGCAATGTCGGTATTCTGGTTTTTGAACGCCATATCCAGCGCCGTCTCACCGGATTCCAGGTGCCTGTTGAGGTCGGCGTTGCTGTCCATCAGCAACTTCACAATCGCGAGGTAGCCCCCGCGCGCTGCTGCGATCAATGGCGTATGACCGTTTTCACTGGCGATATTGACGTCAGCACCAGCTTTGATCAGAACTTGGGCGATTTCCAGGTGGCCGTTGTAGGCGGCGTAGGCGAGCGGTGTCCAGCCTTGGCTATTGACATTGGCGCCGGCCGATATGAGGCGTTCAACCACCGCCCGGTGTCCACGAAACGCTGCCAGACGAAGGGCGGTATCGCCAGCTGAATTCCGCGCATTGAGATTTGCGCGTTGCTTGATCAGCAAATCGACCATCTCCAGATGAGCGTCGCGGGCGGCGAGCATCAAGAGGGTATTGCCTTCCATGTCCGTCGAGTCGACCGAGGCGCCACGGCCTAGCATTTGTGCCATATCTCGGGTGTCGCCCAATTTTGCCGCATTGAGCAAGTCATCGTAGGTAGCGGCGCTGAGTGGAAGCGCCGCTAACGCGGCCAAGGCAAGCATAACGAATTTTTTATTCATGGTGACTTATTGGGGTCTGAGTGCTGTTTTGAAAAGGCGGAAAAAATTGTCAGTGCTTACCTTGGCAACTTCAGCCAGGCTGATGCCACGCAAACGGGCGATTTCTTCGGCCACATGAAGCACGTAGGCTGGCTGATTCTGTTTGCCACGATAAGGAACCGGCGCCAGATAAGGGGCGTCGGTTTCGATCAGGATTTTGTCGAGTGGCACTTTTTGAGCAACTTCCTTGATCACCAACGCGTTCTTGAACGTGACAATTCCTGAAAATGAAATATGAAATCCAAGGTCGAGCGCACGCCGAGCCACCTCCCAATTTTCGGTAAAGCAATGCATAACACCACCGACAGCCTTGGCGCCTTCTTCGGACAAGATCGTCAGGGTATCGTCGGCTGATTCACGGGTATGGATCACCAGCGGTTTGGCAGCGGCCAGCGCAGCGCGGATATGTGTGCGGAAGCGCTGGCGCTGCCACGCCGGCTTGTCTTTTTGCCAGTAATAGTCCAGCCCGGTCTCGCCGATGGCAATCACCCGCGGATGGCTGGCCAATTGAATCAAGCGCGCCTCGTCCGGCTCTTCGACGTCGGTATATTCAGGATGAACGCCAACCGTTGCGTAAATGTTCGGATACGCTTGCGCAAGCGCCAGTACCCGCGGGAAATCCTCCAGGTTGACGCCGATACATACCGCGCAGCCAACACCGTGATTCTGCATGTTGCCGAATATCTCGGGCAGTTGGCCGGCCAGATCAGGAAAATCGATGTGGCAGTGTGAGTCAACCAGCATATGCGTCGATCAGAGGGTGTGCGTGGGACGAGAAGATTGCATGACGCCGCCCAGAAAAGCCTCGATTTTACGTCTTGCTTCCTGACCGCTCTCGTCATTGTTGAAGTGCACGCCTATCCCCTGGGCACGACCATTCTGCGCACCGGCTGGCGTTACCCAAACGACCGCACCGGCAATCGGCAGCTTTGCCGGATCGTCCATGAGCGAGAGCAACATGAAAACCTCGTCACCAATAGCGTAGCTTCGGGTCGTCGGAATAAATATTCCGCCGTTTTTGAGATGCGGCATGAAAGCGGCGTAAAGCGCCGATTTCGAATTGATATTCAGCGACAGAACACTGGGACGCTGGGGAGACGGCTTGACTTCACTCATGGGGTTCAATTTTTGAACAATGCTCGATAATCCATCAACAAGCCCTCGAAAAACAGGCGGGCATTTAGCGGTTGTTCCGCTTCTCTGCGGCGCAGCAGCAGATCCCGGTAGGCGGGCAACAAACGTGCAGGTGAAATCATAGCAGCCAGGTCGCTGATCAGGGCCTGCTGCGGCAGGAAATAACGTACCGGCAAGGCATTACTCGCCAGGGTGAGATCAACCAGCCATTTTTGCATTGCTTCAACAATCGCCTTGAGCGGCAATTTGCCTTTGCTATCCTTAACTAGTTTTTCAAGCTCTGCGGCTGCGCTGATTGGATCCGAACCACGCGCAACCGACAATTTTTTGACCAAAATCTCAAGCCATCCGGCCTTGCCGACGTTGGCCATTTCGATGGCAAGCGCCGGCGCCCCCCCAGCCAAAGCGAGCCAGCGTGAGGCATCGGAGACACCGGCGGCGCTCAGGAAAGCCTCGGCAACCTTGACTCTTGGCAATCCGACGGGCACCACCTGACAACGACTTCGGATCGTCGGCAAGAGCTTTAATGCTTCATTTGAAACCATTAAAAACAATGTGTTGGATGATGGTTCTTCAAGTGTTTTAAGAAGTGCATTGGCGGCATTCCGGTTCATTGACTCAGCTGGATTGACGAGAATGATGCGCAAACCTGCGCGATGGGTGCCGACATTGAAAAAGTCTTCCAGCTCTCGAATCTGGTCAATCGTAATTTGCTGACTGGCCTTTTTTTTGCCCTCTTCGGCGTCATTTTCGTCAGCGAAGGCTTCAGGCTGCAGGCAACGAAAATCCGGGTGATTGCCTTGTTCGAACCAATTGCAAGCCAGGCATTGCCCACAAGCCTGGCCATCGCCAGCTTGTTGCTCGCACAGTAAACCGGCGGCAAACTGACGTGCCAGCTCGGACTTGCCCAGCCCGCGTTGCCCGATGAGCAGAAGAGCGTGCGGCAGACGCTGGCGCTGAGCCTGCAAGCCGCGCCAAACATCAGCATGTAATTCTATTAAATTCATAAACTTGCAATCGATTTATCAAGTTTTACTCGAATTTCATCAATGCTACACTGTGCGTCAATGATTTGTATCCGCGACGAATGATGCTTGGCACGATCCAGATAGATTTGGCGAACGCGCTCATGAAAATCCGCTCGCTCCTGCTCGAAGCGATCAAGAACGCGGCTTGCCAAGGCAATCCGCTCGCGGGCGATTTCCAGCGGCAAATCGAAAAGCAGGGTCAAGTCGGGTTGCAAATGACCATGAACCCAATGTTCCAATTGCTGTAATTTGCCGCGATCCAGCCCGCGTCCGCCACCTTGATAGGCGAAGGTGGCATCGGTGAAGCGGTCGCAAACCACCCATTCGCCGCGCTTAAGCGCCGGTTCGATGAGTCTCGCCAGGTGCTCGCGGCGAGCGGCAAACATGAGCAGGGTTTCCGTTTCAAGATGCATTTCCTGATTCAACAGGAGATCGCGCAGCTTTTCCCCCAAGTCCGTGCCACCCGGCTCGCGCGTCACATTAACAATCACTCCGCGCTGCCGCAGCCGCTCGGCAAACCACTCAACGTGGCTGCTTTTGCCGGCACCGTCAATGCCCTCAAAGGTAATAAATTTACCGCTCACTTCTCTCTCCTTTGAAACTTGTTGACTGCGCGATTGTGCTCACCAAGTGTGCTTGAAAACTGACTGCTGCCATCACCCCGCGCAACGAAGTAAAGATATTGAGTGGGAGCGGGATTCAAGGCGGCCTGTAACGAACTGAAGCCGGGCATGGCAATCGGCGTTGGCGGCAGACCGCTGCGCGTGTAGGTATTGTAGGGATTATCTTGTCGCAAGTGACTTTTGCGCAGATTGCCGTCAAATTCACTGCCCAGGCCATAGATCACGCTGGGATCGGTCTGCAGCAACATCCCGAGACGCAGGCGATTGACGAACACCGAGGCCACTAGTGGGCGATCGGCATCACGCCCTGTTTCTTTTTCAACGATAGAGGCGAGGATCAGTGCCTGGTAAGGTGATTCAAAAGGCAATCCGGGGGCGCGCTGCGCCCACGCGGCATCGAGCCGGCGCTGCATGGCGCGATAGGCGCGGCGGTAAATTTCGATATCGCTAGATTGTTTGTCGAACAAGTAGGTATCCGGGAACAACAGCCCCTCGATACTGGCCGCCTGAATACCCAGCCGGCTCAGCAACTCGGCTTGACCGAGATGGCTGACCTCGTGGCGGAGATCAGGATGTCGGTCGATACGCGCCTGCCATTGGCTGAAGGTCCAACCTTCCGGCAGCATCAGTTCGCCCTGCGTCACTTCACCACGGGTCAGCTTGCCCAAGAGTTGCAATGGAGTGATCCCGCTATTGAATGAATAGCTGCCGGCCTTGATGTTGGCTTCGGCACCCATGACACGCGCCAGCAGCACCATCATGACGGGTTCAAACTGGACACCGGCATCCCTGATCTGCATGGACGCCGAGCGCAGACCGGAACCGGGCACAATACGAATTTCAGCTGGTGATTCGCGCATTGTCAAAGGCGTATTTACCCACCACCAGGCGGCAGCGACAACAGCGGCAACGGTCAAAATTAGCAGGAATAACAAACGGAACAGGATGCGCAATGGAACTCGCAGGCGGTGAGCGGGTCTGGTAGCGGTGCGACAGGCCCAAAATGGAGGGCTATATAATATCGCAACCCCCACAGGAGACCCCATGACCCCCAACTGGCACAGCTTTCTGGAATCCGCCGATGCTCTCATCGATGGCCGTTCCAACGAAATTCTTCACTTTGGCGACGCTGCCGGCGAACTTCTGAGCGCACAAAAACAAACCGTCCTGGTACCCCTGACACATCTCGGCTTGCTGAGCGCCAGCGGCGAAGATGCAAAAACATTCCTGCACGGGCAATTCACCAGCGATGTCAATCACCTTGGAGCCAACCAGGTGCAGCACTCGGCATGGTGCTCGGTCAAAGGACGAATGCAGGCCAGTTTTCTGATTTGGCATGGCAGTGGCGAACTTCGCCTGGCCCTCGCCGCCGATATTCAGGATGCCGTGCAAAAACGTCTGCAAATGTTTGTCTTGCGCGCCAAGGTGAAACTGGCCTCGCTCAACGATACCCACGTTTTACTTGGCCTGTCCGGCCCGCAGGCGCTTGAGGCCATGGCAGATGCCGGCCTGCCCTGCCCTTCAGCAACACTCAGCAGCGCCGGCAGCAACGATATAGATATCATTGCGCTCGAAGATGGACGCTACATCATCGCCGCGCCACTCTTGGCAATCTCCGGACTTTGGCAAAAATTATCAGTCAAAGCACGGCCGGCTGGCTTGCCGGTCTGGCGCTGGCTGGATGTGCAAAGCGGTTTCCCGCTGGTCTCGCTGGCGACGAAGGAAGAATTTGTCCCGCAAATGGCCGATTTTGAAAAACTCGGTGGCGTCAGCTTCCATAAAGGCTGCTATCCGGGGCAGGAAGTTGTCGCGCGCACGCAATATCTGGGCAAGGTCAAACGTCACCTGTACCGTATCAGCAGCACCCAGGCACTCCACGCCGGGGATCACCTGCATTCGCCAGACAATCCCGACCAGGCCTGCGGCATGGTCGTTTCGGCAGCGCCCTCGCCGCAGGGCGGCTATGAAGCATTGGCCGTCGTTCAATCGAATTTCGCCAACAACGTGCATTTGATTTCCCGTGAGGGGCCAAAAGTCGAGGCGGTTGCGGTCAACCCGTAAAACCGGGCAAAAAATGTGTTTGATCGTTGTCGGTTGGCGGGTTCATCCCGATTATCCGCTGGTGGTGGCGGCCAACCGTGACGAATTTTTTGCCCGCCCCGCCACTGCCTTGACCCGCTGGCCCGATGCCTTGAACATCATCGGCGGAATTGATCTGGAAGCCGGCGGTACCTGGCTGGGGATGTCCGAAGGCGGACGATTCGCGGCGCTGACCAATGTTCGCGAACCCGGCGTTGCCAAGAGCGCCCGATCCCGCGGGATGTTGACGCGGGATTTCCTGCTTTCGAGGGAATCAGCCGGCGACTACGCGCGGCAAATAGACGGCACGCGCTATGCCGGCTTCAATTTATTGCTCAGCGACGGTGACTCGCTTTTTTACGCCTCCAACCGCGATGGCTCACCGCGTCCTCTGGCGCCGGGAATTTACGGCCTTTCAAATCACCGGCTCGATAGCCCCTGGCCGAAATTGGTCAAGGCTCGCGAGCGTTTCGCCGATGCTGTTCAGCACTTGCCGGAAGCCTCCGGATTCTTCGATTTGCTCGCCGATCGGGCGATTGCCGACGACGCGCAATTACCCAATACCGGCGTGCCGATTGAATGGGAACGCCTGCTTTCGGCAATTTTTGTGACCTCTGAAAATTACGGCACGCGAGCTTCCACCGTTCTCTGGCGGACCGACAGGGGCACCCTTTGCGTCCATGAACGAAGCTTCGGCGCAGACGGCCAGACGCTTCAGTCCTCGCAAATATCCACTTCGCTGTAGCAAGGCACCAGGTCGAACAATTCAACGATGTCGGCATTACGCATACGAACACAGCCATGCGATCCGGGAACACCCATTTCAGCCGTATCCGGACTGCCGTGGATATACACATGACGACGCATCGTATCAACACAGCCGAGACGGTTACAGCCGGGCTCGAGACCCGACAACCATAAAATGCGGGTGAGTATCCAGTCACGTTCAGGAAACTGCTTGAACAGGGTCGGCGTCCACACCTCCCCGGTTGGCCGACGGCGGACAAACACCGTATTTTCAGGCTGCCCGGCTCCGATTTTGGCTCGAATCAGGTGGCGGCCGCGCGGCGTCTGAAAACTCCCGAAAATCTCGCCGACACCCGCTTTGGCCGTTGAAACCGGATACTCGCGCAAGAACGTCCCGGCCGAATCAACGACCGTGATTGTTTGCTTGGCGACCGAAACCCGCAGCTTCATTGCGCTCTTTTCCGGCGATTGGCGAAAAACATCGAGAGCAAAGTGCTGCACTCCTCGGCCAGAACGCCGCCTTCAACGCTCGTGTGATGATTCAGTCGTGCAACGCCAAAAAGATCAACGACGCTGCCATGAACACCTGTCTTGGCATCGCGCGCACCATAAACAACCCGGCTGATCCGTGCGTGCATGATCGCCCCGGCACACATCGCGCAAGGCTCAAGCGTCACAAACAACTCACAGCCCGGCAGTCGGTAATTATTCAGGCTCCTCGCCGCATCGCGCAAGGCGGCAATTTCAGCATGCGCCGTCGGATCGCTCTCGCCAATCGGCGAATTGAACCCGCGCCCGACTATCACTCCCCCCTTGACCACGACAGCCCCTACCGGCACCTCGCCCAGGCACTCGGCACCGCGCGCCAGGGAGATCGCCTCTCGCATGAAAAATTCGTCGCCGAGAATGGCGACAGGCTGATTGACTAGCCCCACAGGCTACTCATTGGATAAAAATAATCATTGAAAAAAATGCTTTGGCAACGACCAGCCTAATCGAGAAAATCATTGTCCTTACCCCCTCGGAGATACGCACAGTTCAGCCCAAAGTTTTCGGTGAAATCAGCAAAAACCGACGGACTCAAGCTCGATCAAGACAACGGCGTCACCTCGGTGATCCACCAGATAAAAACTTCAATAAAAAACGCTCACCATCTTGAGAAGTTAGTGAGCGCTATTGCCTGGAAGGCTTAAATATTTGGGGCGACTAATGGGGCTCGAACCCACGACAACCGGAATCACAATACAGATAGAGCACGTTTTAGATTGATTGCTTTTGTTTTCCATAAAAACATATTCCCTTAAAATTCATTGAGTTATGCCTTACTATTAGTCCGGTCGTGAGGCGGAAGAAAGGCATTTTTTACCTCACTCTGCTTACCATACGAAAAGTAAGCAAGGAAAAATGAGGGGTGAAATGGCAAAATTTACCAAGACTGAAGTCGATAATCTACCACCGAAAGAGAAATCAACCTGGGTTGGCCGGGGGCTTACGTAATACGTGCAACAACTGCAACAAGCATAACGCTGATCTGTCTGATAGACTAATCGTTAACGTATTCATTAAGGGATTTGAAATGAGTTACAGCGCCCAAGATGTTGTGCCGATCAGCGAAGCCCGTGCTCGCCTAACCGAGTTGTCCGATGAAGTGGTGGCAGGTGCCGAGAAGCTGCTGACCAAAAATGGCTCTGCTTACGTTGCTTTGGTTGATGCGAAAAAACTTGATTACTATCATCGACTCGAAAATGAACATGCCAGCTTGGTGCTATTAACTGAAGCTGAAACTGGTTTGCGCCAGGTTTTGGCAGGCAAGCGTGTATCGAATGCTGACCTCCTGAAAGCCTTGACCTGAGGCTATGGCGTTACCGTTAAACGCCAAAGTTGAGGCTGCACCAAATTTCCTTGCCAACTTGGATGCCGCTCACCAGTTCTTTCGCCTCCAGGACGCTGACAGTGCCGATGCACGGTTAACCAAGCTGAAAGCTGAGCTCAGGGAGATGGTGTCAGTTTTACAGTGGTCGCCTGCTGGTGGGCGGCCTGCTCGTTTTCTGGCAGCAACATCAATACAGGCTCAGTTAAGACTTGAGGCAGTATTACAACTGGCAGAGCAAGCTGGGCTGCCTGACCTACGTGAATACGTTGTCGGTCAGCATATGATTTTGTATGCCCACTCCGAGACAGACGTTGTACTGCTGGCAATCAAGCACCAGCGTCAGTTGATGTATTCAGCAGAGTCGTAATTGGCAAGCAGGGCACGATCCGTTCCTTTATCTCAAGGACATCCTGTCTCGCTTGCCAACTCAGCCGAATAGCAGGATCAGCGAACTACTGGGCTACTTTGATATCTATTTCTTTCGCAATTGACGCAAGGGTGCCGGCATCAAATTGAAAACCCGGATCAACCAGTGTAGTTGCCAAGGGAAAACATGCCGAGCAAGGCGGCGCTCGATCGCGCGTGTTATTTGCATTACCGCATCGGCCTCAGAGCACAGGAATGGCTTTTCACGCGCATTGCCTTCATTCAGTTCGCGCAGACGTGCAGTATCGACATAACCAGGAATGATGGCCGACACAGTGATGCCGTGCGGTGCCAGAGCTTTGCGGTATACATCGCACAGCGCAATCACTGCGCATTTGGTGCTGCTATATAGCGACCTACCCGGATACTCGCGTAGTAGCCCGGCGATCGAGGCTAGCGCAACCAGGTGGCCGTGCCCACGCTCACACATAATTTCTGAGGCAGCTTCAAAGGCGTACGTTACGCCGAGTACGTTGGTTCTCAGCATCTGCATGCCGGCGTCTGGAATGCGCTCCAATGTCTTGGTGTCTGCATAGAAGCCAGCAGTCACAATCAATAGATCGAGGCCATCTCCAGCGAAGCTAACTGTAGCCCGGCGTACAGCCTCGCGATCAACAATATTGACGGAGATCAAGCGGAGAAGAGGGTAACGCACCACGAATTGCGGATCGACACGTTCCGGATTTCTCCCGCAGATTGCTACGTCCGCCCCTGCGTCGAGATAATGGTGAGCGAGCGCCAAGCCGATTCCGCTGGTGCCGCCAATGATCATCACCTTGTGGCGTTTCATTCCGGTTCAGGTGGGGCGAGTGCTTCCAAGATAGGCTTGCTCGCAAATGCGGCATGTGCGCGACGATAGCCGTACTCCCATTGCGTATCCATTTGATCAATGAATTCGGCAAGAGTGGCGGGCACTGTCAACGGCGATTTAAAACTGACACAGATTTCTTTTGATCAGCGATTTAAAACTGATACACCCCAGATAGTGACTTGCGCGGCATAGGTGTCTTGGAGGGCGGGCCGCAGGCCCAACCG
>CAJBDJ010000067.1 GCA_903951825.1 uncultured Pseudomonadota bacterium
TCTGCCCATCTTTGATCCGCTTGACCGCCAGTTCCTTGAACTCGGTCGTGTATGCCTGTTTCGGTATCTTCATTTCCTGCCTTCCAAAAGTGACGCTAATTTTAGGTCATCCTTGGCAGACTAATTTTCGGGGGAAGCTCACTTTGAAATCGACTTGATGGCCTACCCACGACTCGCTTGCATGGTTAAAGGATCGGCAGCCTATGAGGCGCACAATGCCAAACACGCAACCCTTGCCAGAACCATCGTCGAAGAGAGTTATGGGCACATCGGCACTGAGTATGTCCAGTACATTATGGCGAACCTGGAGACAGTACGAAAAAAGCTCCGCGCTGTATCAGAGTCTCTGGCGAAGCACATGGTTGATGGGGATGCAACAAAAGAGCGTTTTTACTACCACCTCATTACCACTGTTCTTGTCGGCGGGTACTACGCCAAGAAGTTGGGATACCACAACTTCAACATGACACAGCTACGCGACTGGTGCATCCAGCACGTCAGCAACCTTCGAGCCACCGCTAAAGAATGTCAGAAAACCCCTGAAGACATGTTTGCCACGATGATGGCCGATATGGCAGGAAAAATAATTGTTACCAAGAATTTCGTTAAGTCCGACGGGCGAATTACTGCAGAGTTCCCGATGGGTACGCTGCGTAACCCTATATGCGGGCGTTACGCTACAGGAGATGAAAAAGAGCGGGCGCAGCTTTATGTAACGATTCACGCAGTTCGACAATGGTGTTCTGAAAACGGGATTCAGTACACCGCACTGCGCCGCGATTTTCTACGACATGGACTGATTCGTACCGGGTACCCAGGGGTAAACAAGGACACGGGTGCGGTACGCATTGCCATAAGCAAAGGCGTTCAAGGCGTCCCCCACTTGGCAAACCCCTTCTGCCTGGAACTGGACGCTACCCGCGCCGCCGAGGCGATCAATCTACCAACAATCGTCTATTCAGCCAAAGAAGCGGCCTCCGCGTAGTACCTTTTTTAGTACCTTGTAAAAAAGAAAGGCCACCTTGCGGTGGCCTAACTCATTGATTCTATTGGTCGGGGCGGCGGGATTCGAACTCGCGACCCCTTGCACCCCATGCAAGTGCGCTACCAGGCTGCGCTACGCCCCGACTAGGAATGCATTCTAACACGAAGCAGACTTTGATATTCAGACACATCAAGCGTTGCCCAAAGCGGGTTAATACAACACTCACCCCTTACGGCTTGCGCGTTCCGTGTCCGGTCTGCTGTTGTGTTGCTGCAAGAACGCCACGAAGAATATTGACCTCATCACGCTCGAGCCGGGCGCGACCAAAAAGCCGGCGCAACTTGGGCATCAGTCTTCCTGGTTGTCCTGGATTGTAAAAACCGGTGGCACTCATCACCACTTGCAGGTGCTCGTAAAGTCCCTCAACTTCATTGTGCGTCGCTGACGGCGAAACAAAGGGTGTGACTACGGCATTAGCCACGGGAGGCTCCTCCGCGTAAGCCGCCATGCGTAGTTCGTAACTCAAGACCTGAACTGCCGAACCAAGATTGAGCGAGGTAAACGCCGGGTTGGTCGGAATCGTCACGGCCGCGTGACATTGCTGCAGCTCGTCATTGCTGAGGCCGACTGTCTCGTTGCCGAACACCAATGCCACCTCCCCTTCTGCGGCAGCGGTCAGCAATTTCACAACCATCGGTCGCGGCAAGCCGATTTCGGGGCCAAGATCGCGTTGCCTTGCCGAGAGGCCGATCACAAAAACCGTCTCAACCAGAGCCTCTTGCAATGTGGCCAGAACTTTTGCCTGCTTTAGCAAATCGACCGCACCAGTTGCCCTGGTATCCGCCTCGGCATCGGGAAACTGTTTGGGATTAACCAGATACAAGCGCGACAAACCCATCGTTTTCATGGCTCGCGCTGCGGCACCAATATTGCCCGGATGGCTTGGCCGACAAAGAACAATACGGATTCGTGAAAGCAGGATTTCCGGCTTCATAGTAAAATTCGTCCCTTCCAATCAATTGCGGGTTGGACTCCTGCCCGCCAGCTCTTTAAGCCATGAATCCAGCACTCAATATTGCCATCAAGGCAGCGCGCCGCGCCGCCCAGGTCATCAACCGCGCCTCCAACGACCTTGATCTGATCAAGGTATCAACCAAACAGCCCAATGATTTTGTGACCGAAGTCGATAAAGCTGCCGAGGCCGCAATCATTTCGACCCTGCGAGAGGCTTATCCTGAGTACGGGATTTTAGCAGAGGAGTCCGGCCACTCTGCCGGCACAGGCTCGCAGAAGAGCGACTACCAGTGGATTATCGACCCGCTGGACGGCACCACCAACTTTATACACGGCATGCCGCAGTACGCAGTGTCCATCGCGTTAGCCAAATCTGGCGTGGTTGAGCAGGCCGTTGTTTTCGACCCTAACCGCAATGAATTATTTACCGCCAGCAAAGGCGGCGGCGCGTTTCTCAATGAACGCCGCATTCGCGTTTCCAAGCGTTTGAAACTTCAGGACGCGCTGCTCGGCACCGGCTTTCCATACCGGATGTTCGAACACATCGATACCTACCTTGCTATTTTCAAGGAACTGGCGCAAAAAACAGCCGGTATGCGTCGACCGGGCGCCGCCTCGCTTGACCTGGCTTATGTCGCCTGTGGTCGCTACGATGGTTTTTGGGAGTTCGGGCTGGCTCCCTGGGATATGGCAGCCGGCGCCTTGCTGATTTCTGAGGCGGGCGGCCTGGTCAGCGATATGCGCGGCGACTCGACCTACCTGCAGTCGGGCAACATTGTTGCCGGAACACCCAAAGTGTTCGCCCCGCTACTCAAACTCATTGAGGAAAAACTGCCCGCTTCGTGCCAAGGCTGACTCGGCTATCCGATGCTCAACAGCGGGCAGCCAGCTATTCAGGGCTTCTTCTCGGTTTTTTCCGGCAGCACTGCGGGAAAACCGGTGAACATGTTGCGCGTTTGATTTTGCAGTTGATCCTGCATGTTCTGGAACATCTTTTTCGACTGATCCATGTAAGTCGTCATCATGCTCTGCATGGCCGGCTGCTGGAAATTCAGGAATTGCGTCCAGAAATCTGCCTGCATAGTCGTATTGTCAGTACCCGACATGCTGCGCGACTGCTCTTGCAACCTTCCCTGAAAATCAACAAAAGTTTTCATATTGTTTTCAAGGTATTTGCCGAGCATCCCCTGCATCGCGCTGCCGTAGAAGCGAACGAAAGCTGACAGAAGTTCACTTGAAAAAAGCGGCATGCCGCCAGTTTCTTCTTCGAGAATAATCTGCAGAAGAATGCTGCGCGTCAGATCTTCGCTGGATTTGGCATCGATTACCTTGAAAGCCTCGTACTTAAGTACCAGATCCTTAACGTCGGTCAAGGTAATGTAGGCACTCGTCTTGGTGTCGTAAAGACGACGGTTTGGATATTTTTTGATCAACCGTACGGTTTCAGGCATGCCGTAATCCTCAATTCGGAGTTTGTGTGCAGTGCAGCATTATAGCTCAAAAAAAACCACCATATAAAAAGGGGCAAGACAGAAAATGCCTAGAAAATCATCGCCGTACCTAATCCTCCTTGGTTGTCTTCGGGATCAGCTTCCGCGCATTTTGCTAAGTGCGAGGTTGGCCGCGGCGGTGCGTGTTTCAACGCCGAGTTTCTCGAAAACGTGCTCCAGATGCTTGTTGACCGTGCGCGGGCTGTTGCCGAGGATGTCGCCGATATCGTTGCTGGTTTTGCCCTGGACGACCCAGTAAAGGACTTCGGCTTCGCGCTGGGTGAGGCGGAAGGCGGCGATCAGGGAGTCGACGGCGGAGGCGTCGTTTTCTTCGCGCAAAACGACCAGCCATTCATCGTCGCCGGTTTGGTCATGGAAGGAGGCAAGCAGGCGCTGCTTGCCTTCGCTGATCAACAACGATGGCGGGTCGCGCTGCTCGGCGCGGGCGTGCAGGGCGGCGCTGATCCAGTTGAGCAATGCTTCCGGCGCGACGGGTTCCGGGTTGGCAAAGTAGGTATTGAGCAGCGTCCGTGCCAACGGTGTTTGCCAGACGATGCGGCTATCGGCGGCGCGCACGGCGACGGTGGCCTGTCCGAAGGCGTCGAGGGCGCTGCGGGCTTGTCTGATTTGGCGGGCGTTGGCCATGTGGGCGGCGATGCGTGCCAGCACTTCGGCTGGACGGATCGGCTTGGTCACGTAGTCGGCGCCGCCGGCGGCAAAGGCGGCGACGACGTGTTCGGTTTCGGTGAGGCCGGTCATGAAAACGATCGGTATGTGCTGCGTCGAGAAATCGGCTTTCAGGCGGCGGGCCACTTCAAATCCGTCGATGCCGGGCATCAGGGCGTCGAGCAGGATGACGTCGGGCAGGCTTTGGCGGGCGCGTTGCAGGGCGGCTTCACCATGCGTGGCAACGAGCACGGTGTAGCCGGCTTCATCGAGGGCGTCGTGGAGCAGGGAGAGATTTTCGGGAAGGTCATCGACAATCAGGACGATGCCGGCAAGGCTGCGATCAACGGGGTTCATGAGTCATTTTTCTGAGAATTTCGTGCATCGCATCGAACTGGAATTGTCGCGCAAGATCGCGCAGGAGTCGGACGAACTCGGCGTGGCGTGGGTCGCTGAGTTCGATTTCAGCGAGTTTGTCGAGAATGCCGCGCAGGTAGCCGAGCGCAATCAGTTCGTCGAGGGCAGCGATTTCTGCACCACCGGGTGCAATGAGCGGCGGCGCCGGGGGAGCGTTATCGGGTCTGGAAATGGCGGGCAACTCGCCATTGACCCACTCAAGTTCGAGCGTGGTGCCGAGCCAGTCGAGCAATTGGTTGACGTTGAGGGGCTTGACGATGAAGTCGGTGGCGGCAATTCCGACGTCG
Organism: uncultured Pseudomonadota bacterium; assembly: GCA_903951825.1. Classification (GTDB taxonomy): domain Bacteria; phylum Pseudomonadota; class Gammaproteobacteria; order Burkholderiales; family Rhodocyclaceae; genus Azonexus. The sequence continues at coordinate 4,860 of CAJBDJ010000067.1, forward strand.
TTGTCGAGGTTTTTGTCGAAGGCGTTGGCTGAGAGTATGGCGATACGGGCGTCGCAAGCGGGGTTCTGGCGCAGGCGACGAATGGTTTCCCAGCCGTCGATGCCGGGCATTCCGAGATCCATGAAGATCAGATGGGGCGCCAGGCGGGGAGCGGTGGTGAGGCATTCCTCGCCGCTAGCGGCTTGCTCGACGATGAAGCCGAGTGGCGCGAGGACGTTTTGCAGCAGGTCACGGTCGTCTTTTTCGTTGTCGACAACGAGAATCCGCCGGCGCACGCCGATGTAGCCGACGCGGTTGAGGCGCGGCAGAGCCCCAGCAGCGAGGGTGGCATGCACTTGGGGCAAAAAGAGCCGGATGCGGAAGCGGGTGCCTTCACCCGGCGTGCTGGAAACCTGCATTTCGCCGCCCATCAGGTCGGTCAACATGCGGGCGATGGTCAGACCGACGCCGCTGCCGCCGACTTGCACCGTGCTGCCGCGTACAAAGGGCTCGAAAATACGTTCGATATCGGCGGCCGGAATGCCGGGGCCGCTGTCGCTGATGTCAAAGCTTGCCATGTCGCGGCGGCATTCGACGGCAAAGGTGACGCCGCCGCGCAACGTAAATTTGATCGCATTGCCGAGGATGTTGATGAGTATCTGGCGCAGGCGTTTTTCGTCGGCACGGACGACTGCCGGAATCTCGCCCTGCGGCTGATAAGTGAAACTCAGCCCCTTGTTGCGCGCCTGCAACTCGAACATGCCGACAATTTGCTGCAGCAGAGCAGGAAAGTCGAGCGCCCTGACCTCCAGCGTCAATTTACCGCTTTCGATGCGGGCAATGTCGAGCGTGCCTTCAATCACCGAGAGCAGGTGGTCGCCGGATTTGCGGATGATGTTAACGGCCTGTCGGCGGTGGGGTGGCACGTCATCGTCGGCGGCGAGAATCTGGGCGTAGCCGAGAATGCTGTTGAGCGGCGTTCGCAGTTCGTGACTGATCGCCGTGATGTAGCGGCTTTTGGCCTGATTGGCCTGTTCGGCGACGACTCTGGCCTGCTGCAGCGCGGCATCGGTGCGCTGGTGCGAGGTAATTTCCTGCATCAGCAATTGTGTCTGGTGATTGGATTCTTCCTGCGCGACGCGGCGGCTTTCCTGCGTTAGCACCATCCACCAGGCGATGACGCCGGCGAGCATCAGCAGTGCCGCAAAGGTTTTGATGAAACTGTCTTGCAAACGCGCAACGATGGCTGGATCGGGGGTGCCGAGAGCCAGCAGTTCATGGGTGTAAAGAACGCCGAGAATCAGCGCCAGCACGGGAACGATTCCGCTCATCAGCAACAGATAATGGCCGAGGCCGGCTTCCAGATAGGGGCGGACGGCGCGCGGCAAGATTCGCCGCAAAACGGCGTTCCATTGCGCGCCGAGACTGGCTTCCGGCTTGCAGAGGTCGTGGCAGCGCGCATCAAGCGAACAGCACAGCGAGCAGATCGGCGCCTGATAAGCCGGGCAAAAAGCCATGTCTTCCCGTTCGTAGTGGCGCTCACAAATTGAGCATTTTTCGCTGCTGAGCGTGCTTTGCGCGCTTACTTCACCACCCGGCATGGGGTCACGGGGGCGTACCAGGTAATAACGGCCGCCAGTTGCCCAGGCGATCAACGGCGAGATGATGAAAGCGGCAGCCAGCGCGACAAAGGAGGCGTAGGGCTGCACTGATTCGCCAAAAAGTCCAATGAAACTGGCGATCGAGAGCGCCGACGCGATCACCATGGCGCCGACGCCGACCGGGTTGATGTCGTAGAGGTGGCTACGCTTGAATTCCAGACCCTTGGGCGCGAGGCCAAGCGGCTTGTTGATGACAAGATCGGCGGCGACGGCCGCCATCCACGAAATCGCAATGTTGGAGTAGAGGCCGAGCACCTGGCCAAGCGCCTGAAAGACGTTGAGTTCCATCAGCAGCAGGGCGATCAATGTATTGAAAACAACCCAGACAACGCGCCCCGGATGGCTGTGCGTCAGGCGGGCAAAAAAATTCGACCAGGCCAGCGAGCCGGCGTAAGCATTGGTGACGTTGATCTTGAGTTGCGAAATGATGACAAACAGGGCGGTTGCGCCAATCGCCAGAGTGGTGTTGTCGACGACATGCGAGAAGCCGATCAGGTACATCTGGTTGGGATCCACCGCCTTGTCGGCGGGAACGGCGTTTCTGAGCGCCAGCCAGGCCAGCAGGGCGCCGCCGAGCATCTTGAGAATACCGGGCAAGACCCAGCCCGGCCCGCCGATGATGACGCCCAGCCACCAGCGGCGAGCGGTGGCTGGCGTTTTCTCGGGCATGAAGCGCAAGTAATCGACTTGCTCACCCATTTGGGTGATCAGCGCAATCCCGACGGTCAGCGCGGCGCCGAAAAGATGCGGGTTGAAACCGCCGGCACCGCCTTTTTCGCCGGGATACTGCCAAAGCCCGGCGAGAACGGTGGGCTCTTCCATAAAGACGAAAACGTAGGGCAGGATCAGCAGGAATAGCCACAACGGTTGCGTCCACGCCTGCAGGCGGCTGATCGCCGTGACACCATGACTGACCAGCGGAATGACGACCAGCGCACAGACCAGATAGCCCCAGGCAGGCGGCAAACCAAAGGCCATTTCGAGTGCGTAGGCCATGATTGCCGCTTCGAGGGCGAAAAAAATGAAGGTGAACGAGGCGTAAATCAGTGAGGTAACGGTCGAGCCGATGTAGCCGAAGCCGGCGCCGCGGGTCAGCAAATCCATGTCGAGTCCGTGGCGGGCGGCATGGATGCTGATCGGCAGGCCAATCAAAAAGATGATCAGCCCGGTCGCCAGAATCGCCCAGAAAGCGTTGATGAAGCCGGCGTTGACCAACATCGTCGCGCCCACTGCTTCAAGCACCAGAAACGAGGCCGCGCCGAAGGCTGTATTGGCGACGCGCAACTCCGACCATTTGCGGAAGCTGCGCGGGGTGAAACGGAGTGCGTAATCTTCAAGGGTTTCGTTGGCGACCCAGAGGTTGTAGTCGCGGCGAATCTTGATAATGCGCTGAGGGCGAGAAGAGAGGGGAGGCGGATCCATGCCGGCGAGGACGAAAAATCGTGATTTTCGGCGCAGACGATTCGACCAGTTCGCGCTGCGCGGTTGATGCGTGTGAGTGATGCGTGTGAGCCTGGATAACGCACCAGCACCGGGTTTGATGAAGTCGGAAACGATTATAGCGAATGGCCTGTGAAAGGCTATTTTGTTCGCGCCCGCAGTGATCAGCCGTGCTCGTCACTGCCGCCATGAGGTGCGGTAGCCGCTATAATCGGCCTTTTTTTTCGAGCAATAGATGCGGCTGTTTCGCGGTTTCTCGCGTCCTGTGCCTGGTCATACGGCCGTGGCGATTGGCAATTTCGACGGGGTTCATCTCGGCCATGCGGCCTTGCTGAAGCGCCTGGTCGACGTCGCGCGCGAAGCTGATTTGCCGGCAACCGTCCTCACATTCGAGCCGCATCCCCGCGAATTTTTTACGCCGGCTGCGGCACCGGCGCGGCTATCCACCCTCCGCGAAAAGCTTGAGCTGCTCGCCGCTCATGGGGTCGAACAAGTCATGGTCTGTCGTTTCAATGAGTCTTTTGCCGCACTTTCGGCGCCCCGATTTATCGACGATGTCTTGCTTGGCGGCCTCCATGCGCGTCATCTGATCGTCGGTGATGACTTTCGCTTCGGCAAAGGGCGCGGCGGCGATTTTTCCATGCTGCAGGCAGCCGGGCGGAACGGTGGCTTTGTCGTCGCGGCAATGGGTGGCGTCATGCTTGACGGGCGCCGGGTTTCGAGTTCTGCCGTCCGCCAGGCCCTGGCCGAGGGCAATATGGAGCAAGCGGCGAAGCTGCTCGGCCGCCCCTATGTCATCGATGGTTTGGTCAGGCAGGGGGACAAGCTGGGGCGGCAACTCGGATTCGCAACGGCAAATATCCGGATCAAGCACAACCCGTTGCCGATGCGTGGCGTTTTTGCGGTTGAAGTGAACGGTCTGGAGACGGCGGCGCTGCCGGGTGTCGCCAATCTCGGCATCCGGCCGACCGTGGGCGGCAGCAAGCCGATTCTTGAGGTTCATTTGCTGGATTTTGCGGGCGATATCTACGGCGCCCATCTTTCCGTTCGTTTCGTTCATAAATTGCGTGACGAACAACGTTTTTCCACTCTTGATGCCCTCAAGACGCAGATCGCGGCAGATGCGCTGGCCGCGCGGGCATTTTTCAAGCACTGATGGCGATAAATGGCTGATTACAAAGATACCCTGAACCTCACCGACACCGCCTTCCCGATGCGCGGCGATTTGCCCAGGCGCGAGCCGCAATGGGTCAGCATTTGGCAAGAAAAGAAGCTCTACCAGCGGATTCGCGAGGCGTGCGTCGGTCGTCCGCGCTTTGTCCTGCACGACGGCCCGCCCTACGCCAACGGTGATATTCACATCGGCCATGCGGTCAACAAGATTTTGAAAGACGTGATTGTTCGCTCAAAAACACTCGCCGGCTTCGATGCACCTTACGTACCGGGCTGGGACTGCCACGGTATGCCGATCGAAATCCAGATCGAAAAGACGCATGGCAAGACCATACCGCGTGCCACGGTTCAAAAGCTGGCGCGTGCTTATGCGACGCAACAGATCGAACGTCAGAAAAAGGATTTCATCCGCCTCGGCGTACTCGGCGACTGGGAAAACCCCTACGAAACAATGAATTTCCGCAACGAGGCCGACGAGATACGAGCCCTCGCCGCGATGGTCAAACGCGGTTTCGTCTACCGCGGATTGAAGCCGGTGAACTGGTGCTTTGATTGCGCTTCGGCATTGGCCGAAGCCGAAGTCGAATACCAGGACAAAAAATCTCCGGCAATCGACGTTGCCTTTGCGGTGGCTGAACGCGACCAGCTGGCGGCCGCCTTCGGACTTGCCCAACTGCCGCCCGGAGAGGCGTACGCGGTGATCTGGACAACCACGCCATGGACGATCCCGGGTAACCAGGCGCTCAATGCCCACCCCGAGTTCACCTACCATCTGGTGCAGACCGAAAAAGGCTGCCTGATTTTGGCTGCCGATCTCCAGGAAAGCTGTCTCGCCCGTTACGGCCTCAGCGGTTCGACACTGGCCAGTTGCCAGGGTGCGGCACTTGAACGGATAGCCTTCCGCCATCCGTTCTACGATCGTCTGTCGCCCGTTTTTCTGGGTGATTACGTGACCCTCGACGCCGGCACCGGCATCGTCCATTCGGCTCCGGCCTACGGTGTCGAAGACTTTCACTCGTGCAAAAGCTACGGGATGCTCAACGAAGAAATTCTCTCGCCGGTTCAGGGCGATGGAACTTACGTCGCCGACCTGCCATTTTTTGGCGGCTTGAACGTCTGGAAGGCGAATCCGCTGATCGTCGAAAAACTGGCTGAAGTCGGTGCCTTGCTCAAGCACGCCATGGTCGACCACAGCTACATGCATTGCTGGCGCCACAAAACACCACTGATCTACCGGGCAACCAGCCAGTGGTTTGTACGCATGGATGCGCCGGATGGCGATAGCCAGGGCATTGCCGCCAGTGAAGTGGCGCCCCGCACGCTGCGCGAAGCGGCCTTGCAGGGGGTCGAAGACACGGTGTTTTATCCCGCATGGGGCAAAAACCGCCTGCAGGCAATGATTGCCAATCGTCCCGACTGGTGTATTTCGCGCCAGCGCAACTGGGGTGTACCGCTGCCTTTTTTCACCCACAAGGCCAGTGGCGAATTGCATCCGCGCACGCTTGAACTGATGGAAGCCGTTGCCGGGCGCGTCGAGCAAGGTGGCATTGAAGCATGGACGCAACTCGACGGCAGTGAATTGCTCGGTAGCGAGGCCGCCGATTACGTCAAGACGACCGATATCCTCGATGTCTGGTTCGATTCCGGCAGCACGCACATGAGTGTTCTGCGCGGTTCGCATGCCGAACAACTGGCATGGCCGGCCGACCTCTACCTTGAGGGCTCCGACCAGCATCGCGGCTGGTTCCATTCGTCGTTGCTGACCGGTGCCGCCATCGACGGCCGCGCGCCTTACAAATCATTGCTGACGCATGGTTTCGTTGTCGATGGCAAGGGACACAAGATGTCGAAGTCAAAAGGCAACGTCATCGCCCCGCAGCAGGTTTCCGACAAGATGGGCGCCGAAATTCTGCGTTTATGGACGGCATCCACCGATTACTCCGGCGAACTGTCGATTTCCGATGAAATTCTCAAGCGAGTTGTCGAAGCTTACCGGCGCATCCGCAACACCTTGCGCTTCGTTTTGGCCAATACCAGTGATTTTGTCGCCGACGAAGACCTGTTGCCGGTCGAGCACTGGCTGGAAATCGACCGTTACGCGCTGGCGCTGACGCGCCAGTTGCAGGCTGATTGCCAGATCAATTACGAGCGCTACGAATTCCACCGTGTCGTCCAGTCCCTGCAAACTTTTTGTTCGGAAGAGATGGGCGGGTTTTACCTCGATATTCTCAAAGATCGCCTCTACACCACGGCTTCCAACTCGCCAGCGCGCCGCTCGGCTCAATCGGCGCTCTGGCACATCCTGCAAGCCTTCACCCGTTTGATGGCACCGATTCTCTCTTTTACCGCCGAAGAAATCTGGCAATTGCTGACGGCGGATGACGAGCAGTCAATCATGCTGCAGACGTGGCATCAACTGCCGACCCCGCAGGGCGAGGCCGAACTGCTGAGCAAGTGGTCGCGGATTCGCAGCGTGCGTGCCGAAGTCACCCGGGCGCTTGAAGAATTGCGCGAGGCAGGCAAGATCGGTTCTTCCTTGCAAGCCGAGGTCGAGCTTTATTGTGCGGGCGACAAATTCGACCTTCTGACTTCCCTCGGCGACGACCTCAAGTTTGTCTTGATTACATCGAAGGCTAATGTCATCCATGCCGATCAGGAACAATTGCTTGTTCATGCCGCCAGCCACGGAAAATGCGAGCGTTGCTGGCATGTGCGCGTAGACGTCGGCACCAACGCCGCGCATCCCGCACTCTGCGGCCGCTGTATCAGCAATCTTGAAGGCTCGGGTGAGGTTCGTCGCTGTGCTTGACGCCCGGCGCTGGTACGCCCTCGCCGCACTGGTCGTTATTCTCGATCAATTCACCAAGTGGCTGGTTCTGGAAAACATCCATTACGGTGAAACGATTGTCGTCGCGCCCTTCTGGAACTGGGTACTGACGTTCAATCCCGGCGCAGCTTTCAGTTTTCTCGCTGATCAAGCGGGCTGGCAACGCTGGTTTTTCAGCGTTCTGGCCATCGCGGTTGCCGCCTGGATTGCCGTTGAACTGACCAGACACCCTGAGCACAAGCGCCTTTCACTCGCTCTGACGCTGGTCATGGGCGGCGCCCTGGGCAATGTCATCGACCGCCTGCGCTTTGGCGCGGTTGTCGATTTCGTCCAGTGGCATGTCGCCGGGTTCTACTGGCCAGCCTTCAACGTTGCCGATGCCGCCATCACCATCGGGGCGGTTTTGCTCGTGTTTGAGCAGTTGACCGCATCCCGGAGTCAGCCTCCGAAAGCCGCGGACAAAAAGAGTTTTCAGGAAAAATGAAATGACTGCGACCGTTCGTTCCAACAGCTATCTGACCCTCCATTACCGGATCACCGCGCTCGATGGCGAGGAGTTTCTCTCGACCTTCGAGATGAGCCCGGCGACTTTGCAAATGGGTAGCGGGCAACTCGCCGAAAACCTTGAATCTGTCCTCATCGGCTTGCCGGCGCATGAGACATTCGTTTTCGAACTGCCCCCCGAAGAAGCTTTCGGCCAGCACAACGCACGCCTTGTCGAACGCATCGCCCGCAGCGGATTGCCGGCCGACATGGAACTCAAGGAGAACTCGGTCGTCGAATTCAGCGCTCCGCAAGGCGGTACATTCGCCGGCTTTCTGCGCACGCTCGACGCCACGCACGCCTTGTTCGACTTCAATCACCCGATGGCCGGAAAGACAATCCGCTTCGAAGTAAAAATTATTGGAATCATGTAAATGCAAGTCATCCTCGCCAATCCGCGTGGCTTCTGTGCCGGCGTCGAACGTGCAATCGCCATTGTCGAACGCGCGCTGGAAAACTTCGGTGCGCCGATTTATGTGCGCCATGAAGTCGTCCACAACAAATTTGTCTGCGATGATCTGCGCGCCAAGGGCGCTGTCTTCATCGAGGAACTGAACGAGGTTCCGGCCGGCAGCACCGTCGTATTCAGCGCCCACGGGGTGGCGAAATCGGTACGCGACGAAGCGCAACAACGGGGTCTCAAGGTATTCGATGCGACCTGCCCGCTGGTGACCAAGGTGCATGTCGAAGTCGGCAAGATGCGCAGGGAGTCGCGTGAAGTGGTCATGATCGGCCACAAGGGTCATCCCGAGGTCGAGGGAACCATGGGGCAGAGTTCCGACGGCATGTATCTTGTTGAAACGGTAGAAGATGTAAAAAGGCTGACAGTCAATCATCCGCAGCAACTTTCTTTTGTCACGCAAACGACACTCTCGGTTGACGATGCCTCATTGGTGATCGACGCCTTGAAAGCCACATTTCCCGAAGTTCAGGGCCCCAAAAAAGATGATATTTGCTACGCCACGCAAAATCGCCAGGATGCCGTCAAGGCCATGGCTGGCCACTGCGACCTGGTGCTCGTCGTTGGCAGTACCAACAGCTCGAATTCCCGCCGCCTGAAGGAAGTCGCCCTGGCACGTGGTGTCGATGCCTACTTGCTCGATGGACCAAGCGAAATCGAGCCGGGCTGGCTGGAGGGAAAAACACGAATCGGCGTCACCGCTGGCGCATCGGCTCCCGAAATACTCGTGACCCAAGTGGTTGATCGCGTTGTTGCTTTGACCGGTGCCCAAGTCAGGCAATTGGACGGGGTCGATGAGGGAGTTTCTTTTCCATTGCCGAAAGAGCTTCAGGCGTAGCCAGATTTCGGGCATGACTACTTGAGGCGGCTCCGACAGAGCCGGGTTTTTGTTGCGCGTCCCGTGTTTTTTTGCTTTAATGTTGGATTAAGATTTTCTCTACCGGATATATTTACATGGCCAATACCGCACAAGCCCGCAAGCGTGCCCGTCAAGCTGACAAACAACGCTCGCACAACGCCAGCCAGCGCTCGACCCTGCGTACCGCGATCAAGCGTGTGCGTCAGGCAATCGAAGCTGGCGACAAAGCTGCCGCTCAAAGCGTTTTTCAGCAATCAGTCGCTGTGATGGATCGGATTGCAGACAAAAAAATTGTTCACAAGAACAAGACTTCACGCACCAAGAGCCGTTTATCTGCTCAAATCAAGGCAATTCCCGCGACTGCCTGATCAGCCAGGCAGGCAATAAAAAAGGCACCTTAGGGTGCCTTTTTTATTGCCTGCCAAAGAGTTATTTCCGCGTGTCGTCGAGCAGGCAGACACCATCGACGATTTGCAGGTCATTGTCTTGGGCGAAATTAAGCATGAATCGGTAAGCCATCGGTTCAATCTCGCCAAGACGACCATCGACAAAGACCGCCTTTTCACCGTTGTAGTCCCCCGGACCGACGTACGGAGAATATTTCATTCGGCGTTCAGCCCCGAAGGCTGACATCACACCGCACAATCGTTCAGCCCAGTCACTCGGGCGAAATTTGCGACCCTGCGTAGTCAGTCCCACAATGATGAAGGTGGTCGATTCTGGTGTGGACATTGTTTAACTCTGCGTTATCTTGCGTTACGACCTCTTTCAAACATTCTAGCAGAAGCGTTGTCGCTGTTGCATCCATCAAGTTTTCTCTGGAAAAACACCTTTTTTTAATGAGATACGCTGTGTTTCCAGAAAAAACTGGACGTTACCTGTGTAACTTGTTGATCAGAATAGCTTTGCAGGCGATTATCCCCGGTCGTGAAACCTTGCTCTGGTTATCGCAAAAAAATGTTGAGATCGCCTCGTTCGACGAGTTCCCTAAGCAGGCTGGTGTGGTCATGAGCACCGCTGCTGAGAGCATTGTGACGAAAGACGTCGCAGTTAAGTGACGGACTTTCAGCGACTGAAACGTTTTCCGAAATCACGATATCCAGAACATCGTCGCCATAGCAATCACACAATTTATTGCGCACATCGTCACTCATTCTGCGGCGGCGGTCAAAACGGGTGAGCAGGTAGCGACGTTCGACACGGCGCTTCAAAACCGGCTCCAGCACCTGCAGGGTACGTGTGATGTGTTCGGCCGCGCGCAGCGACAGATAGTCTGTCGAAACCGGGATGAGCAGGCAGTCACAGGCAAAAATGGCGTTCAGGGCAAGGACGCCGATATATGGACAGCAATCAATTAGCGTTGGCCGCGAATAGGTGAGCTCCAGTTCGTCAAGGCCGAGGCGCAGCTTGTTCAAAATGGCCGGCCCCTTGCCGAAGATGGAGTCGACCTTGATCAACTGCTGGTGCGCCGGTATCAGCTGGCCAACATGCTCCCAGGGGAGCTCAAGCTGATGAAGCGGACGCAAATCCTGGTAAAAGGCGAAAACACTGCGACTGGCCTCAAGCGATGCCTGACCGTGAATGCTGGAGAGGTGCCCCTGAGGGTCGAGATCAATCAGTAAAGGCGGATTTCCCGAACGCAGCAGGGCGGCTCCCAGATTCAGTGTCGTCGTGGTTTTTCCGACGCCGCCTTTCTGGTTAAATATGGCGATACGCATGGTTTTGCTGTTCTATACAAGGCTGAATTTTTCACTTAACATCGCGACTTATGCGATTTCTTCGGGATTATACGTCTCGTCGATTTAGCAATTTTTTTGGCGGCGTTAGCCGTCTTTTTCGTTTTTAGGGTCGCGCACATGCCGCATGTCATGAATACCTACGCCCGGTTGCCGGTTACTTTCAGTCATGGAAACGGGTGCCGGGTTACCGATGTCGAAGGCCGGGAATATCTCGATGCCTTGTCCGGCATCGCGGTTTCAACGCTGGGTCATGCCCATCCGAAGCTGGTTGCGGCAATTGCGGAGCAGGCTGCGCGTCTACTCCACACCTCGAACCTCTACACCATCAGCGAGCAGGAAGAGCTAGCCGACAAGCTAGCCAGCCTGTCCGGAATGGAGGAGATTTTCTTTTGCAATTCCGGTTGCGAGGCCAATGAGGCGGCGATCAAACTGGCGCGTTTTTATGGCCACCGCAAAGGGGTTGATTTGCCGACCATCATTGTCATGGAGAAAGCCTTTCACGGGCGCACCATGGCAACTTTATCGGCTACCGGCAATCGCAAAGCGCAAGCTGGCTTCGAGCCGCTGGTCTCGGGATTTGTCCGCGTTCCCTACAATGATCTTGAGGCGATCAAGGCGGTTGCCGAGCACAACCGGAATGTCGTGGCGGTGATGTTTGAGGTGATCCAGGGTGAAGGTGGAATTCATCTCGCTGCGCCCGATTTCCAAAGGGGTTTGCGCCAGCTTTGCGATGAGCATGGCTGGCTGTTGATTTGTGATGAGGTGCAGTGCGGTATGGCGCGCACCGGCAAGTGGTTTGGTTATCAACACGCCGGAATCCGGCCGGATGTGGTGACTTTGGCCAAAGGGCTCGGTTCGGGGGTGCCGATTGGCGCCTGCATGGTCAGTGGCCAAGCCGCAGGCTTGTTCGCGCCGGGTAATCATGGTTCGACGTTTGGCGGTAATCCCCTGGCCTGCCGCGCTGCCTTGACGACGATAGCAACCATCGAGGAAGATCATCTGATGCTCAATGCCGAGATAGTGGGCGGTGAAATTCGATCGCTGATGGCCGAGGCGCTGGCGGGCGTCAAAGGGCTGGTCGAAATTCGTGGCCATGGCTTGATGATCGGTATCGAGCTTGACCGCCCATGCGGCGAACTGGTTGGCAAAGGACTGGCCGCCGGTTTACTGATCAACGTGACGGCAGATAAGGTGATTCGCTTGCTGCCGCCCCTGATCTTCGGAAAAAAAGAGGCGAAAGAACTGGTTGACCGTATCACTCCACTTATCAAGGATTTTCTGGCGGCCTAAATCATGGCGATCAAGCACTTTCTGCAATTCAAGGATTTCACGCACGACGAGCTCGTTTATGTCTTCGAGCGCACGCGCTGGATCAAAAACCAGTTCAAGTCTTACGAGAAATACTGGCCGCTGATTGATCGCACGCTGGTGATGATCTTCGAAAAAGCCAGCACGCGTACCCGCCTCTCTTTTGAGGCTGGCATGCACCAGTTGGGCGGCTCGGCGATTTACCTGAATACCCGTGATTCGCAGTTGGGGCGTGGGGAGCCGGTAGAAGATGCGGCACAGGTAATTTCGCGAATGAGCGATGTCGTCATGATTCGCACCTACGAGCAGGAGATCATCGAGCGTTTTGCCGCCAATTCCCGCGTGCCGGTGATCAACGGGCTGACCAATGAGTACCATCCGTGCCAGATACTGGCTGATATTTTTACTTACTTTGAGCACCGTGGCAGCATTCAAGGCAAGACGGTAGCCTGGGTCGGTGATGCCAATAATATGTGCAATACCTGGCTGCAGGCAGCCGGAGTTCTCGATTTTAAGGTGAATGTCTCAACGCCGCCGGGGTACGAACTGCAGCCGGCATTGATCGAAGGGGTTGACCCAGACCATTTCGAGGTCTTTGCCGATCCGATGGATGCTTGTCGGGGCGCTGATCTGGTGACGACGGATGTCTGGACGTCGATGGGTTTTGAAGACGAAAACGAAGTTCGCATGAAAGCTTTTGCCGACTGGTGTGTGGATGGAGAAATGATGCGCGTCGCAGATCCCGGAGCGATTTTCATGCATTGCTTACCGGCGCATCGCGGCGAGGAAGTGACCGGCGAGGTGATCGACGGCCCGCAATCGGTGGTCTGGGATGAAGCCGAAAATCGCCTGCATGTGCAAAAGGCATTGATGGAATACCTGCTGCTGGGCAGGCTTGAAACAAAATAAGGAAATTGAAATGAGCGACATTAAAAAAGTGGTGCTGGCCTACTCCGGCGGTCTCGATACCTCGGTGATCCTGAAGTGGCTACAGGATGTTTATCAATGTGAAGTGGTCACCTTCACCGCCGATCTCGGTCAGGGAGAGGAACTTGAGCCGGCGCGCATGAAGGCGCTGAAGGCAGGCATCAAACCGAAAAATATCTACATCGACGATGTGCGCGAGGAGTTCGTCCGCGACTTCGTTTTTCCGATGTTCCGTGCCAATACGGTTTACGAGGGCGAATATCTGCTTGGCACTTCGATCGCCCGGCCGCTGATCGCCAAGCGCCTGATAGAGATTGTCAACGAAACCGGTGCCGACGCAATTTGTCATGGCGCCACGGGCAAGGGAAATGACCAGGTTCGTTTTGAACTCGGCGCCTACGCCCTCAAACCCGGCATCAAGGTCATCGCACCGTGGCGCGAGTGGGATCTGATGTCGCGCGAAAAGCTCATGGCCTATGCTGAAAAACATGGCATAGAAATCGACATGAAGCACAAGAAGGGCGGCTCCCCTTATTCCATGGATGCCAACCTGCTACACATTTCTTACGAAGGTCGTCATCTGGAAGATCCATCGGCTGAAGCCGAAGAGTCAATGTGGCGGTGGACGGTGTCGCCGGAAAAGGCGCCGAACAAGGCCGAATACATTGACCTCGAATTCGTCAGGGGCGATGTCGTTGCGATCAACGGCAAGACGATGAAGGCGCACGAAATTCTCGCAACGCTCAACAAACTGGGCGGTCAGCACGGCATTGGCCGTCTTGATCTGGTTGAAAACCGTTACGTAGGCATGAAGTCGCGCGGCTGTTACGAAACCCCGGGCGGGACGATTCTTTTGCGTGCCCACCGCGCCATTGAGTCGGTGACGCTGGATCGTGAAGTGGCTCACCTCAAGGACGACCTGATGCCACGTTACGCCAGCCTGGTGTACAACGGTTACTGGTGGAGTCCGGAGCGCAAGGCGTTGCAGGTGCTGATCGACCATACCCAGGGCAACGTCAATGGCCTGGTTCGGCTCAAGCTGTACAAAGGCAATGTCATCGTCGTCGGCCGCGATTCGAAGACCGATTCGCTCTTCGACTCAAGCATTGCGACCTTCGAAGACGATGCCGGCGCTTATGATCAAAAGGATGCGGCCGGCTTTATCAAGCTGAATGCCTTGCGGATGCGAATTGCGGCGAATCTCGCTGCGCGCAAGTCAGCCGGATCGGCGATGAAAACGGCGGCCAAGCTGACGGAAAAAAAGGCTGCCGCGCCCAAGGCCGGCAAAAAATCCTCCGCCAAGAAAAAGGCCTGATTCATGGAATCGAGCACCCTGTTCGGGCTGACCGAAGAACAGATTGCTGATTTTGGCACCACCTGGGGGGTGGGCTTTTTCATTCTTTTCATGCTTTTTATCATCGGCGAGATTGCCTGGAAATCGAAAGCCGGCAAAACGGGAACCTTCATTCTTTTCTTTGTTTTGTCTTTCGGCATGGTTGGCTTCATCGCCAAGGCAGTTATTCAAAAAATCTGGGGTATTTAAATGTCGCAATACAACCATGTTTCGGTAATCAAAAAGGCCAACGTTTATTTCGATGGCAAATGCATCAGCCATACCGTCTTGCTGGCTGATGGCACAAAAAAGACGCTTGGCGTCATCATGCCGTCCAGCCTGACCTTCAATACCGGTGCGCCGGAAATCATGGAGGGTGTCGGCGGTTCCTGCCGTGTCAAGCTCAAGGGCGAAACAGAGTGGACGACTTATGCCGCCGGTCAATCTTTTAATGTGCCGGGCGATTCGAGTTTTGAAATCGCCTGCGACGAGCCTTACCACTACGTCTGCCATTTTGGATAATCGCCATGCCAAGTTTTGACTTTACTTCCGAAGCCGACATGGAGGCCTTGAAAAATGCCATCGATGTCACCATCCGCCAGATTGATAACCGCTACGACTTTAAGGGGACAACGGCGAAGGTCGAGCTGAACGAAAAGGACAAATTGATCACCCTGCACGGTGATTCGGATTTTCAGCTTGATCAGATCAAGGATCTGCTTTTCCCGGCGATGGAAAAAAAGGAGAAGGAGAGCGTCAAGCGCCTCGATCACCAGAAAATCATCAGTGTCTCGGGCAACAAGGTCAAGCAGGAAATGAAGATCAGGGATGGCATCGATACTGATCTGGCCAAGAAAATCGTCAAGATGATCAAGGACGGAAAACTCAAGGTTCAGGCCTCGATTCAGGGCGACTCCGTCCGCGTTCAGGGCGCCAAGCGCGACGATTTGCAAGCGTGTATCGCGCTCGTCACCAAATCGATCACCGATTTTCCAATCAAGTACGGAAACTTCCGCGACTAGCCTTGTCGGGACAAGGTGGAGAAGAGCCGAAAGCCGCTCGTTGAATCCCCGGCGGGTTGAATCAGCGCTTCAGCCCTTTGATCCAGACTGAATAAAGCTGTTCTGAAAGCTGGCGCATCTCGGGCAGGCGACCGGCGATTTGAGCCTGCATCTGCTCGGGATTTTGAACGCTGGGCAAGTCGCCATCGACTAATGCCTCGTCGGCCCATTGCCGACACCAGGTGGCAATCATCTCGGGCGTCATTTCAACGTGGCATTGCATGCCAAGGTGCGGGCCGAGCGCGAACATCTGGTTGTTGCAATGGGCGCTAGCAAGAAGGTGGCTAGCGCCATCGGGCAGGCTGAAGGTTTCACCGTGCCAATGAAAAGCCATCGCCGACTTGCCGGCAAAGGCGCCCAGCCAGCGCGTTGCGATCTCGCCGGCCGTGCCGACGACGCTTCCCCAGCCGATTTCTTTGAGCGGATTCTTGGTCACGGCGCCGCCGAGCGCTTTACTCATCAACTGGCCACCAAGACAGTGGCCGATCACCGGCACGCCTTCTGCCACCGCCCAGCGAATCAGAGAGCAGACCGGGGCAATCCATGGCAGCGGGTCATTGACGCTCATTGGCCCGCCCATGAAACATAGCCCGGAAAAGCCGTCGACCGTAAGCGGCACGGGTGCACCTTCATCAAGGGCGATCAGCCGCCATGGAATCCGGTGCTGCTCAAGGAATATGGCAAAATAGCCCGGACCTTCAGTGGAGGAGTGGCGAAATATGGCGACGGGTAGCATGCTGGACAAGATGACAAATCGAATGGGCTTCCATATTACCCTGCTCGGTTTACTCTGCAGTTTTTCGCCGGCACTTCTCGCGGCCGATGTCGGTCTGGCCGGTGTCATGGGCAGCAAGGCAATGCTGATGATTAACGGCGGCCAGCCAAAAGCACTGGCTGTCGGCCAGTCGATCGATGGAATTCGCCTGATTTCGGTGAGCGGCGATCAAGTTGTTGTTGAAATCAATGGCAAACATCGGCCGTTGCGCATCGGTCAGCACGCGGTCGGAACGCTCAGCGCAGGCGGCGCGGAAAAGGTGATTTTGACGGCGGATAGCCGCGGACATTTTCTGACGACGGGAGCGGTCAACGGCGCTTCCATAACCTTTCTCGTCGATACCGGTGCTACCATGGTTTCGCTTGGCGCCAGCGATGCGCGGCGTCTGGGAATTGACGCCAGCAAGGGGCAACCGGGAATGTCGAGTACGGCCAACGGAATTGCCCGGGTGTCGAAGGTCAAACTGGATTCGGTGCGCGTCGGCGACGTGACGCTCAATAACGTCGACGCCCTGATCGGCGAGACAGATATGCCTCATGCCTTGCTCGGCATGAGTTTCTTGAATCGTATGGAAATGCAGCGCGATGGCCCCACGATGACGTTGAAAAGAAGATTTTAGGAGAGAGATGATGCCGAACCGGGATAAAGAAATTACGTTATTGAGTCGCGAACTGGAAATATTGATGAATGAGCGGCAAACCTTGTTGCGCGTGGTGGGTGCCGCCGCCGCCCTGATTGCCAGCCTCGACAGCAAGCGTCTGCCGGTGGGAGCCG
This sequence comes from uncultured Pseudomonadota bacterium, assembly GCA_903951825.1. Taxonomy (GTDB): domain Bacteria; phylum Pseudomonadota; class Gammaproteobacteria; order Burkholderiales; family Rhodocyclaceae; genus Azonexus. The sequence continues at coordinate 21,719 of CAJBDJ010000067.1, forward strand.
TTGAGGCGGCCGATATGGTGGCAACCTCGATTAATGATCTCTCCGAGGAAACCTTGCAGGATGCGCTCAGCGCAGTTCATGCCGAAATCGAGGATGACGTGACGACGGCATGAATGCCGATCTCGCACAGATTCGGCGCAGCCTGCTGACCGAGCCGCTGGCCGGACATTTCATTCAGGAGGAAGGGGGAGAAGGTTTACCGCTCACACCAGCGGCGGTTCTTTTCCCGATTGTCTTGCGTGCCGATGGCGCAACGGTTTTATTGACCCGGCGAACCGCCCATTTGCGCGATCACGCCGGTCAAATCAGCTTTCCCGGGGGACGCGTCGAAGAAGAAGATTTGTCGCCAACGCACACTGCGTTGCGTGAGACCGAGGAGGAAATCGGTCTCTCCCGAGAGCACATCGAGATTATCGGATTTCTGCCGGAATACCGCACTGGCACCGGTTTTCGCGTGACGCCGGTGGTCGCTCTGGTGCACCCGCCTTTTGCCATCACCCCCGACACCTTCGAGGTGGCGGAAGTTTTCGAGGTACCGCTGGCCTTTCTACTTGATCCGGACAACCACAAACCACATTCGCTGCACTACCGTGGCGCCCTGCGCCATTTTGTTGCCATGCCTTATGGCGAACATTTCATATGGGGTGCAACGGCCGGTATGATCCGCTCCCTGACCGAACGTATCGGCTTGCATACGGCCTGATTGCGCGCTCGATTTACCGTGAAATCCGCCTGAAACCGACGATTTTTCTACATGAACCGGGCGATTTCTGGGTATGATTTAAGAGTTTCCTTTGCGTGTGACGGTTGCTTTCAGCGCCATCGCAGGGAACTTGATCGCAGCCCATAGCGGACGAACGAAAGCGCCCCGTGGATGCCGGGTTCTGACCCGGCAACTCGATCGTAGGCATGTTCTTGTTGGGGTTTGCCGCCTGGTGAGCCAAACACAATTTATCAGGAGATTTACATGAGCAGAGATGTCGTCGTTCTAAGCGCAGTTCGTTCAGCCATTGGCGCTTTTGGAGGTTCGCTGGCCGATTTTGAAAGCACCGAACTCGCCGGTGTGGTGATAAAAGAAGCGATTGCACGCTCCGGTGTTGATCCGTTGGCCATCAATTACGTCACGGTCGGCACCACGATGCCGACTGACTCCCGCTACGCCTATGTGTCTCGTGTTGCCTCGATTCAGGCCGGCCTGTCGATGGACTCCGTTGCCATGCAAGTCAGCCGTCTGTGCGCCTCCGGCTTGCAGGGAATTGTTACGACCGCCCAAAACCTGATGCTGGGTGATGCCGATTACGGAATCGGTGGGGGCGTTGAAGTCATGTCCAAGGCAGCTTACCTGATGCCTTCGCTGCGTAGTGGTGCTCGCATGGGAGATACCAAAGCAGTCGATTCGATGGTTGCCGTGTTGACCGACCCGTTCGGCGTCGGCCATATGGGGATCACCGCTGAAAACCTCGCGGCCAAGTACGGTTTCAGCCGCGAAGATCAAGATGCCTTCGCCGTCGAATCGCAGCGCCGCGCCGCCGCCGCCATCGACGCCGGTCACTTCAAGTCGCAGATCGTTCCCATCGTCAAGCAGACACGCAAGGGTGAGGTTGTTTTCGATACCGATGAGCACCTCAAGCGCGGTACGACCATGGAATCCCTGGCCAAGATGAAGCCGGCGTTCAAGAAAGACGGCACAGTCACTGCCGGCAATGCTTCAGGGATCAACGATGGCGCCGCTTTCTTCGTTCTTGCAGCGGCTGATGTTGCTGCCAAAAACGGACACAAGGCGCGTGCCCGCATCGCCGGCTACGCGGTTGCAGGTGTCCCTAACGACATCATGGGTGAAGGCCCGATCCCGGCGACCCGTTTGGCGCTCAAAAAGGCCGGCCTGACGCTCGATCAAATGGACGTCATCGAGTCCAACGAAGCCTTTGCCGCGCAGGCCTTGTCGGTTTCGAAAGTGCTTGGTCTGGATCCGGCGAAAACCAATCCGAATGGCGGCGCGATTGCGCTCGGTCACCCGGTTGGCTGCTCCGGTGCTTTCATCGCCACCAAGGCGCTTTACGAGCTTGAGCGAATCGGCGGCAAGTATGCATTGGTCACGATGTGTATCGGTGGCGGTCAGGGAATTGCGGTTATTTTCGAACGCGCCTGATTTTGCGCCGTTTCCCAAAAAGCCCGCAGGAGCAATCCTGCGGGCTTTTTCTTGCACCACGTTGACTGAAGGCGCACCGGGTTGGGGCGCCAGTTTTCAGTGAAAAATCATAATTGCATGATTTGATTCGCCTTTGGTCTTTGGCATGAAAACTGCTGACTTAGAGCGGAGAAAATCCTCAGCGAAGAGTCGAAACATGAACTTCTACAACGAAATGATCGACGCCGACAACGGCGTTCGCGCACATTACCGGGCTTATGAAGAGTGGCTCAAGGCGACCCCTCCCGATCGCATCGCGCGCAAGCGGGCTGAAGCTGATCTGGCTTTTCATCGCGTCGGCATCACCTTCGCGGTATATGGCGAAGAAGCCGGCAAGGAGCGCCTGATTCCCTTCGACATCATTCCGCGCATCATTCCTTCTCAGGAGTGGAAGTCGATGCAGGCCGGCCTGCGCCAGCGGGTGAAAACGCTGAATTTGTTCCTCCACGACATTTATCACGATCAGGAAATTCTCAAGGCCGGAAAGATTCCCGCCGAGCAAATATTGAACAACGCGCAATATCGTCCGGTAATGAAGGGCGTCGACGTCCCGGGCGGGGTTTATGCGCACATTGCCGGCGTCGATATCGTCCGCGCCGGCGCCGGTGAGTTTTACGTACTCGAGGACAATTTGCGCGTTCCCTCCGGCGTCTCGTACATGCTGGAAGACCGCAAGATGATGATGCGCCTCTTCCCCGAACTATTCGCCAGGCATAAGGTGGCACCGGTTCAGCATTACCCGGACATGCTGCTCGAAAAGCTGCGCGCCGTGGCGCCCAACGGCGTCAATGATCCGACAGTCGTTGTGCTGACGCCGGGCGCGTACAACAGTGCTTATTTTGAACACACTTTCCTGGCACAGCAGATGGGCGTCGAACTGGTTGAAGGGCGCGATCTTTTCGTCAAGAACGAGACGGTGTTCATGCGCACGACGCAGGGGCCGCAGCGGGTCGATGTGATTTACCGGCGCATCGACGACGACTATATGGATCCGGAAGTTTTCCGTGCCGAATCGACTCTCGGCGTGCCGGGCATCCTGCGCGCCTATCAGGCCGGCAACGTGACGCTGGCCAATGCGATTGGTACTGGTGTCGCCGACGACAAGTCGATTTACCCCTATGTACCCGAGATGATTCGCTTCTATCTGGGCGAAGAACCGATCCTCAACAATGTGCCGACGCACATGTGCCGCAAGCCGGAAGAACTCAAGTACGTACTTGCCCACCTCTCCGAACTGGTGGTCAAGGAAGTGCATGGTGCCGGCGGGTACGGCATGTTGGTCGGGCCGGCGGCGACGCGCGAACAGATCGAGCATTTCCGCAAGCTGCTGATCGCCAAGCCGGACGGCTACATCGCCCAGCCGACCCTCGCGCTGTCCAACTGCCCGACTTTTGTCGACGAGGGAATTGCCCCGCGCCACCTCGATTTGCGCCCCTTTGTTCTGTCCTCCGGCAAATGCGTCACCATGGTGCCCGGTGGCCTGACCCGCGTTGCCCTGACCGCCGGCTCGCTGGTCGTTAATTCGTCGCAGGGCGGCGGCACCAAAGACACCTGGATTCTGGAGGATTGACCATGTTATCGCGTACCGCCGACCACCTTTTCTGGATGTCGCGCTATATCGAGCGTGCCGAAAACCTGGCTCGCCTGCTTGACGTCACCTGGCAGATGTCGCTGGTGCCGCAACCACTGGAAGTCGCCAACCAGAACTGGAAAGCGATCATCGCCCTGAATAGCCTGGAGGCGGCGTTCGAGAAAAAATACGCGACGGTCAACGCCGAAAACGTGCTGCGCTTCATGGTCAGTGACACCGACAACTTTGCGTCGATCCACAGCTGCCTGCGCATGGCTCGCGAAAACGCCCACGCCGTGCGCGGAACCGTGACCGCCGAAATGTGGGAAACCCTGAACTCAACCTGGCTCGATGCTCGTGAAAAGACCTTCGAGCAACTCTACAACGCCGGGATTGCCGATTATTTCGAGTGGGTCAAGATGCGCTCCTCGCTGTCACGCGGAACCACCCTGGGAACCTTGCTGCAGGATGACTCCTATCATTTCATCCGTCTCGGCACCTTGCTCGAGCGAGCCGACAACACGGCACGCATTCTTGACGTGAAATACCATGTCCTGCGCCCGCACGGCGAAGAAGAGGGAGCCACCGACTTTTATCAATGGGGTGCCTTGCTGCGCTCGGTGTCGGCTTTTGAGGTCTATCGCAAGGCCTACCGCGACGTGATCACGCCGGAACGGGTCGCCGAACTTCTGATCCTGCGCAGCGACATGCCGCGCTCCTTGCACTTCTGCATGAACGGCGTCATCAAGACCCTCGATTTGCTCGCCAACGCCCTTTCGCACGAAACCCAGCGCCAGGCCGGCATGTTGCACGCCCTTTTGCACTACGCCCGCGTCGAAGACATTCTCGAACACGGCCTGCACGAGTGGCTGACCGATTTCATGGATCGAATTTACCTGCTCGGTAACGGTATCAGCCGGGATTTTCTGATGCCGATGGTCGAAGAATCTGCCTGATCTCAACGGAGAATATTTGTGTCCATCCATGTTGCGCTGAACCACGTTACGCATTATTCCTACGATCGCTTGATCAATCTCGGGCCGCAAGTCGTTCGCCTGCGCCCTTGCCCGCATTCGCGCACACGGATCATTTCCTACTCGCTGAAAATCGGTCCGGAAACGCATTTCATCAACTGGCAGCAGGATCCGCAGGCCAACTGGCTGGCGCGTCTGGTGTTTCCCGAGAAAACCCGCGAATTCAGGGTCGAGGTCGATCTGGTCGCCGAAATGTCGGTCATCAACCCCTTTGATTTCTTCCTTGAGCCTTATGCCGAAGAAATCCCCTTCACCTACGAAGCGTCACAGCGCCACGAGTTGGAGCCGTATTTGCAGAAATTGCCAGCGGAGCCGACGTTTCAGGCTTACGTCGATAGCATTTCACGGGTACCGCTGCGTAGCGTCGACTTTCTCGTGGCGCTCAACGCCCGCGTCCAGCAATCCGTCGGCTACACGATACGCATGGAACCCGGCGTCCAGACGCCGGAAGAAACGCTCTGCAAAGCCTCCGGCTCCTGCCGTGACTCAGCCTGGTTGCTGGTGCAAATCCTGCGCCACCTGGGTCTCGCCGCCCGCTTTGTTTCCGGCTACCTGATCCAGTTGACCGCCGACGTCAAATCGCTCGACGGCCCCTCCGGCCCGGAGAAGGATTTCACCGATCTGCACGCCTGGTGCGAAGTCTATTTGCCGGGTGCCGGCTGGGTTGGACTTGATCCGACCTCCGGCCTTTTCGCCGGCGAAGGCCATATTCCGCTCGCCTGTACGCCCGAACCCTCATCGGCGGCGCCGGTCAGTGGCGGCATCGACGAGTGCGAAACCGAGTTCTCGCATCACATGCAGGTAACCCGTATCTGGGAAGCACCGCGCGTCACCAAACCCTACACCGATGCACAATGGCTGGAAATCGAGGGGCTCGGGCACAAGGTCGACGAACAGTTGCGGGCGATGGACGTGCGCCTGACGCAAGGAGGCGAACCGACTTTTGTGGCCGTCGACGACCCCGATGGCGCCGAATGGAACACCGACGCCATGGGCCCGACCAAGCGGCTTTACGCGGCGGAAGTCTTTCATCGTTTGCGCGAAAAGTACGCCCCGCATGGCTTGATGCATTTCGGGCAGGGAAAATGGTATCCCGGCGAGCAACTCCCGCGCTGGAGTCTGAACTGTTACTGGCGCAAGGATGGCCAGCCCATCTGGAACGATCCCAGCCTCTACGCCAATGAAAAGCGCGACTATGGCGTGACCAGCGCCCATTCGGCCGAGTTCATGAAACGCGTTGCCGAAAAACTTGATCTCGATCCGCGTTACGTTTTCCCGGCTTTTGAGGATATTTACTACTACATGTGGCGCGAGCGCCGCCTGCCGGGCAATGTGGATCCCTTTGATTCGCGCGTCGATGACGAACTCGAGCGAGAGCGTCTGATGCGGGTGTTCACGCAGGGCATGACCTACACCGTCGGCCACGTCTTCCCGGTCATGAAAAACGCCGCCGGCCGGTGGCAGACCGGACCCTGGTTCCTGCGCTCCGAGCGCTGCTACCTGTTTCCCGGCGATTCCGCCATGGGCTATCGGCTACCCCTTGACTCCCAGCCTTGGGCGGCAAAGGCCGATTATCCGTACATAAATCCGCCCGACCCGGCGCAGCCGGTTGCCACCCTGCGCAGCCATGCCGAAATTCGCCGCCAGTTCGCCCGTGCCTCGACGTTGACCGCCGGTGATGGCGCTTCGCTCAACGCTCAGGCCGCTTCGCTGGCCGCCGGGCAGGATGCCGGTGAGCAAGATGCCGGCGACGGTAATCAGCCGCACCCCGATCAGCAGCCCTCGGCCAAGCAATCCGCCGGCTGGGTCACGCGCATGGCGATGTCGGCTGAACCGCGTGCCGGCAAGCTTTATATTTTCATGCCGCCAACGACGACGCTGGACGATTATCTGGAATTGGTGACCGCCGTCGAGTTGACCGCCGAAGAGATGCATCTGCCAATCATTCTCGAAGGCTACGAACCGCCGTCCGATCCCCGCCTGACCAGCTTCCGCGTGACGCCCGACCCCGGTGTCATCGAAGTCAATATTCATCCGGCGCATGGCTGGGATCAACTGGTCGAGCAAACCACCCATCTTTACGACGTGGCGCATGTGTCGCGTCTGACCACCGAGAAGTTCATGGTTGACGGCCGGCACACCGGCACCGGTGGCGGCAACCACTTTGTCCTTGGTGGCGCCACACCGGGCGATTCACCCTTCCTCCGCCGCCCCGACTTGCTGCGCAGCCTGGTGGCCTACTGGCACAACCACCCTAGCCTTTCGTACCTCTTTTCCGGCCTGTTCATCGGCCCGACCAGCCAGGCACCGCGCGTTGACGAAGCGCGCAACGACAGTCTTTACGAGCTGGAAATCGCCTTCAGCCAGATTCCGCCCGTCGGTGACTACATTCCGCCCTGGCTGGTTGACCGCGTCCTGCGCAATCTGCTGACCGATGTCACCGGCAATACCCATCGCTCCGAATTCTGCATCGACAAACTCTTTTCACCGGACGGCCCGACCGGACGCCTCGGCCTGCTTGAGTTGCGCGCCTTCGAGATGCCACCGCATGCCCGCATGTCGCTCACCCAACAGTTACTCTTGCGTTCCCTGATCGCCCGCTTCTGGGAAGAACCCTACAACCCGCCGCGTCTGGCGCGCTGGGGAACCGAGTTGCACGACCGCTTCATGCTGCCGCATTTCGTCGAGCAGGATTTCCGCGATGTCATGGAAGAAATGCAGTTGGCCGGCTTTCCGATTCAGGCCGAATGGTTTGCTCCGCACTTTGAGTTCCGTTTCCCGAAATACGGCGATTTCACGGTCAAGGGCATTGAATTCGAACTGCGTCACGCGCTTGAACCGTGGCACGTCATGGGCGAAGAAGGCTCGCCGGGTGGCACGGTGCGTTATGTCGATTCATCGGTCGAGCGCGTTCAGGTGAAGATCAAGGGCATGGCGCCGGATCGTTACGTCCTGACTTGCAACGGGGTCGCCGTCCCGCTGCAGAATACCGGCACCAATGGCGAATTCGTCGCCGGCGTTCGCTATCGTGCCTGGCAGCCGCCGTCTTGCCTGCATCCGACCATCGGTGTCGATGCGCCGCTGGTCTTCGACATTGTCGATACCTGGATGCAGCGTTCGCTCGGTGGTTGTCAGTACCATGTCGCCCATCCCGGCGGACGCAGCTTTGATACCTGTCCGGTCAATGCCTTTGAAGCCGAAAGCCGTCGTCTGGCACGCTTCTTCCGCTTCGGTCACACACCGGGCAGAATCTCGGCGACAGCACCGGAGTTCAGCACCGAACACCCGTTTACGCTAGACTTGCGCCGTTTTTAACCGGCACCTTGCAAGCAAGGCCTGTGCCCCGCCATGGCGGGGCACTTGTCTGTTGTGCAAAACGTAAACTCAGGCGTCATGGCTCGCACCCTCCTCGCTATTTATCCGCAAAGCCCCCGACGCTATGACGAAATGTTGATGTCGGATGGGGAAGTGCGTCCGCACTGGAAAAAATTCTTCGACCACATCGGTCAGGTGGCGCCCGACGAAATGCGCCGGCGACTGGCCTTCGTCGACCGACGCATCCAGGAAAATGGGGTCACCTACAACGTTTATGCTGACCCCAGCGGCGCTGATCGGCCTTGGGCACTTGACCCGCTACCGCTGATCATCCCGCCCGACGAGTGGCTCAAGGTATCGGCGGCGGTCGCCCAGCGTGCGAAGGTTCTCAATGCCATGCTGGCCGATCTTTATGGCGAGCAAAAATTGCTTGCCGACGGCCTCTTGCCGCCATCGCTGGTTTTTGGCCAGCACGGATTTCTATGGCCGTGCCACGGCATCAAGCCGGTCGGTGGCACTTGGTTGCACAACTATGCGGTGGACTTGGCGCGCTCGCCGGACGGCAAATGGTGGGTCATCGCCGATCGCACTCAGGCACCTTCCGGGGCGGGTTACGCGCTGGAGAACCGGCTGATCGTTTCGCAGGTCTTTCAGGACATGTTCCGCGACCTCAACGTCCAGCATCTCGCCGATTTTTTCCATGATCAACAAGATGGCCTGGCGGCAATCGCTCCGCTCGATGGCGACGAGCAGCCCCACATCGTTTTGTTGACGCCGGGTCCCTACAACGAAACCTATTTCGAGCACGCTTATTTATCGCGCTATCTGGGTTTCCCGCTGGTTGAAGGCCAGGATTTGACCGTCCGTGGTGACACCCTGTATCTCAAAACCCTGCACGGTCTTGAGCGGGTGCATGTCATCCTCCGCCGCCAGGATGATGACTACTGCGATCCGCTTGAACTGCGCGGCGCTTCGGCGCTGGGGATTCCCGGCCTGCTCAATGTGATTCGGGCCGGCCGTGTGGCCGTGGCCAATGCACTGGGAAGCGGGATGCTCGCCTCGGGTGCGATCATGGGATTTCTGCCGGCGATTTGCCGCAAGTTGTTTGCCGAAGAATTGCTGATGCCCTCGGTTGGCACCTGGTGGTGTGGCGAAAAACCGGCGCTGAAGTACGTCAAGAAGAATTTTGATGACCTCGTGATCAAGCCGGCTTACCCCACTCAGCGGATGGATCCGGTTTTTGGCAATGAACTCAAAGGGGCTGCACGCCTTGAAATGTTGCAGCGCATTGAGGCACGGCCACATGCTTATGTCGCTCAGGAAATGGTCAATCTCTCGCAAGCGCCGACCTGGAGTCGCTCGCACGAGCGTCGCCTGCTGGCTCGGCCGGTCGGCCTGCGCGCCTACGCGGTGGCGACCGGCAGCGGCTATTCAGTGATGCCGGGTGGCCTGGCGCGTGTCGCGACGGGTGCCAACACCCGCATCATCTCGATGCAGCGCGGTGGCGCCTCGAAGGATGCCTGGGTGTTGACCGATGGCCCGGTCAGCGCCTTTACCATGCTCAAACCATCGATTGCCGTGCGCGATCTGGTGCGCGAAGGATCCAACCTGAGTTCGCGGGTGGTTGAGAATCTGTTCTGGCTGGGGCGTTATTCCGAGCGTTTTGATGACAGCGCCCGTTTGCTGCGCGTTGCGCTCAGCCGGCTGGTTGAAGCCGGCGGTGGACGCACTCCGATCGTCGCCAGCATTCTCGATCTGGGCAAACACCTGGGCGTCCTGCCCAAACCGGAAGAAGACACGCCGGTTATCGAAGGCTCCGACCATGTGTTGCTTGAGGCTATCTATGACCCCAAGCAGCCAGGTAGCCTGGCCGGCAATATTCGCAGCCTGCTGTGGTCGGCCACCCACGTTCGCGAACGTCTGTCGCTCGATCACTGGCATTCCCTGAACCGCCTGCAGCGCGATCAGCAGGCTGCCCTCAAGATGCACCCGACGCTTACCGAAGCGATTGCCTTCCTCGACCGTGTATTGGGCGTATCGTCGTCGCTGACCGGTTTTGCAATGGACAACATGACGCGCGACGATGGCTGGCGCTTTCTGATCATCGGCCGCAATCTCGAACGGCTGTCCTTTCTCTCCAACACTATCGCCCAGTTCATTCGCATGCCGAAGACCCATGCGCCGGGCAACCTAGAGTGGCTGCTGGAACTCTCGGATTCGATCATTACCTATCGCTCGCGCTACTCTCGTCTCCCCGAATTACTGCCGGTACTCGACCTGCTGGTTTTTGACGACAGCAACCCGCACGGCGTCATCTTTCAGGCCAGCATGTTGAGTCGCTACCTTGAGCGCATGGCGCGCGAACTTGACGACTACAGCGACAGCAATCTGCCTGATTTGCTGAGTCGCTTGCGCGCGTTTGATCTTTCCTCGCTGGAAGACATTCCCCTCGGTGAGTATGCCGATTCGCCCGCCTGCCTTGAATTGGCGACCTTGCTTGGTGAACTGGATCGCTCGGCGGTGAAAATTTCGGAGTGGCTGGGGATGCGCTATTTCACCCATGTCGACGATGTCAGTCGGCAAACCATGGCACTGTGATCATGGAAAAAACGCCGCTTCGTTACCATGTGCTGCACCAGACTTCCTACGACTATGGTGGCAATGTCTCGCTGTCGCAGCAGCAGCTTCACTTGTCACCGCGCACTCTTGCCTGGCAGCGTATCGTCGAGCAGCATATCGAAGTGACACCGACCCCAACCTGGCGACGCGATGGTGACGATGCCTTCGGTAATCCGGTGAGCTGGATCGCCTTCCATGTGCCGCACGACAGCTTGCGGATCAGTTCGGCAATGACGGTTGAGGTCACACCGCACCTCCCTGAACATCTCGACACTTCGATGCCCTGGGAGGCGTTGCGCGACCGCCTGGCCTACACGGCGGTGCCGCCCGAACCGGAAGACCTTGAGGCAACGCGCTTTCTTTTCGAGAGTGCGCACGTTCGCATCAAGCACGAGCTGACCGAATATGCCGGCGACTGCTTCCCGCCCGGCACGCCGGTGCTGGTCGGCGCGCAGGCCTTGATGGCAAAAATATTCAGCGAATTCAAATTTGACCCTGAGGCCACCACCGTATCGACGCCGGTCATGGAAGTCCTCGAAAAGAAGCGTGGCGTATGTCAGGATTTCGCCCACCTGATGATCGCCTGCCTGCGCGCACAGGGCCTCGCGGCACGTTACGTCAGCGGCTATCTGCTGACCCGCCCGCCACCGGGCAAGCCGCGCCTGATCGGTGCCGATGCCTCGCACGCCTGGGTCTCGGTCTATGCGCCGGGCTTTGGTGATAACTGGGTCGACTTTGATCCAACCAACAATCTCCTGCCCGATACCGAGCACATCACCATCGCCGTCGGCCGCGATTTTGGCGACATTTCGCCGCTGCGCGGCATCATCCTCGGCGGCGGCGGTGCCGAGCCGGAGGTTGAAGTGACCGTCACGCCACTCGATGAGGAAGCGCTGCCGGAAGGACTTGAAGCCTTGTTACCCAAACTGCCGGAGTCGGCAGAGAAGCCCTGATGTCGCGGGTAGCCATCATCGGCGGCGGCCCGGCCGGGTTGATGGCAGCAGAGCAACTGGCTACGCTCGACGGCGTCAATGTCGATATTTTTGATGCCATGCCTTCGGTTGGGCGAAAGTTCCTGATCGCCGGCAAAGGCGGCATGAACATCACGCATAGCGAGCCGCTGGCGGCATTTACCACGCGCTATGGCCAGCGAGCTGCGCAGATTGCCCCCTTGCTGGCGGCCTTTGGCCCCGATGAGTTACGCCAGTGGATTGCCGGCCTCGGCATTGCAACTTTTGTCGGAACCTCCGGCCGGGTCTTCCCGACCGACATGAAGGCCGCCCCATTGTTGCGTGCCTGGCTGCTTCGCTTGCGTTCAGCCGGGGTGCGCTTCCATGTGCGGCATCGCTGGCTGGGCTGGCGGGACGACGGCCGCTTGCGGTTTGCGACTCCGGAGGGTGAAGGGGTAATCCAAGCCGACCAGGTCATTCTGGCTCTGGGCGGTGCCAGTTGGGCCAGGTTGGGCTCAGATGGTGCCTGGGTGCCTTTGCTTTCTGAACGCAAGGTCGCTGTATCTCCCCTGCGCCCGAGCAATTGCGGATTCGATGTCGCCTGGAGTTGTCAGCAGCGGATGTAAATTGATACAGGCCAGCGATTGAAAGTTGATACACCGAGTTGAGAGAAGATCGGCGGATTTGAGGCGCCGGTGATCACGAACGAGGTGTATATGGAAATCGAAGTATTAA
>CAJBDJ010000068.1 GCA_903951825.1 uncultured Pseudomonadota bacterium
CGGCACACGACAAAAGCATTTCTTCTGCGGCCAAACGCTTCAATTTCGCCTCACCCATCGGGTGACCTCCAATATCAACACCAAACCCATAGCCTGCCAGCGTTTCAGGCTCGTTGTGCATCTCTAACTGAGATTTTTAGGCTGATTGGAGCCAACGGCCTGCTCAAGGATGCGGAAGCGCCGGCGACCGCGTGCGGTGATTTGCAGAATGCCGAGTTGTTCCATTTCCCAGCGGGTGATTTCGGCCAGCGTGCCGATCCGCTGCGGGCTGGCAGCGCTGCCGGTTTCTTTACCTTGTTCGATCAGGCAAATCCCGAATGGTTTGCTTTCTTTCATGCAGGCGGCGGCCATGTCCAGGTAACGCTGCTCAAAGAGACGCAAGGGCAGGATGCCGCCGGGGAAGAGCACGGTATTAAGCGGGAAGAGGGCAATATTGATGACCTCGGCACCCGCCACGGCCGAACGCGATTGGTCAAACCAACCCATTATTCACCCCAGCGCAGCATCAGTTGATGGGGGATGGAAATCTGGTCGAGGATGCGGGCGACAACAAAGTCGACGATGTCGCTGACTGATTGCGGATGCTGGTAGAACCCCGGACTGGGTGGCAGGATGACCGCCCCGGCGCGCGACAGGCGCAGCATGTTTTCAAGGTGGATGGCGGAAAACGGGGTTTCACGTGGAACGAGCACCAGTTTGCGTCCTTCTTTGAGCATGACGTCGGCGGCACGTTCGATCAGCTTGTCGGCGAGCCCCTGGGCGATGGCCGCGAGGGTGCCCATCGAACAAGGGCAGACGACCATGGCATCGGGCGGATTGGAGCCCGAGGCAACCGGGGCAAACCATTCTTCGCGGCCAAAAACCGTCAGGTTTTCCGGCTTGGCCGTAGGAAAGCGTTCAAGCAGGGAAAGCCTGGTTGCCGCCGGGCGCGCATGAAGCTCACAACCCATTTCCTGCTTGGCAACGATCTGGGCGGCTTGCGAGTAAAGGAGTTGGACTTTGCAGCCGGCGTCCAGCAGACATTCGAGCAGGCGCAGTCCGTAAGGCATTCCGGAGGCGCCGGTGAGCGCGAGGCAGATGGTTTTAGGCACGGGAGGGGAGTTCCGGGTGAGGTGGCAGGTCAGTCAGCAGTTTAGTGGCGATGACGCCGTTGATGGTTCCAAAAACCAGCGCCGCGGCTGAAAAAACCGGTGTCAGCAGGAAAACGCCGTCGTGCGGAATCAGCCAAACTCGCGCCAGGAGCAGTTGCCCGCCGATGTGGGCAAAAGCGGCGAAAATGCTCAGACTGACCGGCCCGAACCAGCGCCCCGGCAAATGGCGGACAAGTCCCAGGGTGGCCAGGCTGCAGACAGTGCCGGCAAGCGAGAGGAAAAAGCCGGGGGCGAGAAAATAGCCCAGCAGCAGGCTGCCGGCAAGGACGCGCAAGCCGCTGACCCAGGCGGCGGTCGTCCAGCCGTAGCGGATCAGGACAATCAGTGTGACGATGTTGGCCAGTCCCGGTTTGACGCCGGGTAAGGGGCTGGGAATCGCCGCGTCGACCAGCGACAGGCCGACGGCAGCGGTCGCCAGCCAGGCTACGCGACGGTCTTCGCTGCTGATTTTGAATTCAATAACTGAGGGAGTCATAGACCTTGGTGCGGCCGCTGATTTGCAGGCTGACGCGGTTGGGGGCGCAGATGGCGATTTCGCCGGGGCGCATCAACCAGCCCTGACGCACGCAATATTGGCGCGGGCCGGGGTCGGCAACCACGCGCGCGCGCCCCGGTTCGATGGCGATCAGGGTTGACCCGAGCGGGCCGGGGACGCTGAGCTGACGCTTGCTGCGCAAATCGAGATTGGCAACGATCTGGCCGTTTTGCCGGACGATGGCGCGTTCGCCAAGGCCACCTTGCCAGAACAGCGGGAAGCTGAGGCCGACCAGCAGGGCGCCAAGGCCGATGATCAGCCAGTCACCGGGCTTGAGGAGCGCCAGCCAGGGCATCGCCGTTCAACCGCCGGCCAGCGTGCGATGCCTGACCAGAACGCGAGCTTGTCCGTCGAATTGACGACCCAGCCATTCGGCAAGGTAGACCGAGCGGTGCTGGCCGCCGGTGCAGCCGATGGCGACGGTCAGGTAGTTGCGGTTGTCGCGGATAAAACTGGGCAGCCAGTTTGCGACAAAGCGGGTGATGTCGTCGCGCATCCGGCAGACGTCTTTTTCGCCCTCGAGAAAGTCGATCACCGCTTTGTCTTTGCCGGTCAACAGGCGCAAATTGTGGTCGTAATGCGGGTTGGGCAGGCAGCGCACATCAAAGACAAAATCGGCATCGAGCGGAATGCCGTGCTTGAAGCCGAAGGACTCGAACATCAGCGTCAGGCCGCTGCCGGGGGCAGCTTCGATAAACTGGCGGATCCATTCGCGCAGGGCGTTGGCCTTGAGGTTGCTCGTGTCGATGCGGTGGCCGAGAGTGGAAATCGGCGCCAGCAACCTGCTTTCGGCGGCGATGGTTTCTTCCAGGGTTTGCCCCGGCGTCGTCAGCGGGTGGCGGCGGCGTGATTCGGAATAGCGCTTGAGCAGGGTTTCCGGGTTGGCGTAGAGAAAAAGGAAGGTGGCGCGTCGGCCATCTTTCGCAAGGTGGTCGATTTTTTCGTTCAATTGTGTGATGCCATCGCCCGAACGTGCGTCAATGGCAACGGCCACTTTGACTATGCCTTCGTCCCTGAGCATGTTCACCAGCACCGTGAGCATTACCACTGGCAGATTGTCTACGCAGTAGTAACCCGCATCTTCGAGCAGATGTAGCGCTACCGATTTGCCGGAACCCGAAAGTCCGCTGATGAGTATGAGATCCATGTCCTGCAGCATAATCAAGGCGGCAAAGGCAGGCAAGCTTGGGCATAATAAGCATCCACAAGGAGACTGCCATGCCACCGACGATTCCCCTCCTCGATTTGCCTTTTCTGGCCGAATTGACCACCCAGCGCCGCGATATTCATGCCCATCCGGAGCTTGCCTTCAACGAAAACCGGACGGCCGACATGGTAGCTGCGGAGCTGACGCGCTACGGCCTTGAAGTTCATCGCGGCCTTGCCAAAACCGGCGTTGTTGGTGTGCTGCGCGCCGGTAGTTCGCCAAAAATGATCGGCTTGCGTGCCGACATGGACGCCTTGCCGGTGGCCGAACTCAACGAATTCCCGCACCACTCGCGCTATCAGGGCAAGATGCACGCCTGCGGTCACGACGGCCACACGGCAATGCTGCTCGGCGCGGCGCGTTACCTGGCCGCAAGCCCTGAATTTGACGGCATCGCCGTCTTCATTTTTCAGCCGGCCGAAGAATCCGAAGGTGGCGCGGCGGTGATGATCGAGGAAGGCTTGTTTGAGCGTTTTCCGGTCGACGCCGTTTTTGGCCTGCATAACTGGCCGGGGATTGCCGTCGGCGAAATCGCCGTGATGCCCGGCCCGGTGATGGCCGGCACCTGTGCGCTGGAGATCATTGTGCGCGGGCATGGCTGCCATGCAGCGATGCCGCATCAGGGCGTCGATGCCATTGTCGCCGGCGCCCAGCTGGTGCAGGCGCTGCAAACGGTGGTCAGCCGCACCTTGCACCCGTGCGATTCGGCGGTGGTCAGCATTACCCAGTTTCATGCCGGCGAGGCCTGGAACGTGATTCCCGAAGAGGTGGTCTTGCGCGGCACGATACGTAGCTTCAAGCCGGCGGTTCAGGAGAGTATCGAGCGTGCCGTCGAGCGGTTGTGCAGCGGTATCGCGGCGGCTAACGGCGCGCAGATCAGCGTCCGTTTTGACCATCGCTATCCACCGACGGTCAACAGCGTGGATGAGGCAAATTTTTGCCAGGCTGTGGCCCAGCAAGTCTTCGGCAGTGAGCGAGTGCTGACTGACGTATTGCCTTCGATGGGTGCCGAAGACTTTGCCTACATGCTGCGCGAGAAGCCGGGGTGTTACGTCTGGCTGGGCAACGGGCCGGGTACCGGCGGCTGCACCTTGCACAATCCGCATTACGATTTCAATGATGAATTGCTGACGCTCGGCGTCAGTTACTGGGTGCACCTTGTCCGCCAGGCGCTGCCGGCAGCTTAGCCGGCAACGAACCCGTCGTCGACCCGGCGCAGGGCATTGACCCGCAGCAAGTCGTGCTGGATGCGGGCGATAAAAACCTCTGCGTCGAGACCCAGATAGCGTTGATTGAGATCGACCGCAAAGGGCAGCTTGAGGACGAATCCGCCAAACGCGGCGGCGGGAATCTGCTGGCGCTCCATGGCCGCGAACGAGACGACGACCTTGATCGCATTCCAGGCCATCTGCTCGATATTGGCAGAAAAACGCTCAAGGCGTTGAAAGGCGCGGGCAAACGCGGCGTCGATCCCGGCAAAGGGGCTGCCGTGGCCGGGAATGACGATGTCGATGGGCAGACGGGCGAGCATTTCGAGAGTTGCACGCGTCGCCGCGAGGCCGTCGGCCTCGCCGAGCAATTCGGGAAAGACAACGCCGAAACCGTTTTCCCACAGCGCATCGCCGGAAATCAGGATACGTCGTTCGGCGTTGTAAAAGGCCAGCGCCTCCATGTCATGGCCGGGAACGGCCAGCATTTGCCAGACCAGATTGCCCATTTCAATCAACTCGCCGGCATATAGCAGATCATCATGCTGAAAGCGTGCGGCTTGCTGGCCGAGGGGTGAAAGCAACAGGGCGTTTTCGTCCCATTCGGCAATGCGTGCGTGGAGGCCGGCGGGAACCGCGATTTGGCAGTTGAAAGCGCCTTTCAGCGCGGCACTGCCGCCGATGTGGTCGGAATGCCCATGGGTGTTGTGCAGTCGTTTGAGCTGCCGACCATCGAGTGCGTGGCGAACCAGGGCCAGCGTTTGGGCGGCGTGACTGAGATAGCCGCTATCAACCAGCGTGGCGTTCGTCCCTTCATGAAAAAGAATGCTGTTGGCCGACAGCCAGCCGCGCTCGATCACCCGCATGGTGTCCGGCAGCAACAGGCTCATTCCGGCTGGCTCGTCTCGGCGTTTTTGTTGTGCGGCGTCAGTACGGCGGGGACCGCTTCGGCGACGACGGGCGGAGAAACCAGGGGCGGGCGTCCGCAACCCAGGCAAAAGCCGGAGTCTGGATCGACCATGCAGATGCCGACACAGGGGTAGAGGTCGTCGTTTGGCGTCATCGCTGAGGCGTGTCGCCGGTGTTCGGCAAGTCGTCCGTCGCTAGCTCCCCGCATTCCTGGCGGCGCCGGGTAACTGCGGCCAGGATGCTGGCGCGTTCGGCATCGCTGATGCGCGACCAGACGGTAATTTCTTCAATGCTGCGGAAGCATCCCTGGCACCAGCGGGTGACGGTATCCATTTTGCAGCGGTTGACGCAGGGCGAGAGAATCATTCAGATCAGCATGAAACGATGTTGTTGGTCACGTACTGCCTCGAGCGCCGCCGCCGCGTCAGCACGGCTGATGCGGGCGAGAATGACCAGATAGCGGCGTTGGTCGCGGGCAGTCAGTTCAGGAAAATCGAGGGTTTCGAGACTGGCATCGGGGTTCTCCGGGTCGCTGACGATTCCGAGCCGGTCGACGGTGATGCTGACCGGGCTGATGGCCAACGACTTTTCCGGCGCATGGAGAAACTCGGCAAGCGCATTGAGCAGCGGGTCGGGCATCAGCGAGGCGGCAGTCTGGCGCAGACGCTGGTCGAGTTCTTCAAGGTGACGGCTATGAACGGCTTGCTGCGGGGTCGGCGTCTTGCTGCCAAGAACGTTGAGGTGGGTGCGTTCAACCGAGAGGTCGGCGCGCAGCCCCTCGCGTTCGCTACGCAGCGACTCGACATGGTCGTGGAAGGTCTGCAGCAGGCTGTCCAGCGAACCGAGACGCAGGTTTTGCCGGGTTGTGTCGAGACAATTGTGTGGCTGGAGCAACGTGTGATCGGAAAAGTAGATGACTGTTTGCGGCACCTCGGTCTGCACCAGCGTCCCTTGCACGGCCATCCCCAACTGGCGTTTTTGCTGACGGCGAGCGGCAAACAGGGCGTAAAAATACGTGTTTTCCCAACTCACCGCTTGCTCAAGATAGTCGCGAACCGCCTGACTGCGGCCGAGCATCTGGTCGATATCGCTGGCCGTGGCAAACAACGCGTGCACCAGCGGATCATTGGCAAAAGCCTGGCGGTTGATATCGATCGGGCCAGGCACGGCGCTGATCAGGCCATCGCAATAACCGAGCGCGTATTCCAGCGGCGCTGCCAGTTTCTGCTCAAAACCGCTGGTCAGCTTGAGCTGCGGGCTGACCAGTTCGCCGACCCGCTCAAGCGCCTGTTGCAGCTGCGGGCTGAGCGGCGGAGCGGGTTTCAGCAAATCGCTGAGGGCAGAAAAAAGACTCACGGGCGGGCGCTCGCGCAAATTGCCCGGCCGGCCTTGGCGCCATTCGGGCGGTTGATGGTGCTCGATATCCAGTCACCGACAGCTGCCAGTTTAGCCAGATCGACGCCGGTTTCAATGCCCAGGCCGGCGAGCAGATAAACGACATCCTCGCTGGCCACGTTGCCGGATGCCCCTGGCGCATACGGACAGCCGCCGAGGCCGGCAATCGACGTGTCAAAAATCGCCATGCCGCGTTGCAGCGAGGCGTAAATGTTGGCAATCGCCATGCCGTAGGTGTCGTGATAATGGCCGGCGAGATGCGCCAGCGGAATCACGCTGGCGCAGGCGTCGATCAGGCGCTGGATGGAATCCGGGATGCCGACGCCGAGGGTGTCGCCGAGCGAAATTTCGTAGCAGCCCATGTCGAACAGCGCCTTGGCGACGCCGGCCGCCTGCTGCGCTGCGATGGCGCCCTCGTAAGGGCAGCCGACAACGCAGGAAACATAGCCGCGCACCTTGATTTCCAGCGATGAGGCGACGGAGAGGATGGGCTCGAAGCGCTTGAGGCTCTCGGCAATGCTGCAATTGATATTTTTGCGCGAAAAAGACTCGGAAGCAGAGGCAAAAATCGCCACTTCACTGGCACCGGCCTGAATCGCCGCGTCGAAACCCTGCAAATTCGGCGTTAAAACCGCGTAGGCCGTCGCCGGGTGACGGTTGATTCCCTGCATCACCGCCGCGTTGTCAGCCATTTGCGGCACCCATTTCGGCGAGACGCAGGAAGTCGCTTCAATGGCGCGCAGGCCGGTGGCGGCGAGGCGATTGATCAGCTCGATTTTGACGGCTGTCGGAACCAGGTTTTTTTCGTTCTGCAGCCCGTCGCGCGGGCCGACTTCGACGATTTTGACGACCCCCGGCAGTTTCATGGCGTCCGGCTTTCGGCTGTCGGGTTGGCCTCAA
Source organism: uncultured Pseudomonadota bacterium (assembly GCA_903951825.1). GTDB lineage: Bacteria > Pseudomonadota > Gammaproteobacteria > Burkholderiales > Rhodocyclaceae > Azonexus. The sequence continues at coordinate 7,306 of CAJBDJ010000068.1, forward strand.
ACTCAAGCAGTGCCGCGCCGTCGCCGACCTGCTCGCCGGCGGCATAACAGAAAGTCTTGACGATCCCGGCGGCGGGGGCGGTGATGGTGTGTTCCATTTTCATCGCTTCGAGGATTAGCAAAGGTGTGCCTTTTTCGACTTTTTGCCCGGCCTGGGTGAGCAGGGCAACGACTTTACCGGGCATCGGCGCAGTCAGGCCACCGCCCAGAGCGCCGCCGGCTTCGACAAGGTGCAGCGGGTCATCACGTAAAAGTGAGTACGTGCTTCCATTAAGAAAAATGCTGCGTTTTTCGTCCACTGCCACAACGCTGGCAATCAGGCGACGGTCGTCGAGTTCGACGGCAAAGCGGTCGTCATCCAGCTTTTTGCCGCGCGCCAGCGTGCTCTGGCCGTTGATCGTGATCTGCCAATGATCGCGCTGGTAACGCACCAGCGCTTCGCTCAGGCTGTCGCCATCGCGGAAGCCGATCAGCCGGGCGGCGGAGAGGTTCATCCGCCAGCCGTCGCGGGCGTGCCAGGGCGACCACGGGTCGCCGCTCGTTTTGGCGGCGAGCCTGGCGGCGTGCTGTTCCCAGAGCAGTTCGCCGACTGTCGCGACGAGCAGGGCATCGCGCGGCACGGAGGCGGTGGCGGGGAAGAGGAATTCCGCCTGGCGTTCGATGAGGCCGGTGTCGAGGTCGGCGCCGGCAAAGGCCGGGCAGGCGACGAGACGGGAAAGGAAGTCGATATTGGTGGTGACGCCGGCGACCTGATAGTCGGCCAGCGCCTTGCGCATCCGGGCCAGGGCGGCGGGACGGGTTTCGTCCCAGACGATCAGTTTGGCGATCATCGGATCGTAAAAAGGGGTGATTTCGTCGCCTTCCTCGACCCCGCTATCAACGCGCACGTTGAGACTGTCGGCCGGGGGCGACAGGCGAACCAGCCTGCCGCTTGCCGGCAGGAAGCCCTTGCTGGCATCCTCGGCGTAAATCCGCGCTTCAAGGGCGTGACCGCGAATCTGCAATTGCTCCTGGGCGAGCGGCAGCGGCTGGCCGGCGGCAACGCGCAACTGCCATTCGATCAGGTCTTGCCCGGTGATCATTTCAGTGACCGGATGTTCAACCTGCAGGCGGGTGTTCATTTCCATGAAGTAAAACGAGCCGTCCTGATCGTCGCTGTGGGTCGTGATGAATTCGACCGTCCCGGCACCGACGTAGCCGACGGCGCGGGCAGCGGCAACGGCGGCTTCACCCATCGCCCGGCGGCGTTCGGCGCTCATGCCGGGAGCCGGGGCTTCTTCCAGCACCTTCTGGTGGCGGCGTTGAACCGAACAGTCGCGCTCGAAAAGATAAACGCAATTGCCCAGCGTGTCGGCAAAGACCTGAATTTCAATATGGCGCGGCCGGGTCATGTATTTCTCGATCAGGACGTGATCGTCGCCGAAGCTGGAAATGGCTTCACGCCGGCAGGAGGCCAGCGCATCGAGAAAATCCGTCGCTTGGTCGACGCGGCGCATCCCCTTGCCGCCGCCGCCGGCTGCCGCCTTGATCAGTACCGGGTAGCCGATCCGGTCAGCCTCACGATGCAGCAAATCGGCGCTCTGGTCGTCGCCGTGATAGCCCGGCGTCAGCGGTACGCCGGCCTTGCCCATCAGCGTCTTGGCTGCCGATTTCGAGCCCATGGCGCGAATCGCCGAAGCCGGCGGGCCAATGAAGGCAATCCCGCTGGCGGCCAGGGATTCGGCAAACTCGGCGTTTTCGGAGAGAAAACCGTAGCCGGGGTGCACGGCCTCGGCGCCGGTGCGCTTGCAGGCCTCGATGATCTTGTCGGCCACCAGGTAGGACTCGCCGGCAGCAGCCGGGCCGAGCAACACCGCCTCGTCGGCGAGGCGAACGTGGCGGGCATTGGCATCCGCCGCAGAATAAACGGCAACGGTGCGTATGCCCATGCGACGGGCGGTCTTGATCACCCGGCAGGCGATTTCTCCGCGGTTGGCGATGAGTATTTTGTTGAACATGGCTTATTCCACTATCCAGTTGGGCTGACGTTTATCAAGAAAGGCGGCGATCCCTTCGCGGGCTTCGGGCGTTGCCCGCAGATGGGCGATGCGGCGGGCGGTGTCTTCAAACAGACCGTCGTTGAGCGGCTGCCGATCAACGGTGCGGATCAAATCCTTGGCCGCCGCTTGCGACAAGGGTCCGCCTTGCAGCAGGGCGGCGGTGATTGCCTGAACCTGGGCGTCGAGTTGTTCCGGCGCCACCGCTTCATGTACCAGCCCGATGTCGCGGGCGCGTTCGGCGCTGATGCGCTCGGCCGACTGAAAATAGCGGCTGGCCTGACGGGCGCCGATGGCGCGCAACACATAGGGAGAAATGGCCGACGGGATGATGCCGAACCTGACTTCAGAAGTGGCGAAAACGGCCGTGCTCGAGGCGATGGCGATGTCGCAGGCTGCCGTCAGCCCCATGCCGCCGCCGAGTGCGGCACCGTGGATGCGGGCGATGGTCGGCTTCTTCATCTCCGCCAGCGTCCGCAACATGTAAGCGAGCGCGCGGGCATCGTTGAGGTTTTCATCGACTCCGTTGTTGGCGGCGCGCTTCATCCAGTTGAGATCGGCGCCCGCCGAGAAGCTCTTGCCGCGACCGGCAAGGACGACGACGCGCACAGCGGGGCCATCATCAAGTGCCATGCAGGCGGCGGTCAGTTCCGTGATGAGCGTTTCGTCGAAGGCGTTGTGGAAGTCGGGGCGGTTCATCCAGATGGTGGCGACCGAGCCATTAAGTTCGATTTCCAGGGTGGTAAACATGTCTCGCTCCAATTATTGTTGTCGCTGGCGGATCAGATCCGCCATGGGCTGGCCGTCCAGAGCGGCGATCAGGCTGGTCTGATTGACGGCGGGCTGGTTCTGGCTGACTTTCCATTTGCCGAGCAGGCGGTCGATGGTGATTTCAATGCCGATCACGGCACCGAGCATCTTGTCGATGTAGTCGGCCGGGGCGTCGTCGATGGACCATGGATGGGGCAGGGCGGCTTCGTGTTCGGCAGTCAGGGTATGCAACTGCGCCTGCAGCCAGTCGGCATCGTCGATCAGGCGCAACTCGCCGTGGGCGTGTACCGCCACGTAATTCCAGGTCGGCACGACCTTGCCGTGCTCGGCCTTGGTGGCGTAGTTCGACGGGCTGATGTAGCAGTCCGGCCCCTTGAAAATTGAGAGAACTTTCCGGTTCGCCGTGGGACTGGCGGCCAGTGGATTGGCGCGGGCGACGTGGCCGCGCAGGATGCCGTTTGGGCCGGCGCTCGCATCCAGATGCAGCGGGATGTGGTTGGCGTCGAGGCCGTCCGGACCGTGGGTGATGACCGTGGCGAGCGGATACGCCCGCATCAGCTCGTGCATGACGCCGACGTCGGTTTCCGCAAAATGCTTGGGCAGATACATGGATTACATCCGGAAAATGCCGAACTTCGTCTCTTCGGCCGGCGCGTTCATTGACGCCGACAGGCCGAGGCCGAGCACCCGGCGGGTATCTGCCGGGTCGATGATGCCGTCGTCCCAAAGCCGCGCCGAGGCGTAATACGGGTGTCCCTGCGTTTCGTACTGTTCGCGGATCGGTGCCTTGAAGGCGGCTTCCGCCTCGGCGCTCCACTGCTTGCCGCTCGCTTCGATGCCATCGCGCTTGACGGTGGCCAGCACGCCGGCGGCCTGTTCGCCGCCCATCACCGAAATGCGGGCGTTCGGCCACATCCACAAAAAGCGCGGTGAATAGGCGCGGCCGCACATGCCGTAGTTGCCGGCGCCGAAGCTGCCGCCGATGACGACGGTGAATTTCGGCACTTTGGCCGTGGCGACGGCGGTGACCATTTTGGCGCCGTCACGGGCAATGCCGCCGTTTTCGTATTTGCGGCCGACCATGAAGCCGGTGATGTTCTGCAAAAAGACGAGCGGAATGCCCCGTTGGGCGCAGAGTTCGATGAAATGCGCCCCTTTCAGCGCCGATTCGCTGAACAAAATACCGTTGTTGGCGACGATGCCGACCGGGTAGCCGAAAATCCGCGCAAAGCCGCAGACCAGCGTTGTTCCGTAACGCGCCTTGAATTCGTCGAAATCTGAGTCGTCAACGAGGCGGGCGATGATTTCGCGGACGTCGAATGGCTTTTTGCTGTCGCTCGGAATCACCCCGTATAACTCATCGGCCGGGTAGCGCGGTTCGACGGGTGCGCTCAGTGCCACCGAGGGTAGCTTTTTCCAGTTCAGATCCTTGATGATGCGCCGTGCAATGGCTAGCGCGTGGGCGTCGTTTTCAGCCAGATGATCGACGACGCCGGAGATCCGCGTATGGACGTCGGCACCGCCGAGATCTTCGGCCGAAACCACTTCGCCGGTCGCCGCTTTGACCAGCGGCGGGCCGCCGAGAAAGATCGTGCCCTGGTTCTTGACGATGATCGACTCGTCGCACATGGCCGGCACATAGGCGCCGCCGGCGGTACACGAGCCGAGGACGGCAGCAATCTGCGGAATGCCTTGTGCCGAGAGGTTGGCCTGGTTGAAGAAGATGCGCCCGAAATGTTCCTTGTCCGGGAAAACCTCATCCTGCATCGGTAAAAAGGCGCCGCCGGAATCGACCAGATAGACGCAGGGCAGGCGGTTTTCGAGGGCAATTTCCTGCGCCCGCAGGTGCTTTTTGACGGTCAGCGGGTAATACGTTCCGCCCTTCACCGTCGCATCGTTGGCGACGATCATGCACTCGACGCCCTCGATGCGTCCGATACCGGCGATGACAGACGCCGCCGGAACCTCGAAAGGGTCGCCGCCATACATGCCGTAAGCCGCAAACTGGCCGATTTCAAGAAAAGGCGTGCCGGGGTCGAGCAGGCCATTGACGCGCTCGCGCGGCAGCAGCTTGCCGCGCGCCAGATGTTTCTGACGCGCCGCCTCGGGGCCGCCGAGGGCAATTTTTTCGACCTTTTCGTAGAGATCGGCAACCACCGTTGCCATCGCCGCCGCGTTCGCCATGAAATCGGCGGAGCGCCGGTTGAGTTGGCTTTTCAGAATGCTCATATCGCCTCGCTGAATGTAATTAGAGGTGGTCTGCCGTTTTCAGCCAATTGCCGACCGGCTCAGGGTGGTAGGCCGCCATGGACGCGAGTAAATCCTCACTATCGGTATCGGCAAGTGCCATGGCGCGGTTCTGCGGGCGCAGGAAGCCTTCGCTTACCGCCTGCTCGAAGAGGCTGAGCAAGGGGTCGTAATAGCCCGCCACATTGAGCAGCCCCATCGGTTTCACGTGGAACCCGAGTTGCCCCCAGGTGAGGATTTCGCAAAATTCCTCGAAGGTGCCGAAACCGCCCGGCAGGGCAATGAAGCCGTCGGCCAGTTCGGCCATCCGAGCCTTGCGCGTGTGCATCGAGTCGACCACTTCGAGTCGCGTCAGCGCCAGGTGATCGACGGCACAGCCGGCGACTTCCTTGCCCATCAGTGCCGCCGGGATAACGCCGGTCACGGTTCCGCCGGCGACCAGACAGGCATCGGCGAGGGTGCCCATGAGCCCGACGTTGCCGCCGCCGTAGACGAGTTCGATGTGCCGCGCCGCCAACAGGCGTCCGAGCTTTTCGGCTTCGGCTCGATAAATCGGCTTGCTGCCGCTGTTGGAGCCGCAGAAAACGCAGATTCGCTTCATTGGCTGTCCTCTCCGCGCAGGGTGAGCGCCACGGTTTCCGGCGGGCAGTTGAAGCGCAGCGGCAGGATGCTGGTGCCGACCCCGGAAGTCACCCAGGTGGGCGTGGGAACGTCGGGAATCCATCCATAGGCATGTTGGCGCGGTGCGCGACCGGGCGTGATCAAGGCGCCGAAAAAAGGCAGGCGAACCTGTCCGCCGTGAGTATGGCCGGCGAAGGCGACGACGGCTCGGGCGGGCAGGTCGGGGGCGTTGGCCGGGTCGTGCATCATGACGATCAGTCGCGCATCGGACGGCACCTCGGCGAATGCCTGGTCGGGATGGGCGTGCCCGGTCATGTCATCGCCGATTCCTGCCAGCCAGATCGAGCCGCTGGCGGTTGCCAGCGGAATCGCCCCGTTCTCGATAACCCGTATGCCATGCGCTTCGAGCGCCTGGCGAACGGCATTCCCGCCATGCCACCAGTCGTGATTGCCGAGCGTCGCAAAGACGCCGAGCGGCGCTTTCAGGCGACCTAATTCTGCGGCAATTTGCGCCGGGTCGACGGCTTGTCCGCCGCGCACGCCCTGCATGACAAAATCACCCGGCAAGAGAATCAGATCGGGATTGCCGGAATTCAACTGGTCGACCACCCGGCGCAGCATCGGCAGGCCGGCATGGGGTGCGCCGACATGTAAGTCGGCAGCGACCGCGATGCTCAGTGGCGGCCCGGACCAGTTTGCGACGCTCAGTGCCAGGTTCCGCTGCTGCAACCAGCCAGGCTCGAAGCCGAAGCTCCAGGCGGCCAACAGCAACAGCGTGACCCAGACGATCAGATGGATTCGCTTCATGGTTACCTCAAAAGCCGCCGGTTTTCAGCCAGTGCTCGATTTGCGGCAGGCGGTCGGCGCCGAAGAAGGGTTCGCCGTCGATGATAACATGCGGCGAGCCGAAGACGCCGAGCCGGAGGGCGTTATCGACCTCGGCTTTGAGGCGTTCCCTGGTTTCCTGAGCTTGCAACGCGGTTTCGAGGCGGCCACGGTCAATGCCGATTTTGGCGGCAATTTTCAGCATGGTTTCCGGTGAGGAAATGTCGAGGTCTTCTACGAAAAAGGCGCGATAGACCGCGTGGGCGAAAGCTCGAGCCAGCACGGTGTCCTGGTCGAAAAGCCAGTGGTAGGCGCGGGCGGCATTCTGGGTCGGCAAGGGGAAGCGGCTGGGCAGGTTGTAGGGAATGCCCAAAAAGCGTGCTGAACGATGAAAGTCATGCCGCATATACGTACTCTTGCTGCTGGCGCCATCAGCCGGCGGTCGCGCGCCAGTACTCTTGAAAATGACGCCGAGCAGGATCGGGTGCCAATTCACCTGCCGCCCATGGCGTGCAGCAACGGCGTCGATCTGCTCGCTCATCAGATAGCCGTAGGGGCTGGAGAAATCGAAATAGAAGTCGATGGGGGTGGTGGCGTTAGCGATCATCATGGGTCTCCTGACGGTTGTGTTTGCCTCGATCTTGAACCTGGTTTAAGTGAGCGCGTGCAGCGTCGCCGCTCAGCCTGCAATGGCGCGTCCGATGACCAGCCGCTGGATATCGTTGGCGCCTTCGTAAATCTGGCAGATGCGCACGTCGCGGGCGATGCGTTCGACGGCGGTTTCGTCGGTGTAGCCGCAGCCGCCGTGGATCTGGATGGCATCGGAGCAGACTTTTTCGGCCATTTCGGAGGCGTACATTTTGGCCATCGAGGCCTCGACCAGGCAGGGTTTGCCGGCGTCTTTCAGCAACGCCGCGCGCCACACCAGGAGGCGGGCGGCGTCGAGGCGGGTGGCCATGTCGGCCAGGCGGAAGTTGACCGCCTGATGCTCGATGATCGGCACCCCGAAGGTTACCCGCTCCCTGGCATAGGCCACCGCCGCCTCGAAGGCGGCACGCGCCATGCCGACCGACTGGGCGGCGATGCCGATGCGCCCGGCTTCGAGATTGGAGAGGGCGATCTTGTAGCCGTCGCCCTCGTGGCCGAGCAAGGCGCTGGCCGGCACGCGGCAGTGGTCGAAAACGATCTGCGCGGTGTCGGAAGCGTGCTGCCCCATTTTGCGTTCGATACGGGCGACCTGATAGCCCGCCGTCGCCGTCGGCACGAGAAAGCAGGAAATCCCCTTTTTGCCGGCCGCCTTGTCGGTGACGGCGAAGACGATGGCCACATCGGCGTGGGCGCCGGTGGTGATGTAGTGCTTGACGCCGTTGATCACAAAATGCTCGCCGTCGCGTTCGGCGCGGGTGGTAATTGCCGCGGCGTCGGAGCCGGTGTGCGGTTCGGTGAGGCAGAAGCAGCCGAGTTTTTCGCCGCGCGCCAGCGGCTTGAGCCAGGCTTCTTTTTGCGCGGGCGTGCCGTAGCGGTGGGTGATGCCGCAGGCCAGCGAGTTTTGCACCGAAACAATGGTTGAGGTGGCGCCGTCGCCGGCGGCGATTTCTTCCAGTGTCAGCACCAGACTCAGGTAATCCATGCCGGCACCGCCCCATTCCTCGGGAACGACGATGCCCATCGCCCCGAGTTCGCCGAGTTCCTTCAGCGCCTGCGCCGGGAAGGTGTGATGGCGATCCCATTCGGCGGCAAAGGGGGCGAGGCGTTCGGCGGCGAAGGCGCGCATTGCGTCGCGGATCATTTCTTGTTCCTGGGTCAGAATCATGCTGATTGCTCCGAAAAGTGAGTGGTGAGCCAGACGCCGGCGATCACCAGAAGCCCCCCGGCGAGAACCGCGAGCCCCAGATGTTCATCGAGCAGGACGGCGGCCTGGAGAACGGCGAATACCGGCACCAGATTGACGAAAACCGAGGCCTTCGCGACGCCCAGGCGTTTGACGCCCTCGGCAAACCAGGTAAAGGCGAGGGCGGTGCCGGCCAGCGCCAGAAAAATCACGCTGCCCCAGACCCGCCACGACCAGGCGCCGATGTCGCTGCCGCCCTGCCAGAAGGCGGTGATGCCGAGCAGCAGAGAACCGAGCAGGCTGGCGTAAAGGGTCGCTGCCAGCGGCGACAGGGACAGTGTCGCCTGGCGGCCGATGAAGGTGTAGGCCGTCCAGCACAGCGCACAGCCGAGAATCAGCCATTCGCCGCTGCCGAGCGAACCGTGCAGTAGAGCAAGCGGGTTGCCATTGGCGACGACGGTCAGGCAGCCGGTCATGGCCATGACGATACCGGCCAGCTTGCGCGGATTCATTTTTTCCTGCCCCAGAAACCAGGCGCCGAGGGCGACCAGAACCGGGGTCAGAGCGACCACCAGCGCACCGCGTCCGGCGCTGATCTGCTTGAGTCCGTAAAAGAAACAAAGGGCATACAGAAAGATGCCGGTGCTCGCCAGGCCGCTGACCACGAGCCATTCGCCGGCGGTTTGCGGGCGTGGAATGCGCCCCTCGCTGAGTAGCGCAAAGGCGGCGAGAAGCAGTCCGGCGAGCAAAAAACGGATGGCCGGGACGGCCAGCGGCGCCGCCAGTTCCTGAGCGACGATGCGTCCGGCAATCCAGGTTCCGCCCCACATGAACATCGCGCCGATCAATTTGAAATAGGTGCTTGAAGCGACCTGCACAGGCACTTACAGCATTTCCAGCGCCAGCGCCGTCGCTTCGCCGCCGCCGATACAGAGGCTGGCCACCCCGCGCTGCAGGCCGTATTTTTTTAGCGCCCCGAGCAGCGTGACGATGATGCGGGCGCCGGAAGCGCCAATCGGGTGCCCCAGCGCACAGGCGCCGCCGTGAATATTGACCTTCGCCGGGTCGAGCTTGAGATCGTGCAGGGCAGCCATGGTGACGACGGCGAAGGCTTCGTTGATTTCAAAGAGATCGACGGATTCCGCGCTCCAACCGGTTTTGGCGAACAATTTTTGCATGGCGCCTACCGGTGCCGAAGGAAAGTCGGCGGGAACGCCGGCGTGGGTCGTGTGGCCGACAATCCGCGCCAGCGGCTGCCGCCCCAGTTTGGCCGCCAGCGAGGCACGCATCAGCAGCAGGGCGGCGGCACCGTCGGAAATCGACGAGGAATTCGCCGGCGTCACCGTTCCGTCTTTCTTGAACGCCGGTTTGAGCGTCGGAATCTTGTCGATATTGACGGCAAAGGGGCCTTCGTCCTTGTCGATGACCACCTCACCCTGGCGACCGGCAACCGTCGTCGGGGCGATTTCCCAGGCAAAGCTGCCGTCGTTGCTGGCCGCTTTGGCGCGGGTGGTCGAGCGGATGGCGAATTCGTCCTGCGCCTCGCGGGTAAAGCCGTAGCTCGTCGCGCAGGCTTCGGCGAACGTTCCCATCAGGCGGCCGCGGGTTTCCTTGCTGTAGGCGTCTTCGAGGCCGTCCATGAACATGTGGTCGATGATCTGCCCGTGGCCGAGACGGTAGCCGCCACGCGCCTTGGGCAACAGGTAAGGGGCGTTGGTCATCGACTCCATGCCGCCGACCACGGCGACGCCGCAGGAGCCGGCGAGGAGGCCATCGTGACCGAGCATCGTCGCCTTCATTGCCGAACCGCACACCTTGTGGATGGTCGTGCACGCGGCGCTCAGCGGCAGGCCGGCCTGCAACGCCGCCTGCCGCGCCGGTGCCTGACCCTGGCCGGCTTGCAGGACGCAGCCCATGAGTACCTCGTCGATCAGGTCGGCGTCGATGCCGGAACGTTCGACCGCCGCCTTGATGGCGACAGCGCCGAGATTGGCGGCGGTCAAGGTGCTGAATCCGCCCTGAAACGAAGCCATGGCGGTGCGGGCGGCGGAAACGATAACGATCGGGTCATGCATGTTGATTTCTCCGTGGGGTGGGTCAGACGTCGAGCGCCTTGAGGGCAGTGTCGTAGCCGCGGGCAAGGTCTGCCGGGCGGTCGATGGTGATACCGAGATCGTGCACGAGGCCATCCTTGAGGCCGTAGATCCAGCCGTGCACGGTGAGTTTTTGCCCGCGCCGCCAGGCGTCTTCGACGACCGGCGTGTGGCAGAGATTGACGACTTGTTCGAGCACGTTGAGTTCGCACAGACGGTCGTGCAGTTGATCGGCGGCGAGGCCGGCGAGTTGCGCCTGGTGTTTGCTCTGCACTTCCTGGACGTTGTGCAGCCAGAAATCGACGATGCCGACGCGCGTCTGGTTGAGCACCGCACTGATGCCGCCGCAGCCGTAGTGGCCGACGACCATGATGTGCTTGACCTTGAGGACATCGACCGCGTACTGGATCACCGACAGGCAGTTCATGTCGGTATGGAGCACCAGGTTGGCGACGTTGCGATGAACGAAAACCTCGCCCGGCAGCAAGCCGACAATCTGGTTGGCCGGAACGCGGGAGTCGGAGCAGCCGATCCATAAAAATTCCGGCGTCTGGATCTGGGCCAGACGGTTGAAGTAGTCGGCGTCGACTTCAGACATCTGTTTGGCCCAGACACGGTTGAAGTCGAACAGGTGACGCAGGTTTTCGCGGCGAATTTCCTCTTCCGACCAGTTTTCCAGATCGAGGGCGAGGAACATGGTTCCTTCGACCGGTGTTTCGTAATAAGCCGGCGCTTCGGTAAAGCCCAGTTCGCGATAAAGTTTGACCGCCATGCGCATGTTGGGCAGCGTATCGAGCATCAGCTTGCGATAGCCGATTTCCTTGGCTGCCTTGATCGCCGCCGTCGCCAGCGCGTTGCCGACGCCGTGCCCGCGCTGTTCGGGATCGACATAAAGGCGCTTCATTTCGCAAACGCCGTCGCTGCCGGCGAGCGGACGGACGCCGACACAACCGGCCGCGCGGCCGTCGATTTCAGCAAAAAACAGACGCCCTTGCGGCGCTGAGTAAGCGCCGGGCAGGGCAGCCATTTCCTGATCAAAATTCTGGTACGACAGATCAACACCGAGCCAGGCCGCGTAATTGCGGAAATACTGGCGCACTTGCCCGAGGGCTTGGTTATCGCTGGCGGTGAGGGTGCGCAGGGTGAGTTTCATACGATTTGCTCCACTTGCCGAACCCCCGCAGGGGACGGCGGGAGCAATTTTCAGGCGGTTTCCGCGAACAGTTCGCGACCGATCAGCATTCTACGGATTTCGGAGGTGCCGGCGCCGATCTCGTAGAGCTTGGCATCGCGCCACAAGCGGCCGACCGGATACTCGTTGGTGTAACCGACGCCGCCAAAAACCTGAATCGCCTCGCCGGCCATCCAGGTCGCTTTTTCGGCGGAATAGAGAATCGCCCCGGCGGCATCTTTTCTGAGTGTGCGTGCGTGGTCGGTCGCATCGCAGGCGCGGCCAACAGCATAGACATAAGCGCGGGTCGCCATCCAGGTCGAATACATGTCGGCGACCTTGCCCTGCATCAGCTGGAATTCGCCGATCGCCCGGCCGAACTGCTTGCGCTCGTGGAGAAAGGGAACGACGCTGTCCATGCAGGCGGCCATGATCCCGAGCGGCCCGCCGCAGAGTACGGCACGTTCGTAGTCGAGGCCGGACATCAGCACCTTGGCGCCGTTGCCGACGCCGCCGAGGACGTTTTCTTCCGGTACTTCGCAGGCATCGAAAAACAGCGGAAAGGTGTTCGAGCCGCGCATCCCCAGCTTGTCGAGGTGGCTACCGTGGCTGAAGCCGGGGAAGCCTTTTTCGACAATGAAGGCGGTCATCCCGCGCGCACCGGCGGCGGGATCGGTCTTGGCGTACACCACCAGCGTGTCGGCATCGCCACCGTTGGTGATCCACATTTTCGAGCCGTTGAGCAGATAGCGGTCACCCTTTTTATCGGCCCGCAAGGTCATGGAAACCACATCGGAACCGGCGTTCGGCTCGGACATCGCCAGGGCGCCGACATGCTCGCCGGAAATCAGCTTGGGTAGATACTTCTCGCGCTGTGCCGGGTTACCGTTGCGGCGAATCTGGTTGACGCAGAGATTGGAATGGGCGCCGTAGGAGAGGCCAATCGACGCCGAAGCGCGGGAAATTTCTTCCAGCGCGACGATGTGGGCGAGGTAGCCCATGCCGGTGCCGCCGTACTCCTCGCCGGCGGTCATGCCGAGCAGACCCATGTCGCCGAATTTTTTCCACAATTCAGCGGGAAATTCATTGAGGCGATCCACCTCGGCGGCGCGCGGTGCAATTTCGGCGTCGGCAAACGCCTTGACCGCATCGCGCAACAGGGTGATGTCGTCGCCAAGGGCGAAATCGAGGGTGGGAATATTCAAGTTATTGTCTCCAGTCTATTTTTCGGTTTTGCCGTGCATGACCATGATGGTCTGCTGCATCAGCGCACAAAGCGTCTCTTTTTCGTCCTTGACCGCAAAAACCTCGGCCTGGGTAACGATCAGCGTGCGCCCCGGCCGCACCACCTTGCCGCGGGCAATCAGTTTCTCGCCATCCGCCGGGGCAAGCAGGTTCATTTTGTATTCGACGGTGAGCACCGAAGCGGTTTCCGGCACCACAGTCATCGCCGCATAGCCGGCAGCCGAATCGGCGATCATGCCAATCACCCCGCCATGGACGAAACCATGCTGCTGCTCGACCCCTTGCCAGTGCGGCAGGTGGATTTCGGTACGTCCCGCTTCGACAACCGGCAGCGTCGCCCGGATCAAGCCCATCGCCTGCTGCCTGGCAAAACTGTCGTGGACACGCGCAGCAAAATGGGAGTCGTGGATTTTGATCATAGGGGGCAATTTTATTTACGTTGACGTTAACGTCAACTAGGTATTGGAAATATTTCGGTGCGCAAATCCCATAAACTAAACACACTTGTTCTCAAGGACTAATCCATCATGGCGCAGCCCCAACTCAAGCCCGCGACTTACGCAGACCTTTTTGATCTGCCGGAGAATGTGATTGGCGAAATCATCAACGGTCGCCTGATTACCCAGCCACGACCGGCACCGAAACATGCCATGGCTTATTCATGCCTGGGTATAGAAATTGGCGGCCCTTTCCACCGCGGGAAGAACGGCCCCGGCGGCTGGTGGATACTCGACGAACCCGAACTGCACCTCGGCTACGACATCCTCGTACCAGATATCGCTGGCTGGCGCCGCGAGCGTATGCCGACGCTACCAGAAACTGCTTTTTTTGAACTGCCGCCCGACTGGGTTTGCGAAATCCTCTCACCCTCCACGGCTCGCGTTGACCGTGTCGAAAAGCTGCCGATTTACGCCGCCAATGGTGTCAAACACGCCTGGCTGGTCGATCCTGACCTGCGCACGCTGGAAATTTTTGAAAACCAGAATGGCAAATGGTTGTTGCTCACCGTGCTGGAAAACAACGCCGCTGTTGCGCAGCCGCCGTTTGACGCGGTCAGCTTTGATCTGGGGGCGTTGTGGGCGGATTGAAAAACCACTGAGCACACTCAGGAACCGGCCTTGGCCAAAGCCAGAATCACCTCGCGGGCAACTTTCTTTTGGGCGGCGGGCAGGCTGAGGAAGGCTTCCATCACTTCGCGCTCGGGGCCGGCGACGGCGTCTTCCCAACGTTTTTTTCTGTCACGCACCGATTGAATTGAAACTTCACCAAAGCGTAGCGCTTGCGGTTCAATTTTTAGCCATTCGGCCAATATTTGTAATTTATCTTGTTGCGGTACGGCGTTACCCAGCAACCATTGGCGGGCGGCCTGAAACGAAATCGAGCGCCCCAATAGCGTTGATTGAACTCACGCTCAATCACCGAAGGGCGCGGCTCATAGCCTGCGTCCAGCATGGCTTGCTTCAAACGGGCGGCAAATTCAGCTTTCTCATCCATGACCGAAAGTTAAATCTTCCGTTCACTACGGAATTGAACCTACTTCAATCTAAAATTGAACTGCTAATTCAATTACTGATTGAACACAAACTTCAATGCCCAAATCCCTGCTCGAACAACTGCCTGAAATCGTCGCCAAAGGGCGGCAGGTGGCGGAGAAAATTCTTGAAAATCTGGAAAGCCGGCACCGTGTCGGCCTGCAAACCCGCGAATGGGTGCTGCCCGCTCGCGATAAAGCAGAAACCGACTGGATCGCCGCCAACGAACAGCAAGGCCACCTTGCTGCCGGACAGAACGGCGACTGGCTCAACCGCCTGATCTACGGCGACAACCTGCTGGCGATGGCCGCCCTACTGGCCGGCGACGAAAAAACACCCAGCCTGCGCGGCAAGATCGACCTGATCTACATCGACCCGCCCTTCGATTCCAAAGCCGACTACCGCACCAAGGTCACGCTGCCCGATATCGAACTGGAACAAAAGCCAACCGTCATCGAACAGTTCGCCTACTCCGACACCTGGGCCTACGGCACGGCTTCCTACCTGGAGATGATCACGCCACGGCTGATCTTGATGCGCGAATTGCTGGCTGATACCGGGTCGGCAGTGCAACTTTTTTTCTGTAAAAATTTTCAGGCGAGTTCATCGGGATGGATTTCTCAGTCTTTCAAGTTGAGATAGATTTTCCCGGTCATCCAGTCCTCGTCGCATTCGGCCAGTAGGGCTGACACCAATCGCAGACAGGATGTGGTGTTTGGGAAGATGGAAGCGACCCGGGTGCGACGTTTGATCTCGCGGTTAATGCGTTCGAGGCCGTTGGTGGTGCGCAGTCGGACACGCTGTGCAATCGGCAGCTTGAATGTAGCGAAGCCCTCGGGCAGATTTTCC
>CAJBDJ010000069.1 GCA_903951825.1 uncultured Pseudomonadota bacterium
GCAGCAAAGAAGCGAGATTATGAACCACTCCACTTAACTCGTCAAGACATTTCGTAGAATTTCTTACCACCCTCTTCTTTCAAAACACTCTCTATCAGAGCCATTAGCCGATCCAGGGCTTTTGGTTGCGGGGGCAGGACTTGAACCTGCGACCTTCGGGTTATGAGCCCGACGAGCTGCCAAACTGCTCCACCCCGCGTCCGTCAGAGGGGCGCATTATCCTGATGGGTCACACCCTTGTCAACTATTTTTAGAAAATAGTGTTATTCGGATTCAAGCCATTCGAGCATCGCACCCCATTGTTCTAGGTCACGACGATGCTTTGCGTGCGGGGGGTCAAATAGAGTCATCCCGGCAGATGCCACATTCACATAGTTCTGGGTGTTACGTAAACAAGCAAGAATTGGTATATCAAAATGCCTGATAAATTCTTGCAACATGGCAGCGGCTTTTGTTCGTGGATCGACACGCATCGCCACAATCCCCACGGCAGCTTTGCGCCCACGCGTTTCATTACGGATCGAGTTGAGAAAATCTTCGGTTGCCGCCATATCAAATATTGATGGCACCAACGGAATGATGACTTTATCAACAACACGCAAGTAATCAACGAGCTTGTATCCCTGCAGACCTGCGGGGGCATCGAGAACAACCCAGTCAGCGTCCTGCGGGAGATTGAGGACTATTTGATTGCCGGCAAAGTAGCCAGTAATTGGCGCCAGATCAGGGTCGCGAAAGGCCATCCAGCGCAAAGCGGATTGCTGACGATCAAGGTCGCAAAGGGTAACCAGCTTACCTTGATTGGCAAAGTAGCCCGCCAGGTTGGTCGCCAAAGTGCTTTTACCGGCGCCACCCTTTGGGTTTGCCACAAGTATTGAGCGCATTGCTTGTCCTCTGATTATCCGTGTACTCATTATATTCCCTTACTCAAGGCTGTCATATATTCATAAAATGAGGTTTTCAAACGCGCGAGGTGAATAAATGGCAACGAGGCTCTCCGACGACCGCCACGGCATTCAATCGATTGAAGTTGGATTTCGTCTGCTTGATGTGCTGGCCAAAAAATCGCACCCCATGATGCTGCGCGACATTGCCAAGGGCGCCGGTATGCCTGCCGCGAAGGCGCATCGATACATGATCAGTTTTATGCGCATCGGCCTGGTCGAGCAGGATCGCATCAACGCTCACTACGACCTTGGAAGTTATGCATTGCAACTTGGCCTGTCCGGATTGGGGCGAATGGATACCGTTCGTCTTGCCGGGCCAATCCTTGAGGCGCTCTGCGAGGAGATTCAGGAAACGGTGGCGCTGGCCGTTTGGGGGAATAACGGCGCGACGGTCGTGCGCGTTGTTGATACCGGCGGGCCAGTGACAATCACTTTGCGCACCGGCACAGTTCTTCCCTTATTTAGTTCCGCAACCGGACGCGCCTTTGTTTCTTTTTACCGTGGCGCTTATCTGAAAAAGCTTTTGGAGGAAGAATTGCATCGGTTGTCAGAGACCAGCAAGGTCGCGATCTCGATCCTCAAACGCCAGCTTGAGAAAAATTTGACAGAGATTCGCAAACATGGGATTTCGCGGGCTACCGGAAGCCTTACCCACGGGATCAACGGGTTTAGCGCACCGGTTTTCGATCACAGCGGAAGCATGGTTGCAGCCATCACCTCGCTCGGCACGATCGGCGATTTCGATGTGGAATGGGATAGCCCGTTGGCCACCTCGATAATCTCGTCAGCGAACAAACTCTCACTGCGCTTGGGCTACGACAAAAACGCTGTTGCCGCAGACTGGAGCTTCAGAGGATAACCGGTTGGTTCGCCAGCTCATTGGGGGTGTCTGCGGCGCCGGGAAAATGTGTTCGAAGCAAGGCGCCGACGCGGCTTACGGCATTTAGCGCCCCCCCTCGGAAGTCAGCTTCCTTGAAGGCGGTCTCCATCGAGTGGCAAATCGCCTCCCATTCGGCTTGCGGGACTTTGGCGGCAATTCCACGATCAGCGAAAATTTCTACGCGGTGATCGACGAGTTGCACGTAAAGCAGAACGCCCGTGTTTTCTGCAGTATCCCAAACACCGAGCTGCGCAAAAAGATCGGCGGCGCGTTGGCGAGCGTTGCGCTCGTGCCACAAATAGCCGAAAGGCAGAGGCCCCTCGGCGACGAAGCGCAATTCTCCAGGTTGACCGGCTTCCGCCAGCATGACTGCAGCGCCGATTTCCGCCGACAAAGCCATTCCGAAGCGATGGGAAGCCAGCCAAGGCGGCGCCAAGAGGTGTTTGAACCAGCGTGTCAGTTTCATTTACCAACTCCCGGAAGCGCCGCCGCCTCCCCCTGTGCCACCACCACCGCGAAATCCCCCGCCGCCCACTCCACCGCCTCTGCCGCCATTCAAGATGCCGCTCAATAAGATGTCGCGCCCAAAGACCGCAAGAAACAAGCCGGCCAGAACGCCGACAATCGCTCCCGTGACACCGCCAACGATCAACCAGCCAGCAAAGCCGGTCAAGCTACCCAGCACGGCACTGCCCAACAAATTGCCCAAAAGACGACGCAGGATGGTGCCACCTACGATGCTGACAAGCAGCAGAGCAAAGAGTACGGATTCGGAAATCGCCGCAAAACCGGGAAGGGCTGCCCCGCTCGGCTGCGCGACTGCGGGTAGAGGTTCACCCGCAAGCGTTTTGAGAATAGCCTCAACTCCGGCCAGAACACCGTCCGGAATATCACCGGCCTTGAACCGCGGGGCAATGGTATCGGCAATGATCCGTTTGACCGTCGCGTCGTTAAGAACGCCCTCAAGCCCGTAGCCGACTTCAATGCGCAGACGCCGGTCATCTTTGGCAACGATCAGAATGACACCATCGTCGACGCCCTTGCGGCCGATTTTCCAGGCGTCAAACAGCCGAATACCAAATTGCTCGATGGTTTCCGGCTGCGTTGTCGGCAAAATCAGCACCGCTACTTGAGCCCCCTTGGTGGCTTCAAAAGCGGCCAGCTTGCGTTCGAGAACCGCCGCTTGCTCAATGCTCAGAGTGCCGGCAAGATCGCTGACGCGCCTTGTCAAGGGCGGGATATCCACCAGCCCGGTCGCGGCAGGGGTCGCTGCCGCCCAGCCGCACAACAAAAGGCAGCAGAGGCAATGCCCCACCCAGCGAGCAACCCATGAGCTCATTGAGAAATTAATTGGCGGCTGCGGGTCGTGCTGCGTTGAAGTCGATTTTTGGCGCGCTGCTGATCGCCTTTTCGTTGTCGACCGTAAAATTGGCCTTGATTTTCCAGCCCATCGCCATCGCCGTCAGGTTGTTCGGGAAGGTACGTACCGAAACGTTGTATTCCTGCACCGCCTTGATGTAACGATTTCGCGCAACGGAAATCCGGTTTTCTGTACCTTCAACCTGCGCCTGCAAGTCACGGAAATTTGCATCTGCCTTCAGTTGCGGATAGTTTTCGGAAACCACCAGCAGGCGGCTGAGGGCGCTGCTCAAATCCACCTGCACCTTCTGGAATCGCGCAAAAGCCGCCTCGTCATTGACCAGCTCGGGTGTCGCCTTGATTCCGCCGACACTTGCTCGCGCCTCGGTGACCCGGGTCAGCACCTCCTTTTCATGAGCTGCGTAGCCTTGAACAGTCGCCACCAGATTCGGTACCAGATCGGCACGTCGCTGGTATTGATTGAGAACTTCAGACCAAGCGGCATTGACCGCCTCGTCGTTGGTTTGCACCTGATTGAATCCGCAGCCGGAGAGCAGCAAAGTCGTCAGGGCAAAGAGAGCAAACAAGCGCTTCGTCATGGTGGCGATCTCATGAATGATTAAAAGTAGTGTTTACATGGGGTCGCATGGCAGAAAGCTCAAGCCTTGATTAGCAAACCAGACTGCAATCTCCCTGACAACTTCAGCGCCTCTATTGCCCGGCTCGCCGTCGGCAGCAGGGCAATCGCATGAATCTTATACAAGACCGAGGAGCTCTGCGCGATAGTTGTCTGAGGTGGCGGCGACGAGTCGTCGAACCTTGAGTCCGCCCTTTTGCTTGACGGGGCCGAGGCGGATGAGAGGGTGCCGGATGTGCTTCTGAATGTAAGCCCCCGGCGAACCCGTCGCCGAAGGCGACATCCATGCACCAATGCAAACCATTCTCCACACGCCAGTACTGGCGTACCGCCCGATCTCTAACGGCGGAATCTCAGTCATGCGGCACGTCGTTTAAAGTCCTGCGGACGAAACCCGAGTATCCATAGTGTAACGAAATAGCTGCCGGCGCCAAGTATCACCAACGATAGCAGGCGTCCGAGCCGCTCGGGCAGGCTAAAGGCAAACCAACTGCTCTCTTGTCCGTGACCTGCCCATAGCGTTATGCCCATTATCAACATGGCGATCAGTAATTTGGAAGCAAAAATTGCCCAGCCAGGTTGTGGTTGATAAATCCCGTGCTGGCGAAGCCCGCGATAGAGCAAGCCTGCGTTGATACATGCGGCGAGTCCAATGGAGAGAGCCAGGCCGGCATGTTGTAGCCAGCCGACAAAGGCCAGGTTCATGGCTTGAGTTGCGGCAAGTGAAAGGAGCGCGATCTTGACGGGTGTGCGGATGTTCTGTCGAGCATAGAATCCCGGTGCAAGCACCTTGACGAGAATCAGACCAGCCAGACCAATGCTGTAGGCAACCAGGGCGCTGCGCGTCTGATACACATCATTCATGCCAAAGGCGCCATGATAGAAAAAAGTTGTAATCAGCGGGATAGACAGCATGGCCAGTGCCAGCGCGGCTGGCGCGGCGAGCAACAGGGTCAGGCGCAAACCCCAGTCAAGCAGACTGGAGTATTCAATGGTGTTGTCGCTGGCGTGATACTTGGCCAGCGATGGCAACAAAATGGTACCAATTGCAACCCCAAGCATCCCTGACGGAAATTCCATCAGGCGGTCAGCGTAATACAACCATGAAACGCTGCCGGTTTTAAGAAAAGAGGCGAAGATGGTGTTGACCAACAAACTGATTTGCGAGACTGAAACGCCAATCAGAGCTGGGCCCATCAAGGTCAGAATCCGCCGCACACCGGGATCAGCCCAGGCTCTTCGCCAGTTAAACGTCGGGCGAGGCAACATGGCGATGCGCTTGAGCGCCGGGATTTGAATCCCCAGTTGCAATAATCCGCCGATAAAAACCGCCCAACCCAGCGCCAGCACCGGCGGATCAAAATACGGAGTAGCGAAGAGAGCCATCCCGATAAAAGACAGATTCAACAAAACCGGAGTGAAGGCGGGTAGGGCAAATTTGCTCCAGGTATTAAGGATGCCGCCGGAAAGCGCAACCAGTGACATGAAAAATATGTAAGGAAAAGCGATTCGGGTCAGAGCAACGGTCAACTCGAATTTGCTTACATCGGCGGCAAAGCCAGGGGCGGAAATCCAGATTAGGAGGGGCGCAGCAGCGATGCCGAGGGCGGTTACAAAAAACAGGATGATGGAGAGCACGCTGGTCACGTGGTCGATCAGCGCCAGTGTTTCTACCTGGCCGCACTTATTTTTGTACTCTCCCAAAATCGGGACAAAAGCCTGCGAAAAGGCACCCTCGGCAAACATGCGACGCAACAAATTGGGGAGCCTGAAAGCGACAAAAAAAGCGTCGGTAGCCGCCCCTGCACCAAAGCTGCGGGCGATTACAAAATCACGGGCAAAACCAAGGATTCTTGATAGCAGGGTCATGCCGCTGACCGTAACGAGGGCGCGAAGTAGATTCATGAGCCTGAAAGTTGCCTCAACGGCATCGGGAAAACTATGATTCTAAGCCAGTGTAGTGCTTCATTTTTCTTTGAGCCAAGCTGACGATTAGCGCGGATGACTTTCTGGAGAATGTCATTGGCTTTGGCGGCTCACACAAAAGGCTTGGGATTTTTGCTCGAACGACCCACCACGCGCGGATCAGGCACCTCGGCAAACGCCGCCGTCAACGTTATCCGTCCAACAAAATCATCCCGATTGCCTGCCTCCATGAGCCACCCCAAAAAGACAGTAAGCTACGCATTTCAGTGACCTGTGAACAGCCCCCTTCGTAACCTGTTGAGCGTAAACAACTATTTTGTGGGGTCAACGACAATGTCATTGTCGTTTTGATGCAATTGCCCTGCCCCCGCTGCCCGGCTCGCCGTCGGCAGCCGCCTGCATGTTACGATTCGCCGCCATGAACTCACCGAGACTGCCGCCTGCCATCCTCCTCATGGGCCCGACTGCCTCGGGCAAAACAGCGCTCGCCATGGCGCTGGCCGAGCGTTTTCCGCTGGCTTTGATCAGCGTCGACTCGGCTCAAGTCTTTTGTGACATGAATATCGGCACCGCCAAACCGGATGCCGCCACGCTCGCGCTTTACCCGCACCGCCTGATCAACATCATCTCGCCGGAAGCGTCCTATTCGACGGCGCGTTTTCGTGACGATGCCCTGGCGGCGATGGCGGAAATCAGCGCCGCCGGCAAAGTGCCACTGCTGGTAGGCGGCACCATGCTCTATTTTCGTAGCTTGCTTGAGGGACTGGCCGAGTTGCCCAAGGCCGATCCGCTCTTGCGTGCTGAAATCGATGCTGAGGCCGCCCGACTCGGATGGGCGGCGATGCATCAAAAATTGGCGGCAATTGACCCAATGACCGCCAACCGCCTGCATCCGACCGATAGCCAGCGGATTCAGCGTGCACTCGAGGTCTGCTACTTGGCGGGACGGCCAATGTCGGCACTACTGGCCGCCAGCGAGCAGATGCGTCCACCTTATGAGTTTTTATCGATGGGCTTGCTGCCTTCGCAGCGCGGCGTACTGCATGAGCGGATCGCCCGGCGTTTTGAGCAAATGTTGCAAGACGGGCTCGATGACGAAGTCTGGCAATTGCGTCGCAAATACAATTTGCATCCCAACCTGCCGTCCATGCGATGCGTCGGCTACCGGCAAACCTGGGAAGTCCAGGACGGCCGCTTGCCGGCCAGAGAGCTACGCGACCGGGGAGTTTTTGCGACACGCCAATTGGCCAAGCGCCAGATCACTTGGCTAAGCAATTCCTTTGCCTGCGAAAACTTTGATTGCCTCGATCCCGCCCTGAGCGAAAAAATCGCCGGGCGGGTGGGACGTTTTCTCGCCGCTCAGGCCGGCTCACCCTCCAGCACCAGATCTTTTTTGGCCGCCAGCAACGAATAAACGGTAGGCACCACAAACAGCGTGAAGAAGGTACCGAGCAGCAAGCCGCCGACGATCACCCAGCCAATTTGCTGACGCGATTCGGCGCCGGCGCCGGTGGCGAGTGCGAGAGGAATGGTGCCGAGCACCATGGCGCCGGTAGTCATCAATATTGGCCGCAAACGCAGGGTGGCCGATTCGATCACCGCTTCGGTGATGCCGGCGCCCTTCTCCTGCAACTGGTTGGCAAATTCGACAATCAGGATGCCGTGCTTGGTAATCAGGCCGACCAGCGTGACCAAGCCGATCTGGCTATAGACATTGAGGGTGCCGCCGGCCAGCCAGAGCGCCAGCAAGGCGCCCGCCATCGACAGCGGGACGGTCAGCATGATGATGAACGGATCGCGGAAACTCTCGAATTGCGCGGCAAGCACCAGGTAGATGAAGGCCAGCGCGAGAATGAAGGTGAACGCCAGCGACGATGAGGACTGGCGGAATTCGCGCGACTGCCCGTTGTAATCGACCGCATAGCCGGGCTTGAGAATCTGGTTGGCGATGGCATCCATGCTGCTCAATGCCTCGCCCATCGTGTAACCCGGCGTCAGGTTGGCGGTAATCGTCACGGCGCGGCGCTGGCCGAAATGATTGAGTTCGCGCGGCGCGATGGTTTCCTTGACGTCGAGTAGATTATCGAGCGAAATCATGGCGTTGTCGCGGCCGCGCACATAAATGTCGCCAATGTCGCTGGGGTTCCTGCGGTCAACGTCGGAAACCTGCACAATCACGTCGTACTGCTCGCCATCGCGCTTGAAGCGCGTCACTTGACGCCCGCCGAGGAAGGTTTCCAGCGTGCGGCCGATGGTTTCCACCTGAATATCCATATCCGCCGCCTTGTCGCGCCTGACGACGACCGACAACTCCGGCTTGTTCAATTTGAGGTCGGTATCGACATTGGTCAGACCCGGGGTTTTGGCGAGTTCGGCAAGGAACTGAGACGTCACCTGCTGCAATTCCTCATAGGCCGCCGAGGTCACAATGACAAAATTGACCGGCCGCTCGCGCGGGCTCTGGCCGAGCGACGGCGGCGTAATCGGAAAGGCCAGCACGCCGGGAATACCCATGAACTTCGGGAACAACTCCTTGGCGATGTCAGCCGAGCGGCGCGTGCGCTCACTCCAGTCGCTGAGACCGACAAAGGAAATTCCCTGGCTGACGGTCGGATTGCCGGAGACGACGAAATAGCGCTCGACATCCTTGGTCTGACTGTAAATACCTTCGATCTGGCGGGCGTATTTATCGGTGTAATCCAGCGTTGCGCCATCCGGGCCGAGGAAGACGCCGAGAATCACGCCGCGATCCTCAATCGGTGCCAGTTCCGACTTCAACACTTTGAGCAAGGCAACGCAGGAAACCGCCACCGCCACAAACCCGGCGACAATGATCCAGCGATACCTGAGCGTGACGGTCAAGACGTTTTTATAGCCGGAATTCAACCAGTTGAGAAAGCGCTCGATCAATAGAAACGCCTTGCCGTGTTTTTCTTCGTGCTTGAGCAATACCGAGCACATCATCGGCGACAGTGTCAGTGCGACAAAACCGGAAACCAGCACGGCACCGGCCAGCGTCAGGGCAAATTCAATGAACAATTTGCCGGTGCGCCCGGTCATGAAGGCGACCGGCGCATAGACTGCCGCCAGCGTCAGGGTCATCGCGACAACAGCAAAACCGATTTCTTTCGAGCCTTGTAAAGCCGCCTGCATCCGCGGCATACCGTCCTCGATATGGCGAAAAATGTTTTCCAGAACCACAATCGCATCATCGACCACCAGACCAATAGCCAGCACCAAGGCCAGCAAGGTCAACGTGTTGATCGTGAAACCAAGCATGAACATGATGGCAAAGGCACCGACCAGGGAGACCGGTATGGTCACCAGCGGAATCAGCGTGGCGCGGAAATTGCGCAAAAAGAAGAAAATGATCGCCAAGACCAGCAAAATGGCTTCGCCGATTGTCTTGAACACCGACTGAATTGAACGATCAATGAAAATCGACGAGTCGTAGGCAATATCTGCGCGCATCCCCGGCGGCAACTCGCTGGTGACCTTCGGCAACTCCTGCTGCAAGGCTTTCGACAACTCCAGCGGATTCGCCGTCGCCTGCTTGATGACGCCGAGCGCCACCGCCGAGCGCCCCTTGAAGCGCACCGAACTGCGTTCGGACGCGGCGCCGATTTCAACGCGGGCGATGTCGCGCACGCGCACCGGATACGAATTCACCGTCTTGACCACAATCGCGCCGAATTCTTCAGTCGTTTGCAGCTCCGTGTTGGTCACCACCGAAAATTCGCGTTCACGGCTTTCGATGCGCCCCGCCGGCACCTCGACGTTCTGCTTGCGTAGCGCGTCCTCGACATCGGCCGGCGTCAACTGGTAGGCGGCGAGCCGCTGGCGGTCGAGCCAGATTCGCATGGCAAATTTGCGATCACCGAAAATCCGCACATCGGCAGCCCCCGGCAAGGTTTGCAGGCGCGGCTTGACGATGCGGCTGGCGACATCGGTGACTTCCAGCGCCGAATGCTTGTCGGAAGAAAAGGCAATCCAGATGATCGGATTGGCGTCGGCCTCGACTTTGGCGATCACCGGCTCATCAACCTCGTCGGGCAGTTTTTTGCGAACGCGGGAAACCCGGTCACGAACATCGGCGGCGGCCGAATCCGGCGCCCGCTCAAGCTTGAAGCGCACCGAAATCTGGCTGTTTTCAGCCCGCGATATCGAGGTAATCACCTCGACGCCTTCAATACCGGCCAGCGAATCCTCAAGCGGCTTGGTCACTTGCGATTCGATGATTTCGGCCGAAGCCCCGCGATACGTCGTATCGACAGTCACTACCGGCTCGTCGATTTTCGGATACTCGCGCACCGGCAAACGGCCATAAGAAACGATGCCGATCAGCATGACGACCAGCGATAGCACGGTGGCGAACACCGGCCGCTTGATGCAAATTTCCGAGACTCTCATTTTGCGCCAGCCGCCCCGCCTGGCGCCGCCGGGGCTACCACCGGTGCCGTTGGTGCACCTTCACCAATCGCCCGTACTGGCGCGCCTTCGCGCAACTTGAGCTGGCCGGCGATGACGACAACGTCGCCGGGCGCCACGCCGTCGACAATCTCAACCTGCGCCGCCCGACGCACCCCCAGCGCTACCTTGACCAGTTTCGCCTTGCCCGCGTCAACCTTGAAAACGGCCGGCTGCCCGCCCGGAACAATCGCCTGCTCCGGCACCATCACTACCGCCTTGCGCTCACCAAAGAGCACACGGACGCGCACAAACATGCCTGGACGCAATTTGCCGGCTGCATTGTCGAGGCGCGCACGCGCAGAAATCGAACGCCCGTTCTGATCGACCAGCGGATCAACGGCATCCAGCACAGCATGAAATGCCTGACCCGGCAAGGCATCGCTGCTCAACTCAACTGATTGCCCCTTGATCAGTCGCCCCAAATACGCCTCGGGCAATTTGAAATCGACGCGCAGCGTCGACACATCCTCAATATTGATCAGCTCCTGGCCTTCCTTGACGTAATCGCCGACGCTCACATTACGCAGCCCGACCATCCCGGCAAAAGGTGCCTTGATGCGGGTTTTGCTCACTTTGGCCTCACTCAGCTGCGCGGCGGCTTCCTGCACCCGCAGGTTGGCACTCGATGTTTCCAGCGCCTGCTGGCTGAGAAAATTCTTGGCAACCAGTTCCTGATTGCGCTTGAAGTTGGATTGCGCCAGCCCGAGATTGGCCTTCGCCTGCTGCAGTTCCGCCTCCTGAACCGCCGCGTCGAGCGTCACCAGAACAACCCCCTTGGCGACGATGGCGCCATCACGGAAGCCGATTTGAGAAATCCGTCCAGCCGTTTCGGGGCGCAAAATCACCGACTCATTCGATTTCAGCGAACCAACCGCACTCACGTCATCGGAAAAATCGCTCGCCATCACCTTGATCACCTCCACAGCCGTCGGAAACCCGCCCGGCGGCCCACCCGCCACGGCGGGTTTGGCAGGAGCTCCGGCGGGCGCAGCGGCGCCGGCGGCCGGCGCCCGATTGGCGTTGTAGGCAAAATAAGCCAGCCCGGCGAGGGCGAGAATGGAGAAGGCGATAACGCCAAGTCGGGCAGGTTTTTTCATGGGACTCGCGGCAAAAAAACTAATGACTAAAGGGTCAGTAACAATCGCTGATTTTATCCAAGCCCCGCGCCGGGCGATAGAAAAATCTGACTGGCGATCAATGATCCTGCAAACTTCATTCACCCCTGCCAATGACAGGACAGACCGGCATCACCCAGGCGGCAGGCGGAGAGGCGAAATGCGGATAGACACGCGGATACTTCAGGATGAAGCATCAAGAACCGCGATCCAAGAGCAATCGCTCGCAATCAACGCACAAGGGCTCGGGGTCAAAGGCGCTTTGGCAGTCAATTTGACGCCTTGCCGGCGGGTCATCCTTGAGCGGCGCGACACGCACCATGACCACACCGGCATTGAGCATACCGAGATAGTCGGCCACCCCGCGCGAGACGTCGATGATGCGCCGCCGGTGTCGGGCGTGCATGCGGTCGTTGATCTTGACGATAGCGCAGCGATCATTGTCGATGCGGCTCACCGCGACCATGCTGCCCAATGGAAAACGGTTGCTGGCGGCCGTAAAGTTTTTGACGTCAAACAGTTCGCCCGTCGCGGTTTTTCGCCCCTGGAAGCCGTGCCCGTAGAAACTGGCCAGGCCGTGCAGACCCATCGTTCCGGCGTCGCTTATTTCGGCCATGCCGATTTCGGGGGCGGGCTGAACTTGGCGATGCCTTTTTTGGGGTGACCTGGTTTTGCCTGCCACCTTGGACTTGCTGGCAAGCTGGGTCGCAGTGAAGACGCCAGCCTGCCCCGTTTTTCCGGCGCTGGCCGGCCAGCTGGCTGGCGAAAAACCGACGAGCAGCGCGCAGAGCAGCGCCGGAATCGCGAAAGGCAGCTTAGAGCACCACGGTCTGCGCTTCATCGCCCTGGCGAACGCGAATTTCGCCAATCCGATAAACCGCCTCGCCCTGCGCCGTCAATTCGGCCATCGCCAGATCGGCATCGGCTGCCGCGACAACGATGACCAGGCCAATACCGCAGTTGAAGACGCGGTGCATTTCATTTTCGGCGACCTTGCCTTCGACCTGCATCCAGTCAAACAGCCGGGGGCGTGGCCAGGCCGCCTTTTGCAGTTCGGCGACGGTGTTCTCCGGCAGCACGCGTGGCACATTTTCGAGCAGGCCACCGCCGGTAATGTGCGCCATGCCCTTGATCGCCACCTTTTCCATTGTCGCCAGCACCTGCTTGACGTAGATGCGGGTCGGCGCCATCAGCACATCGGCGAGGCTGCGCTCGCCGTCGAAGCGGGCATCCAAGTCCGGCTGCGCGCGCTCGATGATCTTGCGTACCAGCGAATAGCCGTTCGAGTGGGCGCCCGACGATGCCAGACCAAGCACGACATCACCGGGAACAATCGCCGCCTTGCCGTCGATCACCCGGGATTTTTCAACGACGCCGACGGCAAAGCCCGCCAAATCGTATTCGCCGGCCGGGTACATGCCCGGCATTTCGGCAGTTTCGCCACCGATCAGCGCACAGCCGGCCAGCTCGCACCCTTTGGCGATACCGCCGACGACGGCCGCCGCGGTATCAACATCGAGCTTGCCGCAGGCAAAGTAATCGAGAAAAAACAGGGATTCGGCACCGAGTACCAGAATGTCATTGACACTCATGGCGACCAGATCCTGGCCGACCGTATCGTGGCGATTGAGGTCAAACGCCAGGCGCAGCTTGGTACCGACGCCATCCGTCCCGGACACCAGCAGCGGCTCCCGGTAACGCTTAGGTACCTCGAACAAGGCACCAAAGCCGCCGATCCCGCCGAGCACGCCATCGCGCAGGGTCTTTCTGGCCAGCGGCTTGATACGTTCGACGAGCGCATCGCCGGCGTCAATATCGACGCCGGCATCACGATAGGAAAGAGAAGTGTTTTGGGTCATGGGGAGCATCTTGCGGTCACGGATGAAAGAGGCCGGATTTTAGCGCATCGCGCAAGCTGCTTTGCTTCGTCGGAATTGGTTTTACGCGACCTGCCCCTTCCCTCTTGCCAGACGTCTGACCACCGCCAGCATCCGGTCAATTTCCTCGCAGGTGTTGTAAAACGCCAGCGAAGGCCGCACCGTGGCTTCGACACCAAAACGGCGCAGGATCGGTTGCGCGCAGTGGTGACCTGAGCGCACAGCGATCCCTTCCTCGTTAAGCGCCCTGCCCACCGCTTCGGTCGTGTAACCGGCCAGCACGAAGGAGGCGACGCTCGCCTTGTCGGTTGCCGTGCCGATCAGGCGTACACCGGGAATCGACGTCAGGCCGCGCGTGGCGTAAACCAGCAGATCATGCTCGTAGCGGGCGATGTTCTCGATGCCGATGCGCTCGACGTAGTCCAGCGCAGCGCCCAGCCCCACCGCATCGGCGATGTTGCCGGTGCCGGCTTCAAACTTGTTCGGTGCCGGCTGAAACAACGTTTTCTCGAAGGTGACGTCGGCAATCATGTTGCCGCCGCCCTGCCAGGGAGGCATCTGCTCAAGTAGCGATTTCTTGCCGTAGACCACACCGATGCCGGTCGGGCCGAATATCTTGTGGCCGGAAAAGACGAAGAAATCGGCATCGAGCGCCTGCACATTGACCCGCAAATGAGAAACCGACTGCGCCCCGTCGACCAGCACCTTGGCGCCGGCCGCATGCGCCATGTCGATCACCTGCTTGATCGGCGTCACCGTACCGAGCGCGTTCGAGACTTGTGTCACCGAAACGAGCCGGGTTTTCGGGTTGAGCAGCTTCTGGAGTTCATCAAGCCTTAACTGGCCGCTATCGTCGACCGGGATGACGCGAATCTTCGCCCCGGTTTGCTGCGCCAATTGTTGCCAGGGCACGATGTTGGCGTGATGTTCGAGCAGCGAGACGACAATTTCATCCCCTTCGCCGATGTTCTGGACGCCCCAGGTCTTGGCGACCAGGTTGATTGCTTCCGTCGCGCCACGGACGAAAATGATCTCGTCGGCCGAACCGGCGCCGAGAAAGCGCTGCACCTTCTGCCGCGCCGCCTCGTAGGCATCGGTCGCCCGCGCCGCCAGTTCATGCGCTGCCCGGTGAATGTTGGAATTCTCGTGAGCGTAGAAGTGCGACAAACGGTCGATCACCAATTGCGGCTTTTGCGTCGTCGCAGCGTTGTCGAACCAGACCAGCGGCCTGCCGTTCACCCGTTCGTTAAGGATAGGGAAGTCGCGGCGCACGGCGTTGACGTCGAAAACTGGCCTGGCGGTGGCGCCGGCCTCCGGCACCTGAGCCGCATCCAGAAAATAATAGCCGCCTGTATTTGGCGCTTGAACGGGCGCATTGAGCGAATTGACGGGCTGGCGATCAGCGGCGATCTCCGCCAGCAAGGCTTTCAGTTCACTTTCGCCGGGCAGCCCGAAAGACTGCGCGACGACGCGGTTTTCCGGTTTCGCCGGGGGAGTACCTGACTGAACATCAGGCCTTGCCTCACCGAGAAAATAGTACGGCGAAGCCGGCGACAACCCCGGCAACAATGTACCGAAAGCGCTCGGCGGCTGCGGCGGCGTGACGCTGGGCAGCGCGGCCGCATAGGCATGCGGAACGCCGAACAGGGCACCGCCACCAAGCGGGTCGACCGGATCAGGCGCCGCCGGCACTGGCGCGACACGCGAACCGGAGTGGATCAGGGCTGTTTCCGGCACCGCCAATTTGCCAGCCTCGCCGCCCGCTGCGGGTGAAATCGGCAAGGAGTCGAATGACGGCTCGGGCGCCCCCGGCAGACGCCGGAAAAACTCCGATGCCAGCCGACCCAAGGTGGCCTCGTCCGGCAGTCCGGGCGGCGAAGCGGCGCTCAAACCCGCGGGGACTCCATTGGGATCATTACTTGTAGGTGTCAGGATAGTCATGGTATTTGCCGATCTCCACATCGTCGAGGACTGCGATTGCATCCGGCACCAGCACGGCGAGCGAGCAATACAGCGAAATCAGGTAGGAGGCGATGGCATTGCGATTGATGCCCATGAAGCGCACCGACAGCCCCGGTGACTGCTCGCCGGCCAGCCCCGGCTGGAACAAACCAACCACGCCCTGACGCTTTTCGCCGACGCGCAAAAGGATGATGCTGGTCTTGCCGCCATCGACCGGCAGCTTGTCCGACGGAACCAGCGGAATACCGCGCCAGGTCAAAAACTGGGCGCCGAACAGCGAAACGGTCGGCGGCGGCACGCCGCGCCGGGTGCATTCACGACCAAAAGCGGCAATCGCCAGCGGGTGAGCGAGGAAGAAGGCTGGTTCCTTCCAGACCTTGGTCAACAGGTCGTCCAGATCATCCGGGGTCGGCGCACCACTCAGCGTCGAGATGCGCTGCTCGTCGGCGACATTGGCCAGCAGGCCGTAGTCAGGATTGTTGATCAATTCGGACTCCTGACGCTCCTTGATGGTTTCAATGGTCAGTCGGAACTGTTCCTTGATCTGGTCGTGCGGACTGCTGTAGAGATCGGAAATGCGGGTGTGGACGTCAAGTATCGTCGAAACGGCGTTGAGGAAATATTCACGCGGCTGCTCGTCGTAATCGACGTAAGTTTGCGGCAACTCCGATTCGTCGCGCTGTGCGCAGGCAACGCGAACATCGCGCGGGTTTTTGACGGTGTTCAGGCGATAGATACCCGCCTCGACCGGCAGCCATTGCAGCAGATGCACCAGCCAGCGCGGGCTGATGGTCGACAGTTGCGCCGTCGTTTTGGTCGCGTTGGCTAGTTGCCGGGCGGCGACATCGCTCAGGGCGGTCGCATCGGGGTGTTGGGCCATGATGAAGCTCTCCTTGGATCAGAAAAAATGTTGATGACAAAATCGGTCAGGCATTGTCGAAAGCCGGCGCTTCAGCGGCAACATGCCATAGCCACCAAAAGCGCTTCAGGCCGCCTTTTGCTCGCAATGAAAGAACAGGCGCGACAAGCTGATACCGAGGGCGCCAGCCAGTTTTCCCGCAGTTTCCAGCGAGGGAATCACCTGTCCCCGCTCGACTTCACCCAGATAGGATCGGTTCAGATCAGCCTTTTCAGCGAGCAACTCCTGCGACCAGCCACGCACCTCGCGAAAATGCCGGACAGCATGGCCAAAACGGTTGACCAGTTCACTCATTGGGCAAGCCTTTCGGCGCCAACGGGCGCATGCTGCAAGCTGGCCTGCGAGACATGGCTGCCCGGGGGGATGCTGCGCGTCAGCCAGACATTGCCGCCAATACTGGAGCCATGACCGATGGTGATGCGCCCGAGCAGGGTGGCGCCGGCATAAACCACCACGTCATCCTCGATAATTGGGTGGCGCGGTGCGCCCTTGTCCAGCGCCCCGCTTTCATTGTGGGTAAAACGTCGGGCTCCCAGCGTAACGGCCTGATACAACCTGACGCGACTGCCAATGATGGTGGTTTCGCCGATGACGACACCCGTGCCGTGATCGATGAAGAATCCCGGCCCGATTTGCGCTCCTGGATGGATATCGATCCCGGTAATCGAGTGGGCAATTTCCGCAATGATGCGGGCGACCAGCGGCACGCCCAGCGCGTACAACGGGTGCGCCAGGCGGTAATGAATCACCGCCAGGATGCCGGGGTAGCAGAGCAAAACTTCATCAACGCTGCGCGCCGCCGGGTCGCCGGCATAAGCGGCCTCGACATCTGCATCAAGCAGCCGACGGACAGCCGGCAACTGACGGGCGAAATCCTTGACGATCTCGGCGGCATGCGCCTCGACATCCTTCATTTCCTCGCACTCAAGGCGGCGGTGGTAGCCGAGTTCGAGCTGAACTTGCTGAAACAGGGTATTGAGCGCCGTATCCAGCGTGTGCCCCACATAAAAATCCTCGCCCTCCTGATGCAGGTCGGCGGGGCCGAGGCGCATCGGGAACAGCACGCCGCAGAGGGATTCGGCGATTTCCTTCAGCGCCTCGCGGGAAGGAAATTCGCGCACGGCAAATTCCCGACTGCGCTGCTTGGCGGCTCGCCAGGAATCACGGGCGGTATGGAGTTCGGCGACAATGTCCTTGACCCCCCAGCCACCGACCTGTTCATAGGCCAGCGATGAACCGGCAAACGGATGTCTCATGCGGGCAGCCCGGCTTCGTTGAAAAGGCCTTCAAAGAGGATGGAACTGAGATAGCGCTCACCGGAGTCCGGCAGGATGACAACGATCGTCTTGCCGGCATTTTCCGGCCTCTGCGCCAGGCGCGCCGCCACCGCCACGGCGGCGCCGCTGGAAATGCCGGAAATGATGCCTTCTTCCCTGGCCAGACGACGGGCGTAGAGAACGGCGTCTTCGTTGCTGACCTGCTCGACGGCATCGACCAGCGAGAGATCGAGCACGGCCGGCACGAAACCGGCGCCGATCCCCTGGATTTTGTGCGGCCCCGGCTTGAGCGGCTCACCGGCACGCGCCTGGGTCAACACCGGGCTGGCCGCCGGTTCAACGGCAACCGACTGAATTGCCTTGCCCTTGATATTTTTGATGTAGCGCGAAACGCCGGTAATCGTCCCGCCGGTACCGACACCGGAAACCAGGATGTCGATGGCGCCATCGGTATCGCTCCAGATTTCAGGGCCGGTGGTCAATTCGTGGATCGCCGGATTGGCCGGATTCTTGAACTGCTGCAGCAACACGTAGCGGGGGTCGGAAGCGGCGATTTCCTCGGCTTTGGCGATGGCGCCGCTCATTCCTTTGGCGCCCTCGGTCAACACCAGTTTTGCCCCAAACGCCGCAAGCAGCTTGCGCCGCTCGATACTCATCGTCTCCGGCATGGTCAAGGTCAAAGGAATGCCCTTGGCGGCAGCGACGAAAGCCAGGGCAATGCCGGTATTGCCGCTGGTCGGCTCGACCAGCTCCTTGCCGGCGCCGAGCAGGCCGCGCTTTTCGGCATCGTTGATGAGTGCCGCACCGATCCGGCACTTGACCGAATAAGCCGGGTTGCGGCCTTCGACCTTGGCCAGCACGGTGGCTCGGGCGCCGTCGATGACGCGGCTGAGTTTGACCAGCGGCGTATTGCCGATCGACTGCGAGTTATCTGAATATATTTTCGACATGGCTGTTTCTCCCTGAAAACCTGATTAATCCTGAACCCACGGCAGCCCCGCATGACGCCAGCCATTGAAGGTGCCGCGCCGCTGCTGCTCGTCAATATCCCCCTCGAAGCCCTCGAGAATGTTGAAAACGTTCTTGAATCCGCCCTTCGCCGCCGCTTCCGCCGCCGCTGCCGAACGCTTGCCGCTGCGACAGAGCAGGAAAACGACATCGTCCTTGCCGGCTTTGCCTTCGAGTTCCTTGACAAAACGCGGGTTGCGCGAAAGCGAGAGGCCGGTCATCCAGGCGACGTGTTTGGTTTCCGGCACATGGCCGACGAACTTGCGCTCCTCGGCGGTTCGCACGTCGATCAATACGGCCTCACCCGACTGAAACAAGGCCCAGGCGTCCTGCGCCGTCACACTTCCGGCATACGGCAGATGATCGGCAACGGCGCGCCGGCGCGCCTGATCGAGGACTGGGGATGACCCGACAAACTCGGCATCATGCGAAAAATCAAAACTTTCGCGCGATAGCAGTGGACGATCATCAATCACGACAACGGACATGAAACCTCCTCTCGAATGTTGATCGCTGGTATCAGCGATCGCGGGGAATCGATTTCCCCAAGCAGACATGACCCCTGGCTGGCCTGCATGTCGCGCAAAAAATCAAGGCATTCAGGCCACGGCCCGTAGCCCGATGAGACATTGATATGCCCGGCCGCCCCCTGGCTCGCCAGCCGGCAACCCCAGCGCTGCGCCCAATGAGTCGCGGTTGAAACACTGATCCATGGATCGTTGGTACTCACCACTGCCAGCGCCGGATAGTCGATCAGGATATTTTCAAACAGCGAGGCAATTCCCGATTCAAGGTTGGAAGAATTTCGCAGCCCCTGCGCCGTGAAGCGGTCGGGGTCGGCCGGGGCAACCAATAACGCGCCGGCAATGCGACCCGGGCGGGTCGCCGCGGCCAGGACACTCGCCAGGCAACCGAAACTATGAGCCACCAGCCACAGCGGCCGAACGGCACGATCAATGGCATCGCCGACCGCCGTCGACCAGCGCCCGATATTTGGTACGTTCCAGTCAATCCCCCGCACCCGCTGCGCATCGGGCAGTTGCCGCTCAAGCCAGCTCTGCCAGTGCGCCTCTTCGCTCCCGAGATAGCCCGGCACGATGAGCGTTGTCTGTTTCATCTTCGGAACGCCCCGCTCAATCACTTGCCATAGACCTGATCAAAAACGCCGCCGTCGGCAAAGTGCTTTTTCTGCACCTGTTGCCAGCCACCCAAATCATCGATTTTGATCAGATTGACCTTAGGGAAGCGGGCGATGTCGGCCTTGTCGGCCCATTCCGGCTTGATCGGGCGGTAGTAATGACGGGCGGCAACCTTCTGGCCAATCGGCGAATAGAGGTATTCGAGGTAGGCGCTGGCCACCCTGGTCGTGCCACGCTTGTCCGTATTGCCACTGACCACGGTTACCGGGGGTTCGGCAAGGATGGAAATCGACGGCACGACGATCTCGAATTTGTCCGGCCCCAACTCGTTGATCGACAAAAAGGCTTCGTTTTCCCAGGCCAGAAGCACATCGCCAATACCGCGCTGGACAAAGGTGTTGGTTGACCCGCGCGCACCGGAATCCAGTACCGGAACATTTTTCAGCAGTTTGCCGATGAACTCGCGCGCCTTGTCCTCGTTATTGGCAAATTTCTTGAGGGCGAAGCCCCAGGCAGCCAGATAATTCCAGCGGGCGCCGCCAGAGGTTTTCGGGTTCGGGGTAATCACCTGCACGCCCGGCTTGATCAAGTCATCCCAATCCTTGATACCTTTCGGGTTGCCTTTTTTGACCAGGAAAACGATGGTCGATTGGTAGGGCGAGCTGTTGTGCGGCAGCCGCTTCTGCCAATCCAGAGGCAGCCTGGCGGATTTTTCGGCAATCGCATCGATGTCGTAGGCCAGCGCGAGGGTGGCCACATCGGCCTCAAGGCCGTCGATCACCGCTCTCGCCTGTTTTCCCGAGCCGCCGTGCGATTGCCTGATAGTCACAACCTCGCCGGTTTTTTCCTTCCAGTATTTGGCAAACAGCGGGTTGAAGTCCTGATAAAGCTCGCGGGTCGGGTCGTAGGAAACATTGAGCAGGGTGATGCTGGTCTGAGCCAGAAGGTGGCCGGCAAGAGTCGATAACACGGCTGCAACCAGCAGGCGGCGGCGTAGCAGGTGAAGTTTCACGGCGAATTCCTCGTTTATTTGTGGGGGTGGCGACAATTTAGTGTTCGCTTTGCGGTTCGCGAACCAAGAAAAAATGCTGACCTTATTCTTCGCCCGATGCGGTCGGCCAAGCCTGCGTAAGGCGCCCGATGGTGCGGTGCGGCATTTTTCAGCGCGATTGCCGCCCGAACCAGAAAACGACACTTCGACAAACGCCTCCTTTTTTGTTCAAACAGTGACGCTATCGCCACAAGGCTGTGCCACAATAGCGCCATGGTGCACTGCACCAACCCTGCTTCTTCGCTGTGTTGGTGCGTGTCCGGGTTTCCTAACGACTTCTGAAAGGAAGAACAGCATGAGTGCAAATCTCGAACCGAACACGCCGGCGCAGACCGGCTCTTATCTCCCGCTGGCCGGCAAAAAAGGCCTGATCACCGGGATCGCCAACGACAAGTCCATCGCTTTTGCCGTAGCCAAGGCAATTCGCGCACTGGGCGCTGAAATTGCCATCACTTACCAGAACGACAAGACCGCCAAATACACCCAGCCGCTGGCCGAGATGCTGGGCGCCAAGCTCTTTGAAAAGCTCGATGTCACCCAACCCGGCAGTCTTGAAAACATGATCGCCAAATGTGGTGCTGAGTTCGGGCAGATCGACTTTGCCATTCACTCGATGGCCTTCTGCCATGCCGAAGACCTGCATGGGCGAGTCATTGACACGACGGAATCCGGCTTCGATTCGGCAATGAACATCTCCTGCCACAGCTTCCTGCGCATGGCCAAAGCGCTCGAACCCCACATGGCGGAAGGCGGCTCGCTGATTACCATGTCTTATCTCGGTGCCGAACGGGTCGTCCGCAACTACGGCGTCATGGGCATCATCAAGGCGGCGCTTGAATCGGCCGTCCGTTACATGGCTTACGACCTGGGCCCGAAAGGTATCCGCGTTTTTGCCGTGTCGCCCGGCCCGATCATGACGCGCGCCGCTTCCGGCATCACCAACTTCGACAAGCTGCTGGAGTCGGATGCGGCCAAGGCTCCCCTCGGGCGCACCGTCACCATCGATGAAGTGGGCGCCCTGACGGCCTTCCTGTGCACGGCAGGTTCGTCCGGCATGACCGGACAAACCATTTATGTCGATGCCGGTGCGCATATCGTCGCCTGACCGCCAATGTGACGGCGCGGGGTTCGCCAAAACCCTGCGCCCCACGGCGCACGTCAGGCCTGTTTACGGGAGTTCCTCATGGCCAACCAACCCGCCGGGCTGATCACCGACCCGGTTCCCGATCATCCCCTGCTCAACGGCCGCCAGGAAATCGGTCGCGGCGAGAGCACCATCGTCCTTGACGGCGATCTGGTTGATGGCGTTGCGCACGTTTTCAAAGTGCTTTCATCGCCCACCGATTACGCCTATTACACGGCGGTCGATCGGCCGACCGGCCGCCATTTCCCGGTGGTTTATGCCGACCACGGCACCGTTGGCCGCTCCAGTCGGGGTTTTCCTTTTCATATTGTCGAGGTGGAAAAGCTCTACCCCCTGCCCGGCACCGGCGATGCCAGCGAACTGGCGAGCAAAATATCGACTTCCTATTTCGACGCCTGCATGATCTGGCGCAACCTGGCGCGGGATATGGGGCGCATCGCCCTGCACCACATGGTCGTGACGCCGATGGGCTGGAACGATACGGTGCAGGAGTCGCTCAAGGCGCTGGAAACCTTTTCCAGCGAAT
Source organism: uncultured Pseudomonadota bacterium (assembly GCA_903951825.1). Taxonomy (GTDB): domain Bacteria; phylum Pseudomonadota; class Gammaproteobacteria; order Burkholderiales; family Rhodocyclaceae; genus Azonexus. The sequence continues at coordinate 22,238 of CAJBDJ010000069.1, forward strand.
ACGATGCATTGCCCGATCTGATGAAAGCCGACAACCTGATGATGCGCCGCGATGGGACACTGGTTTTTTCCGACCCCGTATTCATGGAATGAGCGCCAGAATGCGGCACCGCACAATCCCCCGGAGGCTTCCCGCCCAATGACCATCAAACATGTTTTATTCGCCTCGCGCGAACTGGCCGAATCGCTTGCCGGCAATCCTTACATGGCGGTCATCTCGATCACCGACCCGGGCTCGCCCGCGGCACGCCTCGACCCCTTGTTCCGGCACGTTCTACGCCTCTCTTTTTTCGACGCCGTGCCGGCCGACGAGTATCTGCCGGCGCCGATGCCGGGGATGTTCGATCACCACATGGCGGCGCAAATCAGCGAATTCGTGCACACCCTGCACGTTGCGCCTTTCGAGATTTCGACGATGGTGCATTGCGAATTCGGCGTCAGCCGCTCGGCCGCCGTCGCCCTGTTCGTCGCCGCCCTGACCGGTGCACCGCTGGCCGCCCGGGAATTCACCCATGATGCCAACCAGTGGGTGATCGACCGGCTGCTGCATTGCCGCCCGGAACTATCGATTGATATTCCGCCGCCACTCAGCCATGACCGACGTGCTTCGACAGAACGCGAGCACTTAACATCTCCAGGGCAAAAAGTGGCCTGAGTGCGGCATAAAATGCCGGCTTCCGCTCCCGTCAATTTGAGGAACGCAACCATGAACATGAGCAACGAGCAACGCTATCTGGTCAACAAAACCTATGATGAAATCCAGGTTGGCGACACCTCCAGCCTGACACGAACCCTGATGCCCGAGGACGTCAAACTCTTCGCCGTCCTCACCGGCGACATCAATCCAAGCGTCATCGACGAAAGCTTTTCTGAAAGCGGTATGTTCCGTGAGGTCATTGCGCACGGCATGTGGAGCGGTTCGCTGATTTCGACCGTCCTCGGCACCCAGTTTCCCGGCCCGGGAACGATCCTCATCGACCAGTCGCTGCACTTCGCGCGACCGGTGACGATCGGCGACACGATCACCATCACCGTCACCGCCAAACAAAAATTCGACCACAACCACCACGTCATCCTTGATTGCGTCTGTACCAACCAGGAGGGCTTGCAAGTGGTTCGCGGCACCGCCGAAGTGCTGGCGCCTGCTGAAAAAATCGCCCACTTGCAGCAAGTGCGCATGCCCTCGATCCATATCGACGACAAGCACGAGCGTTATCAAAATTTGCTGGCCAGCGTCAAAGGGCTGGAGCCGATTCCGACCGCCGTCGCCCACCCCTGTGATTACGAGTCGTTGCGCGGCCCGGTGATTGCCTTTCAAGAAGGGATTATCGAACCGTTCCTGATCGGCCCGGAAGCCAAAATCCGTGCGGTGGCCGAAGAATTCGGCATCGATTTGCATGGGATTCGGATCGTCAATGCCAAGCACAGCCACGATGCGGCCGGGCTCGCCGTGTCGATGGTGCGTACCGGCGATGCCGAGGCGCTGATGAAGGGCAGCCTGCATACCGACGAACTGATGAGTGAAGTCGTCTTGCGTGCCAACGGCCTGCGCACGGCGCGGCGGATCAGCCACGTCTTCGTCATGAATGTACCGACCTATCATCGCCCGCTGCTGATTACCGATGCGGCGATCAATATCCGGCCGACGCTCGAAGAAAAAGTCGACATCATCCAGAACGCCATTGATCTCGCCCACATTCTCGGCATCGCCGAGCCCAAGGTGGCGATATTGTCGGCCATCGAGACGGTCAACCCGAAAATCCAGTCGACGCTTGATGCCGCCGCGCTCTGCAAGATGGCCGACCGTGGCCAGATCAAGGGCGGCCTGCTCGACGGTCCGCTGGCTTTCGACAACGCCGTGTCCATCGTCGCCGCCAAAACCAAGGGGATCAAATCGGCGGTTGCCGGCCATGCCGAAATTCTCGTGGTTCCCGATCTCGAATCCGGCAACATGGTCGCCAAACAACTGGAATATCTGGCCAATGCCCTAACCGCCGGCATCGTCCTCGGTACCAAAGTACCGATCATTTTGACCAGTCGCGCCGATACCGCCGAAACACGCACCGCATCGTGCGTCATTGCCGCCCTGGTGGCTCACGCAGCACGCAAAAAAGGAAACGTCTGACATGTCGCATGGCATTCTCACCATCAACGCCGGATCGTCTTCGATCAAATTTGCCCTTTTCCCGCTCGCCCAGCCGCTGTCGGCGGCAGCCGAAGTCTCCGGGCAGATCGACGGCATTGGCGCCGAGACCACCCGCATGGTGGCCAGGAACCGCGCTGGCGAACGCATCGCCGAGCAAACCCTCGAAAACCGGGTCAATCATGCCCAGGCTTTCGACGCACTGTTGAAGTGGTTCACTGCCAGCCATGCCGGCTGGCGCATCAGCGCCGTTGGCCACCGTGTCGTTCATGGCGGCGAGCGCTATTCGCAGCCGACCATCATCGATGAGCGGGTGCTCGGACATTTGAGTAGTTTCACGCCGCTGGCGCCGCTGCATCAGCCGCACAACGTTGCCGGCATCGTCGCGCTGCAGGCATTGTTGCCCGAAGTGCCGCAAGTGGCCTGCTTCGACACCGCCTTTCATCGCAGCCAGCCGAGCGTCGCCCAAACCTTCGGCCTGCCGCGCAGCATGACCGCCGAAGGCATCAAACGCTACGGCTTCCACGGTCTTTCCTACGAATACATCGCCCGCGCCCTGCCGCAACACTCCGGCCGCGCCAATGGTCGCGTCGTGGTCGCCCACCTCGGCAACGGTGCCAGCATGGCGGCGATGGTCAATCGTCAATGCGTAGCGACGACGCTCGGCTTCTCGACCATCGACGGGCTGGTGATGGGAACGCGGGTCGGTAATCTTGATCCCGGCGTTGTCCTGCACCTGATGGAAACCAAAAACCTGACGGTCAAGGACATGACCCGGATTCTTTACAAGGAATCCGGCCTGCTCGGCGTCTCCGGCATCAGCCAGGACATGCGCACCTTGCTCGCCAGCGACACGACAGAAGCGCAGGAAGCGGTCGATCTTTTCTGCTACCGCATCGCCCGCGAACTCGGTTCGCTGGCCGCTGCCGCCGGTGGACTCGACGCCCTGGTGTTCACCGGCGGCATTGGCGAACACGCCGCCGAAGTTCGGCGCCGCGTCTGTCAGCAATCCGCATGGCTGGGCATCCACCTCGACGCGGCGGCCAACGCCGGCGACGAGCTGCGGATCAGCGCCGGCCACAGCAGTATCGACGTGCTGGTCATCCCGACCAATGAAGAGTGGATGATGGCGCATCACGCGCAGACGCTGCTCGGGCTGAATTAGAGCCCTGGCAGCCCCGATTGCGCCGGCTCCCCGACGCTGCGGGAAGGCGGGCGGCCGGGCAGCCTCTGGTAAAATGCTCGGCTTGATTGTTTTCGACCGCCCACTGCCGGGCATTCCCGTTTTGTGGAGAGCAGCACCATGACCCAGTCCCCCCTCATTCAGGATCTCGACGAGCGCGGCCTGATCGCCCAGATCACCGATGCCCGGGCGCTCGACAAACTGCTGACTGAGAAATCGGTCACCCTTTATTGCGGCTTCGACCCGACCGCCGACAGCCTCCACCTCGGCCATCTGGTGCCGGTGCTCGTCCTCAAACGCTTTCAGGAAGCCGGCCACCAGCCGATTGCCCTCGTCGGCGGCGCCACCGGCATGATCGGCGACCCGAGTTTCAAGGCCAGTGAGCGCAAGCTCAACACGCCCGAGGTGATCGCCGGCTGGGTCGACAAAATCCGCGGCCAGGTCGCCCCCTTTCTCAAGTTCGATGGTGCCAACGCCGCCATCATGGCCAACAATTACGACTGGTTCGGCGCCATGAACTGCCTCGAATTCATGCGCGACATCGGCAAGCATTTCTCGGTCAACGCGATGATCAAGAAAGAAGCCGTGCAACAACGCCTGCAGCGCGAAGACCAGGGGATTTCCTACACCGAATTCTCGTACAGCCTGCTGCAAGGCTACGATTTCGCCGAACTCAACAAGCGCTTCGGCTGCGTGCTGCAAATCGGCGGCTCCGACCAGTGGGGCAATATCGTCGCCGGCACCGACCTGACGCGCCGCCTGCATCAGCAAAACGTTTTCGGCCTGACCTTGCCGCTGGTCACCAAAGCCGACGGCACCAAGTTCGGCAAGACTGAATCGGGCGCCATCTGGCTCGACCCGAAGAAGACCTCGCCCTACGCCTTCTACCAGTTCTGGCTCAACACCAGCGATGCCGACGTTTACAAATTCCTCAAATTCTTCACCTTTTTGCCGCTCACCCGTATCGCCGAGATCGAGGCCGCCGACCGCGCCAGCGGCAGCAAGCCGGAAGCCCAGCGCTTCCTCGCCGAAGAAGTCACCCGCCTGGTGCATGGTGAGCTTGCGCTGCTGGCCGCCCGCCGCATCAGCGACAGCCTGTTCTGCGGTGAACTCGACAATCTGACCGAAAATGATCTCGAACAGCTGGCGCAAGACGGTATGCCCGGCATTCAGCTGGATAAAACCAGCGCCAGCCTGATCGACGCAGTCGCCGCCGCCGGTCTCGCCAAGTCCAAATCCGAGGCGCGCACTTTCATTCAAAGCGGCAGCGTCAGCATCAACGGCCACAAGGCTGCTGCCCTCGACCACCAGATCGCCGACAACGAACGCCTTTACGGCCGCTTCACCATCCTGCGGCGCGGCAAAAAGCATTACGGATTGATTGGCTGGCGTTAAGCCTCCATGCGTCAGCTGATTCTCGACTTGCTGCCGGACAGTCCGCCTTCCCTCGACAACTTTGTTGCCGGCGGCAATGCCGAAACCCTCGCCGCCCTCTCCGGCTGGCTGGCCGGCATGCCACGCGACACCGCCTTCTGCCTGTGGGGAGATGCCGGCAGCGGACGTTCGCATTTACTGCAATCCTGCGCCTTCAACTACGTCGATGCCGCCGCCGACCCGGCGCTGCACAGCGTCGCGCAGCCGATGCAATTGGCGGTCGATAATCTTGAGGCGCTCGACGAAGTCGGCCAGATCGCCCTGTTCAACCACTTCAACCGCCTGAAAATGGCCTCCGGAATGCTGTTGACCGCCACCCGCCAGGCACCGGCGCACCTGACGCTGCGTGAAGACCTGCGCACCCGCCTCGGTTCCGGCTTGATTTACCGTCTGCGCCTGCTTTCCGACAGCGAAAAGGCCGCCGCCCTCGCAGCTCAGGCCAAAGCCCGCGCCCTGAAGCTGCCACCGGAGCTGATTGATTACCTGCTGCGCCATGCCGCGCGCGACATGCGCACCCTCTCCGCCCTCATCGTTGCCCTCGATCGCTACACCCTCGAACACAAACGCGCCGTCACCTTGCCCTTGCTGCGCGAACTGCTGACCCACTCGCCGGAGCTTGCCGCATGAATCTCGCCCTTTTCGACCTTGACAACACCTTGCTCAGCGGCGACTCCGACTTCGAGTGGGCGCAATTCCTGATCAGCAAAGGCGTCGTCGACCGTGTCACGCAGGAAGCGAAAAACAGCCATTTTTACGAGCAATACAAAACCGGCACGCTGGATATTCACGAATTTCTCGACTTTCAGCTCTCCCCCCTCAGCCGCCACCCGCGCCGCGAACTCGACGCCTGGCATGGCGAGTATCTGGAGCGCCACATTCGCCCGCTGATCGGCGCCGGCGCCCGGGCGCTGGTCAAGCGGCACCGTGACAACGGCGACCTCTGCGCCATCGTCACCGCCACCAACAGCTTCGTCACCGCGCCGATTGCCCGCCTGCTGGACATTCCGCACCTGATTGCGACGATTCCCGCGGTCAATGCCGAAAACGGGGCATTTTCCGGCACCCCGCGCGGTACGCCCGCCTTCCGCGAAGGCAAGATCGAGCGCGTTGAAAGCTGGCTGGAGAGCCTCGGTCTCTGGTGGGGCAGTTTTGACGACAGCCATTTTTACAGCGATTCGCTCAACGACCTGCCCTTGATGAGCAAGGTCAAGACGCCGGTTGCCGTTGATCCGGATGACACCCTGCGCCGTCACAGTAGCGAAATGGGCTGGAAAATCATTAGTTTGCGGTAAAATTTTTGTTGTTTATGCACCTGGAAAATCCGCCGGAACAGCGCGAAATCATCCTCTCTCACCTGTTTCGCCTTGATTCTGCCGCCTTGTTTTATTCACCCCCTTTCTATCGGTAATACGTGATCCGCAAATTCATTTCCCGCATTTTGGGCGGCAAAAAAGTCAACGCCGGGCCATCGGCGCCGGCCATCATTCCCGTCTCCAGCCACGGCATCACCCGCGACCGCATCAGTTCCGGCAGCCGGCGCGTTTGTGAAACCCTGCAAAGCCACGGGCATCTGGCATTTGTCGTCGGCGGCGCGGTACGCGACCTGCTGATCGGCGCCGAGCCCAAGGATTTCGACATTGCCACCAACGCGACGCCGGAAGAAATCCGCCGCCACTTTCGCCGCGCCCGCATCATTGGCCGCCGCTTCCAGATTGTCCATGTCATGATCGGACAAGAAACGCTGGAAGTGACCACCTTTCGCGGCGCCCTGGCCGACAACGTCAAAAAGGATGCGCACGGCCGCGTCCTGCACGACAACGTTTTCGGTTCGCAAGCCGAAGACGCCGCGCGGCGCGACTTCACCGCCAACGCGCTGTATTACGACCCGGCCAGGGAAACCGTTATCGACTATCACCACGGCGTCGGCGACCTCAAGCAAAAAACCTTGCGCATGATCGGCGAACCCCGCGCCCGCTACCGCGAAGACCCGGTACGCATGTTGCGCGCCGTGCGCCTCGCCGCCAAACTCGGGCTGTTGATCGATCCGGCAGCCAGCAAGCCGATCCGCGAGATGGCCGTCCTGCTCGAAAACGTCCCCGCCGCCCGCCTCTTCGACGAAATGTTGAAGCTGCTGACCTCCGGCCACGCCGTCAAATGCATCACCCAACTACGCGACGAGGGTCTGCATCACGGGCTTTTGCCGCTCCTCGACGTCATTCTCGAACAGCCAACGGGTGAAAAATTCGTCATGCTGGCGCTCGCCACCACCGATGAACGGGTGCGTAACAACAAGAGCATTGCACCGAGTTTTCTCTTTGCCACGCTGCTCTGGCATGAAGTCCTGGCGCACTGGGAAAAAATCAAGGCCGGTGGCGAAGCGAAAATCCCGGCGCTTTATCAGGCCATGGATACCGTGCTCGACACGCAAGGCGAAAAACTGGCCATCACCCGGCGCATTGTCGGCGACATCAAGGACATCTGGTCACTCCAGCCGCGCTTTGAAGTACGCGCCGGCAAGCGCCCTTACGCCTTGCTCGAACACCAGCGCTTTCGCGCCGGCTACGACTTTCTGCTGCTGCGCGCGGAAGCGGGCGAAATCAATAGCGAATTGGCTGAATGGTGGACTGACTTCCAGAATGCCGACGGCGAACAACGTGCCACGATGCTGATGCCCGAGCCGGCAGGCGACAAAAAGCGTCGCCGGCGGCGTAAGAAGCCGGCCACTGCCGGTCTCTCGAACGACGACAACGCCGCCAGCAGCGGCAGCGAATGAGTACGGCCTACGTCGCCCTCGGCGCCAATCTCGGTGACCCTGCCGCCACCGTACTGGCTGCCTTTGGCGCCCTCGCCAACCTCACCGAGAGCCGCGTCACGCACACCTCATCGCTTTACCGGACGGCGCCGATCGGCATCACCGGGCAACCCGAATTCATCAACGCCGTTGCCCAACTGCAAACGTCGCTGGCGCCGGAAGCCCTGCTCGATGAACTGCTGGCGCTGGAACAACGCTTCGGACGCATCCGCGCGGTGCGCAATGGCCCACGCACGCTCGATCTCGACCTCCTGCTCTACGACAATCTCCAACTCGACCTGCCACGCCTGAACCTGCCGCACCCACGTCTGCATCTGCGCGCCTTTGTCTTGCTGCCACTCGCCGAGATTTCGCCCGACCTGCGCCTGGCCGGGCGCGGCACACTCGCCGCCTGGCTGCCGGCAGTCGCCAATCAGGGCATTATTCGCCTGTGACCATCCCGGTTTTTTTGCAAACCGCCGGTTTGCTCGCGCGCTCCAACGTCTTCATGACTTTATCGCGGTCTACGGAGCGCAATGCTTGCCGAGTCTCCCAAAATGGCTACCAGAGCCAACGGAAGCAGGCAGATAGCGGCACAGACGAAAGCGGCTACCATCGGCGCAGCCTGTCCGAGAACAGGATGTACCGGTTCAAACAGCTCGGCGACAAGATATTTTCTCGTGTCTTCGACTGCCAGGTGGCCGAGGCTCAGGTTCGAGCCGCCATCATCAACCGCTTCACTTATCTCGGCACGCCGAAATTCCCCGAACTTTAATATTAGGTAATGCTAATTGTTCACCAACGCCTCACCAACGCTGAAAGAACACATCACAATGAATCGGATTGCAGTTTTAAAAACGTTCTTCTCTCGAGCATTAACGCTCCCTCTTTTATGTGCACTATCCGTGTTTCTATTAACACGTCTGGTTCTTTTCGGATATGCAATTAGCTTTAGCGACCAGTCATGGGAATCGCTTTTAACAGCTGTGTTCTACGGGAGCTTAAGAGACTTACCAATTGCACTCGCAATTTCCGCCCCCTGGCTTTTATTCGAGGCACTGCCCGGGATATTATGGCGACAATACTTCCAGCCATTCCTATTCTTCATATTTGTCTTCACGCTTTTATTCGTGGCTGTCTCAGAGATAATTTTTTGGGACGAGTTCAGCACTCGCTTTAATTTCATTGCTGTCGATTACCTTATATATACGACAGAAGTGATTGGAAACATCAAAGAATCATATCCAGTACGAACCATACTGTCAGCCATCATCTCGATTTCTTTGGTTGTAACGTGGCTTCTCAGACATCGGCTTTTCACTATTGCTGAGTCTAATAAAGGACAGGTATGGCACAATTTGATAATTAGTATTGGTGGGTTATTTATTTTTATTCTGGCAGCCTCCGCATTAAATGCTACCGACTTTTCCAGAAATTCATATGCAAATGAACTGGCAGATAATGGGTGGAGAAGTTTTGTTTCAGCGGCTCGTCAGAACAAATTGGACTACAAGTCTCTCTATGCCACAAGACCGGATACCGAGGTACTTGCTGACCTTGCCCAGTTGTCAGGCAAGGATGAGCTCCGAGCAACTCATTTACCCAGTCCGCCTGTCCGGTTGGCAAAACAAAACAATGTGATTGTGTTAATGATGGAAAGCATGTCGGCTGAATACATGGCCACTTTCGGCAATCGGGAAAACCTCACCCCGAACCTGGATCGTTTGGCACAAGAAGGTATTCTATTCTCACAGCTTTACGCTACCGGCACACGCACCGTTCGCGGACTTGAAGCGTTGTCGGCAGCACTGCCACCTCAACCGGGCATGTCCGTGGTTCGATGGCCTAACATAACCAACCTTAATACATTGGGAAGCGTGCTTGGCGACCAAGGTTGGCAAACCCATTTTATCTACGGTGGATATGGCGCCTTCGACAACATGAATAGTTATTTCGATGCGCAAGGTTATAAAGTGACTGATCGGACAAATTTTAAAGAGGGCCTTGTAAAATTTGAAAATGTCTGGGGAGTTGCCGATGAACACCTATTCGATCAAGCCCTAATCGAATTTGACAAAGACCATTCAGCGGGTCACCCATTCTTTGCCCATATCATGACAACCTCCAATCATCGACCATTTACTTATCCTGATGGTCGAATTGATATTCCATCTCATTCTGGACGAAAGGGAGGGGTAAAATATGCTGACTATGCGATCGGTCGGTTTATCGAGATGGCTAAAAATAAGCCCTGGTTCGAAAACACGATATTCCTGATTGTTGCCGACCACTGCGCCAGTAGCGCCGGAAAAGCCAAAATTCCAGTCAGTCGCTATCACATTCCAGCCATCATATATGCGCCACAATTCTTGACTCCTCGACAGGTTGACACCCTGTCCAGCCAGATTGATCTTGTGCCTACGCTACTTTCGCTGCTTGGTCTTGGAAATCAAGACCATTTTGTCGGACGAGACATACTGAAAACCTCGCCTTCCGAGGGACGAGCGCTCATGTCAACCTATCAAAATCTTGGTTATTTGAAAGGAGACCAGATGATCGTCCTCCAACCCAAACGCAAGATTGAGGCATTTAGTGTAAGCAGCAATCAAAAAGATGCCCAGTCTATTCCAGTTGATTCGAATCTCGCGAATCAAGCCATCGCATATTTCCAAGGCGCATCACTATTGATGGAGAAGCATCAAAAATTAGGCAAATAGAAATTTTTTCCCAGGGCTTCCGCAATCGGGTGGCATGATGCACAAATTTGTTGAAATTGCCCAAATTTTGGGCGAACCCAAGCGCAAAACCAATGACTGACATCAGCGAGGAGGTTCAATTCTCTTTCGGCTCCCAACTTGCGGCCTTTCAAAGCAACAAAACCTATCGTGCTTTGCCTATTTCTTACGCAACCGCGATCAATTTCTCGCCTATGCATTCCGAGTGCGGAGGCCCTGGCTAAGCGGGTTACATAATCACGTAACTTAGTTGAGCAAGAACGCATCCGCTCCGTTCTAAAGCGTATATTAGTTCAGCATTACCCGGCGCCACATTGATCGAATAAAATTCACTACGAACAGACTTGATTGCGGGCAAAGGAATAAACTTCGACTTAATCTGATCGATAACTGCCGAAACAGTGCTGCCTACCCAATCATTTAGTATGTTAATACCAATTGTATTTTGATCAGTAACATAGAAGCTTCCGATATAACTTCCGCTGACCTTTACAAGATACCAAGATACATAGGGATGATTCCTAACAAAGTCGCAATGCTGAGCGTAACTTGGCATCTGCGTATGACTAATTTGATGATTTCTCTTGGAAAGCAGATCGTACAAAATCTTAATTTGACCATCGTCACCCGTAAAATACTCAAAATCTATATCCATAATTCAAACCGAGAAAGCTGGAGCTTCGATAGTAACGGGAAATTTATCGAAGATAGATTTGTACGAAAGACCTAACTCTACACGCTTAACAAACCAATCTTCTTTTGTAAGACCTAAAAAATGAACTCCAATACGTGCGTCATTTTTGATGATGTTCGAGCGCCTAAATCCTTCTTCGAGAAATCCAAACTTGAGGTGCATTTTCACTACAGCGGGATTAGTCTCTATCACTTCACAGTTGAGCTTTTCAAGACCAAGTCTATCGAAAGCATAGTTCAGAAGAGCGTATTCCAGAGCCGCACCTAAACCTCCCCTTGTCTTGTCGTCAAGATAAAATGCCCAATCAGACTTCTTGTGGAGTCGATCTAACGCATTGATAGAGACAATCCCAGATACCTTATCATTTAGAAAAACGACGAAAACAATTTGTTTTGTATCGTTCTCAAGCCGATCAATCCAAGCCAAATGCTCATTTAACCCGATCATATGATCGGTGTACATAGATCGCCTTACACTCTCTAAATTTCTAACTTCTCTGACCTCTTTTTTTTGATCAAGATTACATTTCGTGATATGGCGGATAGTTACTGAATCCATGATTATTCCTTAATATGGTGACAGAAAATGAAATTTTTAAAAAAATGAACTCTCAGCACAGCCTTGATTCAGGCCCTGTCGTACTCATAGCAGGGCCTCCGCACTCGAATTGAATAAATGATTCATCATAACCCCATCAAAAACTCGTTAACCTTCAACGGCTTATGACACCCCCTTGTAAACCTTCAAGAAATCCCGTCTACTCTCGTCTTTTGGGCAGCGCAAAAGATGGCGA
>CAJBDJ010000070.1 GCA_903951825.1 uncultured Pseudomonadota bacterium
ACCGAGCAGACACACATCTTGGCCGCCTTGAACCTCACAAAACCACGACTACCGGAGCAGCTAACCTTGCTGTAGTGGCAATTTTTAAAACAACTTCTAATAAATACAGATACTTGCGTCAGCAACTGTTGAACTCGGGGGAGCCGTTCCCCCGCACATCAGTGCGGCGCTAACGGTGATTAATGTACTGACAGGCAGCGGGGCCGAAGCATTGAAAAACCCGGAGGTCAGGAAGTCTCTTGACCAATTGTTTGATAATCTGGTCAAAGAGCAATGGCTACCCACTTCAGACGAATCAAACTGGAACGAAGTTATCGGCTTTGGTTTTTCCGATGGTTACTCGCAAGCTCAGGCTGGCATTCAACCCCCCTCAATCGATAATTCCAGCCCCAACTGGGTGTCAATTAAAACGTCCGACACCTATGAAATATTGATTTCAAAAGCACCAGAAAAGTTTGGATCCAGCTACAAAGCCAGATCAAAGGATGGTGATGTTCTGACTATCTATTCGTTTAATGGCGAAACGGCTGAATACAGTGAGCAGAAGGAGCGTATTAACCCACAGGGTGGCAGCAATTTGATCTCCAGTATTTCATATATCACGATAGGCGCGACTGGCAATGGAAGCCACGACGTTGTCGAGGTAATAGCCGACCCGAATGGTGACAGAGTGGTAGATACGCACAATCTCATTTTCGGCACTGGCACTGGCAGCGCCAGCTACAACCTCAACAATGCGGCGCAAAGGCAGGATGCCGAGTATCTTCTGAACGGTCTGCACGATGACGGCTTGGTCACCGACACCTATTGGAACACCTTCACCCGCAACAGTGCGGATCAACTCATCAACAGTGGCAACACCTGGGAGCCGCCGACCAATAGCCCGATGGATTTTTGGTTCTCCGATCCCATCGGCGCCTTTTACGACAGCCAAAGCACGGCCTACGACAACGCAGCCAGTATCGCCCGCAAGACGGGTGTGCTGGTGGATACCAACAACACCAAAGTGACGGTGGCCCAATTGGCTGCCCTCGACGCCAACCACGATGGGCAACTCGGCACCGCAGAGGCTGCCTCACTGCGTTTTTGGCAAGACGCTAACGAAGATGGTCGCCGCGATGCGGGGGAGACTGTCACCGTGAGCCAAAATGTCGCCAGCGCTGACTATGTTTTTTATACCCAAGGCAACGCCAAAACGCTTGCCTTGCTGACCCCGACGCTCGCCGCCATGCCAGACAGCGCGCTACCCGTTGCACCCAGCAAGGTCGATACCACGCAAGCCGTGCCGGCCAGCAACTACCGGATTTTGCGTAATACCGACAACATGTTCCCCATGTTTACCTCTTAAGAGATCGGCGTCATGGCCTCCGTACGTGAAAAATCCTATGACTTTTGTATGGGATGACAATGTGTTTGCTGAACCTTATCATCGCGCGTCTTTCACTTTTGAATCCGGTCACATTGCTGTGCAAGTCTATCCTCCCCTTGGCGCGAATCGCCTCAGACAGGCCCTCACCGGTTTTCTTGCGGCGACCGTACTGGCCACCGCCCACCCGGGCAAGGCGGCGTCGCTGGCCGATGGCAGCGATCCACTAATTCGCCAGCAACAGCGCGAACGCGCCCAACAGGAGCGGCAGGAACAGTCTCCAGACGTGCGGCTCGAGCTAGGCGATGCTGAAGCAAGCGGCCTGTTGCCCAGCGACGAAACCCCCTGCTTCAGGATCGAGCGCATCCATCTCAAAGGGGCGGCAGCAGAACAATTTGAATGGGCGCTCAACGCCGCCGCCGCGAATAATGACCCGCCCCTTGGACGCTGCCTGGGGGCAAACGGCATTAATCTGGTGATGAAGCGCATCCAGAACGCGATCATCGAGCGCGGCTACATCACATCGCGGGTGCTTGCCGAACCGCAAGACATCAAAAGCGGAACGCTCGAACTGACCGTCATTCCCGGGCGCGTCCGCGCCATCCGCTTGACGCCTGAGTCGGGTGAGCGAGCCACCTTTTGGAACACCTTCCCAATCGCCTCGGGAGACTTGCTGAATTTGCGGGATATCGAGCAAGCGCTTGA
>CAJBDJ010000071.1 GCA_903951825.1 uncultured Pseudomonadota bacterium
CTGCCCATCTTTGATCCGCTTGACCGCCAGTTCCTTGAACTCGGTCGTGTATGCCTGTTTCGGTATCTTCATTTCCTGCCTTCCAAAAGTGACGCTAATTTTAGGTCACCCTTGGCAGACTAATTTTCGGGGGAAGCTCAGATTGCAGGTGGTTCTGCATTTTGAAGTGGGCGGGTCTTTGGGCGGATAACACCATCACAAAAAAATACCCTTGTAAATCAAAGACTTACAATGGTATTTGGCGGAGACGGAGGGATTCGAACCCTCGATGCAGGTTTTGCCCGCATGCTCCCTTAGCAGGGGAGTGCCTTCGACCTCTCGGCCACGTCTCCGTTTTGTTACAAAATCAACAGGGATCGAATTGTAGCCGAAAAAATACTGAAACTGGGCGAATTGCTTAACGGGTCAGGGCAATCGCATCAATTTTATCCAAGACCAAGCAGTTCACCGCGGTAGGCGTCTGAGGTCGCCTCGGGAGTTTTGTAGGTATCTCACGCCGGGAATCAAGAAAGGGCATTTCGCCAATTGCAATGCTAAAATCAAAAACTTGATTCGAATCGTTGGAGGATTGTTGAAAATGGGTGATGTAAGCAAAAATTACGTGTCCGACCACACTAAATGGATGGACGAGCAAATGAAACTGAATCCGTTGTGGGCAGAAGATCAAAAAGCCGGGCGTGCTTTGTGGTGGGATAAAAAGCAGACAACCGACGAGAGCGCGCGCAATCTGGATTCCAGTGTTGCCCAAAAGCCTTATCCCTACGATGTGAATTTTTGATTTTTGAAAGTACGTTGCACCCCTTTCGTGGTCGTTCAACAACTGGTTCAGATCGTGGTTGCGCAAAATCGAACTTGAATCGTTAGAACGCGTCACGGGTGGTGTGAAGGCTGTTTCATGATGGCTCCCAGAGTATGGGACGCCAGTCTGGGACAACTGTCGCGTGATGTAAAAAAGCCCTGTATAATCAGGGCTTTATTAGTTACTGGCGGAGAGGGTGGGATTCGAACCCACGTGCAGGATTTCTCCTACCATCCGATTTCGAATCGGCGCCGTTATGGCCACTTCGGTACCCCTCCGGAAAGCGCGGCATAATATCATGAGATGCGCCGGATCAATCGAATCTTCCTGTTAGCCATGCCTTTACTTTTCGCTGCCTGCGGCGATGACGCGTCTTCGTTACGGCAGCGGGGGCTGCCGTTTCCAACGCCAGGGCAGCGCGAACTGGTGGTTCTTACCGCCCCGGGTGAGCTAACCTACAAGGCCGAGGACAAAGGCCAGGTAAGTGGTTTGGAACATGATCTGGTCGAGGCTTTTGCCGAGGAGCTGGGGGTCGGCGTCAAGTATGTAGTGGTGCCACCAGAAGAAATCGATACTCACCTCAACAATGGCAAAGCCCACCTGGCTGCTGCCTGGCTGGCACCACCGGATCATTCCCTGATCAAAACAACGCCGCCCATCAGGCACACTTACGACACCCTAATTCAACATGAAGCCTCTCTTCCAGTACTCGATAAAGGTGAACTGGCTGGCAAGAGCATCCACTTAATCACTGGCTCCCGGCAGGCGGTCAGCCTCAAAAATCTGCAAAAATCAATCCCCGGCCTGACGCTTGTCGAAGAAAACCGGCAGGATCCCTTTACTCTTCTGGAGGCGTTGAGCGCACGGAAAATTAACTATGTGGCCATGGATTCCGCGCTATTTGACATTGCCAGCCAGTTCTTCCCGTCACTTCAGGCGACACTCAGCCTCAATCAGGAACAGCCGATTGTCTGGCTGCTGGGCGAAAAGCCCAATACCGAACTCGAAGCGCGAGCCAAAGCGTTTATTGAACGGGTTCAGTATGACGGCACGCTGGCACGAATTGATGATCGCTATTTCGGCCATGTGCAACGACTCAAGCAGGTCGACGTGGTGAAGTTTCTTGGCGAGATCGAATCAACCCTTCCCAAATTTCGCAAATTTTTTCAGGCAGCCGAGGTAGTCAGCGGCATCGATTGGCGCCTAATCGCTGCGGTGGCCTACCACGAGTCACATTGGAACCCCAATGCAACCAGCTATACCAATGTCCGTGGCATCATGATGTTGACTGAAGAAACCGCTGATCGCCTTGAGGTTGGCAATCGCCTTGATCCGAGCGAGAGCATTCTCGCCGGTGCGCGCTACATCAATATGCTCAAAGAGACTTTCCCGCCGGATGTGCCGGAACCCGATCGAACCTGGCTGGCACTGGCCGCCTACAACATCGGCCCGGGAAACTTCAACAACGCAACCAGATTGGCCAGAAAACTGAAGGCCGACCCCGCGTCCTGGTATGAAATGAAGCTCGTCTTGCCCAAACTGGCGCAAGCCAGCTTCGCCAGCCAGATAGGTGCCGGACGTGCGCGCGGTGGCGAAGCCGTCATTCTGGTCGAGAATATCCGCAGTTACTATGACATCCTGCAACGCAACACCCCGGCCCTCTCGCCCGGTCTGGCCAAAGCTGAAAGCCTCAAACGACTGGTCGACGAGGTGACCCGGCGACGCAAGGAGTATGTCCGGAAATCCAGCGCCGCCAAATCACTCGCTGCGATACAGGAGGTTGACGATATGGCACTCAGTATTGCCGAAAATGACGCCCCGCCAATGCCGCCCCGCTTGCCGAACTTTGAGCCGGCAAGCGCTCATGCACGACCGACGACTACTGAATGATTGCTAAAAACACTCATCCGAATAATCGAGTCGGGCAGGTATCAATCAGGTCGCTGAACTACTCGGTCAATTGCCCTTCGGTTAGCGCTGAACGCCTCAATGCGGTAGTCGAAGTACCCGCCCAGACGGCCATTTTTGACCGTTTTGTCCGTTATTCTGTCCGACAATTTAGGCACGGCCGTTAGACGATCGTTTGACGGACATGCACCGATTGTGATTCAAGGCAATCAAAATTATACTTTGGTATAACTTAACTACTTGGAGGTGCGTCATGCACACAACCAATCTGCGCAAGGTCGGCGGCTCGATCATGTTGGCCGTTCCGCCCGCGTTCCTCGATCAACTGCACCTGCAAGCCGGTGCAACGGTCGGGCTGACCGTCGATCATGGCTGCCTTGTGGTCAATCCCAGCCCACGACCGCGCTACACGCTCGCGGAATTGCTGGCCGCGTCCGACTATTCGCAGTCGCAACCAGCCTCTGAACGTGAATGGGTCGATGCGCCCGCCGTGGGCGGTGAGCTTCTATGAAGCGGGGCGACATTTATCTCGTGTCACTCGATCCGACTGCCGGGCACGAGCAAAGCGGTAGCCGTCCCGTCCTGGTCGTGTCGCCTGCCGAGTTCAACGAAGCCACCAAACTGCCGGTGATCCTGCCGATCACCAACGGCGGCGAGTTCGCCCGCCGTCTTGGCTTCGCGGTGCCAGTGACCGGCATCAAGACTACCGGCGTCGTACGTTGTGACCAGCCGCGAGTGATCGACCTGACCGCCCGCCACGCCCGCAAGGTGGACACGCTGCCTGCGCCGCTCATGGACGAGGTGCTGGCGAAGGTTGCCACGCTCTTCGAGTGAGTGATTTCGAAGAATCAGTAGCGACTAATCACCATCACCTACTCAACAACCGTTTCGCCAGAATCGTCAGGTAGTCCTGCCTATGCCCAGCAAAGAGATACAGATAAATATCGTTGCCGATCCGTCGGTAGACCAATTTGTGATGCGAGGTATAAATATTCTGGTAGTCCAAGATACCCACTGAGGCCAGTTCTTGGACAGGCGTTCCAGTGAAAATGCCAGAGTCAACTTTCTCCAGCTTTTCAAAAATCTCGTCCTCAGCTTTCAGCCATGCGACTTCGCCCCATTTGTCGAGCATGTAATCCTGAAGCGAAAGCAAGTCCGCCTGGGCATCGGGAAGAACGATGACCGCCATTATTTGCGGCTTTGACGAGCAGCCAGCAGTTGCGCCCGTGATTCTGCTACGGAAATGCCTTTCCCTTGTATGCGATCCTTCTCGCCCAAGGCAATGATTTTCAGAGCCGCAATGAGCGACTCCTTTTCCTGAAACTGCTTGACGCCCTCAATCACCATGCTGGCTTCACCATTCTGGGTGATAACAAACGGATTCCCATTCATTTCCAGGTCTTCAGAAATCTGGGCCGCATGGCTCTTCAGGTACGAAATGGACTTGATGTTGGCGATGGACTGCATGTTGCCTCCTAGAATTCACTAGGTCTAAATTTAGTACCATATTTGGTTGGCGTCAATGATTGACGTGTCCCCGCCTAATTGGAGTAATGCGAGGTGTCACATATCGGGATATTGGGTTTTATGGTGATGCCAGTTCTTGAACAGGTGTCCCACTGAAAATGCCAGTGCCAAATTGCACCGGCTTTTCAGGTGTCTTGCCTTCAGCTTTCAGCCAGACGGCTTCGCTACGCTGGTCGAGTATGTGCTTCTGAAGCGAAAACAAGTCTGTGTGGGATTTTCGTCCCTTTTCGGCTATGATTCTGCTTTCCCGCAGCCTGTCTTGTTATGACCAAATACGTTTTCGTTACGGGTGGTGTCGTGTCCTCACTGGGCAAAGGCATCGCCGCCGCGTCGCTGGGGGCCATTCTGGAATCCCGCGGCATCAAGGTTACCCACATCAAGCTTGACCCCTACATCAATGTCGACCCCGGCACGATGAGCCCTTTCCAGCATGGCGAGGTTTTCGTCACCGAGGATGGCGCCGAGACCGATCTTGATCTTGGCCACTATGAGCGCTTTACGAGCGCCAGGATGAGCAAGCTCAACAATTTCACCACCGGACAAATTTACGACACGGTGATCAAAAAGGAACGCCGTGGCGAATATCTGGGCAAGACCGTTCAGGTAATTCCGCACATTACCGACGAAATCAAGACGAAAATCAAAGCCGGTGCCGAGGGTGCCGATGTGGCGATTATCGAGGTCGGCGGTACGGTGGGTGACATCGAGTCGCTGCCTTTTCTTGAAGCGATCCGCCAAATGGGTATCCAGGAGGGGCGCAACAATGTCTGCTACATGCACCTGACCTTGCTTCCCTACATTCCGACGGCCGGCGAACTGAAGACCAAGCCGACGCAGCATTCGGTCAAGGAACTGCGCGAAATCGGCATTCAGCCGGATATCCTCCTGTGCCGCGCCGATCGTTCGATTCCGGTTGAAGAGCGGCGGAAAATTGCGCTGTTCTGCAATGTCATGCCGGAAGCGGTGATCGAGTGTCTCGATGCCGATTCGATTTATAAAATTCCGGCCATGCTGCACGAGCAGATGCTCGATGAAATCGTTTGCCACAAGCTGAATATTCTGGCCAAGGCGGCCGATCTGTCGATCTGGAACAAGCTGATCGAGGCGCTTGAGCATCCGCTGAATTCAGTCAGCGTTGCCTTTGTCGGCAAGTATGTGGATCTCACCGAGTCTTACAAGTCGCTCATCGAGGCAATCAAACACGCCGGAATTCACACGCGTAGCCAGGTCAATATCGTTTATATCGACTCGGAAGATATAGAAAAGGACGGTATTGATGTTTTGAAAAATGTCGACGCCATTCTGGTGCCGGGTGGCTTTGGTCGTCGCGGTACGGAAGGCAAAATTGCCGCCATTCGTTATGCCCGCGAGAACAAGGTGCCTTATCTGGGTATTTGTCTCGGTATGCAACTGGCCGTGGTCGAATTTGCCCGCGACGTTGCCGACATGCCGGCCGCTCACTCGACTGAATTTGTGCCGGACACGCCATTCCCGGTGATTGGTTTGATTACCGAATGGCTCGACGCTTCCGGCCGGATAGAAAAACGCAGCGAGGACTCGGATATTGGCGGCACCATGCGCCTGGGGGCGCAGGTTTGCAAACTGGCGGAAGGCTCCCTGGCGCGCGAGATTTATGGCGCAGCCGAGATTACCGAACGCCATCGTCATCGTTATGAAGTGAACAACATCCTGTTGGCCAAGCTCGAAGCAAAAGGCTTGAAGGTTTCCGGGCGTGCACCGGGAACCGATCTCTGCGAAATGGTCGAATTGCCGGCGGCGCAGCATCCGTGGTTTGTCGGTTGCCAGTTTCACCCGGAATTCACCTCCAATCCACGTCAGGGGCATCCGCTGTTCACCTCCTATGTCAAGGCGGCGCTGGCCAGCCAGTTGCAAAAAATCAAATGAAACTGTGCAATTTCCAGGTTGGCCTTGAGCAGCCACTGTTTCTGATCGCCGGACCGTGCACGGCCGAATCCGAGCAGTTATGTATCGATGTTGCCGGCACCATGAAGGAAATTTGCGCCCGACTCGGCATTCCGTACATTTTCAAAGCCTCTTACGACAAGGCCAATCGCAGCTCGGGAAAATCCGTGCGTGGGTTGGGCATTGATCAGGGCTTGCGCATTCTTTCCGAAGTCCAGCGGCAGATTGTGGTGCCGGTGTTGACCGATGTTCATGCGATTGAAGATATTGCGACGGTAGCCTCGGTAGTTGATGTGTTGCAGACGCCGGCCTTTCTCTGTCGGCAGACCGATTTCATCCATGCCGTGGCGGCTTGCGGCAAACCGGTGAACATCAAAAAAGGCCAGTTTCTGGCTCCAGGCGACATGAAAAATGTCGTCGACAAGGCGCGTGAAGTGAATAACGGTGCCGATAATCTGATGGTTTGCGAGCGTGGCGCCAGTTTTGGCTATAACAATCTGGTTTCCGATATGCGCAGTTTGGCGATCATGCGCGAAACGGCCTGTCCGGTCGTTTTTGATGCAACGCACAGCGTGCAACTACCCGGTGGTCAAGGGACGGTTTCCGGCGGGCAACGCGAGTTTGTCCCGGTTTTGGCACGCGCAGCGGTCGCCGTCGGGATTTCTGGACTTTTCATGGAAACGCATCCGAATCCTGAAAAAGCCTGGTCGGACGGCCCCAACAGCTGGCCGCTGGCGCGTATGGAGAGCCTCATGACAAGCTTGGTGACGCTTGACAAGGCGGTTAAGGCGGCAGGTTTCGAGGAGTTGAAGTGAGCCCGAAAGGCTATCTGATTGCCGAAGCCAAGGTGCACGATGCGGCAGCTTTTGCCTTGTATGTGCGGCAGGCGCAGGCGGCAGTTGAGCGTTATGGTGGGCGTTTCATTGTTCAAGGTGGCCGCACGGAAGTGCTTGAAGGTCACTGGTCGCCGCCACAACGCATGGTGATTATCGAGTTTGATTCGCTTGAGCAAACGAAGGTTTTTTATCGCTCGGCCGAATATCAGGCTGCCTGTGCTTTGCGCAAAAATGCGGCAGATATGAATATGCTGGTCATTTCCGGTATTGATAATTTAGTTTAGATAAGTTTTTCAACCTGATGATTATAAGGAAGAAACATGAGTTCAATAGTTGATGTTGTGGCGCGCGAAATTCTCGATTCACGCGGCAATCCGACGGTCGAGGCCGATGTCTTGCTGGAAAGCGGCGTCATGGGTCGGGCGGCCGTTCCTTCCGGCGCTTCCACCGGTTCGCGAGAAGCCATCGAGTTGCGCGATGGCGATACCGGCCGTTATCTGGGCAAGGGTGTGATGCAGGCTGTCGAAAACGTCAACACCGAGATTTCTGAAGCAATCATCGGTCTGGATGCCCAGGAACAGGCTTTCATCGACCAGACGATGATTGATCTTGATGGTACCGACAACAAGTCGCGCCTTGGCGCCAATGCCATTCTGGCTGTTTCGATGGCCGTCGCCAAAGCGGCTGCTGAAGAATCCGGCTTGCCGCTTTATCGCTATTTCGGCGGCATGAGCCCGATGCAGATGCCGGTGCCGATGATGAACATCATCAATGGCGGTGAGCATGCCAACAACAGCCTCGATATTCAGGAATTCATGGTGATGCCGGTGGGCGCCGCCAATTTCCGTGAAGCCTTGCGCTGCGGCGCCGAGATTTTCCACGCGCTGAAAAAGATTCTCGACAAAAAAGGCCATCCGACGTCGGTCGGCGATGAGGGCGGTTTTGCCCCCAATCTCGGTAGCCACGCCGAGGCACTGCAGGTCATCATGCAGGCCATTGAGGCTGCCGGTTACGTGCCGGGCAAGGATGTGCTGCTGGCGCTCGACTGTGCCGCTTCGGAGTTTTACAAAGAGGGTAAATACCATCTGGCCGGCGAGGGTCTGCAACTGACGTCGGCGCAATTTGTTGATTACCTGGCCAATCTGGCTGATCAGTTCCCGATTGTTTCGATCGAAGACGGCATGTCGGAAGCCGATTGGGATGGCTGGAAGCTGCTGACCGAGCGCCTCGGCAAAACCGTGCAGATTGTGGGTGACGACGTTTTTGTGACCAACACCAAAATCTTCAAGGAAGGCATCAAAAAAGGTATCGCGAATTCCATCCTGATCAAGATCAACCAGATCGGTACGCTCTCCGAAACCTTTGCCGCCGTTGAAATGGCCAAGCGCGCCGGTTATACCGCCGTGATTTCGCATCGTTCCGGCGAAACCGAGGACAGCACCATTGCCGATATTGCCGTCGGGCTGAATGCCGGCCAGATCAAGACCGGTTCACTGTCGCGCTCGGATCGTATCGCCAAGTACAACCAGTTGTTGCGCATTGAAGAAGACCTTGGCGATACCGCCTCTTACCCGGGTCGCGAAACTTTTTATAACCTGCGCTAAACGGCGAGCAGGGATGGGGGACGGGGAATCGGACGGGCACCTGGTTACCTGTTTTCCCTCACCCCCAACGCCTTGCCAACCTTATGCGCCTGCTGACTTTTGTTCTCCTCGTTGCCATTGGCCTCCTCCAGTATCCGCTCTGGTTGGGTAAAGGGGGCTGGCTGAGGGTCTGGGAGTACGACCGCCAGCTGACTCAGCAGAAGGAAGTCAGCAAAAGTCTTGAAATTCGCAATGCCGGTCTGGATGCCGAAGTACGTGACTTGAAGCAGGGGTATGACGCGATAGAAGAACGTGCTCGTTTTGATTTGGGAATGATCAAACAAGATGAAAATTTTGTTCAGATACCGGAAAAGGTTCCCGCAAAAGCAGTGAAATAAAGGCGTCGACCGCAGCTTTTGCCTCCGCTAGAATCGCTCTCAGCAAATCCCGCAGAGCGCTTCAGGAGGTCAATATGCTGCTCAAGGTAGGAGACAAAGCCCCCGGATTTGTTTTGCCGAATGCTGACATGGCTCTGGTCGATCTGGCAGCTTTTCAGGGCAGACAGCATCTCGTTGTGTTCTTTTACCCGAAAGATGGTGCTCCCGCTTGCACAAGGGAAGTGACCGATTTCTCGGATCACGAAGAGGCGTTTCGGGAGCAAAGCTGTGTCTTGCTGGGGATCAGTCGCGATGATTGCATCAAGCACGCTGAATTTCGCGACAAGGAAGGCATTGGCAGCGAATTGTTGTCCGATGCCGATGGCAGTGTTTGCAGGCAGTATGGGGTTTGGCAGTCGAAAGAGGTGAATGGTCAGAGAAAGTTCAGCATTGTCCGTTCCACCTTCATCATTGATCGCAAAGGCATGATTCGCCATGCGCTCTACAACGTTAATCACAAGGGGCACGCCGTGGAAGTGCTGCGCCTCGTCAAGGAAATCAATTCATGAATACCCAGGTTGCTAAAAATTTGGTCGTTACGCTCGATTACCATGTCACCGATCCCGATGGCGAAGTGGTCGACGAGGGGCGCGACCCGCTGATCTATTTGCATGGCGGCTATGACGACATTTTTCCGCTGATCGAGGAAGCGTTGCAGGGCAAGAAAATCGGCGAGTCGGTCAAGGTCAAGTTGCAGCCGGACGAAGCGTTTGGCGACTACGATGCCAACCTGGTTCAGATTGAGTCGCGCCAGGATTTTCCCAAGGAAATTGAAGTCGGTATGCAGTTTGAAGGCGGCCCTGAAGACGGGGGCGCCGATGACGACGAATTCATCATTTACCGCGTGACCGAAATTGCCGACGATAAAGTGATTCTTGACGGCAATCATCCGCTAGCCGGCATGGCCTTGATTTTTACTTGCACGGTAACGGCGATTCGTCCGGCTAGTGCGGTTGAGATCGAGCATGGCCACGTTCACGGCGCCGATGACGACGACGAAGCCTGTCATTGAGTGGCGGCTGTCCAGCGCTTCGCCTCAAAGTGAAAGAGTGTCGGTGAGTTGCTGTCGATGGTGCCTTTGACCCAGCCGGTTTCTGGGTAGCCAAAGGTTTCGACGCGGGTGAAATTGGCGAGTTTTTTGCCTTGATCATCGCGTAAGGGGTGGTCGATTTGGTGCTTGTGGGTGTCGCCATGAACGACCAGCACCTGCCCGCGGAAGGCCTGGGTTTCCTGGCGCAGCATGTCCAGAAACTCCAGGTAGCCGCGATGGCCGAATCCTTTTGAGTAGTGCTTGAAGGCGGGATTGGCCTGAAACAGAAAGGCAATGCCGGCGAGATTTTCCTGACGGGCGTGCGCAAAAGCGGCTTTGGCCCAGGCGAGAACTTGCGGGTTACGCGCCTGAAACTCCGGGCTGGGCGTTTGAGTCAGTCCGAAATGGTTATCGCCGCCGGGCAGGTTCAGCGTCACGAATAACACGGGACCCAGCGTGAACCGGCTGTGTTCCACGTAGCTGCCGGTTTGCCGCTCAAGGCGAATTTTCCTGATGCCCAGCGAAAAACTGTCTTTCCAGAAAACATCGCGGAGTTTGCCCAGCCGTTCCAGCGGATCGTAGGCACCGTTCGAGGCGCGGCTGCAATCTGTCCAATCGTTGTCGCCAGGCACGTAAATCAGGGGCGCGGCGCTGCGCATGAATACTGTCAGACGATCCTGGTAGAGGGGGTCATCGCAGCGATCCCTGCCGTTTTTGATGTCGCCGATGTGGGCAATGAAACTCACCCGGCTATCGTTGATTTCCTGCAGCATGAGCGGCAACTCGGCGCGCTGGCGCTCGTTGTAGGGAAGGTCGCCAATCAGGCCGAAGTGCCAGGTTTCGGCGTGTGCCCAATGGGTAAAAATCAGTAGCAGCAGGGTCAGCCAGGGTTTCACCGGATCAGTGCTTTCAGGGCATAAAGGGCATCCAGCGCGGCACGCGGGGTCAGGCTGTCGGGGTCGAGGCGAGCCAGTTCTTCGAGTGCCGGATGGGGCTCTGCCGGTGCTGGCAGGGGGTCGCCCTGGGCGAAAAGATCGGGCTGCAACGGGTCGATCGTGGCGCGTTGTTCGAATTCGCGTAATTGCTTGCGCGCCGCTTTGACGACGGCGCCGGGTATGCCGGCCAGCGCCGCTACTTGGATGCCGTAACTCTGATTGGCCGGCCCCGCTTCAACCGAATGCATGAAGACGATGCGGTCGTTGTGTTCGACAGCGTCCAGATGCACGTTGGCGAGTTCGCTGTATTCGTGCGCCAGGCGGGTCATTTCAAAATAGTGCGTGGCAAACAGGGTGAGGCAGCGGTTTTTGGCGATCAGGTGACGAAGAATCGCGAAGGCCAAGGCCATGCCGTCGAAGGTCGACGTGCCACGGCCGATTTCGTCCATCAGAACGAGGCTGTTGGGGGTTGCGTGGTGGAGGATGGCGGCGGCTTCGGTCATTTCGACCATGAAAGTCGAGCGCCCCGAGGCGAGATCGTCGGAGGCGCCGATGCGCGTGAATATCCGGTCGAGCGGGCCAAGCACGCAGCGTTCAGCCGGGACGTAGCTGCCGATGTGGGCGAGCAGGGCGAGCAGGGCGGTTTGCCGCATATAGGTCGATTTGCCGCCCATGTTGGGGCCGGTAATCAGCAGCAGACGGCGATTTTCGGCGAGTCGGCAATCATTGGCGATGAAGGGCTCGGCACTGTTGGCCATTTCGGCCTCGACCACCGGGTGGCGACCCCGGCTGACGATGAGGCCGATTTCCGGGGAAAACTCCGGCTTGCTCCAGTTACGCTTCAATGCGTGGTCGGCAAAGCCCGCCAGCAGGTCGAGGTGGGCAACGGCGCGGGCGATGCGCTGCACATCGGGAACCGCCGGCAGCAAATCGTCGAGGATGTTCTCGTACAGCAGCTTCTCGCGCGCCAGCGCCCGCTCCCGGGCAGATAGCGCCTTGTCCTCAAAGGCTTTGAGCTCCGGCGTGATGTAGCGCTCGGCATTTTTCAGGGTTTGCCGGCGGCGATAGTCGTCGGGGATTTTGTCGGTGTGGGCGTGCGTGACTTCAATGTAAAAGCCATGCACCTTGTTGAATTCGACCTTGAGACTGGCAATTCCGCTGCGTTCGCGTTCGCGGATTTCCATGTCGATCAGGTAAGCACCGCAGTTGTCGTTGAGCGAACGGAGTTCGTCGAGTTCTGCGTCGAAGCCGGGTGCAATGACGCCGCCGTCGCGAACCTGGGCGGCCGGTTCGCCGGCAATCGCCCGGCTCAGCAAAGCCAGTGGCGCGGCGGGAGTCTCCAGAGCGCCGAACAAATCCTGCAACAAGGGCGCCGGCGTGTTATTCAGCGGTGCCCGCAGCGCGGCCAGTTGCTGGAGTGATTCGCGCAGGCTGGCGAGGTCGCGCGGTCGGGCATTGCGCAGCGCGATCCGTCCGGCAATGCGTTCGATGTCGGCAATCTGGCGCAGTTCGCGGCGCAATTCGCCGGCAATGCGCCCGTAATCTTCAAGTAGTGATTCAACGGCGACATGGCGCGCCGCCGGAATCTCGCGCTCGCGCAGCGGATGGTGGAGCGTGTGGCGCAGCAGGCGCGTCCCCATGCTCGTCAGGCAATTGTCGAGCAGTGAAAAAAGCGTCGGCGACGCCTGGCCACGCAGTGTTTCGGTGAGTTCCAGATTGCGCCGAGTGGCGAGGTCGAGGCCGAGGTAGGCCGCTTCCAGTTCGACGGTCAATGCCTGCAGATGCGGCAAATTGCCAGCCTGCGTCTGTTGCGCATACTGCAGCAAGGCGCCGGCAGCCCCAATCGCCGGACGTAGTCCGTCGGCGCCAAAACTCGCCAACGAGGTGATTTTGAAATGCGCGCAGAGCAGGCGCCTGGCTGAGTCGAATTCAAACATCCAATCGGTTTGAGGGGTTCTTGCCCCTTCAATTTGCACGTCGGGTGGCGACGATTCCGGGTACAGGATTTCAGCCGGACGGATGCGCTCCAGCGTCGCGGCGAGCTGTTCGTTCGGCACTTCGGTGAGGATGAATTCGCCGCTGGCCAGATTGAGGCGGGCGAGACCGCTGGTGTTGCGCAGGCTGCTCAAGGCCAGCAGCCAGATGTCACGCTTGTCATCGAGCAAGCCGGCATCGGTCAGTGTGCCGGGGGTGACGATGCGGCTGACAGCGCGTTCAACTGGGCCTTTGCTCGTTGCCGGGTCGCCGATCTGCTCGCAAATCACCACCGACTCGCCAAGTTTGACGAGTTTGGCGAGATAAGGCTCAAGCGCATGAAAAGGAACCCCGCACATCTTGATCGGCTGATCCGCCGTTTTGCCACGGGTCGTCAGCGTGATGTCGAGCAAACGCGCCGCTTTTTCGGCATCTTCAAAAAAAAGCTCGTAAAAATCGCCCATCCGGTAAAACAAAAGCATGTCCGGCGCGCGCTCGGCTTTAAGTTTCAAGTATTGAGCGATCATCGGCGTGTGGCCGGGCGCTAGCTTTTTGGGGTCGCTACTCATTGAATTGACGATCATTTCTTTATGGTTTTCAGTGATGCCGGGCTGCGCAGCACTGTACCTCATGGCGTTTCGATGTGGTCTGACCGAGTCCTGCACGAGCGTAGCGAAGGCACATTTACCCAGTTTTGACGACTAATCAAACAAATTGAGCAGTGAATCAAGTCCGCCGACGTTGATCGCAACGTCGGCTCTGGCGCGCGTTGCCGGTTTGGCGTGGAAGGCGACGGCGAGGCCGGCTTCGGCCATCATCATCAAGTCGTTGGCGCCATCGCCGATGGCGATGACCTGGTCTTTTCGCAGACCCAGTTCATGGGTCAAACGCACCAGATGACGGGCTTTGACCGCGGCATCGACGATTTCACCGACGACGCGGCCGGTGAGTTTGCCGCCGGCGATTTCCAGTTCATTGGAGGTGGCGAAATCGAAGCCGAGTTCGATGCGCAGGCGTTCTGTAAAGTAGGTGAAGCCACCGGACAAAATGGCCGTGCGCAAGCCGGCTTGTTGCGCCGCTGCAAGCAATTCGCGGGCGCCCGCCGAGAGCTGCAGGCGCTCGCTGAAGACGCTGGCCAGCACTCGCGCATCGAGCCCGGCAAGGAGCGCCAGCCGGCGGCGCAGGCTTTCGCGGTAGTCGATCTCGCCGCGCATGGCGGCTTCTGTGACCGCCGAGACTTCGGCTTTTTTGCCGGCAAAATCGGCCAGTTCGTCGATGCACTCGATGGTGATCAGGGTCGAATCCATGTCGAAACAGATCAGGCCGAAATCGCTGAGTTTTTTGCCCGATTCGACAAATGCCCAGTCGAGTTTTTCGGCTTCGATCAGCGGGATCAGATCGTTGAATGCGGCGCTGCGCCGAGCGTCAGCAAGAACGATGGCCTGTGGCGATCGCGGTTCGGTTGCAGTGGCACCGGTGGCCGCCGCCACCCGCTCAAGCAGGAGGGTGGGGAGGGGACCCCCCTGAATGACCAGATTCATCGCGCGATCAGGTGAGTCGGGTGGGCAGTACATCGCGCAACAGGATGGCGGCGTCGCGGATCATTTTTTCGGTGGTTGGCCAATCCACACACCCATCGGTGACCGAGCAGCCGTATTTGAGCTGGCTGAGGTCGGTCGGGATGGCCTGGTTGCCGGCTTCGATATTCGATTCGATCATCACGCCGACCAGTGACTGGTTGCCGGCGCGTACCTGATTGACGATATCGGCCATCACCAGCGGTTGCAGTTCCGGTTTTTTGGAGCTGTTGGCGTGCGAGCAATCGACGACGATGTTGTGCGGCAGTTTGGCCTTGCTCAACGCTTGTTCGACGAGGGTGACGGAAACGGTGTCGTAATTCGGGTGGCCGTCGCCGCCGCGCAGGACGATATGGCCGTGGTCGTTACCCTTGGTGCGAACTACCGCAACGCGCCCCTGGGCATTGATGCCGAGGAAGGAGTGCGGCTTCGAGGCCGACAAGATGGCGTTGACCGCGACGCCCAGGTCACCGCTGGTGCCGTTCTTGAAGCCGACCGGGGTGGATAGCCCGGAGGACATTTCACGGTGCGTCTGCGATTCGGTGGTACGGGCGCCGATCGCCGTCCAGGTAATCAGGTCGCCGTAATATTGCGGAGAAATCGGGTCGAGGGCTTCGGTGCCGGTTGGTAGGCCGATGTCGGCAACGTCCAGCAAAAACTGGCGGGCTTTTTCCATGCCGACGTCGACGCGGAAGCTGTCGTCCATGAAGGGATCGTTGATGTAGCCCTTCCAGCCGACCGTCGTGCGCGGCTTTTCAAAATAGACGCGCATGATGATCTGCAGTGTGTCGCCGACTTCATCGGCCAGTTTTTTCAGGCGGCGGGCGTAATCGAGGCCGGCGAGCGGATCGTGGATCGAGCAGGGGCCGACGACGACGAACAGGCGATGATCCCGGCGCTCGAGAATCTTGCGCAAATCGCGGCGCGCGTGCGTGACAGTTTTGGCCGCCTTGGCGGTGATGGGCAGCCGGGTGTGGATTTCCTCCGGCGTCGGCATAGTGTCGAAGGCGCTTATATTGAGATTTTCAGTATTTTGGGTGGTCATCGGGTCAGCTCTTGAATCATGTCTTTGACGGCTTTGACCTTGTCGGTCAAGGTCGGGCAGTGGCGTATCAACGAGATTTTATCTTGTCCGGCCAGCTTGTAACTGCGGTTTTTCTGGATCAACTGGATAATCCTGAGCGGCTCGATCGGCGGGTTTCTGGAAAATTCCGGGCTGAACTGGATCGTTACCTGATCGTTGGTCGCATCAAGCTTTTGAATCATCAGCGGCTTGACCAGCAAACGCAGACGATGGGTGGCGAGCAGTGATTGCGCCTGAATCGGCAATTCGCCGAAGCGGTCGATCAATTCCTCCTGCAAGGCGTCGATTTCGTCGTCGACTTCGCCGTTGGCCAGGCGCTTGTAGAGTGTCAGGCGCTCATGGACATCCGGGCAGTAGCCGTCCGGAAGCAGCGCCGGGGTGCGCAGGTTGATCTCGCTGCCGACGCCAATCGGCTGCGTCAGGTCGACCGAATCCATGCTCTTGCCTTGCTTGAGATGGGCGACGGCGCGGTTGAGCATGTCGGCGTACATCGTGAAGCCGACTTCCTGCATTTCGCCGGACTGGTTGTCGCCGAGAACCTCGCCGGCACCGCGGATTTCGAGGTCGTGCATGGCCAGGAAGAAGCCGGAGCCGAGTTCTTCCATCGCCTGAATGGCTTCGAGGCGCAGCCGTGCCTGCTTGGTCAGTGCCTTGTCGTCGTGCACCAGCAGATAGGCATACGCCTGGTGGTGCGAGCGCCCAACGCGGCCGCGCAGTTGATGCAACTGGGCGAGGCCGAATTTTTCCGAACGATTGATCAGGATGGTGTTGGCGTGTGGATTGTCGATGCCGGTTTCGATGATCGTCGTACACAGCAACACATTGGCACGCTGGCCGGTGAAGTCGCGCATGACGCGTTCCAGTTCGCGCTCGTTCATCTGACCGTGGCCGATGACGATGCGCGCTTCCGGCACCAGTTTGACCAGCTTTTCCTGCATCGTGACGATGGTGTCGACTTCATTGTGCAGGAAATACACCTGCCCGCCGCGCTTGAGTTCGCGCAGGATGGCTTCGCGGATGATGCCGTCGGAAAAGTTGCTGACGAAGGTTTTGATCGCCAGACGCTTTTGCGGGGCGGTGGCGATCACCGAGAAATCACGCAAACCCTCCATCGACATCGCCAGCGTGCGCGGGATCGGTGTCGCGGTGAGCGTCAGCACATCCACCTCGGCACGCATCGACTTCAGTGTTTCTTTCTGACGCACGCCGAAGCGGTGTTCTTCGTCGATGATGACGAGGCCGAGGCGGTTGAATTTAACCTCCTTGCCGATCAGCTTGTGCGTACCGATGATGATGTCGATCTTGCCTTCTGCCAGATCCTGCAAGGCTTGCACCGATTCCTTGGCGGTCTTGAAGCGGGAGATTTCGGCAATTTTGACCGGCCACTCGGCAAAGCGGTCGGCGAAGGTCTGAAAATGCTGTTCGCAGAGCAGGGTGGTTGGGCACAAAACGGCTACCTGCTTGCCGCCGGCGACAGCGCAAAAAGCCGCACGCAGGGCGACCTCGGTTTTGCCGAAGCCGACATCGCCGCAAACCAGGCGATCCATCGGCTTGCCTGAGCGCATGTCATCGATGACGGCGGCAATCGCTTGCGCCTGATCGTCGGTTTCCTCAAAGCCGAAACCATCGGCAAAGGCTTCGTAATCCCGCTCCAGAAAGATGAATGCGTGGCCTTGACGGGCGGCGCGGGCGGCATACAGCGCCAGTAATTCGGCGGCGGTATCGCGCGCCTGCTCGGCCGCCTTGCGTTTGGCCTTCTCCCATTGTCCGGTGCCGAGCGGGTGCAGCGGGGCGCTTTCCGGGTCGGCGCCGGAGTAACGCGAAATCACGTGCAACTGGGCCACCGGAACAAAGAGCTTGGCCTCGTTGGCGTAGTGCAGTTCGAGAAACTCCTGCTCGCCGAGGCCGAGATCCATGCGCACCAGCCCCCGATAACGGCCGATGCCGTGGCTTTCGTGCACCACCGGGTCGCCCACCTTGAGTTCGGTGAGGTCTTTCAGCCAGTTGTCGAAAGTCGCCCTGCGGGCAGCCTCGCGCCGGGTACGCCGCGGTACGCCGGCGAAGAGTTCGGCTTCGGTGATGAAAGCGAGGGACGGTGCCGGGACGGATGCCAGCGGCGGGGAGGGCAGCGTGAAGCCGCTGTGCAGCGGGCCGGTGCCAAGCGCCAGCCGGGCATCGCCAGCAAGAAAGCCGGCAAGATCGACAACCGACTCCGGCTTGAGTCCATGCTCGGCGAACATGGCGGCGAGCGTTTCACGGCGGCCGGCGGTTTCGGCGACCAGCAACACCCGCCCATCAAAGCGGGCAAGGAAGTTTTTCAGCGCCCCGAGTGGATCGTCGCTTCGGCGGTCAACGGCGAGCGGCGGCAGTTTTCCGTTGTCACAATTTTTGCCATCGAAAGCCAGTCGAGCGTAACCCTTGGCCGCCGTGAAGAAGGCCTCATCCGTCAGGAACAGTTCTTCCGGTGCCAGCAGGGGACGTGCCTTGTCGCCTTGCAGCAGGTTGTAGCGCGAGCGCGTGTCACTCCAGAAGGCGGCAATCGCTGCCGGAGCGTCGCCGTGCGTAACAATAATGGCATCTGTGGGCAGGTAGTCGAAAAGACTCGCTGTTGCGTCAAAAAATAGCGGCAGGTAATACTCGATTCCGGCGCTGGCAATACCGTTCGTGATGTCCTTGTAGATCCCGGACTTGGCCGGGTCACCGTCAAAACGCTCGCGAAAACTCTGGCGGAAATGCGTGCGCCCCTTTTCATCCATCGGAAACTCGCGCGCCGGCAGCAGGCGCAGTTCCGGCACGGCATCAACGGTACGCTGGGTGTCGACGTCAAACGTCTTGATGCTCTCGATCTCGTCGTCGAAGAGGTCAAGCCGGTAGGGAAGCTGCGAGCCCATCGGAAAAAGGTCGATCAGGCCGCCGCGAATCGAGTATTCGCCCGGCGAAACCACCTGTGTGACGTGGCTGTACCCGGCCAGCGTGACCTGGCTGCGGAATTTGTCAGCCTTGAGTTTCTGGCCTGTTTTGAACTCGAAGGTGTAGGCGGCCATGAACTCCGGCGGCGCCAGTCGGTTGACAGCGGTCGATGCCGGAACGAGAAGGATGTCCATTTCTCCTTGCAAGGCTGACCAGAGCGTGGCCAGGCGCTCGGAAACGAGATCCTGATGGGGTGAAAAATGATCGTAAGGCAGTGTTTCCCAGTCCGGCAGCAAACGCACTTTCAGCCCCGGCGCAAACCACGGCATTTCGTCGAGCAGGCGTTGCGCATCGGCGGCGCTGGCGGTAATCACCGCCAGCGTGCG
Source organism: uncultured Pseudomonadota bacterium (assembly GCA_903951825.1). Taxonomy (GTDB): domain Bacteria; phylum Pseudomonadota; class Gammaproteobacteria; order Burkholderiales; family Rhodocyclaceae; genus Azonexus. The sequence continues at coordinate 18,910 of CAJBDJ010000071.1, forward strand.
CCCGTGATTGTGCTGCGCTAACTCGACCAGCGTCAGGGCATCAGCCGAACCCGCCCGTGCCGGCAGATCAATGCGGGCGCCCGCTTTAGGCAAGGAGATCAACGGCAGCAGTGGGCGGTGAGCAGACACGGAGAGATTTCGCGACGGTGTGGGGTGAAGATTATAGCGGCCAGCCCCGCTGCTGGCCGCCCGCCGTTACGGCAAAGCAGACAGAGCGATTAAAATCGGCTGCCGCTTCTGCCACATTGACCCCTGATTTCTCTTGACTGGATTGCCACATGCGCCGCCTGCACTGTTTTTCTTTGCTCTCCTGCCTCTTTTTCTCGCCTGCTTTTGCCGGCTCAATCATTGATCTGACTGCTGAAGCCAGCTTGCCCGCCGCCAACGATCTGGTCAAAGCCGTGGTTTTTGTCGAAGCCAACGGCCGCGACCCGGCCGAACTGGCGTCGCGGGTCAATCAGGAAATCAGCGAAGCGCTAAGGCTGATCAAAAGCAAGCCGGCGATGTCCGTCAAAAGCGGCAATCAACAGACTTATCCGGTATATGGCAACAACCGGCGCATTGAAAGTTGGCGTATGCGCTCCGAGTTGATGCTGGAGTCCACCCAGGTGGCGCAGTTGTCTGAACTGCTCGGTCGCTTGCAGAAAATGAATCTCGCCCTTGGCGAAGTGAGTCAGTCGCCGTCTGACAGCACGCGTCTGGCCGTTGAAGAAGCGGCGCTACGCGATGCCCTCAAAGCCTTTGAGCGACGCGCCGACATTATCGCCGCCACCCTGGGAAAACCGTACCGGATCAAGCAATTGCGAATCCATCAGGGCGGCAGCAATCGGCCACTGATGGCCATGCGCGCCGCGCCAGCGATGATGTCGGCAGATGCCGCGCCAGCCCCCGTCGAGGCAGGCGACAGCCAGCTCACGGTCAGCGTCAGCGGACAAATCGAGTTGACCGACTAAAGGCAGGCCATCCTGATTGAGGCAATCTCACGATCAGGGGCGGGCTTTCATTTTTGAGTGTTTGCAGCGAATAAAGACGTTAAAGATCGGCCTCATGGCCTCCGTACGTGAAAAATCCTATGACTTTTGTATGGGATGACAATGTGTTTTCTGAACCTTATCATCGCGTGTCTTTTACTTTTGAATCCGGTCACATTGCTGTGCAAGTCTATCCTCCCCTTGGCGCGAATCGCCTCAGACAGGCCCTCACCGGTTTTCTTGCGGCGACCGTACTGGCCACCGCCCACCCGGGCAGAGCCGCGTCGCTGGCTGATGCTGAAGCAAGCGGCCTGTTGCACAGCGACGAAACCCCCTGCTTCAGGATCGAGCGCATCCAGAACGCGATCATCGAGCGCGGCTACATCACATCGCGGGTGCTTGCCGAACCGCAAGACATCAAAAGCGGAATGCTCGAACTGACCGTCATTCCCGGGCGCGTCCGCGCCATCCGCTTGACGCCTGAGTCGGGTGAGCGAGCCACCTTTTGGAACACCTTCCCAATCGCCTCGGGAGACTTGCTGAATTTGCGGGATATCGAGCAAGCGCTTGA
>CAJBDJ010000072.1 GCA_903951825.1 uncultured Pseudomonadota bacterium
ATCTTCTTGAGCGTCGCTGATTCCTGAGCATGAACCGGCAAAACCGCCCCCGCACCAAGGGTCATCGCAATCGCTGCAGCAAAGGCAAACTTTTTCATTGTGTCTCCTGGAAAATGCAAGCCGCCAATCGGCTTTACGGGCAGTTTATACGCAAGGGGCGAGCCTGGAAACCTGATTTCAGGAACGACTTCGACGCGGGCTCAACCCCCGGCTCCGACCTTTTCGACTAAAATGCGCCCTTTCTAGCCGGATTCACCGATGAACACTACGATTGCGATCCCGCCCCACAGTCTTTCCATCGTCGTTCCTTTCTACAACGAGGAAGAAAACGTCATTCCCTTGGTCAGGCGCGTGCACGAGGCGCTGGCGACTTATGAAAACCCGTGGGAACTGATACTGGTTGATGATGGCAGCAGTGATGCGACGGTTGATCGGGCACTGCAATCGGCGACTGAATTCGGCCGGCATGTCCGCCTTGTCGAACTGACCCGCAACTTCAAGCAAACCGCCGCCATGCAGGCGGGCATCGATGCGGCGCGCGGCGACGTGATTGTGACCATGGATGGCGACTTGCAAAACGATCCGGTGGACATCCCGCGCATGGTGGCGCGCTTGCTCAACGAAGACCTGGATCTGGTTGCCGGCTGGCGCCAGAATCGCCAGGACGGCTTGTTTCTGCGCAAAATCCCGTCCAAAATCGCCAACCGCCTGATTGCCCGCATGACCGGTGTCAAATTGCGCGACTACGGCTGCAGCCTGAAAGCTTTTCGCGGCAGCGTCATCAAGAGCGTTCGCCTCTACGGCGAAATGCACCGCTTCATCCCGGCCTGGCTGGCGACGGTAACGACACCACGACGCATCGCCCAGGAGCCGACCACGCACCACGCCCGCACTGCCGGCGTCTCCAAATACGGTATATCGCGCACCTTCCGCGTGATTCTTGATTTGATCGCCGTTTATTTCTTCATGCGTTTTCGCGCCCGACCCGGCCATTTTTTTGGCGGTATCGGCCTCGCGCTGACGGCCGTATCCGGGCTGATCATGGCCTGGCTGGGCTGGGTCAAATTTGGCCTCGGCGAAAACATTGGCGGCCGCCCCTTGCTGATTGTCGGGATTGGCGGTCTGATTGCCGGTCTCCATTTCATCACCACGGGCGTCTTGTCGGAGCTGATGGCACGCATCTATTTCGAATCCGGCAGCGTGCGCTCCTACTCGGCGCGCCACGAGAGGCCGCTGGGCGCTGACGAAGGCTGGCACAAATCAGCGTGACGACGGCGGCCGGCGCCCGCAGCGACGAGAAATACAGCGTCCGGTGGCTGATCGGCCTGGCCGCCATTTTGCTCATCTGGCGTTTTTGGGTCGTGCGCCAGCTCGGCATCACGCTCTACATTGACGAAGCGCAATACTGGACCTGGGCGCAGCAGCTCGACTGGGGCTATTTTTCAAAGCCGCCGGGGATTGCCGCACTGATCTGGCTGTCGACCGCCCTGTTCGGCGACGGCGTGCTCGGGGTCAAGGCCTTGGCGATGCTTTGCTATCCGCTCACTGCCGCCGTCTGCTGGGCGATTGCCGGGCGCCTGTATGACCAGCGAACAGCCTTTTGGTCGGCCGTTGCCGTACTGACCCTGCCCATTTTTTCCTGGCTCGGCCTGTTTGTCTCCACCGATGCCCTGCTCACCCTGTTCTGGACGCTCGCGCTCTGGGCTTACCTGCGCGCGCTGGCGAGCGACTCCTGGGGCGACTGGCTTCTGCTCGGCGCCCTCTGCGGCCTCGGCTTGCTCGCCAAATACACCATGGCCGCCTGGCTGGCTGCTGTATTTTTGCATCTTCTGGTCAGCCATCGCGCCCGCCTGGCTTCAGTCAAGCCCTGGCTGGCCGCCGGCTTCGCCTTGCTGATCCTGACGCCGAATATTGAGTGGAACATCACGCACCACTTTCCGACGCTCAAACACACCGCCGACATCACCTTGAACAAAAAAGCCGGCGGCGGGATATCGGCTGTCGGCACCTTCTGGGCGGCGCAGTGGATATCTTTCGGGCCGATTTTCGGCAGCGTCTTTGTGCTTGTTCTGGCCGCCGCGCGGCAAAGCTGGCGCGATCAACAAACCCGCCTCCTGCTCTGGTTTGCCCTGCCGCTCTGGGCAATCGTCACGGTGCAAGCGATGAGCAGCAGCGCCAACGCCAACTGGGCGGCGCCGGCGTTTGCCCCGGCCTGCATCGTTGTCGTTGCCTGGTTGCTGCAACGGGAGAAAATGCGCTGGCTGATGCTCGCACTAGTCAGCAATTTGCTCCTGGTGGGCGTTGTTTATCACTGGCCTCAAATTCTGGCGACGGCCAAGGTCGACAATCCGGCCCAAAAAGACCCCTTTACCCGCGCCCGTGGCTGGGATGAAATCAGCCGTCAGTTGCAGCCCATCCTCGTCGCCCACCCGCAGGCGGTGCTCATTGCCGACAACCGCACCTTGCTCGCCCATATGCTTTACGAACTTCGCGACCGTAAACCGGCAGCGGCCAGCTGGAATCCCGGCGGGATTGCCAGCGACCACTACAAGCTGAGTACGGATCTCCGCCCGTATGTCGGCAAGGATGCAATTCTCATCACCCAGACCCCACCCGGCGATGAGTTTGCCCATCGCTTCACCTCACTGACCAAACTGGCTACCCTGGCGGCGGCGCTCGACGCCGAAACCAGCAGCACCATGGATGTCTACCTGCTCCATGAGTTCAAGGGCTACTGAGCTACGTTTGGCGCTGACTGTCTGCCTTGCGCTGGCGGTGCTTTTCATCGCCATGCCGCAAATCGATCTCATCGTCGCCGGCTGGTTTTATCGTGGCAACGGGCAATGGGTCATGAATCGCCAGGACATCTGGCTGGCGATTCCCTACCGGGGCTTGCCCTGGCTCGGACAGGGACTACTGATCGCCCTGGCGGGTTTGTGGTTGCTCGGCTTCTCGCGCCACTTCCCGCGCTTGAAGGCAAAACGGGCGAGCCTCGGATTTTTGCTGTGCGGCGCACTGGCCGGCCCGGTGTTGCTGGTCGACGCGACGCTGAAAGAGCATTCCGGGCGAACCCGGCCGGTCAACATCGAGCAATTTGGCGGTAGCAAGCAATTCTCCACCGCCTTTATTCCAGCCGACCAATGCGAGCAAAACTGTTCGTTTGTCAGCGGTCATGTCGCGACGGCCGCCTACCTCATGGCTTTCGGCTGGCTGGGCGCGCCCGCCTTGCGGCGGCGCTGGCTGCTTGCCAGCCTTGCCAGCGCCGCTGTGTTTGCCGTGGTGCGCATGGTGCCGGGCGGACATTTCCTCTCCGACACCATTTTTGCCTGGTTTGCCACTTACTTCAGCCTCTGGCTGACCGAATACATCTTCCGGCGACTGAAATGGCTGCCTTAGCTGTTGAGCACGACTCAGAAATAGGCCGCGCCTCTCAATCTGCGTCCAAAGCTTTCCAGTTGCTCAGGCTAAGTTAACGGATTTTTTCCGCTGTTTGAAACGTTAGGAATCCGGAGTTCGACAGTTGTCGGATGGTTGTACAAGGTTGTTGGTCTCATGGATTGGTCAGCATCATCTGCGCATGGATGTTGCTGAAGACGTCGGTCATCTGATAGTAAGTTTTTTCATTAAATAAAGTGGCTGCCGCTTGCGCGTCATCTTGCCCAGCCATCGCCTGCACCATGGCATGAAGATCGGTCGTCCATTGCGTTTGCGAGAGGAGCGAAGGGCTCACAGTTAACTTGACGTTATCAATTCCAAGATAGTCAATATTAGTAGCAACACCGATCGCCAACACATCCACAGAGTTTAATGAGGTGTCTTGCAGGTTGTACTGCAACACATCACCGGCCTTGAGCGGCGCATTGCCTTTGGCGACGCCGGCGCTGTTCTGGAGCGCCAGGCTCAGCGTCGGGGCGCTGAAATCGAACCCGTTTGTCGGGTCGGTGACGTTGGTAAAGGTGGGAATCGTCGCCACATTGCCGGCCAGATCCTGGAGGCTGCTACCCAGTGCTGTCTTGAGAGCTGCCTCGTCAATGGTGATGGCGCCGCTGTCGCCGGCAACCACCGTGTAGGTCAGTACCAGATTGTTGCCGCTCTGGCTCCAGACAGCGCTCTTGCCCGTGCCACCAAACTTGATCACGGTCGCATTGGAGCTATTGACCACCGGTAGACCGACCAGGCCGCTCGCCGCTTCGTTCAAATTGATTGTCAGTGCGATCTGGTCGCCGGCCTTGAGCGGCGCACTGCCCTTGGCAACTCCGGCGCTGTTCTTGAGCGCCAGGTTCAGCGTTGCATTCAGTGACGGGAGGGAGGTATCCAGGGTATAGGTTTGCGTCTTGACTACCCCGTTGTTACCTGCCGCGTCGACTACCTTCACCTGCATTTGACGGCCTGCGCCGCTCAACAGCGTCTGGCCGGCCAGACTCCAGTTGGTACCGCTGACCGTCGCCTGAGTCCATGTACTGCCATTGTTCAGTGAAACCTGAACCGCCTCCCCGCTCGCCAAGCCGGACGAGAGCGTCCCGCTGATCGTCTGGGCGGCGGTCTGGGTGATGAAGTCGCCGGTCGTCCGGCTATCCGTACTCAGGCTAAGCGTGCTGATGGTCGTCGTCGGGGCGATGAAATCGAACACGTTCGTCGGGTCGGTGACGTTGGCAAAGGTGGGAATCGTCGCCACATTGCCGGCCCGATCCTGAATGCTGCTGCCCAACACCGTCTTGAGCGCGGTCTCGTCAATCGTGATGGCGCCGCTGTCGCCGGCAACCACCGTGTAGGTCAGTACCAGATTGTTGCCGCTCTGGCTCCAGACGGCGCTCTTGCCCGTACTGCCAAACTTGATCACCGTTGCATTGGTACTACCGGCCGTCGGCAAGCCGACCAGGCCGCTCGCCGCTTCGTTCAGGTTGATCGTCAGGATGATTTTGTCGCCGGCCTTGAGCGGCGCATTGCCCTTGGCGACGCCGGCGCTGTTCTTGAGCGCAAGGGTCAGCGTCGGACTCAGCGTCGGGGCGATGAAATCGAACCCGTTCGTCGGGTCGGTGACGTTGGTAAAGGTGGGAATCGTCGCCCCATTGCCGGCCCGATCCTGAATGCTGCTGCCCAGCGCCGTCTTGAGCGCAGTCTCGTCAATCGTGATGACGCCGCTGTCGCCAGCGACCACCGTATAGGTCAGCACCAGGTTGTTGACGCTCTGGCTCCAGAGGGCGCTCTTGCCCGTGCTGCCGAACTTGATCGCCGTTGCATTGGTGCTACCAGCCGCCGGCAAGCCGACCAGGCCGCCCGCCGCTTCGTTCAGGTTGATCGTCAGGATGATCTTGTCGCCCGCCTTGAGCGGCGCATTGCCCTTGGCGACGCCGGCGCTGGTCTGGAGCGTCAGGGTCAGGGTCGGACTCAGCGATGGGGCGCTGAAATCGAACCCGTTCGTCGGGTCGGTGACGTTGGTAAAGGTGGGAATCGTCGCCAGATTGCCGACTAGATCCTGAAGGCTGACACCCAGTGCCGTCTTGAGCGCTGTCTCGTCAATGGCGATGGCGCCGCTGTCGCCGCTTACCACCGTATAGGTCAGCACTAGGCTGTTGCCGCTCTGGCTCCACACGGCGCGCTTGCCCATACTGCCAAACTTGATCACGGTCGCATTGATGGTACCAGCCGCCGGCAGTCCGACCAGGCCTCTCGCCGCTTCGTTCAAATTGATCGTCAGTACGATCTTATCGCCAGCCTTGAGCGGCGCACTGCCCTTGGCGGCGCCGGCGCTGTTTTTGAGCGCAAGGGTCAGCGTCGGACTCAGCGTCGGGGCGATGAAATCGAACCCGTTTGTCGGGTCGGTGACGTTGGTAAAGGTGGGAATCGTCGCCAGATTGCCGGCCTGATCCTGGATGCTGCTGCCCAGCGCCGTCTTGAGCGCTGCCTCGTCAAGGGTGATGGCGCCGCTGTCGCCACTTACCACCGTATAGGTCAGCACTAGGCTGTTGCCGCTCTGGCTCCACACGGCGCTCTTGCCCGTACTGCCAAACTTGATCACCGTTGCATTGGCACTACCGGCCGCCGGCAAGCCGACCAGGCCGCTCGCCGCTTCGTTCAGGTTGATCGTCAGGATGATCTTGTCGCCCGCCTTGAGCGGCGCATTGCCCTTGGCGACGCCGGCGCTGGTCTGGAGCGTCAGGGTCAGCGTCGCATTCAGCGTCGGGGCGAAGGAGTCCAGGGTGTAGGCTTGCTTCCTGACTGACCCGTCGTTATTTGCTGTGTCGACCACCTTCACCCACAGCTCACGGTTTGCGCCGCTCAACAGCGTCTGGCCGGCTAGGCTCCAGTTGGCACTACTGACCATTGCTTGAGTCCAGCTGATGCCGTTGTCCAGGGAAAGCATAACCCTCTCTCCGCTCGCCAAGCCGGCCGAGAGCGTCCCGCTGATCGTCTGTGCCCCGGCGTTGGTAATGAAATCAGCGCTCGTACCGCTGTCTGTACTCAGGCTCACCCCGCTGATGATCGTCTCCGGGGCGGTGGTGTCGACGGTGAACCAGGAATTTAGTTGATCCGATTGAACTCCACCGAGTTCGCAAATTACGCCGATTTTGATCAAACCTTGGGGCAACTGAGGAACTGGCTGGCTCTTTCCATAAGGAATTGCCGTTTGCAGGTCGATACTCCAATTACCGTTAGGGTCGACTGCCGCAGAATAAATGACAAAAGGATCAATCCATACATTATCGGGATCGACGCTCACCCACACGGCACTTCCGAGGGGAGCACTACCCGTAATAGTTGGCAGGGGGTAGTTTGTGACGCCGTCACCCACTTGCCCACTGTCAGTAGAACTTGAGAGGGAGCCGATTGTGAGATTGGTGAAGACACTGACAACGCGCGTCGCCTGTGCGCTGTTGCCGGCGCCATCCGTCGCCGTGGCCGTGATCGTCTCGTTTCCCTGACCCATCGCTGTGATGTCCGCCGGCGTTAGCGTGTAGCTCCAGCTGCTGCCACTGACCAACGCCGTCCGTGTGTTTCCACCCAGACTCAGGCTCATACTCGCCGTGTCGACAGCGCAGGTACCGCTGATCACTGCATTTTGTTCGCTGGCGTTGATGACGTCATTGCCGGCAATGACGTCGATCGCCAGTGTCGGGGCGAGGGTGTCGACCCTAAAACTCGAATTGTTTTCTGCGCCACTATGGGTTAAGACTGCGAGGGCATTGCCCCGAAGGTCACTAATCCGACTCGAATTTAGATCCAGTGAGGTTGCGGCGGGGATACTGATACCGTCGCTATCGTTCAGGCTCGAGCCTGAGGGGATGGTGTATCGAAACAGCAGGTTGCTTGAGTCACTACCGCTCACATAGTCAGCCCAGACCGGGGTGTCACCGATCATCAGTTGGAGCCGCGGTGTGCCGGCTGTCACCACAACATCCTCACTGAAACTCACCGTTGCGGTTACCGAGTCACCACCGTTAAGAACTCCGTTCTGAGCCCCTGTTTCTGCGGAGAGAAATACGCTCGAGATTGTCGGCGCAATGGCATCCACCCGAATGTTGTTAACGGTGGTTCTACTCACATTACCTGCCTTGTCAGTGCTGGTGATCGTGGCGTTGACATTACCGCTCCCGGGCAGATAACCGCTCGGCAAATTAGCAGTCCAATTACCCGCGGAATCTACCGTGGCCGCGAAAGTCGGGCCACTAATATTAATCTGCACGTTGGCACCAATCTCGGTGGTACCCGAGAGGAGGGTACTGGGCGTAATCCATTCCTCCGGGAAAAGATTCACTGTCTGATTGGGGACTGTGGAGTCCACAGTGAAGGTGCCGTAAACTATTGTGCCTTCAGTATATAAATTACGCCCGCGACCCGATTGGACGATCCATGCATTCTGAGCAGTGACGGTAAAACCACCTTCGCTGATTCCATCACTAGGCAGTCGATATGATCCGAAATAAATCGACTCATTGTTCTGGTTTAAGTCGATACTCCAAGTTCGATTAGCGTTGATATTGGGAGTGAAAACAAGCATTGTTCCATTGCTCATGGTTAAATTTACTCTAGCCATGGATCTAGAACCTGCAAGAACACCTCGGATCACCGGCTTCCTGTTGTACGTTATACCGTCAGCGTTAGACACACCCGTGTCAGAGCCGGGATCAAGGTAAATCGGATCCCCCACAGCCTGTATGGTGACAGGCGCACCCGCAGGTAAAGCCGCTGGGTTCACCATCATCAGCGCGCTCTGAAAAACGGCGCGGGTATCGATCACCGCTCCCACTGTAGCGCTGGCTCCAGCAACACTCGCCTGCGGGGTCAAAGTCGCCGCCGCGCTCAACACAAGATCCCGATTGGCAGCCGCCGCGCCATTCGGTATGAGCACCTGTGGCTGGGCAAGATTCGCGCTGCTCAAGTCCGCCGGCGCCAATGCCCCCAGGGCAGCGTGACTGAGTTGCGCACGCTGCTCCACCGTCAGTGCCTGAAGTACGGTTTTCCGGGAACCGTCGATCAACGGGAAATCGAGTTGGGTTTTGTTCAACCCAGCAACCACTGCCCCTGATAAACAGGCAACCTGATTGGCCGCCAAAAGCTGCAGGACGCTGAACCACTCCTTTTTCACCTTGAGATTCCCCGCCAGCTGCGCTGCGGTGAACCCTGCCCCATCCAGCGAGCGCAATTCAGTGAGCGTCAAAGTCGCTACTTCAGCCGCGGTCAGCGCCGCTATTTGAAGCAGTGTCGGGTTAATTGGGAGTGCCATATCAATTTCCTTTATGGTTTGCCGGCGGCGGGCGGGGCGAAGGGGGGCGAAAGTGACGTTGGGAGGGAGAATCTTGACAGCATAGCTTTGGATACACCCCCCGGAGGTTCGTGATCCTATTCGCCCCAAAAAACTCTTGTCAAGTAATGTCAAAAAAATATTTTATGCCGGACTCGCCCCCGACGCCCCGCCGCCGTGGCTTACGGCGACTGGGTTTTTTGGTTTTTTGGGGCTACTGAGCTACGTCTGGCGTTGCCAGCACGGCGAATTCAATTTCCTGCTCTCGAATGGTGACTGCCTGTTCGCGCACGCCTCGACGCAATTGCACTACATCGTGCGCCGGGCGCCCTTTACGCAGGCTCACATGCAGGATCAGGACATCACGGTCGATTTCAGCGCACTGACCACCTCGAATGATCGCGTGGCGATTATTGCGACTACGACCCTCACCGACAACGAAGCGTGGATCGGCATGCCCGCCGGCTCGCTCTGGTGGTTTGAAGACGGGGCGGCGATAGATACCCTGGAAACACGGCCTGACCCGCTGAAAAAAGCAATCGCTTAATTACTTGCCGGAGAGATTGCTGAACTCTTTCTCCGCTTTGTCCATTTCAGCATCGAGATCGGCTGCCGGGGCGGCAGTATCTTGGGTGTCACTGGCAGCGGCTGCCTTCTTTACCGGTCGACTCACCAGATAGCTGGCGACAATACCCAGTTCGTACAAAATACACATTGGTATCGCCAAAGCCAGTTGTGAAACGACATCCGGCGGGGTCACCACGGCGGCGACGACAAATGCGCCAACGATGAAATACGAACGCCACTCCTTCAGTTTTTCAACCGAGACAACTCCCATCTTGACCATCACGACAAGCGCCACCGGCACCTCGAAAGCGAGCCCGAAAGCCAGAAACATGGTTATTACAAAGGAAAGATAGGCTTCAATATCAGGTGCCGGCGTGATACTTTTGGGAGCGAATCCGGCGATAAAACTGAAGACCTGGCCGAAAACAAAAAAGTAGCAAAACGACATGCCAAGGACGAACAAAAGGGTGCTGGACACAATCAGCGGCACCCCCAGACGCTTTTCGTGGGCATATAGCCCCGGCGCAATGAATGCCCATACCTGGTAGAGAATAAACGGCAAACTCACCACAAAGGCAACCATCGCCGTCACCTTGAGCGGCACCATGAATGGGGTAATCACCCCGATGGCAACCATTTTTGTACCTTCCGGCAAAGCGGCCGTCAACGGCGCCGCGAGAATATCGTAGATCGCGCCCGGCCCTGGGTAGAGGCACAAGCAGCCCATGACCACGGCCACCGCAATCAGGCTGTGCAGAAGGCGGTCACGCAGCTCGACCAGATGCGAGATAAACGACTCTTCTTGTGCAGCGCTTTCCGGGCCGGCGCTCATGCTGCCGGCTTTTCCGGAAGCACTTTGGCCGCCTGCTGGCCGATTTCGGCGATTTCTGCCGTAATCTGATTAACCGGCGCCTCAAGCAGTGAGCGGGTGCTGTCAAATTCCTGGCGCACGGATTGCTCCATCGCCCGCGCCGAATCAGTCACTTGCGTTTGCAGCTTTTTCAGCTCATCGAGCTGAATTTCTCGATTGATATCGGACTTGACATCATTAACGTAGCGCTGCGCCCGCCCAAGCAAATGCCCCAGCGTGCGCGCGACCTTGGGCAGTTTTTCCGGCCCGATAACGAGCAGGGCAACAATGCCGATCACCATCAATTCTGAAAAACCGATATCAAACATGATTTATGAAGCAGGGGCGGTTATCGGCACTTGACTTGCCAGCCATAGCCACCAGCCTCTAGCTCTTTGTCTTTTCTTTTGCTTCGACATCGATGGTTTGACCGCCAACCTGTGGGGGTGGCCCCTCTTCCTGCTTATCAACCGTCCCGGCTTCTTTCATTCCATCCTTGAAGCCTTTGACAGCGCCACCCAAATCCTGGCCGACATTGCGCAGTTTTTTGGTTCCAAAAACCAGCATGACAATGACCAAAACAATCAACCAGTGCCAAATTGAAAAGCTGCCCATGGTTATCTCTCCTAAATACGTTTAAGCATGGGACCGACCGGATCAGTCCCACCGACGATATGCACATGCAGGTGCGGTACTTCCTGCTGCCCCACCCGACCCGTATTGATGATGACACGGAAACCGTCCGGGCTTCCCTGACTGACTGCAATTTCATTGGCCTTGAGAAGGAGTTGTCCAAGTACCAGCCGATCCTCGGCAGCCACCGTCGCCAGCGAAGCGATATGTTTTTTCGGAATCACCAGCACATGCACCGGGCGAATCGGGCTGGTGTCCTTGAAGGCGAGAATGTCTTCGTCCTCATAAACTTTCTGGGCCGGGATTTTTCCTTCAAGTATCCTGCAGAACAGACAATCGCTCACTTGCTGCCCCGCGCCGCCTTTTCGTCGATTCCGGAAATCCCCTCACGCCGCCGCATTTCCTGCGATACATCTTCAATGCTCAGGCCATAGAAGGCGAGCAGAACCAGGACATGGTAGATCACGTCGGTTGACTCCCAAACCACCTTGAGGCGCTTGCCCTCCTTGCCGGCCATGATCAATTCGGCGCATTCCTCACCGATTTTCTTGAGAATGGAATCTGGGCCTTCAGAAAACAGCTTGGCCGTGTAGGATTTTTCCGGATCCGCGTTGCGGCGCGAAGCGAGCGTCTCGGAGAGGCGGTGCAGGATGTCATGCGTGCTCATTTTGCGTAAATTTCCTTAGGGTCTTTCAAAACCGGGTCTGCGGGAACCCAGAGATCCCCTCTCAATTCGTTGAAAAAGCAACTTTCCCGTCCGGTGTGACAGGCGATACCAGCCACTTGTTCGATCGCCAGCAACAATACGTCACCATCACAATCGGTGCGAATGGACTTCACTTTCTGGTAGTGACCGGATTCTTCACCCTTGCGCCACAGCCGTTTGCGCGAACGCGACCAGTATACCGCGTTGCCGCAGCGGACTGTTTCCTGCAAGGCGTCTCGATTCATGAAGGCGAACATGACAACGCGACCGCCTGAATCCTGGGCAATTGCCGGAATCATGCCATCGGCGTCCCACTTGAGGGCGTCCAGCCAAGGCAAGTCGTAGTTCAGATCGCTCACAAGCGGACTTCTATGCCGCAACCGACCATGAATTCCTTGGCCTGGCGCACGGTGTATTCGCCAAAATGAAAAATCGAGGCGGCCAGAACGGCATCGGCATGACCATCGGTTATGCCGTCGGCGAGGTGCTGCAGATTACCGACGCCACCGGATGCGATCACCGGAATTTTTACGTTATCGGACACAGCGCGCGTCAACGCCAGATCAAAGCCATTTTTGGTGCCATCACGATCCATGCTGGTCAGCAGGATTTCTCCGGCACCCAACATTTCAACCCGCTTTGCCCAATCAAGCGCATCCAAACCTGTATCGTTTCGCCCGCCGTGGGTAAAGACATGCCATTTACCTGGCGCAATCTGCTTCGCATCAATCGCTACAACGATGCACTGTGAGCCGACCTTGCTGGAGGCGTCGAAGATCAACTCGGGATTGAGCACGGCAGCCGTATTCATCGACACCTTGTCAGCACCGGCGTTGAGCAAACGGCGAACGTCCGCAACCTGGCGCACGCCACCGCCGACGGTCAGCGGGATAAAAACCTGCGCAGCGCAGGCTTCGATGATGTGCAAAATGAGGTCGCGCTGATCGGAAGAAGCGGTGATATCGAGGAAAGTGACTTCGTCGGCTCCTTGCTCGTCGTAACGACGGGCAATTTCAATAGGGTCGCCAGCATCGCGCAAATCAACGAAATTAGTCCCTTTGACAACGCGCCCTGCCGTTACGTCGAGGCAGGGAATGATTCGCTTGGCGAGCATCAGCGACCCAGCTCGTCGGCCATTTTCTGCGCCGTCTTGAAATCGAGCGAGCCATCATAGACAGCACGTCCGGCAATGGTAGCAACGACGCCCTCGCCTTCAACCTCGCACAACGCCTTGATGTCTTCGAGGCGCGACAAGCCACCGGAGGCAATCACCGGAATGGTCAAAGCCTGCGCCAGTCGAACCGTCGCTTCGATGTTGATACCGGAAAGCATCCCGTCGCGGCCGATATCGGTGTAAATGATCGACTCAACACCATAATCTTCAAATTTCTTGCCAAGATCGACGACATCGTGACCAGTCAGCTTCGACCAGCCATCGGTCGCCACTTTGCCATCTCTGGCATCAAGACCAACGATGATGTGGCCGGGAAAGGCGGTACAGGCATCATGCAGAAAACCGGGATTCTTGACCGCCGCAGTGCCGATGATGACGTAAGTCAAGCCATCATCAAGACAGCGCTCGATGGTATCGAGGTCACGAATGCCGCCGCCCAGTTGTACGGGGATATCGTTACCGACCACCCTGAGAATGGCTTTAATCGCCGATTCGTTTTTCGGCTTACCGGCAAAAGCACCGTTGAGATCGACGAGGTGCAGGCGGCGAGCACCTTGGGCGACCCAATGCCGAGCCATCTCGGACGGGCTATCGGAGAATACGGTGGCCTGTTCCATGAGGCCTTGCTTGAGACGGACACATTGGCCGTCCTTGAGATCGATCGCGGGAATAATCAGCATGGGATGTCAGGGGGAGTTAAAACTCTGATAAAGCAATTCAGGGGCGCCACTCAACAAAATTTTTCAGCAGTTGCAAGCCGTCGCGCGCACTTTTCTCGGGGTGGAATTGAACCGCAAAGATATTATCCCGCGCCACGGCGCAGGTAAAGGGGACACCGTATTCCGCCACACCGGCAACCAGTGTTGTATCAGCCGGTTGCACGCAGTAGCTATGTACGAAATAAAAGCGCGCGGCGTCAGTGATGTTGGCCCACAACGAATGCGGCTTTTGCGCAACGTTATTCCAGCCCATATGCGGCACCTTGAGGCGTTGACTATCGGCGCCAAACATTTGGGAATCGGGGAAGCGCCTGACTTCACCGGAAAAAACGCCCAAGCCGGCAACATCGCCTTCGTCGCTGTGCGCGAAAAGCATTTGCAGGCCGATGCAAATGCCGAGAAACGGCTTGTCCCTGGCGGCCGCGAGTACCGCTGAACGCAAACCGCGCGCATCGAGTTCGCGCATACAGTCCGGCATCGCGCCCTGGCCGGGGAAAACCACTCGTCCGGCAGCCGCCACCACCGCCGGATCTGCCGTCACGACCACCTGCTGGCTACCGGCAACATGCGCCAGCGCCTTCGACACCGAGCGCAGGTTGCCCATGCCGTAGTCAATGACCGCAACGATGTTGGCGGAATTCACAACGCACCTTTCGTTGACGGCATGACGCCGGCACTGCGCGGATCGAACGTTATCGCCATGCGCAGGGCGCGGGCGAAGGCCTTGAATAGCGTTTCTGCCTGATGGTGGGCATTGACGCCACGCAGATTGTCGATGTGCAGCGTTATCCCGGCGTGATTGACAAGCCCCTGAAAGAACTCATTAATCAGGTCAACATCGAACTGGCCGATCATCGCCCGCGTGAAGGGCACACTGAAGACCAGCCCCGGACGCCCGGAAAGATCGACGACAACGCGCGAGAGCGCCTCATCGAGCGGCACGTAGGCGTGGCCGTAGCGAGTCAGCCCTTTCTTGTCGCCCCAGGCCTTGGCCAGCGCCTGACCGATGGTGATGCCGATATCTTCAACCGTGTGATGCGCGTCAATGTGCAAATCGCCGTGCGCCTCGACGTCGAGATCGATCAGACCGTGCCGGGCGATCTGGTCGAGCATGTGATCGAGAAAAGGAACGCCCGTGGCAAACCTGCCCTGACCGCTACCATCGAGATCGAGGCGCACGTTAATCTGCGTCTCCAAGGTGTTGCGCGTGATTTCAGCTTGCCGCATGGATGTGGGCTCAAGAGGCGTTAAATGGGCGACCATGATACCATTTCGCCCTACTTTTACGCCTTTCGTGAGCATCCCATGAGTCGCTTCTGGAGCCAGGTCGTACACGACCTCACCCCGTACGTACCGGGCGAGCAGCCCAAAATCCCCGGGCTGATCAAGCTCAACACCAACGAAAATCCTTTTCCGCCATCACCCAGGGTACTGGCAGCGATTCAGGCGGAGCTCGGCGACGATGCCGGTTGCCTCAGGCGTTATCCCGATCCCAACGCCGACCTGCTGAAAAACGCCATCGCCCGGCAGCATGGTCTCACGGCACGGCAGGTTTTTGTCGGCAACGGCTCTGACGAAGTGCTGGCTCATGCCTTTCAGGCACTGCTTAAACACGAACAGGCGATTCTCTTTCCCGATATCACCTACAGTTTTTATCCGGTGTATTGCGGACTCTATGGCGTTGACTACCGCACGGTTCCGCTCGCCGACGATTTCAGCATCAATCCGCTGGATTATTGCGGGCAGTCAAATGGCGGCATCATTTTCCCCAATCCCAACGCACCCACCGGTTGCCTGCTAGCACTCGACGCCATCGAGCAAATACTGCAGGCCAACCCGAATTCGGTTGTGATCGTTGATGAGGCCTACGTCAATTTCGGGGGAAAAACCGCCATTCCGCTGGTCGACCGCTACGACAACCTGCTGGTCATCCACACGCTTTCGAAAGCGTGCTCACTGGCTGGCCTGCGCGTCGGTTTTGCGCTCGGCCATAAGGATTTGATCGCCGCCCTCGAACGTGTCAAAAACAGCTTCAACTCCTACCCGCTCGACCGTCTGGCCATCGTCGGGGCAACAGCCGCGATTGAAGATGCGGCATATTACGAGGCCAACTCTCAAACCGTCATCGCAACCCGCGAGCAACTGATCGGTGCACTCTGTACACTCGGCTTCGAGGTACTCCCTTCAGCCGCCAATTTCGTCTTCGCCCGCCACCTGCATCATGATGCCGCCCGCCTGGCCAGCGATCTGCGCGACAAAAAAATCATCGTTCGCCACTTCAAGCTGCCTCGCATCGACCAATTTTTACGTATTACGGTCGGCACAGCAGCAGAGTGCACCATCCTGAGTGATACATTGCGCGAACTTCTGGGCTGATCAAACGCGGTCACACAAGCCAAGTCCGCTACCGCTACCGGCACCAATCAACCATAACGAATTCGGCCTGATGATTTCGTGCGTTCTGCGATCCTGGCCTTTGCGTCTCAATTTTCCAGCCGCAACTCGGCTGATTTGGCGTGTGCGGGCAAACCCTCGCCATGCGCCAGCGTCGAAGCGATGCGACCTAGCGTTTGCGCGCCGGCCTTTGAAACCTTGATCAGGCTGGTGCGCTTCTGAAAGTCATAGACACCGAGCGGCGATGAAAAACGCGCGCTGCCTGAAGTCGGCAAAACGTGATTGGGCCCGGCGCAGTAATCGCCAAGTGATTCGGACGTGTAATGACCGATGAAGATGGCGCCGGCATGGTGAATTTTGTCCACCCAGGGATCGGGATCGGCGAGCGCCAGTTCAAGGTGTTCCGGCGCAACGCGATTGGCAATCGCCATCGCTTCGTCAAGATCGCGCACAAGAATGAAGGCGCCACGATCCGTCAACGAGGCTTCGATGACAGCACGGCGTGGCATCGTCGGCAGCAGTTTATCGATGCTCGCCTGCACCTGGTCGATGAAACTGGCATCGGTACAGATCAGGATGGACTGCGCCAGTTCATCGTGCTCGGCCTGCGAAAAAAGATCCATCGCCACCCAGTCCGGATTGCCTGAACCATCCGACACCACCAGAATTTCCGACGGGCCGGCGACCATGTCGATACCCACCACACCGAACACCCGGCGCTTGGCCGTCGCCACATAGGCATTACCAGGGCCGACGATCTTGTCCACTTGGGGCACCGTCTGCGTACCGTAAGCCAGCGCGCCAACCGCCTGCGCACCGCCGATGGTGAAAACACGATCGACGCCGGCCAGACAGGCCGCCGCCAGCACCAGCTGGTTTTTCTCGCCATCCGGGGTGGGCACCACCATGATCAGTTCTTTGACGCCCGCCACCTTGGCCGGAATCGCATTCATCAACACGGATGACGGATACGCTGCCTTGCCGCCCGGTACGTAGAGGCCAACGCGATCAAGCGGAGTCACCATCTGGCCGAGCATGGTGCCATCGGCCTCGGTGTAAGACCAGCTCTCGAGGCGCTGCCGTTGGTGGTAAGCACGCACACGGCCGGCGGCGGCCTCCAGGGCGGCACGGCGATCAGCAGGCAGTTGCTCGAGCGCCTGCTGCATTTCTGCCTTTGATAATTCGAGCTCGGCCATGCTGGCAACACTCAAGCGGTCGAACTGGTTGCTGTAGTCAACGACAGCCGCATCGCCATGTACTTTCACGGCAGCCAGAATGGCAGTCACCGTGCGTTCAATTGCTTCATCAGCCGCCGCTTCGAAAGCCAGCAGCGCATCCATTTTCGTCTTGAAATCGGCGTCTAGCGTCGCCAGTCGTTTAATCGCGACCATCAGTTCTACCTCTCCACCGCCCGTGCGAAGGCGTCGATAATCGGTTGCAGTGTTTCGCGCTTGACCTTGAGTGA
Organism: uncultured Pseudomonadota bacterium; assembly: GCA_903951825.1. Taxonomy (GTDB): domain Bacteria; phylum Pseudomonadota; class Gammaproteobacteria; order Burkholderiales; family Rhodocyclaceae; genus Azonexus. Next base: position 17,252 of record CAJBDJ010000072.1, read on the forward strand.
AGCCTGATTGACAACCAAACGGGATGAAATCTCCATGATGTCCTCAACCGCCACCAACTTGTTCGCTTTCAAGGTGCCCCCGGTAGACACCAAGTCGACAATCGCATCAGCCAGACCGGCCAAGGGCGCCAGCTCCATTGAACCGTAGAGCTTGATCAAGTCAATATGGACGCCCTTGCTGGCGAAATGTTCGCGCGCCATCTTGGTGTATTTGCTCGCCACTTTAAGGCGGTTACCTTGACGTACCGCCCTCGCATAGTCGAAACCTTCGGGCACGGCAACCATCATCCGGCACTTGGCAATCTTCAAGTCGAGTGGCGAATAGAGCCCCTCACCACCATGCTCGATCAAGACATCCCTGCCGGCGACACCGATATCTGAAGCTCCGTACTGGACATAAGTCGGCACATCAGTAGCGCGAACGATGACCACCCGGACACCCGGATGATTGGTTTCAATAATCAGCTTGCGCGAGGTTTCCGGATGTTCGGTGGGAACGATACCGGCGGCAGCCAACAGGGGCAGCGTCTCGTCAAAAATTCGGCCCTTGGAGAGCGCAATAGTGATGCCGTTCACAGGGATTCTCGAAGAAAAATTTGGATTTTACTGTAAAGCAAAGCGCTGCCCGTTCGCGGGATTGCCTGCCTGTTAACGAAAAAAGCCCGGATGACCGGGCTTCTGCGCTTGCAACGACCGCTTTATTCCGGACGGATGTTTGCAGCTTGCTTGCCCTTCGGGCCAGTGACGATGTCGAACGTCACTTTTTGATTTTCGGCAAGGGTCTTGAATCCGTTGCCTTGAATTGCCGAGAAGTGAGCGAAGAGATCTTCGCCCCCATCAGACGGGGAGATAAAACCAAAACCTTTGGAGTCGTTGAACCACTTGACGGTACCGTTTGCCATTTGAAACTTCCTAAGAAAAAATAACGGGCATATGCCCAAAAAATACGAGAATCAAGACCTAGGAACTGACAAACCGACGTACGGCGCAGGAACAAAACACTGGCTGGAAATCCCGAAGCGGTGAGTATGCCTTGTAATTGGCAATCATCCAAGATTTTTTTAGTTTTTTTAAATGCTTTCCACTGTCGGCCGCAAACCTTGCCGGTTTTCAGCGCATGAACGGCAGCAACTAATGTATCCGCTTGACCTGTGCACCAAGCTTCTCAAGTTTTTCCTCGATCCGCTCATAGCCGCGATCCAGATGATAAATACGCTCTATCAGGGTCTCCCCACGCGCTACGAGGCCGGCAATCACAAGGGAAGCCGAAGCACGCAAGTCTGTCGCCATGACCGTTGCCCCCGCAAGATGATCTATGCCACGAACAATAGCGTTATTGCCTTCAATCTGGATCGTTGCCCCAAGTCGCATCAACTCGTTGACGTGCATGAAGCGATTTTCAAAAATTGTTTCGCGTATTGTCGCGACCCCCTCTGCGACACAGTTCATGGCCATGAACTGCGCTTGCATATCGGTCGGAAAAGCCGGGTAAGGTGCCGTTCGCAGACTGACAGCCTTGAGGCGTGGCGGCGCAATCAAACGAATGGCGTCACGCTCGACACTGATGTCACAACCGGCATCGAGCAATTTATCCACCACGGTGTCTAGATAAGCAGCCGACGTTTTGGTCAGGCGAACATCCCCGCCAGTGACTGCAGCCGCACAAAGATAAGTACCAGTCTCGATACGGTCAGGCATGATCGCATGCGTCGCGCCATGTAGTTTCTCGACGCCCTGAATCCGGATGATATCGGTACCAGCACCGGAAATTCGCGCGCCCATGCTGACCAGGCAATTGGCCAGATCGACGACCTCAGGCTCACGCGCGGCATTTTCAATGGTCGTCTCGCCATCCGCCAGACAAGCCGCCATCATCAAGTTTTCAGTACCCGTCACGGTCACCATATCCGTGCAAATCCGCGCACCTTTAAGACGCCGTGCCTTGGCCAGAACGTAGCCTTGTTCGACGCAAATTTCGGCACCCATGGCTTGCAGTCCCTTGATGTGCTGCTCGACGGGTCGAGCACCAATTGCGCAACCTCCGGGCAGCGATACCCGAGCCTCTCCACAACGTGCCAGTAGTGGCCCAAGCACGAGTATTGATGCACGCATGGTCTTGACCATTTCGTAAGAAGCCTGTGGATTGCTCAGACCCCTAGCGTCGAGAACCATCCCGTCAACACCATCCATGGTGACTTTGACTCCCATGCCGCCAAGCAGGCGCAGCATCGTCGAGATATCGTTCAGATGCGGCACATTGGTCAAAAGCAAGGAGTCTGCACTCAACAGGGATGCACACAATATGGGCAATGCAGCATTTTTTGCGCCGGAAATGGCGACTTCGCCTGAGAGCGATTTGCCGCCAACTATCAGCAACTTATCCACGCTGTGTACTCCACTCGTCCGGCGTCAGGGTTTTGAATGAAATGGCGTGCAACTCGCCAGTCGCCAGTTTTTCCTTGAGCGTGGCGTAAACGTGCTGCTGCCGCTGAACGCGGCCTTTGCCGGCGAATTCGTGACTGACGACGAGCGCCTCGAAATGCTGTCCATCGCCATCCAGTTCCAGGTGCTCGCAGCTCATACCTGCCAAAATGAGTTGTTTGATTTGATCAGGGTGCATAATTCTCAGGTTCTCAGCTTCCAGCCTTGCCGCAACAGTCTCAGGGTAATCACGGAAACCACGACCAAACAGGCGAGGACGACCGCCATGCTGGTTTCCGGGGGCGCATCGGAAACCCCGAAAAACCCGTAGCGAAAGCCGTCAATCATGTAAAAGACAGGATTGTAATGCGACACCTGCTGCCAAAATAGGGGCAAGGTGTAAATCGAGTAGAAAACACCTGAGAGCATCGTCAAGGGCATAATCAGAAAGTTCTGAAAGCCAGCCAGCTGATCGAATTTTTCCGACCATATCCCGGCGATCATTCCCAAGGCACCAAAAAGTGAACCGCCCAGCAGGGCAAAGGCCAGCATCCACAATGGTTCAGCAATACGCAACTCGGCAAACCACAGCGTCGCCAGCAAAACACCAATACCGACCAGCAACCCGCGTGCCGTAGCAGCCAGCACATAGGCGGCAAAAAAAGCCACGTAGGGAATCGGTGGCAACAGCACAAAAATGATCGAGCCGGTAATTTTTGCCTGAATCAGGCTCGAAGAAGAATTGGCGAAGGCATTCTGCAGCATCTGCATCATGACCAGGCCGGGTACCAGAAACGATGTATACCGCAGGCCGTGAACCTGAACGTGTTGATCAAGCACATGACCAAAAATCATCAGATAGAGCAAAGCCGTCAATACCGGCGCACCGACGGTCTGAAAGCCAACCTTCCAGAAACGCAGCATTTCCTTGTGAAACAAAGTCCAAAAACCGATCATTGACGCATCGTCCGCACAAAAACATCCTCCAAACGACCTCCAGGCAAGGAGGCCATCAAATTGGCGGTGGAGTCGAGTGCAACAACCTTCCCCTGTTTCATCAAGGCAATTCGGCCACAGAGGTTTTCCGCCTCTTCGAGATAATGGGTAGTCAGAACAATGGTGTGGCCTTCCTTGTTCAGCCGCTGAACAAACTGCCACAGCCCTTGGCGCAGTTCGACATCGACCCCCGCCGTTGGCTCATCCAGGATAATGACGGGAGGCTTATGTACTAGAGCCTGAGCGACGAGAACACGGCGCTTCATGCCGCCAGAAAGTCGGCGCATATTGACATCGGCCTTGCTGGTCAAATCAAGATGCTCAAGAATTTCGTCAATCCAGTCGCTATTCTTGCGAATGCCAAAATACCCGGATTGAATTTTCAGGGTTTCGCGGACGGTGAAAAACGGGTCAAAAACAAGTTCCTGTGGCACAACACCGAGTCGGCTGCGAGCCATACGGAACTCCGTGACCACATCATAGCCGAGCACTTTCAGTCTCCCCGAATCAGGACGACAGAGTCCTGCAAGTGAGGAAATCAGCGTCGTCTTGCCAGCACCATTGGGGCCAAGCAGGCCGAAGAACTCACCCTCTTCAATCTCCAGAGAAACACCCGCCAACGCTTTGAGCGAGCCGAAGCTCTTAAAAACATCAACAATCGAAACTGCAGCCACCATGGGGAACCCGCTCAGGCGAGCGGGATCAGCTCTGCCACGCCGTAGAGCTCGGCGAGAGACAAGACGCCTGCCGGAATATTGGCAAATTTAAGCGTTGAGCCTGAGCCTTGCGCGGCGCGCATCCAACCCATCATTACTGCCAAGGCTGACGAGTCAGCCTCCTCAACCCGACCAAGATCAATGATCTGCTCGCCGGCTTCCAAGGCAGCGCACCCAGCCAACAACAATTGTTGAGCAGTGTCCATCAGCAATGGGGCAGTCACGACGAGGCGACCGTCCACGCGCTCAAGCATCACTTACTGCCCTTGGCCAGATTGGCTTCTAGCGACTTGTTCTTGGCGGCGACGGTTCGAATCAAGCCATCCATCCCGCCATTCCTGATTTCTTGGGCGAACTGATCACGATAGTTGGTAACCAGAGAAATCCCAGCCACCGTCACGTCATAAACTCTCCAGGCACCATCGAGCTTTTCCAGACTGTAATCCAGTTGTACCGCCTTGGCGCCCGGTTGCTGAACTTCCGTGCGTACCAAAACATCGGTATCCGCAGGGTTCATCTTGAATGGTTTGAAAATGACTTTCTGATTACGGTAACCGGTTAGCGCATTAGAGTAGGTACGCACCAACAATGTCTTGAATTCGGCAGTCAATTCCTGCTGTTGCTGGACACTTGCCTTGCGCCAATCCTTGCCAACGGCCAGCGCCGTCATGTGCTGAAAATTGAAATATGGCAGAACCTTGGCGTCGACCAGCGCAATCGCCTTGTGCATGTCACCATTCTGGATATCCTTGTCTGTGCGAACAATATCCAGAACATCATCTGTAATTTTTTTTACGAGTACATCAGGGGCATCCTGCGCGCTTGCCGCAACAGCAAAAAACCCTGCAAAAAGAAGAGCAAGAAGATTTTTCATCATGGTCTGTGTCAAAAATTATTCAATATCGCGAGGGGGACGGCCATCAAAAATCTGGTTGCGACGACGCTGTAGATAGGCATCACGCAAATAGGCATATTTATCCAAAGCCCCTTCGTCAATCACTTTATCAGCAGGCAAGAGGCTGGCGCGAATATCGACAAAACGGGTTGCTACCAAACTGTTGCGAACAGAAATTGAGCGGGTACGCGCACTCCACACCGGGTCGGCATAGGAATCGCCAATCCAGCCAAAGGTGTCGCGCAAGGTGCGCGGCCCGATAAACGGCCAAAAGAAATAAGCACCATCAGGCACCCCCCAAACCGCCAGGGTTTGCCCCAGGTCTTCCTCATGTTTTTCAAGTCCGAGTTCGCTGGCAACGTCGAACAAACCGAAAATACCTACCGTCGAATTCACCAGCAATCGGGCGATGTCAATCCCGGCATCACTGAATTTTCCCTGAAACGCACTGTTGGCGCCGATCCAGAGATCGCCGGTATTGCCAAAAAAATTGCTGATGCCAGCCTTGACCGGCAAGGGAACCGTCGCATCGTAAGCTTTGGCAACCGGCTTGATTGCAATCTTATCCACGGCCGAATTGACCGAATACATCGTGCGATTGAAATTTTCATAGGGATCACGCAAGTTTTCTCCAACAGCCGCCTGATTGAGCGCCAAAACAAACAGCCCGCCAGCCAGCAACCGGCGACAACACCTGCCCCCCCACGCCGCAGAATACCAATTGCTCATTTACTTTCCTGCCCGTCGGCTGCCTTACTAAAGAGAAACTGACTGATCAACTTTTCCAGCACCACGGCAGACTGCGTCTTGGTGATTTTGTCACCCGCAATCAGCATTTTTTCATCACCGCCGGCATCAAGCCCGACGTACTGCTCCCCCAACAACCCTGCGGTCAAAATCGAAGCAAAGGTGTCTTTGGGAAAGCGGTAACGACCATCAACATTCATGATCACAATTGCCTCATAACTGGCCGGATCAAACTTGATATCGGAAATACGCCCAACCAGCACCCCAGCACTTTTTACCGGGCCACGCACCTTAAGCCCGCCGATGTTATCAAACTTGGCTTCCAGCACGTAGGTTTCAGCCAGGTGTGCGGAGGACAAATTCCCTACTTTCAAGGCAAGAAACAACAATGCAGAAATGCCAATCAGGACAAATAAACCGACCCACAGATCCAGAATTTTACGGCTCATGATGCTCCCCGAAACATGAACGAGGTTAAGACAAAATCCAGCGCCAAAATAGTCAACGCCGAAGTCACTACAGTTCGCGTAATGGCTCGCGAAACGCCCTCAGCGGTTGGCGCCGAATCATAGCCTTCAAAAACGGCTATGAGAGATACCGCCACACCAAAAACAAAACTTTTTATCACGCCGTTCCAAATATCATAACGAAAATCAACCGACGCCTGCATCTGTGACCAAAAAGCGCCATCATCAACGCCAATGAAAACCACGCCGATTAGCCAGCCGCCAAAAATCCCCATAGCTGAAAACATCGCCGCCAAAAATGGCATGGCGATTACTCCGCCCCAAAAACGCGGCGCTACTACTCGGGCAATCGGATTAACCGCCATCATATCCATCGCCTTCAGTTGCTCTGTAGCCTTCATCAACCCAATTTCTGCCGTCACCGACGAACCGGCTCGGGAGGCAAAAAGCAAGGCCGCCAATACCGGCCCAAGTTCACGAGTCAAAGAGAGAGCCACCAGCGTTCCGAGAGCCTCTGTTGAGCCATAACGCTGCAAAGTCTCATACCCCTGCAAACCGAGAACCAATCCAACAAAAAGCCCAGAGACGAGAATAATGAGGAGTGAGAGAACCCCACTGAAGAACATCTCGCGAATGGTCAAATGCAGACGACGGAAAGAAGTGCCCGAATAAATCAGTATCGCGAAGAAAAAACGTGTGGCAAATCCAAGACGCCATATCCTATCAACGGTTGCATGACCAATTTTTGTTATCCAATCTACAGGATTAAGCAAGAGCACTCTCCGGCAAAAAGTCCTGACGCACTGACTGCGCGGGATAATCAAAATGCACGGGTCCATCTGGAGCGGCACTGACAAACTGATGAACGAATGGATCGCTTGATGCGCGAATTTCGTCAGGTGTACCTTCGGCGACTATTTTTCCTTGCGAAACAAAATAAATGTAATCAACGATCTGTAGCGATTCATGAATATCGTGTGTCACCATGATGGAGGTGGCACCGAGCGCATCATTGAGTTTTCGGATCAATTGACCGATGACCCCAAGCGCAATCGGATCCAGACCGGTGAAAGGCTCGTCGTACATCACCAGCATCGGGTCGAGCGCCACCGCGCGCGCCAGTGCGACACGGCGCGCCATACCACCCGACAACTCACCTGGCATTAACGCACTGGCGCCGCGTAAACCAACGGCCTCGAGCTTCATCAGAACCAGATCACGAATCATTGCCTCCGACATATTGGTGTGTTCGCGAATCGGGAAAGCCACGTTATCAAATACGCTCATGTCCGTGAACAGCGCCCCAAACTGGAACAACATGCCCATTTTTCGTCGTAACCGATACAACTCATCGTGAGAAATCCTGCTCACTTCATGGCGCTCGAGACGAACCGACCCCGACGTCGGGCGCAACTGACCACCGATACAGCGCAGCAAAGTTGTCTTGCCGCACCCTGAACCGCCCATGATGGCGACGACTTTGCCACGCGGAATCTTCATATTGACCCCTTCGAGCACCGGCCGCTCATCAAACTTGAAATGCAACTCCCGAATATCGACCAGAACGTCGTCAAACAAAATGTCGCCCCCAGAAAAATTTTCTGAATTTTAACAGACGGCATGTGTATTTTGGAAAATGACCATGTTATAGTCTTTTGGTATATTTAAAGATTAAGCGGTGTAACCATGACTGAAAAGCCGTTACTCCTCGTGGTGAACAACAACTTGCTTGCCAGCGAAATTCTGGGTCACGCCTTGACTGAGGCGTTTGACGTCGTCCACTGTTTAAATCGCCCTCGCTGCCGCGACTTGCTGCAACAACTTAAAAACGCCCCGCAAGTCGCCATTATCTGTCTCAGCAGCTCGCATCCGGAAGATTCGCGCGACGAGGAGTTAGCCTTGATCGGTGAGCTATCAGAGGCGATTCCGACAATAAAAATAGTTATTCCATCGTCACCAAAAAATGACATAAAACTACGCCAATGTCACACCTCAAAAGACGTAACATTTGTATCTACTCCGATTGATCCGAGCCAGTTACTCAACATTCTGAATCAGGGCAGCGCAAACAAAAGTGGTAACAAATGGCATAAATCTGAACCTGGCCTGATCGGCGAAAGCCTGCCCGCAAGAGAACTCAAGCTTCAACTCAATCAATATGCCAATCTCGTGTTTCCAGTACTGATCGAGGGCGAATCGGGCTGCGGCAAAGATATTGTGGCCAGCCATCACCTTCATCAACTTAGCACTCGCCACATGCTGCCATTTCTGGCAATCAACTGTGCCGCAATCTCGCCCAACCTGATCGAACCGACACTCTTCGGGCATATCAAAGGGGCATTTACCGGTGCAACCAGCGCGCGTGCCGGATATTTTGAAGAGGCAGGAAACGGAACTCTCTTCCTCGATGAAATTGGTGAACTTCCTTACGAACTTCAACCCAAACTGCTACGTGTTCTCGAAAATGGCGAATACCAGCGGGTTGGCGAAACTCGCACTCGCGTCTCGCCAGCACGCATCATTGCTGCCACCAACCGGGACTTGCGCCGGGAAATCAAGGCCGGCCGTTTCCGTGCAGACCTCTATCACCGCCTTTCTGTATTCAGCGTCACGGTGCCACCTTTGCGCGAGATGGGGCGCGATCGTTTGTTACTCCTTGAGCATTTCCGACAGCATTACGCGGCGCAGACTGGCTGCCAGGCATTTACCCTGAATGCCGCAGCCGAGCAGCTTTGGCTGACTTACTCATTCCCGGGCAACATCCGTGAATTACGCAACATCGTAATTCGCCTCACTGCACGCTGGGCTGGAAAAAACATTGGCAGCGAGCAATTGCTTGCAGAGTTTGATACCTCAGCACCAACCGGCCTCCCGGTGCAAGAGTCAAGTACTCCGCCCTCTCTCTGCGGTCATTCTCGACTTCCCGCACTGGGTCATCTACAGCAAGCCGGGCGGATCGATCTCGACGCAACACTCGCTGAACTCGAACATGCTTACATCGCTGCCGCGCTGCAAATGACGAGAGGCAACGTTAGCCATGCTTCGCGCTTGCTGGGCATCAACCGCACCACACTCTACAACAGGATGGAATTCCTGCGGCGCCCATGAGCCTCTACCTTCAGCACTTTGGGCTGAGTGAGACGCCCTTCAGAATTACACCGTACACCGATTTTTTCTTCGGCGGAGCCCGTCGTAGGTCAACGCTTGATACGTTGATTTTCGCGATCATGCCGGATGAAAGCATCGTCAAGGTGACCGGCAAAGTCGGTAGCAACAAGACAATGCTCTGTTGGATGTTGCTGGAGCATTTGCCGGCGGGGGTCGAGACGCTTTATCTGGCTATCCGCACCAGCTTGCAAAGCGGACACCATGACTGACGGGGTTTCGGCCGCTATTGAGCAAACGTTGGCCGAAGGGTATGCCCGATGATGAGCAGTCGGTTCGCTTGGGCAATTCCACTGCTACTGATGCTCGCTGCCTGCACTGCCCCGACGCCACGCGATCCACTCAAAACCCACATCAGCAGTCAAACCATGTCGTCTCAGCCGGCCATCAGCGATATCCCGGCACCGGTCGACGAGCGGCTGACCTTACCCAAACCACGCGACATACCGAAGACGGAAATCTACAGTGTCGTAGTTAACAACATTCAGGTGCGCGATTTGCTTTTTGCGCTGGCGCGTGACGCCAAGGTGAATATCGACATCCACCCAGGAATCAGCGGTGCCGTCTCATTGAACGCGATCAATCAGACCTTGCCGCAGCTGCTATCACGCATTTCCCGACAAGTCAACATGCGCTTCGAGATGGATGGTCAAAATCTTTACATCATGCCGGACTCACCCTTTCTCAAACACTACAGGGTGGATTACGTGAACATGTCGCGGAATGTCACTGGGACGGTATCTGCCAACACGCAAATTGCCACCGGTCAATCCGATGCGGGTAATAGCGGAAGTTCGGGCAGTAGCGGAAATACGGCAAAAACGGAAATCACCAATACCTCAAAAAACATTTTTTGGGAGTCTCTGGAAAAGAACATCAAGGACATTCTCCGCGAAGCCGACAAAACCCTCCCGGAAGGTTCCAGCGAAACCATCACAGAAGAAAGCAACAACCAGAACGCCACCGGAACCGCCGCCCTGACACAAGGTGGCAGCGCGCGTAGCAAGCTCAACAACATGGTCAACGCCCTGCAGGGTCACCCGACCCCCAGTTCGACATCTCAGGCCAGTGGCAACAAGGTGGTGCGGCACAGCACGTTCCGCGAGGCCGTCGCAGTCATCATCAATGCAGAAAGCGGCACCGTCACGGTACGTGCCAGCCAGCGTCAGCATGAGCGAATTCAGGAATTTGTCGATCGAGTCACCCATGCTGCGCGCCGCCAGGTACTCATTGAAGCGACCATCGTTGAAGTCGAACTCGCTGACAGTTACCAGCAAGGTGTCGAATGGAGCCGCTTCCGCACTGACGGCTCAGGCTTTTCAATCGCGCCGGCATCGATCAACAGCAACGTCGGCAGTATCGTCCAGCCGTTCCAGCTCAGCTACAAAACCGCCAACCCGCTCAATCTGATTTCTGCCGTCAATCTGCTGGAAAGCTTTGGCACCGCCAAAGTTCTCTCCAGCCCGCGCCTGTCGGTAATGAACAACCAGACCGCCCTGCTCAAAGTTGTTGAAAATTTTGTTTATTTCAGCGTCAAGGCAGACACCACCACGACAGCAAATGTGGCGCAAAACACAACGGTAACGACAACTCCGCAATCGGTATCGGTCGGTCTGGTCATGAGTGTCACCCCACAAATCAGTCACAGCGATGCGGTAATTTTGAATGTACGGCCAAGCATTTCGAGTGTTTCGGAACTCAAACGCGACCCCAACCCGGTCATTCCACCCGAGATACCCAATTACGTTCCACAAATCCGCACACGCGAGATCGAGTCGGTCATGCGGGTCAACAGCGGCGAAATCGCCGTTCTCGGCGGCCTGATGACTGACAGCGTCGACTGGAAAACCGGCAGGGTTCCGCTACTCGGGCAGGTGCCGCTGGTTGGCGAAGCCTTCAACACGCGCAACAACGCCAGCAAGAAATCCGAGTTGGTCATTTTTCTGCGCCCCGTGGTCATCAAAGACGCCAGCCTCAACGGCGATTACTCGAACTACCGAGGGCAACTGCCGGGCGAGCGATTTTTTGAGCAGACGGCTGAATCGCAGCCCTTCAACTTCCTCTCCGGGCGCTAGGGTTTCGCTATGAGCCTATTGATGGACGCGCTCAAACACGCCGCATCGAGCAGAGAAGGCGGTATGCGAAAACCGGTCGCGAATGGTCAGCACCCCGCAAACACAACTGATTTTGGCCTGACTCCGACTGACAGAGGCGACCAGCCAAGCCCATCCACGCCGCGCCCCAGCAATATCCTGCGGTCGCCATCTGAACCACATCTCGCAGCCACCGGCCATGCAGAAGCGATTGTTAAAAACGAAAATCGGGTGGTGACTCGTAATACCTTTGGCGTTAAAACTGCGCTGCCCACGGCGCATTTGTTCCTCCGAATTACGCTAGGCGCCCTCGGCCTCGCCGCAATCGGAATTGCAATCTATCCCGGAATGCAGTTGCAAATCACGGAAGATGAAGCCGGCAAGCCCAGTCATCCCCCCGACAAACCGCCGGCACCTCCTTCACTGCCTCCGAGCCCGCCGACACCGGTTATTACCCCGAATCCGGGATTGACCGCCGGTCATGCCGGAACACCAACCCAAGCACGCAACGCCAACTTTCACAACGTTCCCCGGCAATCGCCGACGCCGGGCTGGAACCAAGCCAGCGCCGTGCCGGACACCTATCTCCAGCGCGGCTATCGCAAGGCGCAGGACAATTCGCTCGCGGAGGCGCGTCAGGATTACGAAGGTGTCCTGCACAACGACCCCACCAATGTTGATTCCCTGCTCAGTCTGGCGGCCATTGCACAACGCCAAGGGCGCACGAGTGATGCCGCGCACTATCGCCAGCGCGCCCTCGCTGCCGATCCGCGCGATCCGTCAGCCATCGCCCTCAGCAGCAACGGGGATTCGCCGGATCAAGAGGCTCGTCTGAAAACGCTGCTGTCAGCACAACCCGAATCAGCACTGCTGAATTTTGCCCTGGGTAACCATTACGCCAAACAAGGGCGCTGGGATGAAGCGCAGCAGGCTTATTTCAATGCCGTTGCCGGCGACAGCGGGAACCCCGACTTTCTCTTCAATCTGGCCGTCAGCCTCGATCAAATGCACCAATCCAAGGTGGCCGCGCAGCATTACCGGTTGGCGCTCGAGGCCGGCGAACAGCGGCCGGCTGCCTTCGATCACGGGCAACTTCAGCGGCGCCTGAACCAGCTGTCGCCGTGACTCCGCGATGACCTCGACAACACCAGAAAGCCGGCCATTCGGCGAAATTCTGATTACCGCGGGCATCCTCTCGGAAGACCAGCTACGCGTTGCCCTGCGTGAGCAACGCCATTGCAATCAGCCACTCGGCAAGTTGCTGGTGGAGCTCGGCTTTGTCTCCGAGGCGACCGTCCGCGAGGTGTTGTCGGAGAGTCTCGGCCAACAGAGCATCGACATTTCGAAAGCGATTATCGACCCACAGGCGATCAGGCTGTTGCCGCGCGACATCGCCACCCGCTTTCACTTGCTGCCACTGGATTTTGACAGCGATCGTCAACGTTTGACGCTGGCCGTCTCGGAGATCAACGACATCGTCGGCCTCGACCGTGTGCGTTCGCTGCTGCCGAAAAACGTCGAACTCAAGCTGCTGATTGCCGGCGAATCAGAAATCGACCGCGCCATCGATCAGCATTACGGCCATGAACTCTCGATTGACGGCATCCTGCATGAAATTGAAACCGGCGAGATTGACTGGCAAAGCCTCTCGGCCGCCGATGATCAATACAGCCAACCGGTAGTTCGGCTAATCGACGCCATTCTCAGCGATGCGGTGAAGAAGGACGCTTCAGACATCCACTTTGAACCGGAAGCCGGTTTTCTCCGCATCCGCTACCGCATCGACGGCCTGCTGCGGCAGATTCGTGTCCTGCACAAGTCCTGCTGGCCAGCGATGACGGTACGCATCAAGGTGCTTTCCGGGATGAATATTGCCGAAACTCGCGCCCCCCAGGATGGCCGCATCAGTTTGAGCGTTTCCGGTCGGCCGATTGACTTTCGTGCGGCCTGCCAACCGACGATCCACGGCGAAAATATCGTTCTGCGCATTCTTGACCGGCAAAAGGGGATCGTCCCGCTCGAACACCTCGGGCTCGCCGAAGACCATTTGCTGTGCCTGAAACGAATGATCGCCCGCCCGGAAGGCATCATTCTCGTCACCGGCCCCACTGGCAGCGGAAAAACGACCACGCTGTACTCGCTGCTCAACTACATCAACAGCGAGAAGATCCACATCATGACGCTCGAAGACCCCGTCGAGTATCCGCTGGCACTGGTGCGCCAGACCTCGATCGGCGAAAGCGCCAAACTCGATTTCGCCAACGGCATTCGCTGCATGATGCGCCAGGATCCGGATGTCATTCTGGTCGGTGAAATCCGCGACGCGGCAACTGCCGAAATGGCCTTCCGCGCAGCGATGACCGGCCATCAGGTCTACTCAACCCTGCACACCAATTCGGCGATTGGCGCACTCCCGCGCCTGCTCGACATCGGCGTTCTGCCTGACATCATGGCCGGCAACATCATCGGCATTGTGGCGCAGCGCCTGATTCGCCGTCTCTGTGAACATTGCAAGTCAGGCAGTCATGCCAACTCCGGCGAAATGCGCTTGCTTGGCCTGCCCGATGACCGCCCTCGCCCGGTGCTTTATCGCGCCAGCGGCTGCGAGCAGTGCGCTTATCAGGGCTATCGCGGACGTCTGGCGATTATCGAACTGCTGCGCATCGACGCCGGCATTGATCAACTAATCAGCCGCCGGGCGACACCGCAGGAAATCCGTAACCACGCCATCCAGCATGGGTTTTCAAGCCTTGTCGACGACGCTGTGCGGCGTGTCCTCGACGGCTCGACTTCGCTCGAAGAGATCGGGCGCGTGGTCGACCTGAGCGAGCGGATGTAAACATGCTCTTCGACTACAAAGCCGTCAGTCGCGAGGGGCGCATGGTGAGCGGGCGCCTCGATGCAATCAACGCGGTCGATCTCGAAACGCGGCTCAAAAAAATGGAGCTTGACCTCATCTCCGGCAAACCACTCGCCTATCGTCGTCGCCTGTTTGTCCACAAGACACCACGGCGGGAACTGATCAACTTCTGCCTCCATCTCGATCAACTGACGCGCTCCGGCGTGGCCATCCTCGATGGCCTTGCCGATTTGCGCGACTCGATCGATAACCCGCGCTTTCGCGAGGTCATCGCCAGCATGATCGAGCGCATCGAAGGTGGTCAGACGCTCTCGCAAGCGCTGGCCTGCCATCCGGATGTTTTCAACGCAGTTTTCGTGAACCTGATTGGCGCCGGTGAGAGCAGCGGCCAGTTGCCGGAAGTGCTGCACAGCCTCAGCGAATCGCTCAAATGGGAGGATGAACTCGCTTCGCAAACCCAAAAACTGCTGATGTATCCGGCCGTGGTTGGCGGCATCGTCCTCAGCGCGACATTTTTCCTGATGGCCTACATGGTGCCGCAGCTCAAGATGTTCGTGAAAAATATGGGGCAAGCCTTGCCGCTCCATACGCAGCTGTTGTTTTTCATCTCCGACCTGCTGCGCGGCTATTGGTATGTTTTCCTCATCCTGCCGGTGATCGCCGTGATCGCCCTCCGCCTGCTCCTGCGCAGCAATCCGCTTGCCCGTCGGCGATTTGATGCGATGAAACTGGGCGTTCCCGTCGTCGGCCCGATTCTGAAAAAAATCATTCTCTCGCGCTTCGCCAACACCTTTGCCATGCTCTACGCGGCGGGCATCCCGGTTATTGAAGCAATTCGCAAAACGCAGGATGTCGTCGGCAACCAAGTCGTCCACCAGGCTTTGTTGAGGGTCGAGCAAGCCATTCGCGACGGCCAGAACATCGCTGGCGCCTTCCACGATGTCGGGCTTTTTCCGCCACTGGTCGTGCGCATGTTACGGGTTGGCGAAACCACCGGCGGGCTCGACAAGGCACTGCTCAACGTCAGCTATTTCTACAATCGCGACATCAAGGAATCGGTCGCCAAGGCACAGGCGCTAATCGAACCGATGCTCACTGTCTGCATGGGCGCCCTGCTCGGCTGGATCATGCTCTCGGTGATCGGGCCGATTTACGACGTAGTCAGCACACTCAAAGTATGAGCCGGCAGCGCCTTCTTTATCTCGATACAGATCGCCTGACGGCCTATTGCTGGCAAGCCGGCAGATTGACAGAAGAAGCAGCATTCGAGTCGTCCGCACAAGCCTCCCCACGTTTCAGCGCCTATCTGCAGACTCACCGCCACAGTCATTTCAGTCTGTTGGCCAACGCCGGCGAGGAAGCTTATCGACTCGAAACCATCCCTTTCCTGCGTGGCGCCAACCGGCAAGCGCTGATCAGCCGCAAAATCGCTCAGCACTTTCATCACTCGCCGCTCGCCGCAAGCATCTCTCTGGGCTTTGAAAAAGCGCAGCGAAAAAACGAAAAGCTGCTGCTCAGCGCACTCACCCAACCCGAGCACCTTGCCCCCTGGCTGCAATGCATCAAGGAAACCGGCAGTGCACTGGCCGGGATTTACAGCGTCGCCCAACTCGCCGGCACCTTGCTGAAAAAGTTGCACCTGCCGGCAAGACGCAGCCTGCTGCTGAGCGTGCACGGCCATTCGCTTCGCGAAACGTATCTAGTGGATGGCGAAACCCGATTTTCACGCATGGCGCCGCTCCTCGACATCAGCAGCGCCGGCATTGCCGGCAGCATTGCCGACGAAGCGGCGCGGCTTCAGCAATATCTCGTCAGCCAGCGCCTGATCGAGCGCAATGAAGCATTGCCGGTCTATGTTCTGGCGCCCGCGATGGTGACGACAGCCGTGCGCGAGGCCTGCCGGGAAAGCAACAATCTGCGCTTCGAAATTCTCGACAGCCAGCGGCAAGCCCCCCTAATCGGCCTCAAGTCGCTCCCCGGCGAGCGCGGCATTGATTTGCTGTTTCTTCATCTGCTACGCATCGCACCACCTCGCCAGCAGTTAGCCAACGAAGATCACCGCCACGATTACCGCCTGTCGCAAATCCGCCGCGGCCTGCTGGCGCTCGGCGTGATTGCCCTGCTCGGTAGCGCCCTATTCGCCGCCAGGAGGTCTTTTGAGACGCAGCAGTTGCGCGAGGAACACCGCTCGCTGATTGCCCGCGAGGCCGAGACCCAGCAGCGCTACCACGAGTTGGCGGCGACATTCCCGCCAGTCGGCATCGACAGCGAAACCCTACGCCGCGTCACCGCCCGACATGACGAACTGGCGGCACAGCAACAGCAACCGGACGCCGCCTACCGGATGGTCAGCAAGGCACTCGAACAGTCACCGGCCATTCAGCTCGAATCGCTAAACTGGCAAATCGCCATGCCGGCACCCGCCGCAGGCCGCGCTGCATCGCTCATCAACGGCGGCGATCAAGTCATCAGCGTGCACGGCAGTATCGACGACACTGCCGACGCCGGCGCCCGGCAAGTCTTGAGCAGACTCGAGCAATTTGCCGCGCATTTGCGTGCTGACCGCAACAATCAGGTCGACATCCGCCAGCAACCTTTCGATATTGAACCCGGTCGTGCACTACGCGGCAGCGACAAGGATGACGATGCCGGCGGCTCGCGCCAGTTCACCCTGCAAGTTTCGCGGCGGGAAAGGCCGTGAAATTTGTCCGCCAGGATCTTCCGAAACTTCAGTGGCACCTGCTGTCAGCTCTCTGTATGCTGCTTGCCGCCGGCGCCCTCATCATCCACAGCCGGCTTGCCGTGCAGCAGGCGCAAACTGAGCGGGAAACTGCGGCCAGCCGCCTGCAGCGCATTGAACAGCAACTCGGCGAGGTTCGCGACGAAGCGCCGGCCATCGCGCAGCGCGTCAAGCGCTTCCAGCAGATCGCGCAATCCGGGATGAGCGGCGAGGAAATTCGTCTCGAATGGATCGAGTCGCTGCGTGAATTGCAGCAACAACTCCGCTTGCCCGGCATGAGCTACGAATTCAGCCCGCAGGTCAGCATCGAAACGGCCAACGTCGGCGCTTACGCGCATTACAGCAGTCGGCTGAAAATTCAACTGCAACTGGTGCACGAAGAGGATCTGCTCAATTTTCTCCGGCAACTGCAACAGCGCACCAGAGCCCTGATTCTCCCGCGTAGCTGCCGCCTGACGCGCCTGAAAACAGAGGCTCAAGCCAACGACGGATGGGCTCGACTGAGCGCCGAATGCGAGATCGACTGGGTCAGCCTGCACCGCCTCAACAGCGTGCCGCGACCTTGAAACGCCTGCTTGCCGGGCTGCTGATCCTCAGCGCCCTTGCTGCCAAGGCCGACGATGCGCCGCTCGGTCGCCTATTTTTTTCCGCCCAGGAACGCGCCGCCCTCGACCGTCAGCGCCAGCAAGGCACAACGGCCAGTTCGACACTCGATGGCGAAGTGCGCCGCAGCAGTGGCAAAAACACACGCTGGGTCAATGGCCAGGCGCAATACATCGATGAAACGCCCGCCGCCGTCGCTGGCAAACGCGCTCAGCCGGATACCGGCCTCCGGCAAGAACTGCCGGAAGGCGTGCTGATCGTCGGCAGTCGGCGCCACTGAAGCGCATGCAAGCACAACTCACCGCCGCCCGCGCCGAGTCCGGCATGGCGCTTCTGGTTGTTCTCCTGGCGCTGATTCTTGGCGGCAGCTACGCTTTCTACCGCAGCAATAATCTCGACTTCGACTCCCGTCAGGCGGATATCAAGCTCACCCTGCAACTGACCAAAGCCAAGGAAGCCTTGATCGCTTACGCCGTCATCGACAACAAGCGTCCGGGGCGTATGCCCTGCCCCGATATCACCGGCAACGGCGTTTCGCCCTTGCTGAAAGGCGACGAATGCGATGGCTGGAAAACCGGCGACCCCGACATTTACAGCGGCTGGCTGCCGTGGAAGACACTAGATTTGCTCGAAGCCGGCGACGAGCAGGGCACTCCCTTTCGTTACGCCAGCTCGCGCAGCTTCGGCGGCGAGCGAATCGACACCCCGCTGAACAGTGAAACCGCGACCTCCCTGCACGTCGATCTACCGCCGGGCACGGCGAGTAACGATATTGTGGCGATCATCATCGCAACCCGCAGTGCGCTCGACACCAGGAATTCGGATGGCGACGACTATTTTTTCAACGGCACCACGACTGCGCCCGAAGATAACGATCTCATCGCCGCCATTACCCGCCAGGAACTGATGGCAGCGGTTGAAAAACGGGTCGCCGGGGAACTCCGGCATTGTCTCGAACAACACGCTGCGCTCGCCGCCGATTACACCTATCCGTCGCCGGCACCCCTCACCAGCCCTCTCTTCCAGGGGCAGGCCGGAAGCCGCTTCGGCATGGTTCCGGCAACCCAGCCGGGCGACAATCCAGACGACTTGCTCAAACAAGCCCGGCGTGAGTTTGAATCGGCGCAAAGCCTAGCCGACAGCCCCCTGAACAGCGCCAACGCCACTCAAAAACTCGCCACCCTGCGCCGCCTGCAAGAGGCTGCAGCTTATGCCCGAGCGCTTTATGACCGACTGTATATCGTTGCCAGCGATCTCCACGTCAAGGCCGAGCGCCTCGTCACCGCCTACGCCACGCTTGATGCGACGCTGGGCGCGGTTACCGCCAACAGCGCCGCATTCGCCAGTGGCGCCAGCGGGATTCCGGCGGCACTTGATCTCGCCCAGCCCGAACTTGATGCCTTCCGCCTTTCATTAGCCAACAGCGGCTTCGATCTTTTTCTGATGGAGCTTGAAAGCGAGAATGCCCGCTTGCACAGCAAAATTGCGCTGGCGGCAGCCAATCCCGCCGAAGAAATGGCGGCCCTGCAAACTCAGGTCAATGTTTTCAAGAGCAAATTGCTGGCCAACAGCCTGACCCCCAATCCAGAACTGAGCGCCTTCCTGGCAAGCAACATCGAACTGGCGACGATTGCCGTCGACGCTGCCAGGGCGGCAAAATTGGCACCCACCGATGAGGCACTGCAGGCGACGGCGATCACTGAGGCAAGCTCACTGGCCGACGCCAATCAACGGCTGGATCAAGCGATTCAGGCCATCCGCCTGAATTTCGCGCCCGTCGTCATCGCGCTGCTCAAGGAACAGGTCAGTGCCGCCAGCATTCGTTTTTCAGCCAATCCCGAGGTCGCCACCCGCAACAAGCTGGCTCAAACGCTGGCGGCGCTGCGCGCCAAAGCCGGCTTGCTGCTGCACGGCTCCACTGCCGTCATGGCCGCCCAAGCTGCACTGAACGTCAGCCTGGAGACCGCCATTCAAGCGACAGCGAGTGGCGCCGACCCGGCACTGATCGAATCCAGCACTGCCACCGTCGCCGCTCAAGCCGACACACTGGTTCTGGCGATGAAAGCGAATGGCGACAATATCGCCACGGCAACACTCGACAGCGCCACAGATTGGCTCGTGCGCAGCAAACAAGTCGTTCCAGCGACGCTGACCGCCGGCCGGGAACTGCGCTCACTGGGAAAAATCGTCAGTTACTGGGCGGAAAGCGCTTCGCTATACGGCAAATCGATTGCCCAAAAGGCACGCAAGAAAGTCACCGCAGAAGGCGATAGCGACAACGCCGCCTATGTTGCGGCACAGCAACTGCTGAACAGCCTGAACGGCAGCACCGGCGCCATCGAATTAATGGAACGCTCGCTAGCCCGACCCGCCGACGCGACAGCTCAGGCCAAAGCGCAAACCGCCCTCGACAAGACACAAGGGCTGGTGGACGCCCTCAATGCCAAAAATGCCGAACTGGAAACCACGCTTCAGTCCGCCCTGGCTGAGGCCGCGACGCCTACTCAATGGCTGGGCGAGGCCTGCACCGTCTTCCGGCCACCGACAGGCAGCAGCACCTGGTGGGTCAGCAATCAATGGGCGAATTATGTCTTTTACCAGATTGATGAACCAACGCGCTCGCTGCCCGTCAATCAAAAATGTGTCGGCAAACTGCAAGTCAATGGCTCCGGCAACCTCTGCGTGGTCACGCTCAGCGCCGGCCAGCCGCTGGCCGGACAAATCCGCAGCCATCGCACAGTGGCCGAATTTTTCGATGACCCGATCAATGCCGACAATTCGCGCAACGGGGACGCCTCGACCCCCAGTAAAAACTTTTCCAACAAGCCACCATCGGCCACGTTCAATGATCGCCTGGCCTTCTGAGCGCACACCGCGCCGTCGCGCAACGACCCTTGCCGATCGCTGCCGTGGATTCAGCCTCGTCGAATTGACGGTCGTCCTGATCATCGTTGCCCTGCTCTCCGGCGGTCTGATGCTCGGCCTTCCGGCACAGCGCAATCTTGCCGACCACCTCGAAGCGCAGCGTCAACTGGAGAACATTCGCGAAGCCCTGCTCGGCTTTGCCCTCACCAAGGGACGCCTGCCCTGCCCGGCGACACCCGCCTTGCCCAACACCGACGCCCTCGCTGGCCACGAAAACTGCGCGCTCGAACACGGCGTTTTACCCTGGGCAATCCTGGGTCTGCCGGAAAGCGATCCGTGGGGCAATCGCTTCAGCTACTTTGCCGCCAGCGGATTCAGCGCCCCACTGGGCAGCGGAGCGATGGCCAGTTTTACCCTGGACACCGAAGGCACAGCCGAGGTCAGGGACAGCGCGGCTTCCGGCAGCAATATTGCATCCGCCCTGCCGGCGCTGGTCATCAGTCATGGCCGCAATGGCGCCGGCGCCTATCAAGCATCGGGGAGAAAAATTCCTGACGGCAGCGGCGATGAGCTGGAAAACTCCAACGCCAGCAACAAGTTGTTTGTCTCCCATGCGGCCACTGCCAATTTCGACGATATGCTCGTCTGGATCGTCCCCAGCATCCTGAAATCGCGGATGGTCGCTGCCGGGCGTTTGCCTTAAGCCAGCTCTTCCCGCGGATCGCGAGCCATCAACAAGGCGAGCGCCGAGGCGGCACTCAGGCGACCATCGAGCAGGGCGGCAACCGCCGAAGAAATTGGCATATCGACACCATGCGCCAACGCCAGCTTGGCCACTTCACGGGCGGTGTAAACACCTTCGGCAACATGGCCGAGCTCGTCGAGAATCTGCGGTAACGACTTGTTTTCAGCCAGGGCGAGCCCAACCCGGCGATTACGGGAGAGATCGCCGGTACACGTCAGGATGAGATCACCCATCCCCGCAAGACCCATGAAAGTCTCGCGTTGTGCACCCAGCGCCTGACCGAGACGGGCAATTTCGGCGAGCCCCCGCGTCATCAGCGCGGCACGCGAGTTCAGACCAAGCCCCAAGCCATCGCAGACGCCGGTAGCAATGGCCAGTACATTCTTGACGGCGCCGCCGACTTCGACGCCGACCAGATCATCATTGGCATAAATGCGCAAACGGCTGCCATGCAACTGGCGCGCCATGTCGCGCGCAAAGGCAGGTTGATTGGCGGCCAAGGCAATCGCCGTTGGCTGACCGCTCGCTACTTCTTCAGCAAAACTGGGGCCGGACAACGCACCATATATGGCTTGCGGGCCGAGCACTTCCCCCACAACCTGATGCGGCAATTTGCCGCTGGCGGCCTCGAAGCCTTTGCAAACCCACAGCAAGGGGCAGTCCGAGTCAATTTTTTTCAGCTGCTCGGCGGTGGGTCGCAAACCGGCAATCGGCGTCGCAATCACAAGCAACTCAGCGCCGGCCACCGCTGATGCAAAATCCGTCCGCACCCTGACCGACTCCGGCAAACGATGCCCCGGGAAAAAACGATGGTTTTCACGGGTTTTTTCGAGGTCGACCGCCACATCCGCTTCGCGCGACCACAACGTGATTTCGTGCCGGTCGGCAAAGGCAATCGCCAGCGCCGTCCCCCAGGCACCGGCGCCGAGCAGGGTGATTTTCATAGCCCCCAGACCTGCGTCGAGCGGACGTAGCCGGTCGCGCCGTCGCGGTGGCGCACCTTCGCCCAACCGGGGGCGGCCGGTTCAATCAGGTCTACCGTCACCCATTTCTCAAGCTCGGCAACGACGGGGGCATCAGGACGCTCGGCCTGGCGGATTTCCGCCTTGGGGGCAACCACCAACAAGGTACGATGTTCGGCCAGAAAACGGCTTTCGATCCATGCCAGACTGCCTTCAGCGTCGCGAACCTTGCTCCAGCCGTCGAGTTTAACAACCACTTCAACCGGCGTTTGCGCCCTGATCAGGTAAAGCTTTTTTGACTTGAGCGAAGGCGAGTCGAACAGCACCGCTGCCGGGGGCTGAACCGAACGATAATCGACCGCCAGCACCGGAAGGCTGAACGCCAGCAAAGGCAGGATAGTCAGCAGGCGGCGCATGGCAAGCTTTTACTGGAGCGTTTCAGTTACTGCCGGCGCTGCCTGTTCCTGCATACGTGCCATGTACATCGATTCAAAATTGACCGGTTGCAGGACAATCGGCGAAAAGCCGGCACGGGTCACGGCGTCGGACACCGCTTCGCGCGCATAGGGGAAAAGAATGTTCGGGCAGGCAACCGCGATCAACGGCTCAAGCTGCTCCTCCGGCACGTTCATGATGCGAAAAATGCCGGCCTGACCGACTTCAACCAGAAAAACCGTTTTTTCGGCCAGCTTGGCCGTCACGGTGACTGTCAGCAGTACCTCGAAAACGCCTTCGCCGACACCACGACCGGTGGTATTGAGCTGGATTTCGACCTGCGGGGCTTCGCGCTCGAGGAAAATTTCCGGTGCGTTCGGCACTTCAACCGAGAGGTCTTTGACGTAGAGCTTTTCAATGCCGAAAACCGGCTGGGCGTTTTCTTCCATGATTTTCCTTCGTTAAGTTAGTTGGCTTCCAACAGCGTTTTGAGCTCACCGGACGCATCGAGTGCGTACAGGTCGTCGCAGCCGCCGACATGGGTGGCACCGATGTAAATTTGCGGCACGGTACGGCGCCCGGTTTGTTGCATCATTTGATCACGACGTTCCGGGTCTAGATCAATACGAATTTCTTCAATCTGCTCAACACCACGTGCCTTCAACAATTGCTTGGCTCGGATGCAAAACGGGCACACCGCCGTGGTGTACATCAAGACGGCAGCACTCATTTGTTGCGCCCGCTTTTCTTGATCGGATAACCGGCTCCAACCCAGGCATCAACGCCACCGGCCAGATTGTGCAGGCTGGCAAAACCCTGCTTTTTCAATTGCCGGCAAGCGCGACCGGATCGCATACCGCTGGCGCAGTAAACGATCAGCGGCTTATCCTTGAACTTCTCAAGGTCGGCCAGGCGCTCGGATAGTTTGGACAGCGGCACATGAACCGCCTCCGGCAGATGTCCACCGGCAAACTCGCCGTCCTCACGCACATCAATGATCTGGGCGTCGTCACGATTGATCAGCTGGGTGGCCTGCGCCGGACTGACCTCGACGCCGCCAGCTCCGGCCAGCATTGGCCAGAGCAAGGCGATACCGCTGCCGACAACAACGCCGATCAACAAGATATTCTGATGAATGAATTCCATTGGTACCAATTACGAGCCCTCGCCACAAAAAACTTCACGCATCATACAGACAAGCTGCAGGGTGCGCTGATCACCGACACGGTAAAAAACGCGGTTGGCGTCCTTGCGGGTCAACAGCACGTTTTTCTCGCGCAAAATAGCCAGATGTTGAGAAATATTGCTTTGCGATGTCCCTACCTGATCGACGATTTCCTGCACACAGACTTCACGATCACCGATAACGCAGAGAATTTTCAGGCGCAACGGATGGGCGATTCCCTTGAGTGCGCGCGCAGCAAGCTCGATATGCTCCTGCTTCTCGATCAAGTTGAATGAGGGAGTTTCCAAGACAAATCCTCGTTACGGAATAATTCATCATTATAAAATAAGGCGTCAGATTTCACCGACCTTAATCAACATCGCCCCGTAATTCGCTGACTAGGCACGCTGCCGAGACAGCCCGAGAGAAAACGATTCCCTTGTCGCAAGCACCGCATATCATTCGCATAAAAGTTTTCCGGGCGATGACACTGGCGACCATTTTGCTCGCCCTCTCCTTGCCTTTGCCAGCCACGACCAAAAAGCCGGCATCACCCGAGATCGCCGACAAGCAAGCCGACCTCGGGGAATTGCGCGGGCGAATCGACAATTTACGCAAAGAACTCTCGAACAACGAGGAAAACAAGGTCGATGCGGGCGACCGCCTCGCTGAGGTCGAGCGCCAGATTTCACGTCTGCAGCGAGAACTGTATGAACTGGGCGAGCAACGCGGCCACTTGGAGAAAAAGCTGCACAATCTCGAGCAACAGTCAAAAACGCTGAACAGCACGCTCAACCTGCAGCAAAGCCAGCTCGAAAAGCTGCTCTACCGCCAATATTTGCGTGGCACCCCCGATTCCCTGCAACTGATCCTGAATGGTGATGACCCCAACCAGGTGGCACGCGACTTGCGCTATCTGGCGGCGATCGCCGTGACTCGTGCCGATTTGATGGGCGAAATCCAGGCCACGCTGGACAAAAAAAAGGCTTTGGCCGAGGACGCCCAGGAAAAAGCCAGCGAACTGCTGACGCTTGAAGCCCATCAACAAGAGCGCCACAGCGAACTGAAAAAACAGCGCGCGCAGCGTCAGGCGCTTTATGCTCAGATTTCAGAGAAAGTTAGTGCCCAGCGCAAGGAAATCGGCAGTTTGCAGCGTGATGAAAAACGCATGACTCAACTGATCGACCGGCTCTCAAAAATTCTTGCCGCGCAAGCAGCAAAATCAGTCCGCGACGCAGAGATAAAAGCCAGGGAAGCAAGCCGGCTGGCTGCCGCGGCCAGGCAGCGCGAGGCGGAAAAAGACAAGGACAAGCCAAAACTTGGCACGACATCTAGCGAGAAGGAAACGCCGCTCGTCGTCACCCCGAATGAAGTGCGCCGGCCACCCGAAGTCACGGCCGAAAATCGCTATGAACCGGCACCCAGCGACGGTAGTTTTCTGCGCCAGAAAGGCAGCTTGCGCCTGCCGGTGCGTGGCAATGTGGCTGGCCGTTATGGCAGCCCGCGTGATGGCGGCGGCACCTGGAAAGGTGTTTTCATCAAAGCCGGGGCAGGAAGCGATGTCAAAGCCGTGGCCAACGGACGGGTGGTGTTTGCGGAGTGGATGCGTGGTTTTGGCAACCTGCTGATCGTCGATCATGGCGACGCTTATTTGACAATTTACGGCAACAACGATTCCCTGCTGAAACAGGTGGGGCAGGCGGTCAAAGGGGGAGAGAAAGTGGCTACCGTGGGCAACAGCGGAGGCAATCCAGATTCCGGTTTATACTTTGAACTCCGCCACCAAGGGCAACCGATCGACCCGATGAAATGGGCAAGTCTGAAATGAAAAAAGCAAAAACCATCAGTTTGGTCATTGGCGGATTTGTCGCCGGTGCACTCATCAGCCTGGGTCTTCCGGCGCTGGCCGACAAAGAGACGGCTCAAGGCTTGCCGATCGACGAATTGCGCACCTTCGCCGAGGTCTACAGCGCGATCAAGCAAGGTTATGTCGAACCGGTCGAAGACAAAAAAATGATCACCAATGCCATTTCCGGCATGCTCGGCAACCTTGACCCGCACTCGTCTTACCTTGACGCCGATGCCTTCAAGGATTTGCAGGTCGGCACCCAAGGAGAGTTCGGTGGTTTAGGCATTGAAGTCGGCATGGAAGACGGGCTGGTCAAGGTCGTTTCGCCGATTGAAGACACGCCGGCTTACCGGGGCGGAGTCAAGGCCGGCGACCTGATTTTCAAGCTCGACGACACCCTGGTCAAAGGTCTGACCCTTGGCGATGCCGTCAAAAAGATGCGTGGCAAGCCGAAAACACCAATCAAACTGTCGATTATTCGCAAGGGGGATCCCAAGCCGATCGAGATCACCTTGATCCGCGAAGTCATCAAGGTGCAAAGTGTCAAATCCAAACTCACCGAACCGGGCTACGGCTGGGTGCGCGTTACCCAGTTTCAGGAAAACACCATTGCCGAACTTTCCCGACACCTCAGTGGCCTCTACAAATCAGGCAAGCTGAACGGTCTCGTTCTTGACCTACGCAACGATCCGGGTGGCTTGCTCAATGGGGCAATTGGCGTTTCCGCCGCGTTCCTGCCGCCAGACGTCAAAGTGGTGTCGACCGACGGCCGCACGCCGGATGCCAAGCAGGAATATCTGGCTCGCTCGCGTGATTACCTGCGCGGCACCCGGGAAGATCCGCTGCAGGGATTGCCGGTTGATGTCAAAAAAGTGCCGATGGTCGTTCTCGTCAATGCCGGTTCGGCCTCGGCCTCGGAGATCGTCGCTGGCGCCCTCCAGGATCACAAGCGAGCGGTGGTCATGGGCACCCAGACATTCGGCAAAGGCTCGGTGCAGTCAGTGATTCCGCTGCCTGGGAATTCGGCAATCAAACTGACCACGGCACGCTATTACACGCCGCAAGGCCGCTCGATCCAGGCCAAGGGAATTGTTCCCGACATCATCGTTGAAGAGTCGGGCAACGGCACCGCACCGCCGCGTTTGCGCGAAGCCGATCTCGAACGTCACCTGTCCAACGACCGCGAAAAGGAAAGCCCCCGGGAAATCGTGCGGGACGCCGGCAAAACGCCCGGCAAAGCGGCCAAACCGGAGAACAAGGACAAGAGCAAGGATGAGCCCGAAGATGAGATGCCGGTGCGCCTTGAATATGCAAGCAAGGCGGACAACCAGTATCAGCAGGCAGTCAATCTGCTCAAGGGCATGCAGATTATGCAAAGTAAAGTTCAATGAATTATCAGGAGTCATGATGGGCGACCCGGATCTCAAGAAAAAACGTGAGATCGTGTTCTCAAAATTCCCGCCCGGACAGGTTCCCGAGGCGGCAGATGATCTCGGCCACCTCGCCGCCATTGAAGTCGAGGCAAAGTTGGAGAAACGCGCCGTCGAGGTAGTCTACGAGCTGACCGAGCACACCCTGCGTGACCTCGACGAGCACCTGGTCGATAAGGGCTTCCATCTCGACAACACACTGCTGACCAAGCTGACGCGAGCGCTGATTTATTACGTTGAAGAAACGCAGCTACACAATATCGGCGCGCCCGAAAAACGCCTGAAACGCTCCGCTCAAGAAGGCTACGTACACGCCTGGGAACTGCGTCCGCATGGCGATCACGACGATACGCCGCCGGAGTGGCGCGAATACAAGTGACCGACGAGCAGCTTCTCCGCTACAGTCGTCATATCCTGCTGGACGAATTGGGAATTGAGGGGCAGCAACGTATTCTTGCCAGCCACGCGCTGATCATCGGAGCCGGCGGCCTCGGCTCTCCCGCCGCGCTTTACCTGGCAGCGGCCGGTATTGGAAAAATCACGCTGGCCGATGACGACAAGGTCGATTTCACCAATCTGCAGCGCCAGATACTGCACACCCAGGCGCGTCTTGGCATGACCAAGGCTGAATCCGGCAAGCTTGCCTTACGGGCGATCAATCCCGAGATCGAGATCATTCCGTTACAACAACGTCTTTTCGGCCAGGCACTCGACCGGCTGGTCGCCACCGCTGATATCGTCCTTGATTGCAGCGACAACTTCGCCACCCGCCATGCCATCAACCGCGCCTGTGTACATCACAGAAAGCCGCTGGTATCCGGTGCGGCGGTACGTTTTGACGGGCAGATCAGCGTCTATGACCTGCGTCGGGATGATTCGCCGTGTTATCACTGCCTCTTCCCGGAGGGCGAGGATGTCGACGAAACCCGTTGCGCGACGATGGGCGTCCTGGCGCCACTGACCGGCATCATCGGCACCATGCAGGCGGCCGAAGCACTCAAGCTGGCCGCAGGAATCGGCACCTCGCTGACGGGAAGACTGCTCTTGCTCGATGCGCTGGAGATGGCGTGGCGCAGCATCAAATTCAAGAAAGATCCCGGCTGCGCCGTCTGCGACGCTAACGGAAACGGGCGATCAGGCGAATATCTTCACCAACCTGGCGCAGATCACGAATCTCCAGCGCATGCCGGCCATCGAGACTCGTCAGCTCAGGCAGATTAAAGAGCCCGCTAGCCTTGTCACCCAGCA
The DNA here is from genome assembly GCA_903951825.1 of uncultured Pseudomonadota bacterium. GTDB lineage: Bacteria > Pseudomonadota > Gammaproteobacteria > Burkholderiales > Rhodocyclaceae > Azonexus. The sequence continues at coordinate 45,654 of CAJBDJ010000072.1, forward strand.
GACAAGGCGCCAGATAAAGCAGCAACTCATCAACCAGACCTTCACGCAACAAGGAACCGTTGAGCTTGAACCCGGCCTCTGCGTGCACCTCATTGATGCCGCGTTGCGCGAGCAATTCAAGAAGTGCCCGTAAATCAACCTTGCCGGCGGCGTTCGGCAAAATCTCGACCGAATTGCCGGAGGAGCGCAACAAGGCGATTTTTTTGGCATCCTCAACGGCACCGACAACCAGGCTTGCTCCTCCCTGCAGAACGCGCGCCGTCAGCGGGATTTCCAGCTGACTATCGACGACGACACGCAAGGGCTGGCGGCTGTTCTCGAGATCACGGACAGTGAGTTGCGGATCGTCAGCGCAAACAGTGCCAATGCCGGTCAATATGGCGCAGGCGCGTGCCCGAAAGCGCTGCCCGTCGCTGCGCGCCGGAGAGCCGGTAAGCCACTGACTGAGGCTATTGTTGAGTGCCGTCTTGCCGTCCAGGCTGGCCGCCGCCTTCAAGCGCAACCACGGCCGGCCACGGGTCATGCGTGAGACGAAGCCGATATTCAGTTCGCGCGCCTCGTTTTCCATGAGTCCACAGCAGGTTTCGATACCTGCCGCCTGCAACACCGCCAAACCTCGGCCGGCGACCAGCGGATTCGGATCAATCATGGCCGCCACCACCCGCTTCACGCCAGCGGCAATCAAAGCCTCGGCGCAGGGGGGGGTGCGACCGGAATGACTGCACGGCTCAAGGGTCACATAGGCGGTTGCGCCACGCGCTCGGGAGCCGGCGGCGCGCAGCGCATGAATTTCGGCATGAGGTTCGCCAGCGCGCTCATGCCAGCCCTCGCCGACGATCCAGCCGTCGCGCACGAGCACACAACCGACGCGCGGATTCGGCGAAGTGGTGCGCAAACCACGCTCGGCCAGTTGCAGGGCGCGCCCCATAATGCCGTGGTCGACGGCTGAAAAGCTCATTTTTTTTTCGGCGAAGGCGATACTTCGCGAATCGCCCGCGAGAAGGCATCGACGTCTTCAAAATTGCGATAAACCGAAGCGAAGCGAATGTAGGCCACCTTGTCGAGCTTCTTCAGCTCGCGCATGACCAGTTCCCCCAATTGCTGCGTACTGACCTCGCGCTCACCGGCCGAGAGCAATATTTCCTCGATTCCGGCCACGGCCGCGTCCACCGACTCAATCGCCACCGGCCGTTTGCGCAGTGCCAGTTCGAGACTGGCGCGCAGCTTGCCGCGCGTGAACTCGGTACGCAAACCGTTTTTCTTGATCACTTGCGGCAACTGGATTTCGGCTCGCTCGTAAGTGGTAAACCGCTTGTCGCAGGCATTGCATTTGCGGCGGCGACGAACAACATCGCCATCGTCATTCAAACGGGTATCGGCAACCGCCGTATCTTCAGCGCCGCAGAACGGGCATTTCATCGGGGAGTGTTTGAGCGAACGGGGAAATAAATCACCGGAGCCGCAAAAGGCTTAGCAATCGCCCCTGCCCAAACACTCATCACCGGATCAAGCACCGTATACGGGAAACTTCTTGCAAATGGCGGCGACCTTGGCTCGCACCGTGGCGGCCACCGCTTCATCGTTCGGCGCATCAAGCACGTCAGCAACCAAATGTGCCACCTGCTCGGCTTCAATTTCAGTGAAGCCGCGCGTCGTCATTGCCGGCGAGCCGATGCGGATGCCGGAGGTGACAAAAGGCTTCTGCGGATCATTGGGAATACCGTTTTTGTTGACCGTGATATGGGCACGGCCAAGCGCCGCTTCGGCATCCTTGCCGGTAATCTCCTTGGCACGCAGATCGAGCAGGAAAACATGGCTTTCGGTACGCCCGGAGACGATACGCATGCCGCGCTCTTCGCCGAGGACGCGTGCCATGACGCGCGCGTTGTTGATGACTTGCTCCTGATAATTGCGGAAGCCTGGTGTCGCCGCTTCCTTGAAAGCCGTCGCCTTGGCGGCAATCACGTGCATCAGCGGGCCGCCTTGCAAGCCGGGGAAGATGGCGGAATTGATCGCCTTTTCGTGCTCGGCCTTCATCAGGATGATGCCACCGCGCGGGCCGCGCAGGGTTTTGTGCGTGGTCGAGGTGACGACGTCGGCGAAGGGCACCGGATTCGGGTAGAAGCCGGCAGCAATCAAACCGGCGTAGTGCGCCATATCGACCATGAAAATGGCGCCGACTTCTTTGGCCACCTTGGCAAAGCGCTCGAAATCGATGCGCAGCGAATAAGCCGAGGCGCCGGCGATGATCAGGCGCGGCTTGTGTTCGCGCGCCAGTGCCTCCATTTTTTCGTAGTCGATGGCTTCAGCGGCGTCGAGACCATAAGACACCACGTTGAACCACTTGCCGGACATGTTGAGTGCCATGCCGTGCGTGAGGTGACCGCCTTCGGCCAAACTCATCCCCATAATCGTGTCACCAGGCTTGCAAAAAGCCATCAGAACCGCCTGATTCGCCTGCGAACCGGAATTTGGCTGAACGTTCGCCGCTTCCGCACCGAACAACTTTTTCAGGCGGTCAATCGCCAGTTGCTCGGCAAGATCGACGTACTCGCAGCCGCCGTAGTAGCGCTTGCCGGGATAACCTTCGGCATATTTATTAGTCAATTGGGAGCCTTGGGCTTCCATGACGGCCGAGCTCACATAGTTTTCGGAGGCAATCAGTTCGATGTGATCTTCCTGACGCTGGACTTCAGCCTGCATGGCCTGCCAGAGTTCGGGATCGGTCTTTGCCAGGGTGTCTTTCGCAGAAAACATGGGAATGCCTCAAGCCATTGAAAAGGGCGCGAATTTTATCACGAGGGAAGTTCGTCCAAGACACCGGCTTGCAGATGCGCCGTTTCCGCCCAGGTCTTGATCTGCCAAACGCTGTTGACCGCCCCCGGCACGATATCTCCCTCAACCGCAGCAATCCAGTTGAGGGCGGCATTCGGAATCAGGAAGTCGCGCGGCGAATCAAGGCTTTTGCCGCGCACGAACCGATTGATGATGTCGAGAACACCGCCGTGTGAAACCAGGGCCACCTTCTCCCCCGGATGCTGCGCGGCAATGACTTGCAGCTGGCGCGTGACACGCTCGAAAAGCGCGTACAGGGTTTCGCCGGTTTCAAAGTCGCACGCCGGGTCACGTCGCTCGAAAGCCACGTAAATTTCGGGATGACGCGACTGCGCCTCGACATGGGTCAGCCCCTCGAAAATTCCGTAACAGCGCTCGCGCAGCGCCGGCGTCAGCCGCGGGGAGAGCGCCAGCGATTCGCCGATGAGCTCGGCAGTCCGCCGGGCGCGCTGAAGATCACTGGCGTAAAGCGCCGTGATGCCCGCCCTTTTGAGCCAGCGCCCGGCGGCTCGTGCCTGTTGCACGCCGGTTTCGTTGAGGGCAATATCAAGCTGGCCTTGCAGGCGAGACTCGGCGTTCCAGGCGGTTTCACCGTGGCGAATCAGACAGATCTGCGTCGCCCCCGGATCAGCAGTAGGGATTTCCACCATGTTCCTTGACCCACCTTCCCTGTAAATTGGCAGACTGGCGTTTTCAATCAACCCCGGACAGTCAAAACAAACCGGGAATTTTATAACCGAGGAGGACTTTTCGTGACCCTTCTGCTCAAGCTCTCGCAGCTTATCGACTGGCTCAATGAACGGGTCGGCAAAGGCGCATTCTGGCTGATTCTGGTAATGACCGTTATCAGTGCCGGCAATGCCGTTGTGCGTTTTATTTTCGACTACAGCTCGAATGGACTGCTGGAAATTCAGTGGTATTTGTTTGCAACGATCTTTTTGCTTTGCGCCCCCTACACACTGCAAAAAAACGAGCATGTACGGATTGACGTGATTTCAGGCAAGTTCTCTGCCCGTGGTCAGGCCGTGATCGACATTATCGGTACACTGTTTTTTCTTTTGCCAATGGTCATCATGATCCTCTGGCTATCGCTGCCGCTGATCGCCGAGTCGTACAAAATCAACGAAATGTCGGCCAACGCCGGCGGACTTTTGCGCTGGCCAGTCAAGATCATGCTGCCGCTGGGTTTTGCGTTGCTGGCCTTGCAAGGGGTTTCCGAACTGATCAAGCGCGTCGCCTTCCTGGCCGGGATGATTGCTGACCCGAACAGCAAAGCCCAAGGACCGACGCCTGAAGAAGAACTGGCCGCCGCCATCGCCGCCGCCAAAATCAAGGAGGCAAAATAATGGTGGAATTCATCATCGCCAACATGGCGCCGCTGATGTTCGGCTCCCTGGTTATCTTCCTGCTTTTCGGCTATCCGGTGGCTTTTGCGCTGGCCGCCAACGGCATCGTTTTTGGTCTGATCGGCATGGAAGTCGGCTTGCTGACACCGGCCATTTTTCAGGCGTTGCCCGAGCGCATTTTCGGCATCATGGCCAACGACACCCTGCTGGCCATTCCCTTCTTCACCTTCATGGGCTTGATTCTTGAGCGTAGCGGCATGGCCGAAGACCTCCTCGACACCATCGGCCAGTTGTTCGGCCCGATGCGCGGCGGGCTGGCTTACGCCGTCATTTTCGTCGGTGCGCTGCTGGCGGCAACAACCGGTGTCGTCGCCGCTTCGGTCATCTCGATGGGTCTGATCTCGCTGCCGATCATGTTGCGCTACGGCTACGACAAACGCCTCGCCTCCGGTGTCATTGCCGCCTCCGGCACGCTGGCACAAATCATCCCGCCGTCGCTGGTGCTGATCATCATGGCCGACCAGCTCGGCAAATCGGTGGGCGACATGTACGAAGGCGCGATGATTCCGGGCTTGATCCTGACCGCCCTTTATGTCGGCTATGTGGTCGCGCTCAGCATCATCAAACCTAGCCACTGCCCGGCTTTGCCGCTGGAAGCCCGCACCCTGCATGGCTTCAAACTGGCAACGCGAGTATTAACCACCCTGGTACCGCCTCTGGTGCTGATCTTCCTCGTCCTCGGCACCATTTTCCTCGGCATTGCGACGCCGACCGAAGGGGGTGCGATGGGCGCAGCCGGCGCGCTGATCCTCGCCCTGGCTCGCAAGCGCATCACTTTCAAGCTGCTTAAACAGGCGATGGAAACCACCGGCAAGCTGTCATCGTTCGTCGTTTTCATCCTTGTCGGATCAACGGTCTTCGGCCTGATTTTCCGTGCAGTCAATGGCGATTTATGGGTCGAACACCTGTTGCTCGGATTGCCCGGCGGGCAGATGGGCTTCCTCATCGTCGTCAACATTCTGGTTTTCGTCCTCGCCTTCTTCCTCGACTTTTTCGAGCTGTCGTTCATCATCGTGCCACTGCTCGCACCGGTGGCCGACAAACTGGGCATCGATCTCGTCTGGTTCGGCGTCCTCCTCGCGGTCAACATGCAAACCTCCTTCATGCACCCGCCGTTTGGTTTTGCACTGTTCTACCTGCGCTCGGTGGCACCGTCTTCGGTCAAGACAACCGACATTTACTGGGGTGCCATCCCCTTCGTCTGCATCCAGATCATCATGGTCGCCATCATCATCGTTTTCCCGAATGTGGTGAGTTACGGTGACGATGCGCAGCGCGCCCGGCAGCAAATGGAAAAAGACGGCACTGCCCCGCCGCCGATTGACCTGGAAACCATGATGAAGCAGTCCGGCGGTGCTACCGGTGACGGCGAGCAGAAGGAAAACAATGAGAATTCCGGCGACAATCTGCTCAAAAACCTGCAAAGTAACGACAAGTAATCAGGTAAACCGGGCATAAAAAGCGAGGCTTCGGCCTCGCTTTTTTCTTGCCACGCAGCGCCTCAGGGCGCCGCCACCAGTCCGCTTTGAAGCGCTTTTTCAAGCGCCCCGGCGGTCAGGCCGGACTCTGCCAAAATCTGCTGCCAGTCTTGCCCGGGACGCGGAACTGCTGCTACCGATGCCGGAAAGCCGGAAAAGCGCGGCGCCGGCGCCGCTTGCAGCAAATCGTCACGCACCTGATAAACCGCCCGCTCGACAAGATGCGGATGTTGCGCCGCCTCTGCCGGATTGAGCAGCGGGGCAAAACAGGCGTCGCCCCCCTCAAGCAAGGCACACCAGTCGGCCTGCGGCCGCGTGGCGAAATACTCGGCGAGACGCGCCCTGGCGGCCGGCCAACTGGCCGGATCGAGATCGCGGACAAATAGCGGATCATTCTCCAGCCCGAGCTTTTCAAGCAACAGACGATAGAACTTCGGCTCCAGGGCGCCGATCGTCACATCCTTGCCGTCGGCGCAACGATAGCTGCCGTACCAGTAGGGACCGTCGAGCAGGCCGGCACCGCGCTCCATCGGCATCCAGCCAGCCGCATGAAAAGAGAGCAGGAGATTCATCAGGTGAGCGCTGCCGTCAACAATTGCCGCATCCACCACCTGCCCCGCCCCGCCAGCCTTGACACTGAGCAGCGCGGCGAGAATGCCGAGCGCCAGATACAAGGCGCCGCCGCCCATGTCACCGAGCAAGGTCGGCGGGGCAACGGGCAATTCGCCAGCCGGACTGGCATACCAGAGCGCCCCGGAGAGGGCGATGTAATTGATGTCGTGGCCTGCAGTTTGCGCCAGCGGGCCGCTCTGCCCCCAGCCCGTCATCCGGCCATAAATCAGCTGCGGTTGGCGGCTCAGGCAAACTTCCGGCCCGAGCCCGAGTTTTTCCATGACTCCCGGGCGCATTCCCTCCACCAGAACATCGCTTTGCGCGACCAGTTTCAGGAGCAACTCGGCGGCATCAGGATGTTTCAGATCAACGCAAAGAGAGCGCTTGCCGCGATTGAGAATGTTGTTTTTGCCCAGGTCGAGCGGATCCTCGACGCCCGGCTGACGCGGCCGCTCAATCACGACCACATCGGCGCCCATATCGGCGAGCCACATGCAAGCGAACGGGCCGGGGCCGATGCCGGCGATTTCCAGAACACGAATACCGGCCAGCGGCCCCTTTTTGACGTTCATAACTATCCCGATAAGAAGTTGGAAAGCTGGATTATCCCGCCGCCTCAGGCGCAAAAGGCGATTGATCGTGCACGAATGCGCAACCTGTCAGCAGGCGGCCTGCCCACCGCGAACCCGGGTGACTGACTATATCGACGATTAGGACAATCAATTGTCAATTCGCCCAATCCCGGCGCATCATGGGAACTGTCAACTTCACCTAATTTAAGGAGGACATCATGGATACAGGGATGAGCAAAAAAGATCGTGAAAAAATCGCCGGCGGCCTCTCACGGCTTCTTGCAGACTCTTACACGCTCTACCTCAAGACGCACAATTTCCACTGGAACGTCACCGGGCCACAGTTCAACACGCTGCACATCATGTTCATGGATCAATACACCGAACTATGGAACGCGCTGGACTTGATCGCCGAACGCATCCGCGCCCTCGGCTTCCCGGCGCCTGGCACCTACCGCGAGTTCGTCAAACTAACGGTGATCAAGGAAAGCGAAGGCGTTCCCAACGCCACCGAGATGCTCACGCAACTCCTCGCCGGCCAGGAAGCGGTGGTCAAAACGGCACGCAGCATCATGCCCGGCGTCAACAAGGCGAGCGACGAGCCAACCGCCGATTTGCTGACCCAACGAATGCAGATTCACGAAAAAAATGCCTGGATGTTGCGCAGCATGCTCGGCGAATAAGCCGAAAATACTCGAAAAAAACCCGCGAATTTCGCGGGTTTTTTCTTGTTTGCCACCAGCTACGGACAGCCCCGAGACAACTCGGGAGCCTGCCCGGGCTATTTGTGCGACTGCAGGAAGGAGTCCATACGCATTTCTGCGACGCTGAACCAGGCGTTTTGCGTCTTCCGGTATTTGTCGTACTCGGTGAAAATCTTTTTGAAGGCCGGGTTTTTGCCTGACTCATCGGCGTACAAATCCTGCGCAGCCTTGTAGGCGGCGTCGAGAACATCCTTCGGATAAGCCTGCAGCTTGACACCAGCCTGCAACAGCTTGGACAGCGCCGCCGGATTTTTGTGGTCGTATTCAGCCATCATCGTTACATTGGCTTCGTAGGCAGCCGCCTGAAAAGCTTCCTGATATTCCTTCGGCAGCTTGGCCCATTCGGCCTTGTTGACGAAGAAATTGATCATCGGACCCGGCTCCCACCAGCCCGGATAGTAGTAGTTCTTGGCCACCTTGTAGAAGCCGAGTTTTTCGTCGTCATAGGGGCCAACCCACTCAGCGGCATCGATCGTGCCTTTTTCCAGCGCCGGATAAATATCGCCGCCGGCGATCTGTTGCGGCACGGCGCCGAGCGCGGCAAAAACGTTACCGCCGAGACCGGCAATACGCATCTTCAGACCCTTGACGTCTTCCAGCCCCTTGATTTCCTTGCGGAACCAGCCACCCATCTGGGTGCCGGTATTGCCACCGGGGAAATGCACAACGTTGTAGTTTGAGTAAAACTCGTTGAGCAGCTTGTCACCACCGCCGTAATAGACCCAGGCATTCATCTGGCGTGCATTCATGCCGAACGGGATCGAGGTGCCAAAACCGAAGGCCTTGTCCTTGCCGACATAGTAGTAAGAGCAGGTGTGGCAGCATTCGACAGTACCTTGCTGCACGGCGTCGAGCGCTTGCAGGCCGGGGACGATTTCGCCCCCCGGAAAAACGCGAATATCGAACTTGCCGCCCGTCATCGCACGCAAACGGTTGGCCAGCACATCGGCGCCGCCGAAAATGGTATCCAGACTCTTCGGGAAGCTTGAGGTCAAACGCCATTTGACCGTCGGCATGGACTGGGCGATGGCCGGCGCGGCCAGGGTTGCTGCGGCACCGGCCGCGGCGCCAACAGAAGCTTTTTTGAGAAAATCACGACGTTGCATAGTTGTCTCCTTCGGGGGGTTAGTCGCGTCATGGCTGACGGCTGAGCGCATTTTTATCCAAACCCGGACTTTTGGCGAGTGGTGGAAAACCCTAAGCCTGAATCAATCGCCGGCGACTGTCATGCGCTCTATCAGGATGGAACCGGTTTGCTTGGAACCGCGCACCTGCACATCCTTGCCGACAGCGACAATGCCCAGCAGCATGGCCTTGAGATTGCCGGCGATGGTGACTTCCTCGACCGGGTGGGCGATTTGCCCGTTCTCGATCCAGTAGCCGGCAGCGCCACGCGAATAATCGCCAGTCACGTAATTGATCCCCTGACCGAGAAGTTCGGTAACCAGCAGGCCGCGCCCCATGTGCTTGAGCAAGCCGGCAAAATCGAGCGCGCCGGGTTCGATGATCAAATTATGGCTGCCGCCGGCGTTGCCCGTCGTTTGCATGCCCAGCTTGCGTGCCGTGTAGGCACTGAGAAAATAGCCCTGCAGGATGCCGCTGCCAACCACCTGCCGCGGCCGGGTGGCGACGCCGTCGCTATCGAAGGACGCCGACCCCAGCCCGCGCAGGAGGTGCGGCTGCTCGCTGATATTGACAAAATCCGGCATCACCTGCTTGCCCAGATGATCAAGCAGGAACGAGGATTTGCGATACAGCGCACCGCCGCTGACAGCATGTACCAGGCTGCCAAGCAATCCGGCGGCCAGCGGCGCTTCAAAGAGGACGGGAAACTCGCCGGTCTTGACCTTGCGGCCATGCAAGCGGGCAACGGCGCGTTCGGCAGCAATCCGCCCGACACTTGCCGGCGCCTCGAGCGCACTGGCCAGGCGGCTGGTGGTATACCAGTCGTCGCGCTGCATTGATTCCTGCTCGCCGGCGATCATCGAACAGGAAATGTAATGCCGCGACGTCGGGTAGCCGCCCATGAAACCGAGGCTGTTGGCCGATACAAAATGCGCCTGCTGGGTCGATACCGACGCCCCTTCGGAGTTGCTGATCAGCGGACTGGCGTCGTAAGCCGCCTGTTCGCAGAGGCGCGCCGTCTCGATTGCTTCTTCGACGCTCAACGCCCACGGATGATACAAATCGAGATCGGCGCAATCCTTGGCCATCAAGGCCGCCTCGGCCAGACCGGCGCACTCGTCGGCCGCCGTAAAGCGGGCGATGTTGAGCGCCGCCTCGACCGTCTCGCGCAGCGCCTGCGCAGAAAAATCGGAGGTACTGGCGTAGCCCTTGCGCTGGCCAGCGTAAATCGTGATGCCGATCCCCTTGTCGCGATTGAATTCGATGGTTTCGACGGCGTCGCAACGCACTCCAACCGATTGTCCGAAACCTTCCGAGACATCGACCTCGGCAGCCGTCGCACCAAGGCTGCGGGCATGCTGGAGGACATCCTCGGCGAGTTGCTGCAAGGTGGCAAAGGGATAGGAAAAAGCGGCTACTTCAGGCATCAGAGGGGCGTCCGAACGGGAAAATCGCTATCATAACAGCCCGACCTTGCCAGCCCAGACCGCGCACCATGCACGAAGAAGATTTCACCGAGAATACCGGACGCCCCTCAAAGACCAAGCAGAAGGAGGCCATGCACGAGTTGCGCGACCTCGGCGAAGAGCTTGTTGATCTGCCGCTCAGCCAGTTGAAGCGCCTGAACTTGCCGGAAGACATTTACACCGCCGTCCGCGAATGCCAGAAAATCACCGCGCACGGCGCCAAGCGGCGGCAGGTGATGTACCTCGGCAAATTGATGCGCAGCGCCGATGATGAGCCGATTCGCGCCGGCCTCGCCGTGCTGCGCGGCGAATCGGTCGCCGAAAATGCCCGCCTGCAACGCCTGGAGCGGATGCGCGCGCGCCTGCTGGCCGACGAAACGATGCTGACTGAGATCGGCCACACCTGGCCCGGCGCCGATCTCACCCACCTGCGCCAGTTGCGCCGCAATGCCTTGAAAGAGCAAGAAGCGGGCAAGCCGCCGAAAAATTTCCGAGCCATTTATCAGGTCCTGAAAGCGCTCGACGATCAGTTGCAAAATAAAGAGCTCGACGATGCCGGCGCCTGACGAACTGCTCATTGGCCTGGTCTCAATCAGCGACCGCGCGGCAACTGGCGCCTACGACGACAAGGGCATACCGACCCTGCAGGCATGGCTGAGTGGCGCCCTCAAATCACCGTGGCGGGCAGAAGTTCGCCTGATTCCCGATGATCGCGCGAGCATCGAAAAAACGCTCAAAAACCTCGTAGACGACGAGCATTGTCACCTCGTCCTGACCACCGGCGGCACCGGCCCGGCGTTGCGTGACGTCACCCCGGAGGCGACATTGGCAGTGGCCGACAAAGAGATGCCGGGATTCGGTGAAGAAATGCGTCGCATCAGCCTCAATTTTGTTCCGACAGCAATTCTCTCGCGGCAGGTGGCGGTGATTCGCAAACAAGCGCTGATCATCAATCTGCCGGGGCAACCGAAATCGATCAAGGAAATCCTTGAGGGGCTCCGCGCTGCCGACGGTCAGGTCACGCACACCGGCATTTTCGCCGCCGTGCCTTACTGTCTCGACCTGATCGGCGCCCCCTACGCGGAAACCAATGAAGCGGTAATCAAGGCCTTCCGCCCGTCATCGGCAATCCGCCACCCATAGCCATCAAGGCTGAGTTTGACGCCGATAGCGTCCGACTTCGTAATTGCTCGCCTGCTCAAGCCGAGCCACCGGATGCAGCAAAAAATGCTGCCCGTCGTGCTGGTAATCGAGGCTCTCGCCCAAATCGAAGGCATGTAACGGTAAAACCACACGCACTTCGCCGGGCGGATTGCCATCTTCAAGAACCAGCGCCATGAGCGTCGACGCAGCAACATAGCTCGACGCGACCCGCGGCCGGCATTTGACTGCCGTCACCTTGGTCGCCAGCGTCTGGATACCGACCCGTGCATCGTTATCCGATGCACGACCGTAGCGCCTGACCACACCAAGCAACCAGTTTTCGCCGCCTTCCGGTTGCATGGCCAGCAAGGCGCCAATCTGCAACCAGTCGCCCGGCAAATTGGAAAGCAGGGCACCGAAACCACCGCGGCTGACATTTTCAACGACCCAGGTTTCATTCTCCGCCACCCCGGCGGGCTCGGCCAGTTGGCTTGAGAACACCTTGAATGCGTTGCTCAAGCCATTGAGGATCAACATGCGATTTCTAACCCGATGTCGATCAAATGTCCGTTGCGGCGGTATCGCCGCCAGATAGGCCGCCAGGTGGCGCAAGACGGGAATCAGCACTTTCGGCACGAAAGGCCCGCCGAGGGCGATATCGGCAGGAAAATCGTCGCCCCGCTCAAGGCCTTTGAGCAGCGCCTCAAATTGTCGGCAGGCGCCAGCCGGCTTGAAAAAACGCTGTGACGAACGCGCCTCGCGCGGCATCCGCGCGAGGCGCTGCGGCGGTTGCGACGCAAGCAGATCGACCCAGTACACGCTATCAACATGCGCCTCACTGGTAAATGAAAAACTGCCCGCGTAATGCTCGATCAAGCGCTCTGCCAATTCGATTTCATGTGCCAACAAACTGTCCATCGAGGCAGCCTGAAAGGCCACCGCCTTGATGTATTCAGCCTGCGGACTGCTAGTTGCCGAACGTGCCCGATGCGCCACGGCCTTGCCGGCAACGCCATGTTCTTCAGCGCAAAGCAAGGCCGCTCCCATACGCGTCCACAGCGTCGCCGGCAATGGGCCGTTGTGAAAGTGCTCCCATTTGAGCAAGGCGGCCAGGGCGCCAATCAAGCGGGTGAGCAAGACCGGAAGCGCGCGTCGGGTGACTTCGCCGGCCTTGTCTTTTTGTCCAAGCAGCGGCAGGCAGCGCTCGTAGGCGTCGCTGATGTGCAGCCAGAATCCGTGATTGATCGCCCACAAGCGCTTTTTTTCGGCACGCCCGGCGCGCGCAGCATGAAGATAGTTGCCGGTCAGCCGGCGCAAATGCGGCTGTGCCGCATCATCAAGCTGGCGCAGGGTTTCAAATAAACGCTCACGGGGAAAATCTTCCGTATCGCGCAAGGAATCCAGCCAGCCAATGATTTCGTCGACCGCCCGAAAAGCATCGTCAGGGGAAATCGCCGCAATCGCCGCCTTCAGATCAGAAGCCGTCGCCAAGGGGTGTCCGGCATTTTTTTGGGTGAATATCTCGCCCAGGCTGCCTAATTTATCGAGCACGATGACTCCAGTTCCACCATAAACCCCGAGAGTTTACCCGATCACCGGCTCGCCTCGCATGTAAAATCGGCGCCTCTCCCTGATTCGGCATTTACGCTTTATGCACCAATATCTCGCACTCATGCGCCACGTGCTTGACCACGGCGATGACAAGTCCGACCGCACCGGCACCGGCACCCGCTCCGTTTTTGGCTACCAGATGCGTTTCGATCTTGCCCATGGATTTCCGATGGTGACGACCAAAAAACTGCACCTCAAGTCCATCGTTCATGAATTGCTCTGGTTTTTGCAGGGAGAAACGAATATCGCCTACCTGAAAGCCAATGGCGTTCGCATCTGGGACGAATGGGCCGATGAAAACGGCGACCTCGGCCCGGTATACGGCAAGCAATGGCGCCGCTGGGAAACCCCGGATGGGCGCCTGATCGACCAGATCGCAGAATTGGTGCACAACCTCAAAAACCATCCGGACTCCCGCCGCCACATCGTTTCGGCATGGAATCCGGGCGACGTCGGGCAAATGGCGCTACCGCCCTGCCATTGCCTTTTCCAGTTCTATGTCACCCCTGCGCGCAACCCCGGAGAAGCGCCGAAACTGAGTTGCCAGCTTTATCAGCGCAGTGCCGACATTTTCCTCGGCGTCCCTTTCAACATCGCCTCCTACGCACTGCTGACACTCATGCTGGCGCAGGTGTGCGGCTATCGGCCGGGCGAATTTGTACACACCTTCGGCGACGCCCACCTCTATTCCAATCATATGGAACAGGCTCGGTTGCAACTGTCGCGGACACCGCGCGCCTTGCCGACGATTATCATCAATCCTGCGGTCAACGACATCTTTGCCTTCAAATTCGACGATTTCCGCATCGACGGCTACGATCCGCACGCCCACATTGCAGCGCCGGTGGCGGTCTAAATCATGATTCTCGGCGGCGACCTCGGCGGCACAAAAACTCTGCTCGCACTGGCTGATTTTCGCGATGGCCAATTGCAAATTGCCTTTGAGCGGCGCTACGCCAGCCAGGATTACCCGACCTTCGACGCCCTGCTCGAAGATTTTCTCGCCGACGCGCCGCCGATTCGTGCCGCCTGTTTTGGCGTCGCCGGCCCGACCGATGGCCTGCAGGTCAAACTCACCTATCTGCCCTGGGAAATCTCCACCGCCCATCTGGCAAGCCGCTTCAAGCTGCGCGACGTGCTGCTGGCCAATGACTTTGCGGCGGCCGCCAACGGCTTGCCGCTGCTTGCCCGACACCAGCTGAAAACGCTGCAAGCCGGGCAGCCGGTAAACATGGCGCCGCGCGTCATTCTCGGTGCCGGCACCGGACTCGGCGTCGCCGGAATGGTCTGGGCGGGCAACCGCTATTGCGTCATTCCCGGCGAAGGCGGACACATCGGCCTGGCGCCACAAACGCCGGAGCAGGCCGAGTTATGGCGCTGGCTGTATGCAAGAAACGGGCGGGTAACAACCGAAGATGTCGTCTGCGGCGCCGGACTGGCGAGAATTTATGCCTTTTTGGCTGGCCGCCCGCATCCCGACGACGACCCCGGCGCTCCCCACACCCCCGCCGAAATCGGCGGCCGGGCACTGAATAACAGCGATCCGCTGGCGCAGCAGGCGGTTGAGTTGTGGTTTTCGGTTTACGGCGCATTTGCCGGCGACCTGGCGATTCAATGGCTGGCCTATGGCGGCGTTTATCTGGCCGGCGGCATGGCTGCCAAACTGATGCCGCATATCGGCTACGGCGCCTTCATGGAAGCCTTCAACGCCAAACGCGAACATCGCGCAGTCGCTGAAAAAATGCCGATTCATCTGGTTACCGATGAGCGTCTCGGACTCCTTGGCGCCCTCGCGCTGGCCGACCAGCGCGAGACAGATTAGTCGAGCCGGGTGCCGGGCGCCCAGCGCAGCGCGACGGCGGCCAGCGGCGGGATCGTCAATTCAAGATTGGCCGGGCGGTTCATCCACTCGCCCGTCACCGCTTCCAGTCCGCCGACGTTGCCGATATTGCTGCCGCCATAGTAGGCAGAATCGCTATTGAGTAACTCGATGTAAGCGCCGGCTTGCGGCACGCCGAGACGATAAGCATGCTGCGGCACCGGCGTGAAATTCATCGCCACCACGACAAAACTGCCATCGCGCCCCCAACGCAACCAGGCAAGCACCGAATGTTCACTGTCGTGACAATCTATCCACTCGAAACCCGACGCCTGAAAATCCTGCTGATGCAGCGCCGGCGTGTCGCGATAAAGGCGATTGAGATCGGCCGAAAGGCGCTGCAACCCGCGTTGCGCGGGATCGGCAAGAACGCTCCAATCGAGTTCGCGCGCCTCTGACCATTCACGGGACTGGCCGAACTCGCCGCCCATGAACATCAGTTTCTTGCCTGGCGAGAAGGTCTGCCAGGCAAGCAACAGACGCAAGTTGGCCTGGCGTTGCCAAGTATCGCCCGGCATTTTGCCGATCAGCGAGCCTTTTCCATGCACCACTTCGTCGTGCGAAAAGGGCAGGACATAATTTTCGCTGTAGGCATACACCTGGCCGAAAGTCAGTTCGTCATGATGCCAACGACGATAAATCGCATCGCGGTGAAAGTAGCGCAGGCTGTCATTCATCCAGCCCATGTTCCATTTCATCGAGAAGCCGAGGCCACCGATGTAGGTCGGCCGCGAAACCATCGGCCAGGCGGTGGATTCTTCGGCAATCGTCAGGGCGCCGGGGAATTCGCCATGCACCATGCTGTTGAAGTGTTTGAGAAATTCAATCGCGTCGAGATTTTCGCGGCCGCCGAACTGGTTGGGTACCCACTCGCCGGGTCGCCGCGAGTAATCGAGGTAAAGCATCGAAGCGACGGCATCGACGCGAATGCCGTCGAAGTGGAACTCCGATAGCCACCAGTGCGCCGAAGAGAGCAAAAAACTGCGAACTTCGTGGCGACCGTAATTAAAAATGTGCGTTCCCCAATCGGCATGGAGACCGAGGCGCGGATCTTCGTGTTCATAAAGCGCGGTGCCGTCGTATTTGGCCAGCGCCCAGTGATCCTGCGGAAAGTGGCCGGGCACCCAGTCGAGGAGAACGCCGAGGCCGGCTTGATGACAAGCGTCGATAAAAGCACGCAAGTCGTCCGGCGAACCGTAGCGCGAGGTTGCGGCAAAGTAGCCGGTCGTCTGATACCCCCAGGACTCATCAAGCGGATGCTCGGTAATCGGTAACAGTTCAAGGTGGGTATAGCCCTGGTCGACAGCATAGGGAATCAGGCGCTCGGCCAGTTCGCGCCACAAATAGGGGGTGTTGTCCGGGTGGCGCATCCACGAACCGGCATGGACTTCATAAATATTGACCGGCGCCTGCTGCCAATCCCAGGCGGCTCTCTTTTCCAGCCATGCCTGGTCATTCCAGGCATACGCCGACGGTGCTACGACGTAGGCGGCAGAGCCGGGGCGCAACTCAAAACCGCGGCCGTAGGGATCGGCCTTGATGTGCACATGACCGCTGTCACGATGAGTGATTGCAAAGCGGTAAAGGCTGCCCGGCCGCGCTTCGTCAATGGTCGTCTCCCAGACTCCCGAGGCTCCCAGTGCGTGCATCCGGTGAGCGTCATCGCGCCAGCCGTTGAAATCGCCAATCACGCTGACCTGCGAGGCATTCGGTGCCCAAACCCGAAAAACGGTGCCGTTTTTCTCAATTTGGGCACCAAGCAGGCGATAAGACTGAAAATTCTTGCCTTCGTTGAACAGATATAGCGCGTCTGATTGATGCATTTTGATCCCCTAAAGCAGTATCATAAGTTAAATCTTATAAGTCATAACGACAATCAAAGTTCACGGAGAACACCCATGGTCACCAGCACTCCCTGCCCGCAGCAAGCCGACTGCGACATGCGCGAACCGGCCGACATGCGCTTCATCAGTCAGCTGACACGGAATACGTTTGCGATCATTCTCGCCGGTGGCCGCGGCACGCGCCTGAAACAGCTGACCGATTTTCGCGCCAAACCCGCCGTACCCTTTGCCGGCAAGTTTCGCATCCTTGATTTCGCCCTCTCCAACTGCGTTAATTCGGGCATTCGCAAAATCGGCGTCGCCACGCAATACAAGGCGCACAGCCTGATTCGCCACATTCAGCGTGGCTGGAGCTTTCTCGACGGGCGTTTTGACGAGTTCATCCAGTTGCTCCCGGCGCAGCAACAAATTGACGAAACCCAGTGGTATCAGGGCACTGCCGACGCCGTCTTCCAGAATCTGCACGTCCTGCGCCGCTATGCACCCGAACACGTCTTGGTCATTGCCGGCGATCACATCTACAAGATGGACTACGGCCGGATGCTGGCTTTTCATGTGCGACACAAGGCCGACATGACTGTCGCCTGCATCGACGTACCGATTGATGAGGCGAGGGAGTTCGGCGTCATCGGCGTCGATGCTCAGGATCGCGTCATCAACTTCGTCGAGAAACCGCAAAATCCGCCGGCAATTCCCGGGGTGCCGGGTCGCGCACTGGCCTCGATGGGCATCTATATTTTCAATGCCAAATTTCTTTTCGAGCAACTCGAGCGCGACGCGCTGACTTCCGCTTCCAGCCGCGATTTTGGCAAGGACATCATCCCCTACATCATCTCCCGCTACCGCGTTTTCGCCCATCGCTTTGCCGACTCATGCGTTGGCAGCGACAATCACGAACCCTACTGGCGCGATGTCGGGACGATCGATGCTTATTGGGAAGCCAATATGGAAATGACCAAGGTCACGCCGGAGCTCAATCTCTACGACAAGGACTGGCCGATCTGGACTTACCAGGAGCAGTTGCCGCCGGCCAAGTTCGTTTTCGACGATGAAGATCGCCGTGGCACGGCGGTCGACTCGCTGATTTCCGGCGGCTGCATCATCTCCGGTGCCAGTGTCAAAAGTTCGCTGCTGTTCTCCAGCGTGTACGTGCATAGTTGGGCGAGCGTCGCCAATTCAGTGATTCTGCCCGGCGTTGATGTCGGGCGTCACGCCGTCCTCAACCGCTGCGTGGTCGACCGCCACTGCAAGATTCCGGAAGGCATGGTGATCGGCATCGACCCGGTCGAAGATGCCAAGCGCTTCTACGTCAGTCCCAAGGGAATTACGCTGGTAACCGCCGAAATGCTCGGTCAAGGCGCGGCGAAACTCCTCTGATGGCCGATATCGCTTTTCTCTGGCACATGCACCAGCCGGACTATCGACATCCGGCGAGCGGCGAATTCATGCTGCCCTGGGTTTTTCTGCACAGCATCAAGGACTACACCGACATGGCGGCGCACCTTGAGCGCCACCCCGCTGTTCGCTGCACGGTCAATTTCGTTCCGGTTCTGCTTGAGCAGATCGAAGACTACGTCGACCAGTTCGCCAGCGGCCAATGGCGTGACCCCCTCTTGCGCATGGTCAGCGCCCCGGAAAATACGCTGCTATCGGCAACTGACCGCAGCTGGCTACTGGATATGGCGTTTCGTTGCCACGCACCGACCATGCTCGAACCATTCGCCCCCTATCGCCATCTGCGTGACATTTTCAATGTTCTGCGCGGGCTCGACGGCGACGGCACGCGTTACCTTTCCGAACGCTACCTCAACGACCTCGCGACCTGGTACCTGCTCGCCTGGTGCGGCGAAAGCCTGCGTCGCAGCAGCCCCGTCATTGCCCGCCTGATGGCCAAGGGCGACGATTTTTCAGCCGCCGAGCGCCGGCAGCTAATGGACGAACTCGGTGCCGCACTCGCCGGCCTGATCCCGCGTTATCGCGCCCTCGCCGAGCGCGGTCAGATCGAGTTGAGTTGCACGCCCAACACCCACCCGCTGGCTCCCCTGCTGCTCGACTTCGGTTCAGCCAGCGAGGCATGGCCAGAATGTCCGCTCCCTGCCGCGCCGGGTTATCCTGGCGGCCGTTCGCGCGTCGAAAGCCACCTGCAAATGGCGCAAGCCAGTCATACCCGACGTTTCGGCAAACCCTCGCCGGGCTTGTGGCCAGCCGAAGGTGCGTTGTCGAGCGCTTTTCTCAAGCAAATTGCCGAGGCCGGCTTTACCTGGACGGCAAGCAGTCACGGCGTCCTGAAACACTCCGCCGGCAACCAGGCTCAAACCAACATCGCCTGGCAGGCACCAGATGACATCCCCGGCGACCTCACCCTCTTTTTCCGCAATGAAAAGCTCTCCGACCTGATCGGCTTCGAGTACGCCAAATGGCACGGGCGCGATGCGGCACAGCATTTTCTGAATGAACTGGAAGCACTGGATGCTGACGACCCCGACAACCTGATCCCGATTTTTCTCGATGGCGAAAATGCCTGGGAGTACTACCCCTACAACGCCTGGTTTTTCTTTTCCGACCTTTACGACGCCCTTGAGACCCATCCCGAATTGCGCACCGTCACACTCTCCGAAGCGGCTGTCAGCCAGCATGACCGTCGTCAGCGCCTGCCGCGACTGACGGCCGGGAGTTGGGTTTTCGGCACCTTATCGACGTGGATCGGCAACCCGGAAAAAAACCGCGCCTGGGAAATGCTCTGCGAGGTCAAACAATGTGCCGACCGCGCCCTCGACAGCGGCCGCCTGAGCCCGCCGGAATCCACCGAAGTTCTCCACCGCCTGGCCAATTGCGAGAGTTCCGACTGGTTCTGGTGGCTCGGTGACTACAACTCGCCGGAATCGGTTGCCTGCTTCGACCGGCTTTTCCGCGAAAATCTCAAAGCCCTTTACCAACTCCTCAAACTCCCCCCCCCTGCTAGCCTTGATCAGCCGATCAGCAAAGGCATCGGCAGTGAAGCGGAGGGCGGCGGCACCATGCGCCGCGCCAACTAAGAGCCGATCATGCCCCCCGTTACCCTTCTTCTGGGCGTTCATGCCCACCAGCCCGTCGGCAATTTTCCCGAAGTCATCATTGACGCCCATCTGCGCTGCTACAAACCCTTCCTAGAAACCCTCTACGCCTATCCCGATTTCCATTTTTCCGCCCATTTTTCTGGCTGGCTGCTCGACTGGTTGCGCGAACGCTATCCGGCCGATATGGATTTGCTGGCGCAGATGGTCAAGCGCGGCCAGGTCGAGTTGTTCAGTTCCGGCGACAGCGAACCGGTACTTGCCGCAATTCCGCATCGAGACCGCCTCGGCCAGCTGAAAACGCTCAATGACAAGCTTCACCAATGGACTCGGGTGCGGCCGCGTGGCGCCTGGCTCACCGAGCGCGTCTGGGAATCAGCGGTGGTGCCGGCACTCGCCGCCAGCGGCATCAAGTACGTGACGGTCGACGACTACCACTTTTTCTGCACCGGCAAATCATCGGACGCGCTCGACGGCTATTTCAGCACCGAAGAGGATGGCACCCGCCTCGATCTCTTCCCGATCTCCGAAGCCTTGCGCTACCGTCTGCCCTTTTCACCGGCGCATGAAGTCATTGGCTATCTGGAGAACCTCGCCGAGCGCGGCCAGGCGGCGGCCATTTACTTTGATGACATCGAAAAATTCGGTATCTGGCCGGAAACCTACGACTGGGTGTACCACCGCGGCTGGCTAAAAGCCCTCATCGAAGGCGTGCTCGCCAGCCCGCGCATTCGCACCGCCACCTACGCCGACTTCCACGCCCGCAACGCGACGCGGGGTATCGTCTATCTGCCGACCACGTCGTACAGCGAAATGAATGAATGGACACTGCCGATGCCGGCGGCAGGAATCTACTCCGCTTTTCTCGCCAGCGAAAAAGCCGCCGGGCGTGGCGAAACTCACCGTCCCTTCCTACGCGGCGGCATCTGGCGCAATTTCCTGACGCGCTACCCGGAAGCCAACTGGATGCACAAACGGATGCAAGACTTGTCCGCTCGCCTGGCTGAAATTCCCCGCGCACCGCCGGCGCTGACCGCCGAACTCTATCGTGCGCAGGCCAACGATGCCTACTGGCACGGCCTCTTCGGCGGACTCTACCTGCCCCACTTGCGGCGGGCGGTGTGGAACAACCTCATCGCCCTCGAAGCCAAACTCGACGCTTTGCAGCCGCGCCCGGCGCTGCTGGCGGTCGATCTCGATCTTGATGGCAAAAATGAACTCATCGCCCACAACGCTGCCGTCCAACTGGTGATTCGCGACGACGGCCTGGGCGCCGCGCACGAACTGAGCAGTTATCTGCTCAGCCACAATTTCGGCGACACCCTGCGCCGCTATCACGAGCATTATCACGACAAGATTGCCGGCGGGCCGCGCCGGCAATCGCCGGAAGGCGAGGGAATCGCCTCGGCGCACGATATCGTTCAATTCAAGCAGCCGATCTGCGCCGATGACATCGTTCCCGACACCCTGCCGCGCGCCCTCTGGCTGGATGAGCTTGACGATCAGGCGCTCACCGATTACCAGCAAAGCACGCCGCGCGCCCTGAAATTCACCCGCCGCAACATCAGCAAAACCTACGCCCTGGAAGCCTCCGGCGTCAGTGTCACCTGGCACCTCGACGACCTCGCCGGGCATCGCCTGAGCACCGCCATCCATCTGGCAATGCCCAGTTGCGACGGCTTTCTGGGTCACTACCTGCTCGCCGACGGCAGCATTCCCGGTGGTTTCGGTCAACACCTCGATCTGCCGGCGGCACATCACCTGACGCTGCAAGACGGGGTTCTCGGCGGCCAGCTTGAATTGATCACCAGCCTCTCGGCCGCGATATCCGGCCGCCCGCAGCAAACCGTTTCGCAGTCGGAAGCGGGCTTCGAAAAAATCATGCAATCCACCCAGATCAGGCTCAGCTGGGTGATTCCCAACAACGCCTGCACCCTGAAAATCCAACTCAACATAAAGCCCCAACAGCCATGACCGGAACCATCTACTCACTGGAAGTCAACCCCAAGATTCCCGAGCGCCTGGCGCCGCTGGAAAACCTCGCCAACAACCTCTGGTATAGCTGGGATCGTCCAACCCAGGGGCTTTTCGCCAGCCTCTCGCAGCCATTGTGGAGCGCCACCAACCACAATCCCAAGGCCTTCCTCAAACGTGCCGACCAAAAGTCGCTCGCCGAAACGGCCGGCAACCCGGTCTTCATCGGCGCCCTGAACCGCGTCATGGCGGCCTTTGAGAGCTATCACGAATCGCCCAACATGGCGCACGTGCACGGCCATCACTTCAAGGATGACGACCTGATCGCCTATTTTTGCGCTGAATTCGGCTTCCACGAGAGCCTGCCGATCTATTCCGGCGGCCTCGGCATCCTCGCTGGCGACCACTGCAAGGGCGCCAGTGACATGGGGCTGCCGTTTATCGGTGTCGGCCTCCTCTATCGCCAGGGTTACTTTCAGCAAACGCTGGATGCCAACGGCCAGCAGCACGCCCTCTACAACGACTCAAATTTTGCTGACCTGCCGATCTCGCCGATTCTCGACGCCGCCGGCCAGGCGGTGCTGGTAACGGTCGACTTCCCGGCGCGCAACGTCATCGCCAAGCTCTGGGAAGTCAAGGTCGGCCACGTTCGCCTGATTCTGCTCGACACCTGGCTGGCGGAAAACTCCGACCAAGACCGCGAAATCACCCACCGTCTTTACGGCGGCGACAAGCACACCCGCATCGAACAGGAAATCTTGCTCGGCGTCGGCGGCACCCGCGCCCTCGCCACGCTGGGTTTGCAGCCAACCGTCTGGCACGTTAACGAAGGACATGCCGCTTTCCTGATTCTTGAGCGCATCCGCACCCTGGTCGCCGCTGGCCTGCCTTACGCCGCAGCGCTCGAAGCGGTTGCCGCCAATGTCGTATTCACCACCCATACGCCCGTCCCCGCCGGCCACGATCATTTCTCCGGCGACATGATCGGCAGTTACTTTGCCAACTGGTGCAATCAACTCGGCATGTCGGTCGAGCAACTGATGGCGCTCGGCGCTGAACCGGGCAAAAGCGATTTCAACATGACCTCGCTGGCACTGCACGGCTCGCGGCATCACAACGGCGTTTCGCGTATCCACGGCGGTGTCTCGGCCGAAATTTGCGGTTATCTCTGGCCACAAATCAGCCCGGCAGAAAACCCGATGGACTACATCACCAATGGCGTCCATCTGCCGACCTTCCTCGCCCCGGAGTGGTCGGAAACCTTTGAACGCTATCTCGGCATCGGCTGGCAGGAACGGCAAACCGAAGCCGCCAACTGGGATGGCATCCAGCTGATCCCCGACGCCACCTTCTGGAGTATCCGCCAACAGCTCAAGGCCAAGATGCTCAAGCTGGTCAACGAGCGCATCCGCGAACAGCATCGACGCAACCAGGGTTCACCGGCGCATCTTGATCGCCTGCTCCAGTTTGCCAACCCGGACAACCCGAACATCCTGACCATCGGCTTCGCCCGCCGTTTTGCCACCTACAAGCGGGCAGCGCTGCTCTTTCAGGATCTCAACTGGCTGCGCAACACCATCACCCAGGCCGAAAGGCCGGTGCTTTTCCTGTTTGCCGGCAAGGCGCACCCGGCCGATCAACCGGGTCAGGAAATCATCCGGCGCATCGCCCAGATCGCCAAAATGCCGGAATTCGAAGGGCGCATCCTGCTCGTCGAAGGCTATGACCTGCATCTCGCCCGCTCGCTGGTCGCCGGTGTTGATGTCTGGCTCAACAACCCGATTTATCCGCTCGAAGCCTCCGGCACCTCGGGCATGAAGGCGGCAATGAACGGCGCGCTCAACCTGTCGGTGCTCGATGGCTGGTGGGGCGAGGGCTACGAGGACGGCGGCGAGGTCGCCAATGGCTGGGCAATCAAGCCGGCGCCCGGACATCTCGACGACCAGCAGCGCGATGCCGAAGAAGCACGCACCCTCTACGAACTCCTCCAGAACCACGTCTTGCCGACTTACTATCGAACCGGCCCGATGGGCTATTCGCCGGAATGGGTGGCGATGTCCAAGACCTCAATTGCGACGATTTCACCGCGCTTCAATGTCGTGCGCATGGTCAGCGAGTACGTTCAAAAATTTTACGCACCCGCCATCGAACAAGGGCATCGCTACCGTCAGGACAATTTCAGCACCGCCCGCGCCGTCGCCGACTGGAAGGCAAAAATCCGTGCCGCCTGGGGCGGTGTGCGGATGCAGCGCCTCGACGTACCCGAACTGCGACTTCAATTCGGCGGTTCGATCAGCATGAAAATTGCGGTACAGCTCAACGGTTTGAGCCCGCAGGATGTCACCGTCGAAGCTATCGTCGGGCGTCCCGGCCACCCCGCCGGCAGCCCGCGCGTACAACACTATGCTCTGGCCTGCGCCGAGGGTACGCTCAACCACGGAGAGTCGATCTACAGCCTCCAGTTGACGCCGGAACTCTGCGGCAAACTGGAATACCGGATTCGCATTTTCCCGACCCATCCGGCACTCGTACATCAATTCGAAACGGGGCTGATGATCTGGCTATGACCCCGCTCGCCTCCCCCGCCTGGCAAGCCCTCACCAGCCATGGCGAGACGATGCGCAAGCATCATTTGCGCGCGCTCTTTGCCGACGACAGTGAGCGCTTTGCGAATTTCTCGATCCGAGCCGACCATCTGTTGCTCGATTTTTCCAAACAGCGAATCAACGCGCAAACCCTGGCGCTACTCCATGCCTATGCCGACAGTGTCGATCTCGATACCTGGAAGCAGCGGATGCGCGACGGCGAGATGATCAACGCCAGCGAGCAGCGTGCGGTACGCCACATGGATTTGCGCGCCGGGCAGTTAGCGCCGCCCGAAGTCAAGGCGGTTCTCGGGCGCATGCAGGCGTTTTGCGAACAGATTCACAGCGGAAGCTGGCGCGGATTTTCCGGCGAACGCATCACCGATGTCGTCAATATCGGCATCGGCGGCTCCGATCTCGGGCCGCGCATGGCGAGCAAGGCGCTGGCCGCTCACCAGCAAGCCGATCTCAAGGTTCATTTTGTTGCCAATGTCGACGCTGCCGACATGGCCCCCCTGCTGGCGCGCCTCAATCCGCGGACGACCCTCTTCATCATTGCCAGCAAAACCTTCACGACGCTGGAAACGCTGACCAATGCAGAAAGCGCCCGCCACTGGCTGGTCGCCGCCGCTGGCAGCGACCATGCCGTTGCCCGGCACTTTGTCGCAATTTCAACCAATCGGACGCTGACCGCAAAATTCGGCATCGCCAACGAGCAGGTTTTTGAATTCTGGGATTGGGTCGGCGGGCGTTTTTCCGTATGGTCGGCCATCGGGCTGTCGCTCGCGCTGGCAATTGGCTGGCGGCATTTTGAGCAATTCCTGGCCGGCGCCAGAGCGATGGATGAGCACTTCTTTTCTGCCCCGCCAGAAAACAACCTGCCGCTCACCCTGGCCTTGCTCGCCGTGTGGAACACCAATTTCCTTGCTGCAACGAGCCATGCCGTGTTGCCCTACAGCCAGTCCCTGTCACTCTTGCCGGCGTTTCTCCAGCAACTCGAAATGGAGAGCAACGGCAAACAGGTCAACCGTCATGGCCAGGCGCTCGACACCGCCACCTGCCCGATCTTGTGGGGCGAGTCCGGAACCAACGGTCAGCACTCTTTTTATCAGCTGATTCATCAGGGCGGGCAACTCATTCCCAGCGACTTTATCGCCCTGCGCACATCCGACTTCCCGCTGCCCGGCCATCATTCGGCACTACTCGCCAACTGCCTCGCCCAGTCAGCCGCCCTCGCTTTTGGCCGCAGCGCCGCCGAAGTGCGCGCCGCCGGCGTTGCCGAAGCCCTGATCCCGTACAAGGTTTTCCCCGGCAATCAGCCGTCGACCACCCTCATCCTTCCCGCCCTGACGCCTGCCACCCTCGGCCAATTGCTGGCGCTCTACGAACACAAGGTGTTCTGCCTGGGCATCCTGTGGAATCTCAACTCATTCGACCAGTGGGGTGTCGAACTCGGCAAGCAACTTGCCGGCCGGCTGACTCCCCTGCTCGCCGGAACGGGCGACGCCAGCGCTTTCGACGCCTCAACCCGGGGTCTGATCAACGCACTGAGGTCATCATGAAAGCACTTGCTATCCTTTTCGCCACCTCGGAAATGGCGCCCGGGGTCAAGACCGGCGGCCTTGGCGATGTTGCCGCCGCCTTGCCCGTCGCCCTGCATCAGGCCAGGCAGGATGTGCGTGTGCTGATCCCGGCTTATCCGGCGCTGAAAAAAACCTTCCCCGAGGCGACGCTGCTCGCCGAGATTCCTCCCCTGGCGCCTGCACTGCCGGCGGCTCGCCTGCTCTCGGCTCATGCCGCTGGCCTGCCCCTGCTCTTGCTCGACTGTCCAGCCTTGTACGAACGCCCCGGCAACCCCTATCTCGACCCGCTCGGCAATGACTGGCCCGACAATCCCATCCGTTTCGGCCTGCTCTCGCGCGTTGCCGCCCTTCTCGGGCAAGAACAGTCGCCGCTTGCCTGGCGTGCCGACGTGGTGCACGCCAACGACTGGCAAACCGCTCTGGCTCCGGCCTTCCTCCACTACGGCGGCGGCGCGGCCAGCGTACTGACCGTACACAACATCGCCTTTCAGGGCTGTTTCGGCGGCGAGCCGCTGGTCACCGCCTTGGGACTGCCCGATTTTTCCTGGCGCTTTGATGGCGTTGAATACCACGGGCAACTTTCCTTCCTCAAAGCCGGCCTCCAGCTCGCCAGCCAGTTATCCACGGTCAGCCCGACCTATGCCCGTGAAATCCAGGACGAACATTTCGGCTACGCGCTTGCCCCCTTGCTGCGCCACCGCCGCGACGATCTGCGCGGCATCCTCAACGGCATCGACGCAACGACCTGGAATCCCGCCAATGACCCGGCGCTGGTGCATCCCTATGCCGCCAACCGGCTGGCCGCCAAGCGCCGCAACAAAATTGCGCTGCAAAATGAAATGGGGCTGACGGAAGCGAGCGACCGCCCGCTGTTCGGTGTCGTCAGCCGACTGACCCATCAAAAAGGCCACGATCTGCTGCTCGCCATTGGCGATGGCCTCCCCCACCTGCCGGCGCAACTGGTTCTACTTGGCAGCGGCGACCAGCAGATCGAAGCCGGTTTTCTCGCCCTCGCCCGACGCCACCCCGGCCAGATCGCCGTCAAACTGGGGTTTGATGAAGCCTTGGCGCACCGCATCGAAGCCGGTGCCGACGCCTTCCTGATGCCGTCGCGCTTCGAGCCCTGCGGCCTCAACCAGCTCTACAGCCTGCGCTACGGCACGCCGCCGGTGGTGCGCGCCACCGGCGGGCTGGCCGATACGGTCATCGACATCAGCGAAGAAACCCTCGCCGCCCGCACCGCCAACGGCTTTGTTCTCGCCGATGAATCGCCACACGCCCTGTGGCTGGCGCTTGAGCGGGTCTGCGCAACGTGGCAGGACAAAAAGCTCTGGCAACGCCTCCAGCAAAACGGTATGCGCCGCGACAGCTCATGGGCGCAAGCCGCTGGCGCCTACCTGGCGCTCTACCACGATGCGCTGGCTCGCCGGCACTGAGCGCCCAATGCCGGAAATCGTCATCATCGCCGCCGTCGCCAAAAACCGCGTCATCGGCAAGAATAACCAGCTGCTCTGGAACATTCCCGAGGACATGGCGCATTTCAAGGCGCTGACTGCCGGTCACACCGTCATCATGGGGCGCAAAACCTGGGAGTCGCTGCCGCCGCGCTTTCGCCCGTTGCCCGCACGGCGCAACATCGTCATCAGCCGCCAGCAGGATTTTCCGGCAGTCGGCGCCGAGCTCGCCGACTCGCTGGAAGACGCCCTGCAACGGGCGTCGTCCGCAAGCATTGCCTTCATCATCGGCGGTGCGCAGATTTACGCGCAGGCGATGGGAATCGCTGATCGACTGGAAATCACCGAGGTCGATCTCGAACCCGAAGGGGACGCGTGGTTTCCCGAGTTGCTAGCGGCTGACTGGAAAATCACCGCAAAAATTACCCCGCCGCAGCACGGCGCAACGGGATTTTCCTTCCTGACCTACCGGACGCAATCGACGTAATAGCGCCCCGCACTGTCCCTGACCAGGCCATGCGTGTCGGTCTCGAAACCGGGGAAGGCGGCGTTGAATTCGCGGACGAATTGCAGGTAGCTGCAAATCGTCTGGTTGAAGCGCTCGCCCGGAATCAACAGCGGAATCCCCGGCGGATAAGGCGTCAACAAAACCGCAGTAATACGCCCGGCAAGCTCGTCAATCGGCACCCGCTCGATCTCGCGGTGCGCCATTTTGGCAAAGGCCTCGGCCGGACGCATGGCCGGAACCATATCCGACAAATACATTTCGGTCGTCAGCCGGGCAACGTCGTTCTTTTTGTAGACGCTGTGAATCTGCGTGCATAAATCACGCAGGCCAACACGTTCGTAGCGCGGATTCTTTTGCACAAACTCCGGCAGCATTTTCCACAGCGGCAGGTTTTTGTCGTAATCGTCCTTGAACTGCTGCAAGGCCGTCACCAGGGTATTCCAGCGCCCCTTGGTGATGCCAATGGTGAACATGATGAAAAAGCTGTAAAGCCCGCATTTTTCGACAATGACGCCGTGCTCGGCAAGGTATTTGGTGACAATCGCCGCCGGGATACCGAATTCGTCGGCAAAATCGCCATCGACATCGAGGCCGGGGGTGATGATCGTCGCCTTGATCGGGTCGAGCATATTGAAGCCGTCGGCAAGATTGCCGAAGCCGTGCCAACGCTCCCCCGGCTTGAGCATCCAGGCGGCGCGCTCCTCGATGCCCTCTTCCGACAAGTCATCCGGGCCCCAGACCTTGAACCACCAGTCGGCTCCCCACTCCTCATCGACCTTGCGCATGGCGCGGCGAAAATCAAGGGCTTCGGCAATCGACTCCTCGACCAGCGCGGTACCGGCCGGCTCCTCCATCATCGCCGCCGCGACATCGCAGGAGGCGATGATCGAATACTGCGGCGAGGTCGACGTGTGCATCAAATACGCTTCGTTGAAAATATCGCGGTCGAGTTGCTGGTGTTCGGCGTCCTGAACCAGAATTTGCGAGGCCTGGCTGAGGCCGGCCAGCAATTTGTGCGTTGATTGCGTCGAAAAAATCATCGATTCCTTGCAGCGCGGCCGGTCGGCGCCGATGGCGTGGTAATCGCCATAAAAATCATGGAAAGCGGCATGCGGCAGCCAGGCTTCGTCGAAATGCAGGGTGTCGATCCGGCCGTCCAGTTCTTCCTTGATATCCTCGACGTTGTAGAGGATGCCATCGTAGGTCGACTGGGTGATGGTCAGCACGCGCGGCTTGGCCGACTTGTCGGTGATGAACGGATTGGCGGCGATTTTCTTCTGGATGTTTTCCCAGAGGAACTCCGATTTAGGGATCGGCCCGATGATGCCGAAATTGTTGCGGGTCGGCATCAGGAAAACGGGAACCGCCCCGGTCATCATGATCGCGTGCAAGATCGACTTGTGGCAGTTGCGGTCAACGACGACGATGTCGTTCGGTGCGACAGTCGAATGCCAGACGATCTTGTTTGAAGTCGAGGTGCCGTTGGTCACGAAATAAAGATGATCGGCATTGAAAATGCGTGCCGCATTGCGTTCCGAAGCGGCTACCGGGCCAGTGTGATCAAGCAACTGGCCGAGTTCCTCAACGGCATTGCAGACGTCGGCACGCAGCATGTTTTCACCAAAAAACTGGTGAAACATCTGGCCAACCGGCGATTTCAGGAAGGCCACCCCGCCCGAATGTCCGGGGCAATGCCAGGAGTAGGAACCATCCGCCGCGTAGTGCGTCAGCGCCCGGAAAAAAGGCGGCGGCAACGAATCGAGATAAGCGTTCGCCTCGCGCTTGATGTTGCGAGCCATGAACTCGGGCGTGTCCTCGAACATGTGGATGAAACCATGCAATTCGCGCAGCACATCGTTCGGAATATGGCGTGAGGTTCGCGTTTCACCGTGCAGAAAAATCGGAATTTCGGCATTGCGGTTGCGAATCTCGGAGACAAAGGCGCGCAACTCGGCGAGAGTTTCCTCCGGCTCCAGCGCTAGTTCTTCGTCGTCAATCGACAAAATGAAGGCACTGGCTCGCGATTGCTGCTGGGCAAATGAGGTCAAATCACCGTAACTGGTGACGCCCAGGACTTCCAGCCCCTCCTTTTCCAGCGCCTCGGCGAGCGCACGGATGCCGAGACCGGAGGTGTTCTCCGA
This sequence comes from uncultured Pseudomonadota bacterium, assembly GCA_903951825.1. Lineage (GTDB taxonomy): Bacteria > Pseudomonadota > Gammaproteobacteria > Burkholderiales > Rhodocyclaceae > Azonexus. The sequence goes on from CAJBDJ010000072.1 coordinate 75,687, forward strand.
GCGAAAGTCTTCGTCGATGATGATGATCGGGAAATGAAAGCGCATAGGGATGGGTCAGGCGTTATGAGTGCAGCGTTGGAAGATAGTGAGATTTGACTGGGGAAATGGCGACTCTCCCGTCGCCGACTCCCCATCACTCATCCTGCTTTGCTAAATCTTGGGCAACGTCACACCGACCTGCCCCTGGTATTTTCCGCCGCGATCCTTGTAGGAGGTTTCGCAGACTTCGTCGGACTCGAAAAACAAGACCTGGGCGCAACCTTCGCCGGCATAAATCTTGGCCGGCAGCGGTGTCGTGTTGGAAAACTCCAGCGTCACGTAGCCCTCCCACTCCGGCTCGAAGGGCGTCACATTGACGATGATGCCGCAACGTGCATAAGTGGATTTGCCAAGGCAAACCGTCAACACCGAACGCGGAATGCGGAAATACTCCATGGTGCGCGCCAGCGCAAACGAGTTGGGAGGAATGATGCAGACGTCGGATTCGATCTCGACAAAAGACTTGGGGTCGAAGTTTTTCGGATCAACAACCGTCGAATTGATGTTGGTGAACACCTTGAATTCGCGCGCGCAACGAATGTCGTAGCCGTAGCTTGAGGTGCCGTAGGAGACGATTTTCTGGCCGTTCTGCTCGCGCACGAGCTCGGGTGAAAACGGCTCGATCATGCCGTGCTCGACCGCCATGCGGCGTATCCATTTATCTGATTTGATGGCCATTGATTCGCTTCCGCCCGACAAAAAACAAAGGCGGGATTTTACCCGCCTTTGTCGGAAGCCCTGCGAGGAAATTAAGTATTCTGGACGACGATATTCGGGAACTTCGAAGTCATGTCCTTGGCCTTGTCGCCGACCTTGACTGCAACACGACGGGCGATCGTCCGGTAGATTTCGGCGGTGCGCGAATCAGGGGCACCGACGACGGTTGGCTTGCCGCCGTCGGCCATTTCACGGATGGCCATTTCCAGCGGCAGGCTGCCGAGGAATTCGACCTCATAATCCTTGCACATTTGCGCGCCGCCGCCGGCACCGAAGATCGGTTCTTCGTGGCCACACTGGGAACAGACGTGAATGCTCATGTTTTCAACGATGCCGAGAATCGGGATATTCACTTTCTCGAACATTTTCAATCCCTTGCGCGCATCAATCAGGGCGATGTCCTGCGGCGTCGTGACAATCACCGCGCCCGTCACCGGGACTTTTTGCGCCAGCGACAACTGGATGTCACCCGTACCCGGCGGCATATCGACAATCAGATAGTCGATGTCGCGCCAATTTGTCTGGCCAAGCAACTGGTCGAGCGCCTGAGCCACCATCGGGCCGCGCCAGACCATCGGCGTTTCAACATCGACCATGAAGCCGATCGACATGGCCTGCAAGCCGTAAGCCTCAAGCGGCTCCATGCTCTTCCCGTCGGTCGACTGCGGCTGGGCGCCGGCGAGACCGAGCATTTGCGGCTGCGACGGGCCATAGATATCGGCATCAAGAATGCCCACACTGGCACCTTCCTGAACCAGAGCCAGCGCCAGGTTGACCGCCGTCGTGCTCTTGCCGACGCCGCCTTTGCCGGAGGCAACGGCGATGATATTTTTGACCCCGGAGATAAGTTTTACGCCCTGCTGAACCGAATGGGCAACGATCTTCGAATAGACGTTGGCCGACACATTGCCAACCCCCGGCAAGGTTCGCACGGCGGCGATGACCTGCTTGCGGATGCCGTCAATCTGCGTCTTTGCCGGGTAGCCCAGTTCGATATCAAAAGAAATGTCAGCGCCGTCGATCTTGATATTTTTGAGCGCCTTGCCGGCGACAAAATCCTTGCCCGTATTCGGGTCGACCGCAACCGCGATGGCCGCCTTGATCTGCTGTTCAGTAAAGCTCATGGGAACTCCGCTTGAGGTTGAAAAGCCGGGCAAATACCCGAGTAATTCTGTCCAGTATAAACCTTGCCATACCGACTCCACAATGCGCGCCGTGCACGCGGCGATCACGGCAATCTCCGTAAAAAGCGCCTGTCACGCGCTAAAATTGATTTTTATCCTCGGCCTGAGCCCTCCATGTCGCGCAAAATTCTGGTTACGTCCGCACTCCCTTACGCCAATGGCGCCATCCACCTCGGCCACTTGGTCGAATACATCCAGACCGACATCTGGGTACGCTATCAAAAAATGGCCGGCAATGAATGCTGGTACGTCTGCGCCGACGACACGCACGGCACGCCGATCATGCTGCGGGCAGAAAAAGAAGGGATCACACCGGAGCAATTGATCGCCCGCGTTCATGGCGAACATTCACGCGATTTTGCCGGCTTCCATGTCGACTTTGACAATTACTACAGCACGCATTCCGACGAGACCCGTGCCTGTGCCGACGACATTTATCGCAAGCTGCGCGCTGCCGGGCTGATCGAAACACGCCACATCGAGCAGTATTACGACCCGCTCAAACAACTCTTCCTGCCTGACCGTTTCATCAAGGGCGAATGCCCGAAATGTGGCGCCAAAGATCAATATGGCGACAATTGCGAGTCCTGCGGGGCGGCTTACGCACCGACCGACTTGAAAGATCCCTACTCGGCAATTTCCGGCGCCAAGCCGGAACTGCGCACTTCCGAACATTATTTTTTCAAGCTCTCCGACCCGCGCTGCGAGTCTTTTTTGCGTCAATACACCAGCCGCGACAACGGCGTTCTGCAAAATGAAGCCGCCAACAAAATGCAGGAATGGCTGGGCGCCCCCGGCGAAAACAAGCTGACCGACTGGGACATTTCGCGCGATGCACCCTATTTCGGCTTTGAAATCCCCGATGCGCCGGGCAAGTATTACTACGTCTGGCTCGATGCGCCGATTGGCTACATGGGTTCGTTCCGCAATCTGTGCGCCCGCAACGGCCTCGACTTCGACGAATATTTCAAGCCCGATTCAAGCACCGAGCTGTACCACTTCATCGGCAAGGACATTCTTTACTTTCATGCGCTCTTCTGGCCGGCGGAGTTGCAGCACGCCGGCTACCGGACGCCGACGAAAATCTTTGCGCACGGGTTTCTGACGGTCGATGGCGCCAAAATGTCTAAATCGCGCGGCACCTTCATCACCGCTCAAAGCTATCTCGATACCGGCCTCAATCCGGAGTGGCTGCGTTATTACTACGCCGCCAAATTGTCGGCCAGCATGGAAGACATCGATCTCAACCTGGAGGACTTCAGCGCCCGCGTCAATGCCGACCTGATCGGCAAATACGTCAATATTGCCAGCCGCGCCGCCGGCTTTGTTGCCCGGCGCTTCAGCGGCCAACTGGCGGCGGCAAGCAGCGATCTGCCGGCGATCAGATCGATTCAGGATGCCGCGGGACGCATTGGCGAACTTTACGAAGCCCGCGAATTCGCCCGGGCGATGCGTGAAATCATGCTCCTTGCCGATGCGGCAAATCAGTATGTTGATCACGTCAAGCCCTGGGAACTGGCCAAACAGGAAGGCCAGGACGGCGCGCTGCACACCGCCTGCAGCAACGCGCTCAACCTCTTTCGCCTGCTCAGCGTCCTGCTCAAGCCGGTACTTCCCAAACTCGTCGCCGACGTTGAACATTTCCTCAATATCGCCCCGCTGACCTGGGCCGACACCGCCAGCCTGCTCGCCACCGGGCATCGGATCAGTCCCTACGAACACCTGATGACCCGCGTTGATCCCAAGCTGATTGCCAATCTGATCGCCGCCAACACGGAATCACTCGCCCCGACGCCTGCGCCTACCACGCCGCCGCCCGACGAATCGCAACCCAGCGCCGTCAACGCCCATGCCGCTAACGCCCATGCCGCTAACACCACTCCCACCGGGACGCCGCTCTGTGACATTGACGATTTCATGAAGGTCGATTTGCGCGTCGTCCGGATTGCCCATGCCGAGCACGTTGCCGGCGCCGAAAAACTGGTGCGCCTGACGCTTGAACTCGGCAACGATGAAACACGCCAGGTTTTTGCCGGGATCAAGTCGGCTTACGACCCGGCGCTGCTGATCGGTCGATTAACGGTGATGGTCGCCAACCTTGCCCCGCGCAAGATGAAATTCGGCCTCTCCGAGGGCATGGTGCTGGCGGCCTCCGACGGTGAGGGCAAGACACCGGGCATCTTCCTGCTCACCCCCGATTCCGGGGCGCAACCGGGGATGCGCGTCAAATGAGCGGCGGCAGCGACAAACAACACGCGGGCAAGCCGACATAGTGCACCGCAGCATTTGCCAGCCTGCAGTTCATGTACTACTTTAACTTGCGCGCTCAATTAGCCATGCCGTTTGAGGGTTTTTCATCTATCCACAAAAACTGTGGATAAGCCTGTGAGTGAATCGGGGACTAAGCGCCTAAGTGACCGAAAGACAAGGCTTTTCCCTACCCTGCCCGCAACTTGAGCAATTTGACAAGCAACTGATTTTTAACGATTAATTTACTCAATTGACACACCACACCGGAGGCAACGCGACACAGTTGTGAATCACTCAAGAATTTGCTTTCTGTGCACAAGTCAAGTCTTGACAACAACTATTTTTCACCCCGACAACGATCTGTCGCCAAGCCATATTTTCAAAACCTGCCGCTCGCAGCCCACCCCAGGATTTCACCGCCGATCATGTTCAGCCAAACCAATCGCCCCCCTCGACCGCGCCTGACCGGCCGCATTTTCTGGTACGGAATGGCCGACGTTTTCGGCCTCACCTGCGTCGGCATCGGTGCCAGCTGGTTCGCCGCCGGCAAAGGGGCGATTCTGGCCAATTTCCCGACGTCCACCGCCGAAGCCGTGGTTTGCACAATCGGCGGTACCGCCATCATGATCTGGGCGGTCTCACGCATCCTGCGCGAGATTGCCAAACAATCTGCCGAGATGGATGCGAAATTCCGTGCCTACCTCGCCCAAAACCACCCCGACAAGTCGCTGTAAGTCGGGCTCGCCTATAATCAATGGCTTCGCCGAAGGCTCCGAGAAACCATGAAAATAGTCTTTCGTCCCAAATTGCTCGACTGTCTGCCGACCTACAACAAGGCACAATTCGGGAAGGATCTGGCGGCCGGCATTACCGTTGGCGTGCTCGCCCTGCCGCTGGCCATGGCCTTTGCCATCGCCTCCGGCGTACCGCCGGCGGCCGGCATCTGGACAGCAATTATCGCCGGACTGATTACCGCTGCGCTCGGCGGTTCCCGCGTGCAAATCGGCGGCCCGACCGGCGCCTTCATTCCAATCATTTACGGCATTGTTGCCGTTCATGGCTACGCCAACCTCCTGGGCGCCACCATGCTGGCCGGCGTTTTTCTGCTCGCGATGGGAATTGCGCGCCTCGGGCAAGTGATTCGCTTCATCCCTGTAACGGTCGTGATCGGCTTTACCAACGGCATTGCCGTCGTTATTTTTCTCGCCCAGATCAAGGACTTTTTCGGCCTGAAAATCGACAATCTGCCCGCCGAATTTTTTCTCCGCATCAAAACCCTGGCCGCCAATGCCCATACCCTCGACCTGCCCACCCTGGCCCTGGCATCAGCCTGTTTTGTGTTCCTGCTCTTTTATAACCGCCTCGCCAGCCGCTTCCCGTTGTTGCGCCGAGCGCCGGGGCCACTCGTGGTGCTGCTGGCCGGCACCTTGATTTCCTTCATTTTCAGCTTGCCGGTCGAAACCATCGGCAGCAGATTCAATGGCATTCCGCAGGAATTCCCGCCGATCGGGATTCCTGATTTGGCGATTTCCGACTTCGGCAAGCTGATCTCCCCGGCGATCACCATCGCCCTGCTCGGCGCCATCGAGTCCTTGCTCTCGGCGCGCGTCGCCGACAGCCAGATTGACGACCGCCACGACCCCAACCAGGAACTCATCGCTCAAGGGCTTTCCAACATCGCCGCCCCCCTGTTTGGCGGTTTTGCCGCAACCGGCGCCATCGCCCGCACCAGCACCAACGTCAAAACCGGCGGCCGGACGCCGGTTGCCGGCATCATTCACGCCCTGGTTCTGCTCGGCATTGTCCTCGTCGCCGCCCCGCTCGCCTCTTATGTACCGCTCGCCACGCTCTCGGCCATCGTCATGGTGGTGGCGCTCAACATGGGCGAGTGGCACGAATTCAAAAACCTGTTCCGCTTCAGTGTGAGCTACCAGACAGTATTGCTGACCACCTTTTTTCTCACGGTGATTTTCGATCTCACTGTCGCCGTCGAACTCGGCATGGTGCTGGCCAGCCTGTTTTTCATCTATCGCATGTCCGAACTGACACGCATCGAGCGTCGCCCGCTGCATGAAGCCGCCGAAGAACCGAAATTCTTTTACCCGGACGGCACGATGCGCGTCGCCGCCTGGCAATTGTTCGGCTCGCTTTTCTTCGGCGCGGTAAACAAACTGGACGCCCTGCTCGACCCGGATGCCGGTCATCCCGAAGTGGTCATTCTCGACATGCGACAACTGATCCAGCTCGACAACACCGGTCTCGAAGGACTCGAGACACTGCTCGACAAATTGAAGAAACGCGGCTGCACTCTGCTGTTGTGCGGCCTCAATGCCCAACCCAGTCAACTACTCTATCGCTCCGGCTTTATCGACCACATGGGTCTCGACAACGTCTGCAACGATATCGACAACGCCTTGAGCCGCGCCTACATCCTGTTGCCGGGGCTGCTAGGCGAGAGTGACTGTGACTATTGAGAAAGGAAGCCCCGTGCCTACTCTGCCCCCCTGCCCCGCCTGCCAATCCGAATACACCTACGAACAAGGTCAGCGCTATGTCTGCCCGATGTGTTCCTATGACTGGGTGCCGACAGCCGACGGCGACGAAGCAACGCGCCTCTGGCGCGATGCCAACGGCAATACCCTACAGGATGGTGACAGCGTGACGGTCATCAAGGACTTGAAGATCAAGGGATCGTCATCGGTGGTCAAGCTCGGCACCAAGGTCAGGAATATCCGCCTGATCGACGGCGATCACGACATTGACTGCAAAATTGACGGCATCGGCGCCATCCAGTTGAAATCGGCATTTGTCAAAAAAGCCTGAACCACGCCACCCCGCATGGACAACGTAGCGGGAATGACATTGGCGCAAAAAAGTCGCTGCGGAATAGCGACAAGGCGACTGGCTGCGGCGTATGATTTGCAAAACCCGGCCAACGACCGGGATAAAACAACAAATAACTCGCAGCTCCTTTCGCAAGGAATATCCCATGAGCCTATTTGGAAACCGCGCGGCGCTCGACAAGATCGGCCGTGACATCGCCGACATCGCCGACGGCAAGGCCGATCTCTCTCTCGTTGTGGGCAGCGGTGGCAACGACATCAACGGGCGCTTGTCCGGCAACATCAACCGTTTTTTCAACCGCGTTCGTGGCCTCATCGCGCAGGTGCGCGAAGGCAGCATCAGTATTGCTGCCGATGCGGCGCGCATGAACCATCAGATGCAACTCACCGGCGATGCCGTGCGGCGCCAGGAGGCACTCGCCGGAGCCGTCTTCGAGTCAAGCAACCGGGTCAATCAGGCGGTTAGCGACGTTACCCTCAACTCCGAAGCCATTCAGGGATCGACCCTGAATAATCTCCATCTCGCCGAGCGTTCGCTGACGCAAATGGAGACTGTCGCCAGCACCATGCGCTCGACCAACCAGCACATCGAGCAGTTTTCGTCGACAGTCAAGGAGTTGCACGCCAATTCGATGAAAATCAACGAAATCGTCTCACTGATCAACGACATTTCCGACCAGACCAATTTGCTGGCACTCAACGCCGCCATCGAGGCAGCGCGCGCCGGCGAGGCCGGGCGGGGCTTCGCCGTGGTTGCCGATGAAGTGCGCAAGCTCGCCGAAAAGGTCAAGAAGGCCACCGAGGTCATCGGACAAAACACCCAGTCCATGATCAATCTGGTCGCCGACACCTCGACCGAGACGCAGACCATCGTCAGTGAAGTCACCCGCGCCAGCGGCTACGTTGAGGCATCGGCAGCCGACCTCGGGACGATGGTCGGCGACTTCAAGCGAACCACCGAACAACTGGCGACGATCTCCGGCGCCATCGCCAATCTGCGCGAGAGCAACCAGACCATTCATGGCGAGGTCGAAGGTATCCGCAACCACGCGCTGGACATTTCCGGGCGCGTCATGCAATGCCTGGATTCGGCGAAGACCCTGCGCGAATCGACCGAGGATCTGCAAGGTACGCTGGCTGACTTCCGCACCGGCAATAGCATGTTCGACACTCTGCACGATCAATGCATCGCTTTCCGCGACCGGGTAGCCGGGGTGTTGCAGCGCCTGAACGAGCGTGGCATCAATGTTTTCGACCAACAGTACAAGGAAATTCCCGGCTCCAATCCCAAGCGCTACACCACGCTCTATGACAACCAGTGTGACAGCGAACTGACCCGCCTTTACGATGACCTGCTGCGCGATTTTCAGGGGCTGACCTATTCACTGGCGGTCGACACCAACGGCTACGCGCCGGCGCACAACGGAATTTTTTCGAATCCGCCGAGCGGCGATCCACAGATCGATCTGGCCAAGTGCCGCCACAAGCGTATCTTCAGCGATCCGGTCGGCATCAAGCTGGCAAAAAACCAGAAACCCTCGCTGTTCCAGACCTATGTCCGCGACACCGGGGAAATCCTCAACGATTTGTCGATGCCGATCATCATCGCCGGCCGCCACTGGGGTGCGGTGCGCATCGGCTTCAAGACCGACCTGCTCGGCTGACCCGCAGCGATCTCCGCCCAAAGCGGTTTTTACGGCAAAAACCGCTCCCGGCGCGAGCCGGAACAATCAGTTGTAGATAATCTCGACGTTTTCCGGCTGCAACCAACTGCCTAGTGCTGCGAGCAATGGATCATCAAGACGCACGCGTAATGCGTCGCCGAGCACCAGGCTGCACTCTGCCTGACGATTCGCGTAATGAATGCGCACCGGTGCCGTACCGGGCGTGAAGGGCTGCAGCAAGGATTTCAGCTTGCCGGCATCGGCGCTGCCGTTGATGCGCAGCAACAGGTGCTTGGCGAAATGTGCGCGCGCCTCGCCGAGTGTCATCAATTTGTCGGCGACGACACGATTACTGCCGGAAAAATCGTCGTAAGAGACTTTTCCCTCGACAATCAAAATCTCGTCCGTGGCAACCTTGGCGCGTTCGGCCTCGAACAGTTCGTTGAACAGCAAAACGTCGATCATTCCACTACCGTCGTCCAGTTGCACGAAAAGCATCTTGCCGCGCCGCGTCATCTGGGTACGCAAGCCAACCACGACACCGGCCAGGGTCGTCGTTTCCTTGGCGGCCTCCAGGCGGTTGAGCGGGCGCCGGATGAATTGCGACAGCTCCTTTTTGCAACTGTTGTAGGGATGGCCGCTGAAAAAGAAGCCGAGCGCCGTCTTTTCCTGCATTAACTGCTCTTTTTCAGCCCACGGCTTGACAGCAATGTATTGCGGCGCGTGTTCCTCGGCGCTGCTGCCAATATCAAACAGGCTGCTCTGCATTGCATTGCGCTCGGTTTGCTCGGCGAAATCCATGGCGACGCCAACCGAAGCAAGCAATTTATGGCGATCGCTGTCGATGCCGTCAAAAGCCCCTGCCTTGATCAGCGCCTCGGTGGTGCGGCGATTCACCATGCGCTTGTCGCAACGCTGGCAGAAATCAAACAGGTCGGTGAACGGCCCGCCGGCCTCGCGTGCCTTGAGAATGACATTGACCGCCTGTTCGCCGGTACCTTTGACCGCCCCCAGCCCGTAGCGGATGGTGCTGCGGTCAACCGGCTCGAAACGGTAATTCGAGACATTGATATCCGGCCCCAGCACCTTGACCTTGTTGGCGATCGTATCGTCATAGAAGATTTTGACTGCGTCGGTATTGTCGAGGTCGGATGACATCGTCGCCGCCATGAAGGCGGCGCAGTGGTGCGCCTTGAGCCACGCCGTGTGGTAGGTGACAACGGCGTAGGCAGCGGTGTGCGACTTGTTGAAACCGTACTCGGCGAACTTGGTCATGAGGTCGAACAATTGTTCGGCGAGCGCCGGATCGTAGCCTTTTTCCTTGGCGCCGGCGGCAATCGTTGCGCGGTGCTTGGCCATTTCCTCCGGCTTTTTCTTGCCCATCGCCCGGCGCAGCATGTCGGCACCGCCCAGGGTGTAGCCGCCGATGATCTGCGAAATCTGCATCACCTGTTCCTGATAGACGATGACGCCATAGGTCGGCGACAGGCAGGCCGTCAGATCAGGGTGGAAATAGTCGATCTTCTGCTGACCTTTTTTGCGCAGGATGAAGTCATCGACCATGCCCGAACCGAGCGGCCCCGGCCGGTAGAGCGCCAGCACGGCGATGATGTCCTCAAAACGGTCGGGGGCAAGCTTGCGCAAAAGCTTTTTCATGCCCTCCGATTCAACCTGGAAGATCGCCGTCGTGTTGGCGTCCTTGAGTATCTGGTAGGTGGCGGGATCGGTGAAGCCGAGCGCCATGAGGTCGACCTTCTCGCCGCTCATGCGCTGAATGTAGTCGACGGCCAGCTCGATAATCGTCAAATTGCGCAATCCGAGAAAGTCGAATTTGACGAGGCCGACCTTTTCAACATCGTCCTTGTCGAACTGCGAAACCGTCGACGCATCGCTGCCAGTGGCTTGATAAATCGGGCAAAAATCGGTGATCTTGCCCGGCGCGATGAGCACACCGCCGGCGTGCATACCGACGTTGCGCGTCAAATCCTCAAGGCGAGCGGCGAGGTCGAACAATTCGCGGACCGATTCGCCATCGCCCTCACCGGCCATCATCTCCTTGAGTTGCGGCTCCTGTTCAAGCGCCTCGGCCAGCGATACCGGCTTGTTCTGAACCACCGGGATCAGTTTGGAAATGCGGTCGCACAGCGAATACGGCAGGCCGAAAACGCGCCCGACATCGCGAATCACCGCCTTCGACGACATCGTTCCGAAGGTAACGATCTGGCTGACCGCCTGCGCGCCGTAATGCTGGCGCACATATTCGATGACGCGCCAGCGGTTGTCCTGGCAAAAGTCGATATCGAAGTCGGGCATCGAGACCCGCTCCGGGTTGAGGAAGCGTTCAAAAAGCAGCGCGTAGGCCAAGGGATCGAGATCGGTGATGCGCAGCGCGTAGGCAACCAGCGAACCGGCGCCCGAACCGCGCCCGGGGCCGACCGGCACGCCATTGTTCTTGGCCCAGTTGATGAAGTCGGCAACGATCAGGAAGTAACCGGGGAAGCCCATCTGGAGAATGGTTTTGCACTCGAAAACCAGTCGCTCGTCGTATTCCGGGCGGCGTTTCAAGCGCTCTGCGGGATCGGGATACAGCTCGGCAAGACGCACCTCAAGCCCTTTTTCGGCTTCGGCAACGAGGTAGTCATCAATCGTCATCCCCGGCGGAATCGGAAAGTCGGGCAGAAAGTTCTTGCCCAGCGTCATTTCGATATTGCAGCGGCGGGCAATTTCCAGCGAATTGTCGAGCGCCTCGGGCAAATCGCCGAACAGGGCGAGCATTTCTGCCTGCGTCTTGAAATATTGCTCTTCGGTATAGGTTTTCGGGCGTCGCGTATCGCCCAGCACATAGCCTTCGGCAATGCAGACGCGCGCCTCGTGGGCGCGAAAGTCATCGCGCTCCATGAACTGCACCGGATGCGTGGCGACCAGCGGCAAACCAAGTTCGCCGGCAAGATCCGCCGTTTGCTGAACAATCGCCTCCTGCTGCGGCTGTCCATAACGCTGAACCTCCAGATAAAAGGCGCCGGGAAACAGCCTTTCCCAGGCTTGCGCACGCTCGCCGGCCACTTCGGGATTGCCGTTGAGCAACGCCTCGCCGACGTCGCCAAGGTGCCCGCCAGAAAGTGCAATCAGGCCATCGCAGCCGATTTCGCGAAACCATTCCCGGCGAATTTCCGGACGATCGCGGCGCCCTTCAACGAGATACGCCTGACTCAACAAGGCGCACAACTGCTGATAGCCGACCCGGTTACGCACCAGCAGCAGCAATCGACTGGCATCTTCGGGGGCTGCCGGGTTGGCAATCCAGACGTCGGCGCCGGCAATCGGCTTGAGCCCCTTGCCGCGCGCGCCGGTGTAAAACTTGACGAGGCCGAAGAGGTTGCCAAGATCAGTCAGCGCCAGCGCCGGCATACCGTCGCCGGCGGCTCGCTTGACGGCGTCACCGAGGCGGACGATGCCGTCGGTGATCGAGTATTCGGAATGAAGGCGGAGGTGAACGTAGCGTGGAGGTGTCATGGGCGGCATTTTAGCGCGCCCGAAGCCGCCTCGCCCTGCCCCGAACACTCATCAATTCGGCAAGCCGGCCGGCGTCCGGGACGGCGCCGAACTGGGCTAAAATCCGCCCCCATGCGACCTACCACCCCTGCCGGCCAAACGCTGCTGCTCTTGATACTGGCGCTCGCCATGCTGTTGCCCGGCACCTGGGAAGCGACCGGGCTGACCGGCAAGGACGAGTTTTTTCTCGGTCTGCGCACACCGCTCGAAATGATCGCCAGCGATCATTGGCTGTTGCCCTTTCTGGACGATACCCCGCGCATTCGCAAGCCGCCTTTTCTCTACTGGACCGGGCGTGCCAGCTTTGAGATTTTTGGCGTTTCATTGCTCAGCGCGCGGCTGATCGGCGTTCTTTTTGGCGCACTGCTGATCGTCTCGACAGCCGGCATTGCACGCCGTCTCTCGGGCAAAACCGAAAGCGGCTGGATCGCCGGACTGATTCTGCTCGGCTGCCTCGGAATCGCCAGCGAAAGCCGTCGCTTGATGCTCGACATTCCCGTCGCCGCGCTTTCCGGCGCCGCCTTCTGGGCGTTTCTGGCGTGGCTCGATGGACGACGCTTTTACTGGCTGACTGCAACAACGCTGTTGCTGGCGGCCGGCTTTCTGACCAAGGGGCCAATCGTTGCCATCGTTTTTGGCGGCGGATTTCTCGCGCTCATCTTCTCCGGTCGCCTGCGCCTCGGCCATCTGCTGAATGACTGGAAGCCCCTGCTGGCCCATTCGCTGCTCTGGATGCTGCTGGCGCTGCCGTGGTTTTTCGTCGTCCGTTCGCTGTACCCGGAGGCCACCCGCCTGGTTGTCGCCGACGAACTCGAATCGCGACAGTTTTTCAGTCTCTCGCCGCAGATTGTCCTCGGCCTGCTCAACATTGCCCTACCCTGGGTATTTGTGTTTGCCGTTGCCGCCTGGCAGCAAGCGACTAGCTCGGCACTGGCGCGGCTGACGCTATTCTGGTTTTTCGCCACCTTCCTGCCTTTTTTGCTGATCAAAAGCTTTGACCGCTACCTGATCGGCTCGCTGCTGCCGCTCGCCATCTTTCTTGCCATCGCCCTGCCGCAAATCAGCGTCCGCTGGCCATTCCGGCTCGGCATGCTGCTGGCGCTCGGTTTGGGCGGCGGCCTGGCCGCTTTCGCCTTCTGGTTTTCCCTCGGCGGCTGGTACTGGCTGATCTTTCCCGCCATTTATCTGGCCTGGGCGTGGTGGAAGCCGCGCCCCCTGATGCACACCTTGGCGGCACCCGGCATTTTCTGGCTGGCCGTCCTCGCCGGCGTTTTTCCGGCACTGGGCGTCAATGCCGTTCCGGCCAAGGTCGTCGACATCGGCCGCACGCGGCCCGTCGCCATGTTCGGCGGCCCGCAGCCGGCACTGCTGCCAATCCTCAGCGGGCAAGCACATCGCCACTACGGGAGGCTCGACAAAGTCGACCTGGCGGCCATCGCGGCGGCTCAAACCCCGGTCTTTGTCGAAGACAGCGACATCGCGCGCTTCAAAGACACCTTGGCCGCCAACGCTTATCGCGCCAACGAAGTCGGCAGCTACCAGACGCTTGCTTCGCATGGTTCCGGCCTGCGCTTTGCCCGCCTTGGCGCGACGTTCGCCGACTGGCAGATCGCGTTCGCCAGTCGTTCGCTAAGCCCGCTGCTGACGACCGTCACCTGGTTCGAGGTCGTCCCCCAATGAAGCAGTTGAGCGACAACGCATGGCGCCGACTGGCCGCCGTGCTGTTTATCGGCAGTCTGGCAGCCGCCTTGTGGCGCCTACCAACACCGCCGGCCGCGCTCTTCGAGGCGCCGCCGGCGGCCGCGCCATCACGGTTGCCGGTGCTTTATGCCAGCGAATCGCTGCCACGGGCGGCGGCCTCGGCGCACGCTGCCAGCCTCACCCAGTTGCCCGACGGCAGAATCGCCGCCGCCTGGTTTGCCGGCACCCGCGAAGGGGCCGACGATGTCGCCATCTGGTTCAGCGTGCAGGATAAAAATGGCTGGAGCACAGCGCGCGCGATTGCCGACCGCCAAAGCACCGCCGGCGGCACATTCGCCAGCGTGCGCAAAATAGGCAACCCGGTTCTTTACGCCGAAGGCAGCTGGCTACATCTCTGGTACGTCAGCGTCTCGATTGGCGGCTGGGCCGGCAGCTCCATCAATCACAGCCTGTCCAACGACGGCGGCGTCAGCTGGAGCAAGCCGAGCAAACTGCAAACCTCGCCATTCGCCAACATCAGCACACTGGTTCGCTCGCCGCCGGTTGCCCTCGCCGATGGCGGCCTGGGTCTGCCGGTCTATCATGAATTCATCGCCAAGCATGGCGAATGGCTGCGCCTCTCGGCGACCGGGCAAATCGTCGACAAAGTACGCATGGCCCACCCTGTCCGTACCCTGCAACCAACGCTTGCCGTCCTCGACCCGCAGCGCGCCCTGGCCTTGCTGCGCGATGCCGGCGCCGGACCCGGCCGGGTGCAAACCAGCCGCAGCAGCGACGCCGGCCTGACCTGGCAGGCGGGCGCCGCACTGCCCGTGCCCAACCCCAATTCGTCCATCGCCCTCTTGCGCTTGCGCAGCGGCCGGCTGCTCATGGCTGGCAACCCGCCCAATGGACGCGAAGCCATGCTGCTCTGGATTTCATCGGATGAAGGGGCGACCTGGACACCGGGAAAAACCATCGAAAGCGCCCCCGACAGCGGCGCCGAGTTTTCCTATCCGGCGCTACTGCTGGCTCGCGACGGGCGAATTCACCTGGCCTACACGTGGCGCCGCCAGGGGATCAAGCACGCCGCTTTCAGCGAAGCCTGGCTCGACCAGGAGGCACCATGAACGCCAGCGCCGCTTACGGCCTGCTCGCCCACGGCCTGATTTTTGGTGCCTTTGTGTCACTGCTACCGCTTGGCGAACTGCGCGCCCGAGCCGCCCTGGTGGCCACCGCTCTGGCGCTGGTCGCCGGCATTGCGCCGTTCATGCACGGCATGTTCGGGATGCCGTCAATGACCTTGTTGCAACTGGTCGTACTGCAACTGGCTCGCCCCACCCGGCTGGCGGCGCGTGACTGGCGCCCGGCGGCGGGTTTGCTCCTGGTGGCTGCCTTTTTTTATCCGGCGGCGCTCGGCTTCGGCTCGTTCGACCCCTATGCCGTGGGCTACCAGCCCTGGCCGCTGCTCGTTGCACTTATTCCGCTTGCCGTCGCACTCTGGTGGCAACGCCTGAACCTCTGGCTGATCATTCTCGCCATCGACCTTGCCGCCTACGCCAGCGGCTTGTTCATCAATTTATGGGATGCCCTGTTCGATCCGCTGCTCTGCTTGCTGGCGCTGTTCATCGTCGGGCGCCGCGCCCGGCGGCGAGGCTCAGCGCGTTAGCGCCTCGACAATCAACTTGCGAATGCTGCCGGCCTCAAAGGGTTTGTTGCAAACTGCGGAAACTCCGGCGCGTTCAACAGCGGCAAGACGCCCCTGGTTTTGTTCGCTGGTTACCATCAGGATCGGCACGGCATTTTGCCAACTTTGCGTGCGGATGTATTCGGTCAGCTGGCGGCCATCGAGCTCCGGCATGTTGTAGTCGGTAATCACCAGGTCAACCATCGTTTCCTGCAACAAACCAATCGCTTCCTTGCCATCGGCAGCCTCGGTAATGCGCTCGATACCCAGCTCCTCCAGCAGGCGATGCAGGTGGCGGCGCGACATTTTGCTGTCATCGACGAGCAGGACGCGCAAGGATTCAAGCTCGGCCACATCAACGTCTTCCGGCGGATTAAGGTAATCGGCGGCAGCGTAAAGGGCGCGCGACAGTTGCTCGACATTGAACGGCTTGGTGATGATGCTGCAGGCTCCCGACTGACGAACCGGCTCCAGCACCTGCGGCCGGGTTTCGCTGGAAATCAGGATAAACGGGACGGCCTCCAGATCGAGGTCAGCACGCATTTGCGCAACCAGTTCAGTCCCCGGCATATCCGGCAGATAGAGGCTGCTAATCACCAACAATGCATGTTTGTTGCTGGTTTTCATGGCCTCCATTGCCGCCGCCGCAGTATCGACCAGCTTGATTTTGGCGACGCCCGCCTGCTGCAACATGCGGGTCACCAGATTGCCCTGCATGGTCGATGGCTCAACCAGCAAAACCGAGAGATCAACGAGGGTGAGGGTGAGGGCCATGCAGTCACTCCGAAATTCAGGGGGAATAACCACACTATAACAGCGCCTCACCCAATGGAATAATTCAAGGGCGCAATTTGGCTGCCACCATGGCGACGCGCTGGCCGTATTGTCTGGCGGTATCGAGATCGCCCTGCGGGATTTCGTCCACCCCGGCATCGGACGGCGACTGCACCAGCAAGCCCACCGAAGCGCCGAGGTTGTTGATGTCATTGCGCGTTGCCGCCTTGGCATTGCTTGGCAGCAAACCGAGGCTGACCCAGATGCCGCCGTGCTGCGAAGCCAGTGTCTGCAGGCCGATCAGCGTCACCTGCTTGTCGCCGTTGAGACTGGCGCTGTTGGTAAAGCCGCCGAACACCTTGTCTTGCCAGGCGCGGCCGTACCAGGGTTTGGATGAGGCATCGGCGAATTTCTTGAACTGCCAACTGGCGCCGCCCATGTAGGTGGGCGTGCCGAAAATGATCGCATCGGCGGCGGCCAGTTTGTCCCAGCCGCCCTCCGGCAGATTGCCTTCGGCGTCGATGGCAAGCAGTTCGGCGGCAGCGCCCTCGGCAACAATTTCGGCGACGCGCCGGGTGTGCCCATAGCCGGAATGATAGACAACGATAACTTTACTCATGATTTTCCTCGTGTAAAAAATGGGGGTGATTTAGGCGGGTGGCAGGTCGAAGAGCAGGCATTCGCTCTCCTCATCGGCGACAAAAACAAGGTGGGTTTCATCGGCAATTTTGGCACCATCGCCGGCACGCATTTTTTGTCCGTTGATCGACAATTCACCGCGCACCATCTGCACGTAAGCCAAACGACCGGCCGTCAGGGCATAGTCGAGAGTGGCGCCGGCAGGGAGAACGGTGGCGTGGATTTTTGCGTCCTGAGCGATCGTCGTGCTCCCCCCGGCGCCGTCGGGCGAGGCGACCAGCCGCCACTGACTGCGCATTTGATCAATCGCCAACACTTGCTGCTCATAACTGGGGGCGATGCCAAGCTGCGCCGGACTGATCCAGATTTGCAACAGGTGCGTCTCCTCGTCCGGCGACGGGTTGAACTCGCTGTGCATGACCCCCCGGCCGGCTGACATGCGCTGCACCTCGCCACGCCGGATGATGCCGCCACTGCCCAGACTGTCCTTGTGCGCAAGCGCACCGGACAAAATATAGGTGACGATTTCCATATCGCGATGGCCGTGCGTTCCAAACCCCTTGCCCGGTGCGACACGATCCTCGTTGATGACGCGCAACGCGCCCCAGCCCATTTCAGCGGGATCGTAATAATCGGCAAATGAAAAACTGTGGCGAGCCTTGAGCCAGCCGTGGTCGGCAAAACCGCGCTGGGCGGCAGGGCGCAGGGTGATCATCGAGAACTCCTGGTGAATGACGAACGTGGGTTAGTCGCTATACTAGGCAATGCGTTCAAGGCTATCCAGCGAATAATTTCGGCACTACCGATCAATTAAATTCACATGAAAATCACCCTCGATCTGCTCCACATGCTCGATGCGATTGACCAGCACGGCAGCTTCTCTGCCGCTGCCGCCGCCCTGCACCGGGTTCCTTCGGCGCTCTCGCACGCGGTGGCCAAGCTCGAAGACGACCTCGACTTTCCGCTTTTCATCCGCGAAGGACGCCGCGCCACCCTCAACGATGCCGGCCGCACGCTGCTCGATGACGGCCGCCACTTGCTGCGTGCCGCCGACGAACTGGAACGCCGGGTGCACCCGAGTTCGACAGCTAAACGCGTAAGTGATTGATTGTTATGAAGCGTAGTTCAAAAACGTGTACTACAAAAGAGAAAGTTGGTGTGGTTGGCTGGGGGTTTTCAATTCCAGCGCCGCAAAAACGCGGTTGTGGATTTCCG
>CAJBDJ010000073.1 GCA_903951825.1 uncultured Pseudomonadota bacterium
ACAACAGAAAACGCCAACATTCGACACTCGGTTACAGATCGCCTGTTCAGTTCTTGGAGACCTGGATCAGAGAGCAGCATCAGGCAAAACTGGTAGCATGAACCCCACCCTTTGGCAGACGAAAAACCGAGGGAACCTCAAAGGCCCTGTGTGTGGAACGAGATGCGTATAAAGCGATTGTTTGATTTGATTCTATGTTTTTGTGTAGCACTGCTTTTGGTGCTACCGATTTTTTTTGTTTCGCTATTGGTGCGTTTGACATCAAAAGGCTCTGTACTTTATTGGTCTGATCGTGTCGGCAAACTGAATAAAATTTTCAAAATGCCAAAATTTAGAAGTATGCGGATTGGCACGCCAGCGGTAGCGACGCATCTGCTGCAAAATCCTGATGTGCATCTAACGCCGATTGGTTCTTTCTTGCGTAAATCCAGCCTCGATGAACTCCCTCAGTTGTGGAGCATCCTCAAGGGCGATATGAGTTTTGTTGGCCCGCGTCCAGCACTATTCAACCAGGATGATCTGGTGTCTTTGCGCACTCAGTTTGGCGTTCATGAACTTGTTCCTGGTCTGACCGGCTGGGCGCAAGTTAATGGACGCGACGAATTGCCGATTCTGGAAAAGGTAAAACTTGATGTTGAATATCTTCAGCGTCAGTCTTTGTGGTTCGATATCCAGATTCTCTGGCTAACCTTCGTCAAAGTTTTGCGGCGTGATGGGGTATCTCACTGATGAAACGACTTTTGATCATTGGCGCAGGCGGACATGGCCGCTCTGTGGCGGAGGCGGTTTTGGCCGGTGGCGAGTTTGTCGTGGCCGGCTTTCTCGATGATGCTTATCCTGAGTTGGGGCGGGTGTGGGAACTTCCTGTGCTGGGCAAAATGGTCGATTTTGCCCGGTGGCGTTGTGAGGCAGATTTCACCATTGTCGCCCTTGGAAATAATGCGCTTCGCCAGTCCATGACAGACGAGTTGTTAGGGGTTGGTTTTTCCTTGGTAACTGTAGTGCATCCGCGCGCAATTGTTTCTCCAACAGCAAAAATTGGCGCTGGTACTGTAATCATGGCAGGGGCTATTGTCGGTACCGAGGCGCGCTTGGGTGACGGGGTTATTGTGAATTGTGCGGCAGTGGTCGATCACCATTGTCATATTTCTGATTTTGGTCACCTCGGAGTCAATGCGGTAATGGTGGGAGGAGCTACTCTTGGAGTGGGCGCTTGGATGCAGGCTGGGTCTGTGCTGGGGCATGGTATTGAGATTGAAGCAGGTCGTGTTTTGTTGCCTGGAGAGGTGGTGCAGTCATGATCAAGGTTTTCCTTGCGTTACCTCGGCGTACAAAGCAAGTCATCTCGGTAGCGGTCGATCTTGCACTTCTGGCACTTGCCTTCTGGTCGGCGTTGGCCTTGCGTTTCGATACATTTTCGCCCGATCTTGCCCCATACAAATGGCAGATTATTACTGCACCGCTGCTGGCAATTCCCATATTCATTCGCTTGGGGCTTTATCGTGCGGTGATTCGTTTCATGGAGGACAGGGTTGTTTTTGTCGTCGCTGGCGGGGTTACTTTGTCGGTGCTGCTGCTCGCAGCGGGTCTCACATTGACCCAAGCACCGCAGATCTCACGTGGGGTTTTGGCGATCTACTGGTTGCTAGCCATCGTCTATGTCGGTGCGACTCGCTTTCTGGCACGTAGCTGGTTTTTGCGTGCGGAGCGTGGGCAAGATGCGCGCAAGCGGGTGGCTATTTATGGCGCGGGGAGTGCCGGGACTCAGTTGGCCTACGCGTTGCGTGCCGGTCGGGAATATTTGCCGGTTATTTTCCTTGATGACAACCCAGTGATGCAGAGGACTGAGGTTGCGGGTTTGCGCGTTCATGGGGCGGGTGATCTGGCTCAATTGCTGGTGGCCAAAAAAATTGACGAATTGTTGTTGGCGATACCTTCTGCCAGCCGGGCGCGTCGTGCTGAAATTATTGATCGTCTTGCGGGGCTGCATTGCAAGGTCAAATTGATTCCCGGCATGGCCGATGTGATTAGCGGGAAGGTAACGGTTGACGCCATCAGAGAGGTCGAAATTGAAGATTTGCTTGGCCGGGAATCGGTGGTGCCCGATGCTGGTTTGCTCGGTCGTTGTGTTGCCGGAAAGGTGGTTCTGGTCTCGGGTGCGGGGGGGTCGATCGGCTCTGAGCTTTGTCGGCAGATTGTTCGCCTGAAACCTTCGCGCCTGGTTTTAATGGAGCTTTCCGAGTTTGCTTTGTATGCCATTGAGCAAGAGCTGGCGGAGTTGTGCTCACGCGGTAACTTGCCAGTCGAGTTGGTGCCTGTGCTCGGCTCGGTGACTCATCAGCATCGCAATGAGACAGTGATGAGGAGTTTCAGGGTGCAGACGGTTTACCACGCGGCAGCTTACAAGCACGTTCCGTTGGTTGAGCACAATCCGATTGAGGGTATTCGCAACAATGCGGTTGGCACCCGGCGTATGGCCGAGGCGGCATTGGCTGCGGGCGTTGAAGCCTTCGTGCTGATCTCTACCGATAAGGCTGTGCGCCCGACCAACGTCATGGGAGCCAGCAAGCGACTTTCCGAACTGATCCTGCAGGCGTTGGCACGCCGGGGAGGGGGAACGCGTTTTTGTATGGTGCGCTTTGGCAATGTGCTTGGCTCGTCGGGTTCGGTCGTGCCGCTGTTCCGTAAGCAAATCGCTGCAGGCGGACCGATTACCTTGACCCATGCGGATATAACGCGCTACTTCATGACCATCCCTGAGGCGGCGCAACTGGTGATTCAGGCTGGTTCGATGGGCAAGGGGGGGGAAGTGTATGTGCTGGATATGGGTAAGCCGGTTAAAATACTCGACCTCGCACGGCGAATGGTTCATCTCAGCGGCTTGGAATTGCGCGATGAAGAGCATCCGGATGGCGATATTGCAATTGAGGTGGTTGGTCTGCGCCCGGGTGAGAAGCTTTATGAAGAGTTGTTGATCGGCGATAACGTTGAGGGCACCTCGCATCCGCTGATCATGCGAGCCTACGAACATGAGGTTCCTTGGGCTTTGTTGAGCGAGCAATTGGCTTGCCTTGATGAGGCCTGTCAGGCTTTCGATTACGAGAAAGTGCTGGCTCTCCTCGGTGTCATGGTTCAAGAGTACATGCCAGCTCGGCATGGCGATGGCGAACTTTTGTGGCGCGCCATGGCTTTGCCTGCCGGCGGCGACGTACTGGTGCATTGATTTTTTAGAAAGACTGATGAATGAATCAAAACGAAATGTTGCAGGAAGATGAGGTTAGCCTGAG
This sequence comes from uncultured Pseudomonadota bacterium, assembly GCA_903951825.1. Taxonomy (GTDB): domain Bacteria; phylum Pseudomonadota; class Gammaproteobacteria; order Burkholderiales; family Rhodocyclaceae; genus Azonexus. Next base: position 3,288 of record CAJBDJ010000073.1, read on the forward strand.
AGACATGCTGGCGACCTTGCTTGATAACTGGAAGGTGTGGACGCTCGGCGGACTTCTTGGGTTGGCCGTTGGCGTCGTAGCTTGGTTTGCACAGGGATACAAGGGGGAGTTGGCCGCGGTTACCCGTCCAGGGACATTGAATTTTGTGACATGGAGTGCTCTTTCATCAGGGCTGCCCGCTTTTGCGGAAATCTATTCCGAACGTGGTGAGACGCCCGAACGTTCGATGCTGTTAGGCAGGCTTGCGGAACCTAACTGGTGGAAGACAAACGTCAGTCCGGTTTATGCCTTCTCGAAAGGGGATGTCAAAGATTTGGCTTCGGTCAGCAAGGAAGTTCTCGATGCTGGGGCAACCAATGTGCAGCGCTTGCAGGTGCGTATTTCTGGCAGCAACCGGCAACAGCTTATTGATGACATGTTGTTCATTGAGCGCTTTATCCGGCAGGGAGCCGCATACCTCACCTTCAAATCCTTGATTAACCGCTATGAAATTGATGTTTTCCAGAAACCGGCAACGTTGCGGCAGGAAATCGCAAAAAATGAATCCGAGTTGAAATTTCTCAGTCAGCGCCGTGAAACATTGGAGACTTTGCGCAAAAAGTATCCTGATGCATCCACCGCATCGTCGATGATCCCTCAAGTGCTTGATCCAAAAGATTCGGGAGCCAAGTACTTTCCGATATCCACCCAGTTGGTCGCGCTGAGTAGCGACATCAATTTCCTGCTCGAATCAAACCTCAGGGCGAGTGAGCGCCTTGTTGAACTGGAATTCGTGAGTCAATTTGTTGAAAAGGCAAAACCACTTCTTGGTAGTGATCAAAGTTCGCAGGATTTGATGAAATCGTTAGCATTGATAATGGATGACCTCCGAAAACGCGTCGACCCAGCCAATCTCTCTGCTGTGCTGGCAATCAGAACGATTGATCGGGATATCGAGGAAGGCGCTGCACGAACAGAAAATTTGTTTGAGGGGCAGCCCTACATTTATGTTACTCGCCCAAAATTATCGCTAGCGCTGGCATTGGGGCTAATCGGTGGTTTATTGCTTGGGATGCTTTTTGTTTTTGTCAAACCCACATTGGTCGGGCTGCGGAGTCATGCAGGGCGTTCGCCCAATTAAGGCATTCACCTGATTCGTCGTATATTTCTGCGGAAATATTGATGGCTGTCTCGTTTAATTGAGTTGCCCCCAGCAAGGCGTCGGTTTCTTGGCGGGTTCCAGCAATTGCTTTGGTTGGCACAGCTTTCCACACCCCCCAATTTAGTGATTGGTCTAAGCTCATGGAATTTCTCGATCTCCCCCAATTGCTCTCTGCTGCCGGTACCGTTCGGCTTCCCGGTTCGAAAAGCATTTCCAACCGGGTTCTTCTGCTTGCGGCATTAGCCGAGGGTGAAACGGAGGTTTGCGACCTGCTTGCCTCCGACGATACCGGACGAATGATCGATGCCTTGAGGGTTTTGGGTGTGGGAGTTACTCACCTGGGCGGCGAAAGTTGGTCAATCAAAGGCTGTGGCGGAAAATTCCCGGTTAAACAGGCGGAGCTCTTTCTCGGCAATGCGGGCACCGCTTTTCGCCCGCTGACTGCCGCACTGGCGCTCGCTGGTGGCGATTATGTGCTGAAGGGCGTGCCACGTATGCACGAGCGGCCGATTGGCGACCTTGTTGATGGGCTGCGGCAACTCGGTGCTGATGTTGCCTACCTTGGCAATGACGGCTTTCCGCCCCTCCATCTCAAGCCGGCCAGAATTCAGCCGGATGGTGCGGTTAGCGTTCGCGGTGATGTTTCCAGCCAGTTTTTAACCGGTTTGTTGATGGCTTTGCCGATCACCGGTCAAACGATTACGGTCAACGTTGTTGGCGAGTTGATTTCCAGACCCTATATTGAAATTACCCTGGCGATCATGGCGCGCTTTGGCGTGGTGGTGGAGCGCGAAGCTTGGCAGCGCTTTACCGTCGTGGCCGGGAGCCGTTACGTCTCGCCGGGGACAATCCATGTTGAAGGGGATGCCTCGTCGGCTTCCTATTTTCTGGCGCTGGGGGCGATAGGCGGTGGCCCGGTTCGCGTTGATGGAGTGGGGCGGGACTCAATTCAGGGCGACGTCAAGTTTGCCGATGCGCTGGCCAAAATGGGGGCAGAGATTGAGATGGGCCCGAACTGGATGTCGGCGCGCGCCCCAAAAAACGGACTGCTTGCGGTCGACCTTGATTGCAACGCTATTCCCGATGCCGCGATGACCTTGGCGACCGCTGCTTTGTTTGCCAAGGGCACAACGACCTTGCGCAACATTGCCTCTTGGCGGGTTAAGGAAACCGACCGGATTGCCGCGATGGCGACCGAGTTGCGTAAGCTCGGGGCAGTGGTGGAGGAGGGAGGGGATTTCATCCGCATTTCGCCGTCGACCGTAAAACCTTCGGCAATCGATACCTATGATGATCACCGGATGGCAATGTGTTTTTCTTTGGCTGCTTTTGCTACGCCTTTGCGAATCAACGACCCGAAGTGCGTGGCCAAAACTTTTCCTGACTATTTCGAGCGGTTTGCCGCTGTCACCCAAGCGGCGCCGGTAATTGCCATTGATGGCCCATCGGCGTCGGGCAAGGGAACTGTGGCGGCTCGGGTGGCTTCCGCTTTGGGTTTTGGCTATCTGGATTCCGGGGCTTTATACCGTTTGACCGCGCTGGCTGCGCAGCAAGCGGGTGTCGATTGGGCTGATGAGGCCGGTGTGGCGGCGGTTGCTGCGGCGCTGGATGTCGAATTTTTGGAAAACGATATTCAACTTGACGGGCAGTGGGTTGGCGATGCCATTCGTCACGAGAACATTTCGGCTGGCGCCTCAAGGGTGGCCGCCTTGCCGGCAGTCCGTGCGACGCTGCTGTTCCGTCAGCGTGCCTTCAACAAGGCACCAGGATTGGTGGGCGACGGGCGCGACATGGCTTCCGTTGTCTTTCCCCATGCAAGGCTCAAGGTTTTCCTCACGGCGAGCCCCGAAGTGAGGGCGCAGCGTCGTTATAAGCAGTTGATCGAAAAAGGTTTATCTGCTAATCTCGGCGATCTTCTGTTGGAGTTGCAGCAACGCGATGCGAGGGATTCCCGGCGCAGCGTGGCGCCGCTCAGGCAGGAAGCAGATGCCAAATTGCTCGACACGACTGATCTCACCATCGAAGCGGCGGTGAATCAGGTGCTTGTGTGGAGCAAGGAGGTGATGTAGCAAGGCGCCGTCAGTCGATTGACTGGTGGCGTATTTTTTAACTCTAACCCGCCGCGGATTCAGCAATCCCTGGCATGAAAGTCCTCTCCGTAATGGAATCTTTTGCTCAACTATTTGAAGAATCCCTGGCGCGCCAGGAAATGCGTCAAGGCGAAGTCATCACTGCCGAAGTGGTGCTCATCGACCGCAACTTTGTTGTCGTCAATGCCGGCCTGAAATCGGAATCCTACGTTCCGCTCGAAGAATTCCTGAATGATCAGGGGGCAATCGAAGTCGCTGTCGGTGATTTCGTTCAAGTTGCCATTGAAATGCTGGAAGACGGCTACGGTGCCACGCGCCTGTCGCGCGATCGCGCCAAGCGCATCGCTGCCTGGAACTTCCTCGAAGAAGCCCTGAACAACAACTCCCTGGTGACCGGTACCATCACCGGCAAGGTCAAGGGCGGTCTCACCGTTATGTCGAACGGCGTTCGCGCCTTCCTGCCGGGTTCGCTGGTCGACATGCGTCCGGTCAAGGACACTACGCCGTACGAAGGCAAGACCATGGAGTTCAAGGTCATCAAGCTTGATCGCAAGCGTAACAACGTGGTCATGTCCCGTCGTGCCGTACTCGAAGCCAGCGCTGACAAAGATCGCGAAAAGCTCCTCGAGAACCTCAAAGAAGGCACTACCGTCAAGGGTATTGTCAAGAACATCACCGATTACGGTGCATTCGTTGATCTCGGCGGCATTGATGGCTTGCTGCATATAACCGATCTGGCCTGGCGCCGCGTTCGTCATCCGAGCGAAGTGCTTAACGTCGGTGATGAAGTGACCGCGAAAATCCTCAAGTTCGACGCCGAAAAGAACCGCGTCTCCCTGGGTATGAAGCAATTGGGCGACGATCCGTGGGTTGGAATCGCCCGCCGGTACCCGGCCGGTACCCGCCTCTTCGGCAAGGTCACCAACCTGACCGACTACGGTTCATTCGTTGAAATCGAGCAAGGCATTGAAGGCTTGGTTCACGTTTCCGAAATGGATTGGACGAACAAGAACGTGCATCCATCCAAGGTGGTTTCCCTGGGTGACGAAGTTGAAGTCATGATTCTTGAAATCGACGAAGAGCGCCGCCGTATTTCGCTGGGCATGAAGCAATGTCAAGCCAATCCGTGGGATGACTTTGCGATGAACCAGAAGAAGGGTGACAAAGTTCGCGGCGCGATCAAGTCAATCACCGATTTCGGTATCTTCATCGGTTTGCCGGGCGGTATTGATGGTCTGGTTCATCTTTCCGATCTTTCCTGGTCGTCGACCGGCGAAGATGCCATCCGCAACTTCAAGAAGGGCGACGAAGTTGAGGCCATGGTGCTTGCCATTGATGTTGAGAAAGAGCGTATTTCCCTGGGCATCAAGCAGATGGAAGGCGATCCCTACACCAACTTCATTGCGACCCACGAGAAAAACAGCATTGTTCGCGGTACCGTCAAAACGGTTGATGCGCGCGGTGCCGTGGTGACGCTCGATGGCGAGAATGAAGGCTATCTGCGTGCCTCCGAGTTCTCGCGTGATCGTATCGACGATCTGTCTACCCACGTCAAAGTGGGCGATGAGCTCGAAGTCATGATCATCAATGTCGATCGCAAGACCCGTGGTATCAATCTGTCGATCAAGGCCAAGGATCAAGCCGAGCAGCACGAAGCGATGCAGAAGTTCTCTGCCGAGTCGTCGTCCGCTGCTTCCGGAACGACCAACCTGGGCGCCTTGCTCAAGGCCAAGCTAAATCAGCAGGGCTGATGGACGACAGTATGACCAAATCCGAGCTCATCGCCCGGCTTGCGGAGCGTTTTCCGCAACTGGTGGCGAAAGATGCTGACTTTGCGGTAAAGATGATTCTCGATGCGATGTCCGACGCCCTGGTGCGCGGGGATCGCATCGAGATCCGCGGATTCGGCAGCTTTGCGCTCAATTACCGGCCGCCGCGCACCGGCCGTAACCCCAAGTCGGGGGAACAGGTCAGCGTGCCGGCCAAGTGGGTTCCCCACTTCAAGGCGGGTAAAGAACTGCGGGAGCGGGTCGATCAGTCGATCTGATGCCCATCAGGCGCATGTGTTAGATTCAGGGCAGTGAGCAACTTCACTGCCCTTTTTTATTGATTTCCAGAGTACGTTGCCGCATGAGCGAATTGTTTGAATATTGGCAGTTACTGCTGGTTCCGGTGTTTTTCGCCTTGGGCTGGGCTGCCGCGCGCGTTGATATGCGTCAGGTTGTCCATGAATCGCGAGCCTTGCCGCGCTCCTATTTTCAGGGGCTGAATTTTCTCCTCAACGAGCAGCCGGACAAGGCCATCGATTCATTTCTTGAGGTGGCCAAGGTTGATTCGCAAACCGTTGAACTGCATTTTGCGCTCGGCAATCTTTTTCGCCGCCGCGGCGAGACTGAGCGGGCGATTCGTATGCACCAGAACCTGATTGATCGTGATGATCTTGATCAGGGTGTGCGTCTGCATGCGCTCGCCGAGTTGGGACAAGATTACCTGAAGGCTGGCTTGCTCGACCGTGCCGAGGAGATTTTCAACAAAATGGTCGGGACGGCGTTCGAGGCCGACGCCAAGCGCAATCTTCTTGAAATTTATCAGGTCGAGAAAGCCTGGCAAAAAGCCATTGATCTGGCTGGCGAATTGCCTGATGTGGCTTCGCAGCAGCAAGTGGCCGAGTTTTATTGCGAACTCGCTGCCAACGAAATCATACGTTCAAAGCCTGATTCGGCACGCGCTTACCTTGAATCGGCGGTTCAGCAAAATCGCAAATGTGTTCGTGCCAGCTTGCTGCAAGGGGATTTGCTAATCCAGGAGGGCGCGCCGGAGGCGGCGATTGAGTCCTGGCTGCGAATTGAGCAACAGGATCCGGCCTATCTGGCACTGGTTGCCCAGCGCTTGCTCGATTGCTATCGCAAGCTGGAGCGGCGGGACGAGGGGATTGCCTTGCTCAGCGGCTTTCTTGAGCGCTACCCCTCACTCGATTTGCTCGATGTGGTTTATCAACTGGTACTTGAGGCAGAAGGAAATCAAGCGGCTTACGCCTTGGTGCGCGCCGAATTGCAACGCAATCCGACGCTGCTCGGTCTGGAAAAACTGATGAGTGCCCGCTTGCCGCTGGTGGCGCCGGAAGTGAGGCCGGATGTCGAACTCGCAAAGACGATCATTCAGGGTTACACCAAGCGGCTGGCTCGTTATCGGTGCGATAATTGCGGTTTCAAGGCGCGCCAGTTTTACTGGCGCTGCCCGGCTTGCGGGGGATGGGAAACCTATCCGCCTCGGCGTAGTGAAGAATTCGACTCAAGCTTATAGGAACATCCCATGAAAATTACCGTGGTTGGCACCGGCTATGTCGGTCTGGTCAGTGGCACTTGTCTGGCGGAAGTTGGCAACGATGTGTTGTGCCTGGATCTGGATCCGGTCAAGATCAAGATTCTCGAAGAAGGGGGAATTCCCATCTACGAACCTGGCCTGCAGGAGATGGTCAGCCGCAACGTGGCTGCCGGTCGTTTGAATTTCACCACGGATGTCGAGCTGGCCGTCAGGCACGGCACCATCCAGTTTATTGCCGTCGGCACGCCGCCCGATGAGGATGGCTCGGCAGACCTTCAGTACGTTCTCGCCGCGGCGCGCAATATTGCGCGAACGATGACCGATTACAAAGTGATTGTCGACAAAAGCACCGTCCCGGTCGGTACCGCCGACAAAGTCAAGGCTGCGGTCAGCGAAGAATTGCAGAAACGTGGGCTCGACGTGCCTTTCAGCGTTGTTTCCAACCCCGAATTTTTGAAGGAAGGCGCCGCCGTTGAAGACTTCATGCGTCCTGACCGCATCGTTGTCGGTGCCGAGGAGGCGCAGGCGATTCATCTGATGCGCGCGCTCTATGCACCTTTTCAGCGCAATCATGAGCGGTTGATCATTACTGACGTCAAGAGCGCCGAACTGACCAAGTATGCCGCCAATGCCATGCTGGCGACGCGCATCAGTTTCATGAACGAACTAGCCAACCTGGCTGAAGTATTGGGTGCCGACATTGAAATGGTGCGTCAGGGAATCGGTTCCGACCCGCGCATCGGTTACCACTTTCTTTATCCCGGTTGTGGCTACGGCGGATCCTGCTTTCCGAAAGATGTCAAGGCATTGATCAAGACCGCTGCCGACGACGCCCAGATCACCCTCAAAGTGCTGACCGCTGTCGAAGAAGCCAACGATCTGCAAAAACACATTCTTAGCCGAAAGATTCGGGCGCGTTTTGGCGACGACCTCAAAGGCAAGCATTTCGCGCTCTGGGGACTCTCCTTCAAGCCGAACACCGACGACATGCGCGATGCGCCAAGCCGTGAGTTGATCAAGGATCTGTTTGCCGCCGGGGCGACCATCTGCGCCTACGATCCGGTGGCGATGCACGAAACACAGCGCATTTTCGGCGATGATTTTCGTTTGACCTATGCCGCGAGCCCGATGAGCGCGCTCGACGGAGCCGATGCTCTGGTCATTGCTACCGAGTGGAAGGAGTTCCGCAGTCCGGATTTTGCGGCAATCAAGGCAGCGCTGAAAAGCCCGGTCATTGTCGACGGCCGTAACCTCTACGATCCCAAATTTGTGCGTAGTTCCGGCATTGAGTACTTCGCCATCGGACGATAATTTTCATGCTTGATAAAATTTTGCAGGTTCGCCTGTTGGTTGTCGGCGATGTCATGCTCGATCGCTACTGGTTTGGCGAAGTCAATCGCATTTCACCGGAAGCGCCGGTGCCGGTGGTCAAGGTCGAGCGGGTCGAAGAGCGTCTTGGCGGTGCTGCCAATGTGGCACGCAATGCCGCCTCACTGGGTGCGGTGACCGCCTTGCTGTCGGTTGTTGGCGATGACGAAGCCGGCCGCAGCCTCGCGCGCTTGCTCGATGAAGGACAAATTGATGCCAATTTGCACATCGACCGCGAGATCGACACCATCGTCAAACTGCGCGTCATCGGCAGGCAGCAGCAATTGCTGCGCATCGATTTCGAAACGGCGCCTTCGCATGAGGTTTTGCAAGCCAAGCTGGCCGACTTCGAGCGGCGCGTGTTTGATGCCGATGTCGTCATTCTCTCCGACTACGGCAAGGGCGGCCTGACCCATGTGAGCGAGATGATTCGCATCGCTCGCGCCCACGACAAGCCGGTGCTGGTCGACCCGAAGGGCGACGAGTGGGAAAAATACGCCGGTGCAACGGTGATTACCCCCAACCGTTCCGAATTGAAGCAGGTGGTTGGCGGCTGGAAATCGGAAGCAGAGCTCGAAGCCAAGGCGCGCAAGTTGCGCGGGGGTCTCGGTATTGAAGCCCTGCTGGTAACGCGCAGCGAAGATGGAATGACCCTCTTTGCCGATGAGACGCACCATCAGCCGGCTGTCGCGCGCGAGGTGTTTGATGTCTCGGGGGCGGGTGATACGGTGATTGCCACCCTCGCCGTGATGATTGCCGCCGGGGCGGATTGGGCAGAGGCGATCCGTGTCGCCAATATTGCCGGTGGCATTGTGGTTGGAAAACTGGGTACCGCCGTGGTGACGCGCCACGAACTGGCTGCCGCCCTCTAGGGAGATTCGAGATGAGCATCGTTGTGACCGGCGCCGCCGGTTTTATTGGGTCAAACATCGTCAAGGCGCTCAATGAGCGAGGGGTGAAGGAGATTATTGCCGTCGATAACCTGACCAAGGCGGACAAGTTCAAGAATCTGATTGATTGCGACATTGTCGATTATCTCGACAAGCAGGATTTCATCGAGCGCATCCAGGCCGGGCATTACGATGGCGAGATTGACGCTGTTTTTCATGAGGGAGCCTGCTCCGACACCATGGAATCGGATGGCCGCTACATGATGGAGAACAACTATCGCTATTCGATGATTCTCCTCGACTGGTGTCAGGATCAGGACGTCCAGTTTCTCTATGCCTCAAGTGCGGCAACCTACGGCAGCACCGCTGTATTCAAGGAAGAGCGTCAGTATGAAGGGCCGCTCAATGTTTATGGCTATTCGAAATTCCTCTTTGACCAGATTGTGCGCCAGCGTCTGGCCAAGGGGGCGTCGTCGCAGATCGTCGGCTTTCGCTACTTCAATGTCTATGGCCCGCGCGAAACGCACAAGGGGCGCATGGCCTCGGTGGCTTTTCACCACTTCAAACAGTTTAGTGCAGAGGGCAAGGTGAAGTTGTTCGAGGCGTCGCATGGTTACGATAATGGCGGGCAGATGCGCGATTTTGTCTTTGTCGACGATGTCGCCAAGGTCAATTTGTTCTTCCTCGATCACCCTGAAAAATCGGGCATTTTCAATCTCGGCTCAGGCCGTTCGCAGAGTTTCAACGATGTCGCCGTGGCGACGGTCAACGGCTGTTTGCGGGCAAAAGACGCTGCCTCGCCGGTAGCGCCGCTGACGCTGGATCAATTACGGGCGCAGGGCTTGCTCGAATACATTCCCTTCCCCGAGGCACTCAAAGGCAAGTATCAGGCATTCACCGAGGCCGATCTGACGCGCTTGCGGGCGGCCGGTTACGCTGCCCCGATGGCGACGGTTGAGGAAGGTGTTTCCCGGTACGTGGCGTGGCTGGAACAAAATGTATAAAACCCTGCAGGATTTTGTCGGAAACACCCCGCTGGTTCGTTTGCAACGTATCCCCGGCGCCGATAACGAACAGCGTGGCAATGTCATTCTTGCCAAGCTCGAAGGCAATAACCCGGCTGGTTCGGTCAAAGACCGGCCGGCGTTGTCGATGATTGCCCGCGCTGAAGCGCGTGGTGACATCAAGCCTGGCGATACGCTGATCGAGGCAACTTCCGGCAATACTGGTATCGCCCTGGCCATGGCAGCGGCGATCAAGGGTTACAAGATGATTCTCGTCATGCCCGAAAATCAAAGTATCGAGCGTCGTCAGAGTATGCGTGCCTATGGTGCCGCGCTGGTGTTAACCCCCAAGGATGGCGGCATGGAGTTGTGCCGCGATGTGGCGGAAAAAATGCGTGACGAAGGCAAGGGAATCATTCTCGACCAATTCGCCAATGCCGATAACCCGCTCGCGCATTACGAAGGTACCGGGCCGGAAATCTGGCGCGATACGGCCGGCAAGGTCACCCATTTTGTCTCCAGTATGGGGACGACCGGCACGGTTATGGGCACCTCGCGGTTTCTCAAGGAACAAAATCCGGCGATCCAGATTATTGGCTGCCAGCCGGAGGAGGGTAGCCAGATACCCGGTATCCGCAAATGGCCGGAAGCCTACCTGCCAAAAATTTACGATAAAACCAACGTTGACCGCATCGAATATGTCGGTCAGTCGGCGGCCGAAGCGATGACCCGTCGACTAGCGGTTGAAGAAGGTATTTTTGCCGGCATTTCGTCCGGTGGCGGCGTTGCGGTGGCCTTGCGTCTTGCCGCTACGCTGGAGAACGCGGTGATTGTCTGCATCATTTGTGATCGCGGCGACCGTTACTTGTCGACGGGTGTTTTTCCGGCATGAAGCCGGTACTGGTCTTCGATATCGAGACGATTCCGGATGTTGCCGGCTACCGCCGCCTCAATGATCTGCCGGCCGGGCTTTCTGATGATGAAGTCGCCGAATTGGCTTTTCAGCAGCGTCGCGCCAAAACCGGCAATGACTTCCTGTCGCTCCATCTGCAACGTGTCGTCACCATTTCATGCGTGCTGCGCACCAGCGATGGGCTCAAGGTCTGGTCGCTGGCTCAACCCGAGCTGAGCGAAGGGGCGATCATCCAGCGCTTTTTCGATGGTATCGAGAAATTCACGCCGCAAATCGTTTCGTGGAACGGCAGCGGTTTCGACCTGCCAGTGCTGCATTACCGCGCCATGCTGCATGGGGTGACGGCGCCGCGTTACTGGGATCTCGGCGACGGTGATTTCGCCGATTCGCGCGATTTCAAGTGGAACAACTACATCAGTCGTTACCATACCCGCCACCTTGACCTGATGGATTTGCTGGCGCTTTACAACCCGCGCGCCAATGCGCCGCTCGACGATCTCGCCAAACTTTACGGCTTTCCCGGCAAACTCGGGATGGATGGCGGCAAGGTCTGGGCGGCCTGGCAGTCAGGTAAAAGTGCTGAAATTCGCGATTATTGCGAAACCGACGTCATCAATACTTATCTGGTTTTTAACCGCTTCCGCTGTTTTCGCGGGGAATTAACGGCGGCTGAAGAAGAGGCTGAGACTGCTTTCGTGAAAGCCCATTTGAGCAAAATCGGCGCTCCGCACTGGCAGGAGTTTCTCGCTGCCTGGCAGTAAATTCAACCGAGCGCGACGTTATAATCGCAAGTTCTCAAAACCTGAACGCAGAGAGATCCCCATGGCACTTAACAACGTTCCTTCCGGCAAGTCACTTCCCAATGATTTCAACGTCATCATCGAAATCACGGCGCATTCCGATCCGGTCAAATACGAAGTCGATAAAGATAGCGGCGCAATTTTTGTCGATCGCTTCATGTCAACCTCGATGCACTATCCGTGCAACTACGGTTATATTCCGCACACCATCGCCGGTGACGGTGATCCGGTTGACGTGCTGGTGGTCAGCCCCTTCCCGCTGCCGCCGGGTGTCGTGGTGCGCTGTCGTCCGATCGGCATGTTGGCGATGACCGATGAAGCCGGCGAGGATGCCAAATTGCTGGCGGTGCCGGTCGACAAATTGACGCCGATGTATCGCAACGTGCAAACGCATGCCGACATGCCGACCCTGTTGCTCGACCAGATTGCCCATTTTTTTGAGCATTACAAGGATCTCGAGCCGGGCAAGTTCGTCAAGGTCAGCGGCTGGCGCGGCCCGGAAGAAGCCAAGAAAGAAATCGAAGCCGGCGTCAAGACTTTCAACGACGCGAAAGACAAGCCGGCCTACTAAGCCACCATGCTGCGTATCGCCGTTGCCCAGTTCAACGCCACCGTCGGTGACCTGACGGGCAATGTCGAGCGTATCATTGAATTTGCCCGGCAGGCCGCCACGCGGGGCGCTCAACTGTTACTCACGCCGGAATTGTCACTCTGCGGTTATCCGCCGGAAGACTTGCTGCTGCGTCCTGATTTTTACCGCGCCTGCCGGCGTGCGCTGGATGATCTGGCGCTCAGGCTTCCCGATTTGACGGTGATTGTCGGCCATCCGGAAGAATCCGGTGGACATTGCTACAACGCCGCGACGGTCATTGAAAAAGGCCGCCAAAAAGCGGTTTATCGCAAGCGATACCTGCCGAATTACGAGGTTTTCGACGAAAAGCGTTATTTCGATGCCGGCATCGAGGCTTGCGTCGTGACGGTAGCCGGTGTGGCTTGCGGAATCAATATCTGTGCCGATATCTGGGAACCCGGCGCGGCTGAAATGGCGCACGCCGCCGGTGCCGAACTGCTGCTGGTGCTGAATGCCTCGCCGTGTCATCTGGAAAAACATCAGCAACGATTGCAGGTGCTCTCCGAGCGGGTTGCTGCCACCGGGATGGCGGCGGTTTATGCCAATCTGGTTGGTGGACAGGACGAACTGGTTTTTGATGGCGCCTCGTTTGCGCTCGACGCGCAGGGCAATTGCCGGATGCGCCTGGGGCAGTTTGAAGAAGCGCTGGGAATCGTCGATTACGACAGCGGCCGCCTGCGCTCCGGGGATATGGCCGAACCTCTTTCAAGTGATGCCGAAGCCTATCAGGCGCTGGTCGTCGGGGTGCGTGACTATATCGGCAAAAATCGCTTCAATGGTGCGATTATCGGGCTCTCCGGCGGTATCGACTCAGCCCTAACCTTGGCGATTGCGGTCGACGCCCTGGGCGCTGACAAACTACACGCGGTGATGATGCCGTCGCCGTACACCGCCCCCATGAGTCTTGATGATGCGCGTGAAATGGTCGGCAAGCTCGGTGTGCGATACGACGAGATCGGCATTGTGCCGGCCATGCAAACTTACGATGTGATGCTGGCACCGCTTTTTGTCGGTTTGCCAGCTGATACGACGGAAGAAAACATCCAGGCGCGGATTCGCGGCAACCTCTTGATGGCCTTGTCGAACAAAACCGGCGCGCTGGTGTTGACGACCGGCAATAAATCGGAAATGGCTGTTGGTTATTGCACGCTCTACGGCGACATGGCCGGCGGCTTCGCGGTGATCAAGGATGTGTTCAAAACACTCGTCTATCGTTTGGCGCGCTATCGCAATACGATCTCGGCGGTGATTCCGGAAAACATCATTGTGCGTCCACCCTCGGCCGAATTGAAGCCGGATCAAACCGATCAGGACGCTCTGCCTCCCTACGAGATTCTTGATGCCATCGTGCGCGCGTACATGGAAGAAGATCGCAGTCCGCGCGAGATCATCGCCGCCGGCTTGCCCGAGGATGCTGTGCGCCGCGTTGTTCACTTGTTGCGGATTTCAGAACACAAGCGCCGTCAGGCGCCGGTCGGCGTGCGCATTACACCCCGTGGCTTTGGCAAGGATTGGCGCTACCCGATTACCAACCGGTATGTCGACGAGTTTTAAGTATTGATTCATTCAGGAGATGCAGCATGAAGAAAATTGAAGCCGTGATCAAACCGTTCAAACTCGACGAGGTGCGCGAAGCGCTGTCGGAAATTGGTATTTCCGGTCTCACTGTGACCGAGGTAAAAGGCTTTGGCCGCCAGAAAGGTCATACCGAACTCTATCGCGGTGCCGAGTATGTCGTTGATTTTCTGCCTAAGGTAAAAATCGAGATTGTGATCGCCGCCAGTCAGGTAGAAGCAGCGATTGAAGCGATTATCAAGACCGCCCGTACCGGCAAAATTGGCGATGGCAAGATATTTGTCATGCCGGTTGAGCAGGTGGTTAGGATTCGCACGGGCGAGACTGACGGCGCCGCAATTTGATTGTCTCGCGGTTTCGCGAGCACGCACAAGGCGGTGCGCTCGACGTCCGTAAGCAGGCACAATCAAGGGTAGCTCACCCGGGTTCGACAGTTCGCATCTTAAAATCCCCATTTTTCACCCCAGTCCCCCAGTGTTTGCGCGGGTTTCAGGGCGATTTTTTGAAAATAAATGTAATGGCACGAATTTAATTTTCAAGATGATTAGTAGCATTATTTGA
>CAJBDJ010000074.1 GCA_903951825.1 uncultured Pseudomonadota bacterium
ATGCGTCGCCCAGCGCGTGTGAGCGATGCCGGTAACGGCGTGGGTCGTGGCGGCGGCGGATTCAAGTTCGGCGACGCGACCGGTGGAGCGCACGCGTTCGATCCCGGCATCACCGATGACCGCCAGCCCGGCCGAGTCGTAGCCCCGGTATTCCAGCTTTTTCAGCCCTTCGATGAGGACGGGAACAATGTTCTTGGCGGCTGCTGCCGCGACGATGCCGCACATGATGAGTCCTTAAACCTTGTAGTAATCGCGATACCAACCGACAAAGCGATTGATGCCTTCCTGGATCGGGGTTGCGGGTGAAAAGCCGACCCAGGCGTTGAGCAGGCGGGTGTCGGCAAAAGTCGCCTTGACATCGCCATCCTGCATCGGCAGCAGATTTTTCTCGGCTGTCCGGCCAATTGCACGTTCAATGGCGCCGATAAAGTCGAGGAGCGGCACAGGATCGCTGTTGCCGATATTGAAAACGCGGTAAGGCGCATTGCTGCTCGCCGGGTCGGCAGAAATCGGCGCATAGTCGGCGTTGACCGTGGCGGTCTTGTCGAGTACCCGCACCACCCCTTCGACAATGTCGTCGATGTAGGTGAAATCGCGCTGCATGTCGCCATGATTGAAGACTTTGATCGGCTGGTTGGCGAGAATCGCGCTGGCAAACAGGATCGGCGACATGTCCGGTCGCCCCCACGGGCCGTAGACCGTGAAAAAGCGCAAACCGGTCGTCGGCAGGCGGTAAAGATGGCTGTAGGTGTGCGCCATCAACTCATTGGCTTTTTTGGTTGCTGCGTAAAGGCTGACCGGATGATCGACGCTGTCATGCTCGGAAAACGGCATCCGGGTGTTGCCGCCATACACGCTCGAACTGGAGGCATACACCAGATGCTGCACGCGCTGGTGGCGACAGCCTTCAAGAATATTGACGAAGCCGACGAGATTGCTATCGACGTAGGCGTGCGGATTCTGGATAGAGTAACGGACGCCGGCCTGGGCGGCGAGGTGGATGACCTTGGCAAATTGCTCGTCGGCAAAGAGCTTTTCAATGCCTGCGCGGTCGCTGACATCCATCTTGATGAAGCGGAATGCGGGAAAGGGTTTGAGTTGCTCAAGGCGACTGTGCTTGAGCGAGACGGCATAGTAATCGTTGAGATTGTCGATGCCGACCACCTCGTCGCCGCGTTCGAGCAGGCGTTTCGCAGTGGCCATGCCGATAAAACCTGCGACACCGGTTACGAGAATTTTCACGGGGTTCACCTTGAGAGCGGGGGACTGATTTTACTGCAGCGCAGCATCGCTGGCCTGACGCTCGAGCATTTTCGAATACTTGGCAAAACTGTTGAAGCAGCCGATGGCGATGTGAATAAGACCCGGCAGACCGTCCAGAAAGCCACGGCGAACCAGGTAGAACTTGATGAAACGAAGCAGCGGACTGAAGACGACTTGCCACCCGCTGGCGCGTTTGCCGGCGGCCAGAGCCATATCGGCGGCCAGCGAGGTGTAGCGGTTTTGCTTGTTCAGATAAGCGGCCAGGGATTCGGCCGAGTCGTGCAGTAAATCGCCCGTCAGTTCGCCAATCACCGCCTGCGTTTCAACCTTTTCGTGGACAGCATCATCCGACCAGTGCGCGTGACGGCGATCGAACAGGCGCAGACTCCAATCCGGATAACCCTCGCCATGCCGCAGATAGCGGCCGAGAAAGCGATTGCGACGGCGAAAGCGGAAGGCTTGCGCGGCCTCTCCGGGGCTTGCGCTCGACGCTGTCGGCAGGGCATTTTTTATCGCCTGCTGCAATTCCGGCGAGACGCGCTCGTCGGCATCCAGACAAAGCACCCAGTCATGGCTGCAGATATCGACCGCAAGCTGCTTTTGGCGACCAAAGCCCAGCCATTCCTGATGCACCACCCGCGCCCCAAGGCGGGCGGCGAGTGCCGGCGTACCGTCGCTGCTGCCCGAGTCAACGACGACAATTTCGTCGGCAAAGTCGACGCTTGCCAAGCAAGCCGGCAACTGCGCGGCAGCATTGAGCGTGATGATGGCAACGGAGAACGGCTGGCGCGTAGCGGGCATTTATAATCGATACTTTGAAAGTCACCATTTTATCTGCCGATGCGTATCTTGATCGTGAAAACTTCCTCGCTCGGCGATGTCATCCACAATCTGCCGTTGATCGGCGACATTCATCGACACTTCCCGGAGGCCGTCATCGACTGGTGTGTCGAAGAGAGTTTTGCCGCGCTTGTGCGCCTCCATCCCGGCGTCAATGAGGTGATCCCGGTGGCGCTGCGGCGCTGGAAGAAACGCCTGCTGAACCTCGCAACCTGGCGCGAGATGCGCCGTTGCCAACAACAACTTGCCAGCATCCCTTACGACCTTGTTCTTGATACGCAGGGATTGCTCAAAAGCGCCCTCATCGCCAGTCGGGCGCACGGCATCAAATGCGGCCATGCCGCCGATTCGGCGCGCGAACCGCTGGCGGCGCGCTTTTATGAGCGGGTTTTCAGCATCCCCAAGCAACTTCATGCGGTGACCCGTAACCGCTTGCTGGCCGCCGCGGCATTGGGTTATCGAAGCGATGACCGGCTGGATTTCGGCATTCAATCGCCAGCGGTCGCCGGCGAGGGGTTGCCGCCTCGCCCCTTCGTGGTTTTGCTGACCGCTACCAGTCGCGACGACAAACTGTGGCCGGAAGCGAACTGGTTGGCTCTCGGCCGCCGCCTTCAGGCGAACGGCTTCAGTCTGGTATTGCCGGGTGGTAGTGCGCCGGAGCGCCAGCGCGCCGAGCGGCTGGCCGCTGCCTTGCCGGGAGCGCTGGCCGCGCCGCCGATGACGCTCGACGAACTCGCCGGGTTGATTGGGCAAGCCAGCGCGGTGGTCGGCGTTGACACGGGGTTGACACATCTCGCGGTGGCCTTGCAGGTACCGACGATTGCAATCTACACGGCAACCGATCCCGGCTTGACCGGCGTTTTCGGCAGCGGTTTTTTCAAGAATCTCGGCGGCAAAACGCAGGAGCCTGACCCCGAGTCGGTTTTCGCCGCCTTGTGGCCGGCTCTCGCCTGATGGCGCGTTGGATTTACACCCTGATTTTTTATCTGGCGATACCGCTGGTTTTTTTGCGCCTGCTCTGGCGGGCACGCCGGCAGCCGGAGTACCTGCGCCATCTTGGCGAGCGTTTCGGCGCTTATCCGACGCCGACCCATCGTCCCGTCATCTGGGTGCATGCTGTTTCGGTGGGCGAGACCCGTGCCGCGCAACCGCTCATCGAGGCGCTCAGGCAGCAGTTGCCGAGCCATGATGTTTTGTTGACCACCATGACCCCCACCGGGCGCGCCGCTGCCCGCGAAGTTTTCGGCGACAGCGTGATTCAGGCGTATTTGCCTTACGACTTGCCGTTTGCGGTCAACCGCTTTTTTGCCCACTTTTCTCCTGATTCCGGAGTTTTGATGGAGACGGAAATCTGGCCCAATTTGCTCGCTGGCGCGCAGCGAAAGAAGATTCCGGTGGTACTTGTCAATGCGCGCCTGTCGGCTCGTTCGGCGCGCGGTTATCAGCGTCTGCGCTGGCTGCTGGCGCCGGCCTGGGAATCGCTGCGGGCAGTGGCGGCGCAAACTGCGGAAGATGGACAAAGACTCGCCATGCTCGGCGCACGTCATGTGGCGGTGTGCGGCAATCTCAAGTTTGACGTAGCGCCGGCAAGCGAACTGCTCGCCCTCGGCCAGGCGTGGCGCGCCCAGCTCGGCGGGCGACCGGTCTGGCTGGCGGCGAGCACTCGCGACGGCGAGGAGTCGCTGGTGCTCGCCGCCTGGCGAATTCTGGACAGGCCGGATGCGCTGCTGGTCATCGTCCCGCGCCATCCGCAACGATTTTCCGGGGTTGCCGGATTGCTGGCGAGTGAAGGCATTGCTTTCGTGTCGCGCAGCGAGCAACTGCCAGATGCCGCGACGCAAGTCTGGTTGGGCGACAGCATGGGTGAAATGGCGGCCTACTATGGGCTTGCGGATTTGGCTTTTGTCGGTGGCAGTTTGTTGCCGCTCGGTGGCCAAAATCTGATCGAGGCGGCCGCCTGTGCCTGTCCGGTGCTGGTCGGGCCGCATACCTTCAACTTCACCAAGGCGACGGAGGATGCCCTGACTGCCGGCGCTGCCCGGCGTATCGCCGACAGCGCGGCACTTGCGCAAGCCGTCGGTGATTTACTCAGTGACCGTCAGGGGTTGGCCGCCATGCGCCAGGCGGCGATCGGTTTTGCCGCAGCGCATCGCGGCGCCACGGCCAAAACGCTAACGCTTATTCAGCGCGTGAGGCGTCAAGCAGGGCGTTGACGGCTTCGACATCGGCTTCACCCAGGGCGCCGACGGCGGCTTTCAGGCGGAATTGCGACATCAACGTATCGAGCACGGCCTTGGCGAAGTCGCGGCGAGTGACATAAACCTGGTTCTCGGCATTCAGTACGTCAATATTGATCCGCACGCCGACTTCATAACCCAGCTTGTTTGATTCCAGCGCCGATTGCGAAGAGATCAGCGCCGCCTTCAAGGCCTTGACCTGCGCCAGACCATTGACGACGCCCAGATAATACTGGCGCGCGGCCAAGGCCGAACTGCGCTTTGCCCCTTCAAGGTTGGCCTGAGCCACAGCACGGTTGGCGGAAGCCTCGCGCTGCCGCGAAACCACCTGCCCGCCCTGGAAAAGGGGAATGTTGAGCTGTACACCAATATTCTGGAACTCGGTATTAGCGCGGGAGAAGCTGACGCCGCTCGAACTCAGGCCGTTGTTTTCGCCGGAATTGGCGACCAGATCGACGGTCGGATAATGCCCGGCACGTTGCCGGTCGACTTCGCGGGCGGCAATTTCCGCATTGGCCTGCTGAATCTGGACGGTGAGGCTGTCTTTTTCAGCGGCCTCGACCCATTGGTTCATCTCGGCCGGTTCCGGCTGGCTGAGTGTCGCGTCCTTGCGCGGCGGCGCCAGCGCCCCCGGCTCTTTGCCGACGATGGACTGAAGCGCCCGTCGCTTGATTTCCAGATCGCTCTCGGCACCGATTTCCTGAGCCACCGCAAGATCGTAACGCGACTGGGCTTCGTGCGTGTCGGTAATGGTTGCTGTGCCGACCTCAAAATTCTTCTGGGCCGAAGCGAGTTGCTGGGAAATCGCCGATTTGTTGGCCTGTACCGCTTTCAGGTTTTCGCCGGCATAGATGACGTCAAAATAAGCTTGCGCGACGCGCAAGATCAAATCTTGCCGAGCCTGAGTGAAATTTGCTTCGGCCAGTGCGACCTGAATTTTCGACTGGTCGTAGGCAATCCAGTTTTGCCAACGAAAGAGTGGCTGCGAAAGGGCAACGCTGTAGGAATTACTGTTGAAGCGGGTGCTCAGCGTCGTCGCCGAGGCGCCGCTGCGGATGTCGTTTTCGTTCCATACCGTGTTGCCCGACAGGGTAAGACTGGGGAGCAAGCCGGCACGCGCCTGGGGAGCTTTTTCACGGCCTGCTTCAAGCGTTGAGCGAGCCGCCGAGAAGCTCGCGTCGTTGTCAATTGCCTCACGATAAACCTGCAATAAATCAGCCGCCAGCACATGGGAAACCAGAAGCGGGGTGGCCAGCAGCCAGACAAGTTTATTCATCGTCTTCTCAGTAACGGGGGAAGTCGGGATCAACTTCGTTGGCCCAGGCGGCGACGCCGCCGGTCAGGTTGTTTATTGAAGCAAACCC
The DNA here is from genome assembly GCA_903951825.1 of uncultured Pseudomonadota bacterium. Lineage (GTDB taxonomy): Bacteria > Pseudomonadota > Gammaproteobacteria > Burkholderiales > Rhodocyclaceae > Azonexus. Next base: position 5,705 of record CAJBDJ010000074.1, read on the forward strand.
CTGATTTTCAAGGAACATCGCCACTTGCATACTGCGCACGCCATGGTGGCAAATGGCGACGATTTGGTCGTTTTTGTTCAATTCATCGAGGCGCAGCGGAATCAGGTGCATCGGAATATTCTGCACCCCCGGCAGGCAGCATCGCTCCAGTTCCCAGGGTTGGCGGACATCAAGCAAAACCGGCTTTGGACGGCTGCTGTCGGCCAGCCAGTCAGCCAGTTGCTGCGGGCGAAGCTGCTCCATTACAAGGCGAATCCTGATTTTGGCGTAACCCCTTCAAGGCAGGGAACGACCGTCTCGAAGAGGTTGACCGTATTGTAGATACCGACTTCCGTGCACGTGATCAGTTGCGCCTCCATCGCCGGGGCTTCTCCGACAACGACAGCCATACGACCGCCGACGCGCAACTGTTTGAGCAGTGTTTCAGGAACCGCCGGCACGGCAGCGGAAATGACAATCACGTCGAACATGCCGTATCCGCCAGCATTCGTCAGGCCGCAACCGGTTTCAATCGTGACGTTCGAGATGCCGGCGCGCTGAAGGTTTTCCCGCGCGAAGACGGCCAGTTCGGGGCGAATTTCAAAGCTGATGACCTGCTCGGCATGAGCTGCCAGCAAGGCTGCCATGTAGCCGCTGCCAGTACCGATTTCGAGAATCTTGTCGCCTTTTTTAACGCCCAGTTCCTGCAAAAGTTTAGCTTCAACACGTGGAGCCAGCATGACTTGCCCGCTACCGAGGGGAATCTCCATGTCGGCAAAAGCCAGATTGCGATAGATCGCCGGTACGAAGTCCTCTCGCTTGACGACGAATAGCAGCTCGAGAACCCGCGGATCGAGAACCTCCCAGGGACGAATTTGCTGCTCAATCATGTTGAAACGGGCTTGTTCGATGTTCATTTGCTTCTCCGCAGACGTTACATTAGCACGGACTAATATATTACTTCCGACAAAAATTCATTATAACTGACTCCCCTTGAGCCCCGTGCGCAGCAAATCGAGGTGGAGTGCGATGTAATGCTGCGGGTTGTCCTGCCCGTTTTGACCATCCGCCATTGCGTGGCGCAAGATAAGAAGCATCAATATCGGCGCAATCACAAGATCAACGGTTGTCTCGACATCGCGTCGTGCAAATTCGCCGCTGTCCATGCCGCGCTGCAGAGCGGAGCCAATCAGGGCGCGCCCCCGGCGGATGACGTTTTCGTAATAAAAACGCGCCATGTCGGGGAAGTTTCGCGCCTCGGCGACGATCAGCTTCGGGATGCCGGCAAAGCCGGTTTCGCCAATCCCCGCCCACCAGTTGGTGAGCAGTTTTTCCAGCAATTCGAAAGCGCTACCCTGATGGCGAGCGGCGATGCCTTCCCCTTCAACGAGAACGGGGATGACGCCCTCCTGAATGACGTTGTTGAACAAGGCTTCCTTGCTATCGAAATAAAGGTAGAGCGTCCCTTTGGAAACGCCGGCGCGCTGCGCGACATCTTCGAGCCGCGTTCCGGCAAAGCCTTTTTCGACGAACAAATCAAGCGCCGCCGCCATCAGTTCGGCGGGACGGTCTTCCTTGCGGCGTTTGCGAAGCGATGCGTTGGGACTCATGAAAAAATTAATGACTCGGCGGTCATTAATTTATCACGCGACTCTTTTGAGGGTCAACGACCTTCCTTGATCAAGCGGCCGGCCGACGGCTGGATCGGCCGTGCATTGTTTGGGTAAAGCCGCGAAAAGATGGCGATCTGGTCGGCAGACACCTGTACCGGCTGTTTCATAACCATCCACAAGACGCCTTCGGAGCAGGGAGGCGTCGTCAGAGAGCCCATGTAGGTGTAATAGTCACGTCCGGCGGGTAACAAAGCGAGCGGGTCGATGACCAGCGATGGCGGCGAAACCGGCGTCTTTTGCTCAAGCGGCAGATTGTTCCAGAGGGTTTGAATGAAAGCGTTTTCCTGGCCGCGTTCCAGCAAAACGGCAACCACTGCGAGCGCGCCGTCATCGGCTTTGTGCACCAAATGGGCGACCATGTCGAAGCGGCGGCCGTTGATCTTTTCTTCGGAGGGGCGATGGAAGTGAAATTGAACGAGCTCGTAGGTTTTGCCGGTCAAGGTCAGGCGGCTGTCGCCGACATCGACCTGTACGGTATGCCCGTTGTCGTTGATACGAAAAGTTGACGGACGGTAGTCGAACTGAATCGGCTCCAGATCGACCTTGATGCCCTCACGAATATCAATCGGCGACTGTCGTTGCCCGCTGCCGCAAACCGTGTTTTTCGGGTCGATTTTGGCCCAGTTGTCGGGTCTGCCCTCACCGTCGTAAGACCAGTGGATGTTCTGGTGCTGCGCGGCGGAGGTGCTGTGCGCCAGTTCCAGCATGTAGCCTTCGGTTTTGGCTGGTTTCGGCTTGGCTCTATCAGGCTTGCTGGTGGTGTGCACAATCACTGTTGCATTGGACGCCGGAAGCGTCTTGGGTGGTGGCGCGATCTCCTTGACCGGTGTTGCCGGCGGATGTTCGCGCGCGGCTTCCGCTGCCGCCTTGAGATTGGGGCGGATCGACGGAATCAGCGATTTCGGCGCATCACCGGAGGCCGCCACAGGCGGCGTCTCGGATGTCTTGAGTAGCGTCGGCCTGGCTTGCTGTTTGGCGATTTCTTTCTGGATCAGCTCATCATTGGCCTGCTTGAGCAAAGTCGTCGCTTCGTTGGCTTTTTCGGCAACCTCGGCGATGTCCTCTTTGGCTGGCCGGCAGACCTCCCGCAGCACCTTGTCGTCGAGCGTGCCGGAGCGAACCGGGAGATCGTTGCCCTTGATGTCCTCTTCGCGAATGATCTCGGTTTCATTCTTTTTGAAGATTCGCTTAATTGTGTTGGCGTTGCGTGCGAGGCAGTCGTAGCGGGTGATCGCCTCAATTACCCGATAGCCGGCGCCGGATTTGGTATCGATCAATTCCTTTTCAAGGATGACGCGCCCCTGCGCCTGAACCTTGCCGCCCTCCTCGCGCTTGAGGCTGGTGCGGTCAAGCTCGATGCGCTTTCCGGGCTCCGACGAAATCGTTTGCCATTTGGGTGCAGCCGTGGCTGCCCAGGGCAAGGTGGCGAGCAAGACAGCGATGGTGACGAGGCGCATCTCAAACCCTTCTAACTCTTTTTGTATAAAAATCTTGTAGTTGGATCAGGTATTTCGGCTGGATTCGACGAATCTTAAGCGAGAAATACCCTTTCTTGCATTTTGCCTGTGTTTCCAGTAACTTGCAGCCTCTCGTTAGGGGTGTCGGCGGTCATTGCCGACTGAGAAAAACCCTTCGAACCTGACCGGGTCATGCCGTCGTAGGGAAACGAACTTTGTTGCTCCTTGCCCGTCATACCTGCTGCACTCATGCCTGGAGCCCCAATGAACGCCACCGAACAATTCCTCGCCGCCAACGCCCATGTCGACGAGGCCGCTGTCAAGCCGCTGCCCAATTCGCGCAAGATTTACATCGCCGGTTCACGCCCGGACATCCGTGTGCCGATGCGCGAAATTTCGCAGGCCGACACGCCGACCGCCTTCGGTGGCGAAAAGAATCCGCCGATCTACGTCTACGACTGTTCCGGCCCCTACTCCGACCCGGCTGCCAAGATTGACATCCGTTCCGGCCTGCCCGCCCTGCGCGCCGGCTGGATTGCCGAGCGCGGCGATGTCGCGGAACTAGCCGACCTGAGCTCCGCTTTCGGCCGCCAGCGCGCTACCGACAAATCCCTCGACGAACTGCGCTTCCCCGGCCTGCACCGCAAGCCGCTGCGCGCCAAGGCCGGCAAGAACGTCAGCCAGATGCACTACGCTCGCCAAGGCATCATTACGCCGGAAATGGAATACGTCGCCGTCCGCGAGAACAACAACCGCCGCGCCTACATCGAATCGCTGCGCTCAACCGGCAAAATGGGCGAAAAAATGGCCGCCCTGCTCGGCCGCCAGCACCCCGGCCAACACTTCGGCGCCAGCATTCCGGAGGAAATCACCCCGGAATTCGTCCGTAGCGAAATTGCCCGTGGCCGCGCCATCATCCCGAACAACATCAACCACCCGGAAAGCGAACCGATGATCATCGGCCGCAATTTCCTGGTCAAGATCAACGCCAACATCGGCAACTCGGCTCTCGGCTCCTCCATTCAGGAAGAAGTCGAGAAAATGACCTGGTCGATCCGCTGGGGCGGCGACACGGTGATGGATCTGTCCACCGGCAAGAACATCCACGAAACGCGCGAATGGATCATTCGCAACTCGCCCGTGCCGATCGGCACGGTGCCGATCTATCAGGCGCTGGAAAAGGTCAACGGCAAGGCCGAAAACCTGACCTGGGAAATCTTCCGCGACACGCTGATCGAGCAAGCCGAACAAGGCGTCGACTACTTCACCATCCACGCCGGCGTGCTGCTGCGCTACGTGCCTTTGACCGCCAACCGGATGACCGGCATCGTCAGCCGTGGCGGCTCGATCATGGCCAAATGGTGTCTGGCACACCACAAGGAAAGCTTCCTCTACACGCACTTCGAGGAAATCTGCGAGATCATGAAGGCCTACGACGTTGCCTTCAGCCTCGGCGACGGCCTGCGCCCCGGCTCGATCTACGACGCCAACGACGAAGCCCAGCTCGGCGAACTCAAGACACTCGGCGAACTGACCCAGATCGCCTGGAAGCACGACGTGCAGGTGATGATCGAAGGCCCCGGCCATGTGCCCATGCACATGATCAAGGAGAACATGGATCTGCAACTCGAACAGTGCAGCGAAGCCCCGTTCTACACCCTCGGCCCCTTGACCACCGACATCGCGCCGGGTTACGACCACATCACCAGCGGCATCGGCGCCGCGATGATCGGCTGGTATGGCACGGCCATGCTCTGCTACGTCACACCCAAGGAACACCTCGGCCTGCCCGACAAGGATGACGTCAAGACCGGCATCATCACCTACAAACTCGCCGCCCACGCAGCCGACCTCGCCAAGGGTCACCCCGGCGCGCAGATCCGCGATAACGCCTTGTCCAAGGCGCGTTTCGAATTCCGCTGGGACGACCAGTTCAACCTCGGCCTCGACCCGGACAAGGCGCGTGAATTCCACGACGAAACCCTGCCCAAAGAATCGGCCAAGGTCGCCCACTTCTGCTCGATGTGCGGCCCGCACTTCTGTTCGATGAAAATCACGCAGGAAGTTCGGGAATTCGCCGCGCAACAAGGGCTAGATGAAGCGGCGGCACTGGCGAAGGGGATGGAAGTGAAGTCGGTGGAATTTGTGAAGGCTGGTGCTGAGGTTTATAGCAAAGTGTGATTCCTGTCGAACGGCTGGAAGCAAACAAAAGGCGGCCAATTCAGCCGCCTTTTTGTTTTTTGGGAAATTGTTACGGTCAATGAGAAAAACGGCATAAAAAAACCGTATCGCCATCTTCTGAGTGCTCATACGCCGGCAGCCGCTTTTTGCGGGGCGTCTGAGCCAGGCACCGAAAATCGTTGACCTGTTTAGGGCAATCCATAAGCTTCAATAAATAGCTTTAATCAAAATCTTTAATTGGATTTAATAACTAACGCTGGGCATAGTAGTTATGTCCCGCTGAATACGGGGTGGGTTTTTTTACCCCTTGACCAACATTTCCAGGAGATTTTGATGCGCAACTACCCTTCCGACAGTCCAGAATCAATGGGTCGTCTCGTTGCTTTGACTTTGCTGGCGGATGGCGCCATAGACTCCAGCGAGCTGAAATTGCTCGACCGGAAGGATATTGTTCGCCGACTCGGTCTCAGTCACGCTCGCTTTGACAGGCTCGTCCATGAATTATGTGACGACATGCTGACAAGCGCCCACCGTAACGCCTCGGGACAGCTTGAGCTGGATACCGACAGCATCGATTTGCTGCTCGAAGAAATTAGCGACCCCATGCTACAGCGGCAAGTTCTGCGCATCATGCTCGATATCGTCAACGCCGACAGCCGCCTTTCGGGTGGCGAAGCGGTGCTGGTGGCCGAAGCCATGAAATGCTGGTCGATTGACCTCTGCGAGATCGCTGCCGGCAGGGCTCCCTTGCCGCCGCCGGCTCACCGCTACGCTGATCGCGCATACGCCTGATTGGCCGCACGAACCGACGGTCGGGCAGATCGTCTGTCCTTGAGGGAAGGATTGGCTGCCGGAATCCGCCGGTTTTCATGCGCCAGTCCGGTAAATCATCTGCCGGCAAACCGCGTCCGCGTCCAAAACAGCGCATGACTCTTGGCGTATCAGTCGGCAAAGCTCGCTTTGTCGTACCAGCCAGCCATTAATCCGGGCTCAGCGCCCCTTGCGACCGAATTTGTTCGCCAACTGGCTGAGCTTCTCGATGCGAACCTGTTCGGCGTGCGCTGCTGCCTGCGCCACACGCGCCGCCCGCTCGCTCTCCTTGCGTTGCTCCTGCTGCTTTTTGAAGCGCTCGCGCAGCAGTCCGGAAGCGTGAGCGCGGCTTTCCTCGCTCACCTCTCCCGCTGGTGAGGCATCGAGATTCAATCGCTGGCTGGCTTTTTCCATTTCCTTGAGATAACGCGTCGAAATCGTGTGGGTGCGCATGGCAAGGCGCAGCGCCTTTTTCTCGAGCTGCGGCAAAACACCAAGTACTTGACGATCAATACCGATAGCCAATGGGCTGTAATTGCTAAACACCTCGAATCGCTCATGCAGTTCTCTGAGCAGACCGCGGGCGTCAATAGGTTTGGGAGGAGAGGATTCTGGCATGGCTATGTCGAGGAAAGGGTCTTTTGGGGCGTGAAGCGTAGCACGAAGCGTCGAATATTCACGCCCCAAGTCAGGTTTTAGAGACCGCTTTTCTTGAACCAGGCGAGTAGTTCCTTCCAACCATCTTCCGCATCTTCCTTGCGGTAACTGGGACGGTAATCGGCGTGGAAGGCGTGCGGCGCGTTGTCGTAGACCTTGATGTGCGACGCTTTGGCGGCGGCGCTCCCCTGCATGAGTGCCTTTTCCATCGCCTCAACGGTGTCGAGCGGAATGCCGGTATCGAGTCCGCCGTACAGACCGAGCACCGGCGCCATCAGCTTGCCGACCAACTCTGTGGGGTGGCGGGGCGTGAATTCGTTCGCGACACCAACCAGGCGCCCATACCAGGCGACCGCCGCTTTTAGTTGCGGATTGTGCGCACTGTACAGCCAGGAAATCCGCCCCCCCCAGCAAAAACCGGTAATCGCCAGGCGATTGGTATCCAGCCCCTGGCTTGCTGCCCAGGCGACGCAGGCATCGAGATCACTCATCACTTGGGCATCCGGCGTTTTGCTGGTGATGTTGGCCATCAACTCTGGGATGCTGGTGTATTTTTGCGGATCGCCCTGACGGGCAAACAACTCCGGAGCGATGGCGCAGTAACCGAGTTTGGCAAATCGACGGCAAACGTCCTTAATGTATTCGTGAACCCCGAAAATTTCCGAGACGACGAGAACCACCGGCGCTTTGCCGGCACCTTGCGGCATGGCGCGATAGGCGACCATCAGGCCGTCCTTGACCGGCACCTTGACTTCGCCACTGAGCAAACCGCTGTCGTCGGTCTTGATTGCCGTTTGTGCCATCACCGGTTGCACGGCAAGCGCAAAACCGGCACCCAGACTGGTCACGAGAAAACTGCGGCGGTCAAAGGATTTGGATTCGGTGAGGCTGTCAAATTCTGCATTGGGATTCATGGCTTGTCTCCTTGAAGGGGCTTTACATCAAAACAATGTCGTACTGCTCGGGCGAGTAACTGGGTTCGGACTGCAGGGAAACCGGCTTTTCGATGAAATCGGAAAGCATGGCTAGTGATTGGGATTCCTCATCGAGAAAAAGGTCAACAACAGCCGGGCCAGCGAGGATTCGGTATTCACGGGCATTGAACTGGCGGGCTTCGCGCAGCAACTCGCGAAGAATTTCGTAGGCCACGGTGCGCGCTGTTTTGACCTCGCCACGACCGCCGCATGTCGGACAAGGCTGGCAAAGAACATGGGCGAGCGATTCACGGGTGCGCTTGCGTGTCATTTCGACAAGACCCAGCGCGGTGAATCCATTGACCGTCAGGCGCGTGTGGTCGCTGGCCAAGGCCTTGTTGAATTCGTCGAGAACGGCGCTTTTGTGCTCATCGTTTTCCATATCGATGAAATCGACAATGATGATGCCGCCGAGGTTCCGCAACCGCAACTGGCGAGCAATGGTGACGGCGGCTTCAAGATTGGTCTTGAAAATCGTGTCGTCAAAATTGCGCACGCCGACAAAGCCGCCGGTATTGACGTCCACCGTCGTCATTGCCTCGGTCTGGTCGATGATCAGATAGCCGCCGGACTTGAGATCAACGCGGCGTGCCAACGCCTTTTGAATTTCATCTTCGACCCCGTGCAGGTCAAACAGGGGGCGCTGGCCGGTGTAGTGGTCGAGCAGGGATTTGACCGCTGGCGTGTATTCGTCGGCGAAAACCGAGAGTTTCTGGAAGTTCTCGCGCGAGTCGATGACGATCTTGCTCGTCTCGGGATTAACGAAATCGCGCAGCACCCGCTGAGCGAGCGACAACTCCTGATAAAGCACCGTCGGCGGTCCCGAGATGCGCGCCTTGTCGCGAATGTCACGCCAGATTTTGCGCAGATAGGCGATATCGGTAGAAAATTCTTCATCACTGGCGTTTTCAGCCATGGTGCGGACGATGAATCCCCCCGGTTCATCGGCGGGAATCAGGCCACTAATTCGTTCGCGCAGCACTTCGCGCTCGGCTTCGGCTTCAATCCGCTGCGAGATGCCGATATGTTTTTCCTGCGGCAGATGAACCAACATGCGACCGGCAATCGAAATCTGGGTGGACAAGCGCGCCCCCTTGGTGCCAATCGGATCCTTGACAACCTGGACAACGATGCTCTGGCCATCGGCGAGAATTTTTTCAATCGGCCGCTCGGTCGCCGTCTCGCGCGGCTGCCAGATGTCGGCAACGTGCAAAAATGCGGTGCGTTCAAGACCGATTTCAACAAAAGCCGATTGCATACCGGGCAGGATGCGGCAGATGCGTCCAAGATAAACGTTGCCGACCAGTCCGCGACTGGCCGTGCGCTCGATATGCAATTCCTGAACAACGCCTTGTTGCATGACGGCAACGCGCGTTTCCTGCGGGGTGAAATTGATCAGGATTTCTTCGGACATAGGCTCTACAATGCGCGGTTTTGCCGCATTCTACTATGCTCAAAGTCCCTGAACTTCTGGCGCCCGCCGGCTCGCTGCAGATGATGCGAACGGCCTTCGATTTTGGCGCCGACGCCATCTATGCCGGCCAACCGCGTTACAGCTTGCGCGTGCGCAACAATGCCTTCGGCACGATTGCCGCGCTAAAGGAAGGGATCGATGAAGCCCATGCGCGCGGCAAGCAGTTTTTTGTCGTCAGCAACATCTTCCCGCACAACGCCAAGCTCACCACTTACCTGGCCGACATGGCGCCAGTCATCGCCTTGCAGCCGGACGCGCTGATCATGTCCGACCCCGGCCTCATCGACATGGTGCGTGAAACCTGGCCCGAGCAAGCGGTTCATCTCTCGGTACAGGCGAACACCGTTAATTGGGCAGCGGTTCGCTTCTGGAAGAAGTTAGGGCTGACTCGCATCATTCTCTCGCGCGAACTGTCGCTCGATGAAGTCGCTGAAATACGCCAACAATGTCCGGATATCGAGCTGGAGGTTTTCATCCACGGCGCACTGTGCATTGCCTATTCGGGTCGCTGCCTGCTCTCCGGATACTTCAATCACCGTGACCCGAATCAGGGTAGTTGCACCAACTCCTGCCGTTGGGATTACAAGCTCAGCACCTCCGACGGCGCCGCCCCCGCCGGCTGCGGTCAAGCGCCAAACGAGCAGGAAATTTTGCTCGAAGAAAAAATGCGCCCCGGCGAGCTAATGCCGATCGAAGAAGACGAACACGGCACCTACATCATGAATTCAAAGGACTTGCGTGCCATCGAGCACGTCCAGCGCCTGGTCGAGATCGGGGTTGACTCACTGAAAATCGAGGGACGTACCAAGAGCCCGTATTACGTGGCGCGGACGGCGCAAAGTTATCGTCAGGCGATCGACGATGCCGTCGCCGGCAGGCCGCTCGACCCGCAGCTGCTGCGCGAACTCGACGGCCTGGCCAACCGCGGGTACACCGACGGCTTCTACCAACGCCATCACGATGCCGATTACCAGAATTACCTGCGCGGTCATTCGGAATCTGCGCGCAGCCTCTACGTCGGCAACGCCATTCGCTTCGACACGGCTCGTCGGTTGATGGAAATCGAGGTCAAAAACAAGTTCAGCGTCGGCGACCGCCTGGAATGCGTACACCCTGCGGGCAATTTCGTCACGCCGCTGCAGCGGATTGAAAACACGCAAGGCGAGGCAATCAGCGTCGCCCCCGGCAGCGGGCATCGGGTCTGGATTGATTTGCCCGAGCAGTACACCCACGCATTTGTTGCGCGTTTTATCGAATAATCGCCATAAATCAATCGAGAAACGCACTTTGTGCACCGCAGCAAAGAGGTTATCATTCGGCGCATGAGTGATCCGGTCAATCGCCTTCCCTTAATTGATGCCCTCAAGGCGGTTGCCGCCTTGCTGGTTCTGCTGACGCATTTTTCTTCGTACGGCCCCCTGGCAGCCGGTGTGCAAGCTGCCTACCCGCTGCTCTTCGGCTGGTTTTACGACTATGGCCGCCTTGCCGTACAGCTATTTCTGGTCATTGCCGGCTTCCTTGCCGCCCGCGGGCTGGCGGCACGTGGTCAGGCGCTCGCCGGATCACCCCTGCCGTTGATCTGGAAACGCTATCGGCGTCTTGTCGTTCCTTATCTCGCGGCCATCGGACTGGCGATTGTGGCGGCGGCGATTGCCGACCACTGGATGGATGACGAAGCGACGCCGGCACGCGCCACCCTCGGCCAGTGGCTGGCGCACGCGTTGTTGTTGCAAAGTATTCTCGGGTTCGAATCGCTATCGGCCGGCGTCTGGTATGTCGCGATTGATTTTCAGCTGTTTGCCTTGATGACCATCCTGCTCTGGGCAGGTCGCATTCGTCTGCTGGCACCAGCTTTGGTGCTGGTGCTGACCACGCTCTCGCTGTTCTGGTTCAACCGTGACACCCGTCTCGATAACTGGGCACTCTATTTTTTCGGCGCTTACGGCCTCGGCGCAGCCGCTTGGTGGGCGGCCGACCGCAAGCAACTGGCGTTGTGGCTCGGTGTCATCTTTAGCGTGACGATTGCCGCGCTCGTACTCGACTTCCGCCTGCGCATCGCCCTCGCCCTGGGGGTTGCGATGCTCCTCGGCTTCGGTCGCCGTTACGGCTTCCTGGAAAAGTTTCCCAACATCCCTTTGCTACCCTTCCTCGGACAAATCTCTTACTCGCTTTTTCTTGTTCATTTCCCGGTGTTGCTGCTGGCCAACGGGCTGTATGCCCGATTTGAGCTTTCCTCGCCCGTCGCCGCAATGACTGCCCTGCTTCTGGCGTTGGCCGCCAGCATTGCCGCCGCCGGTATTTTCTATCGCTGGATCGAGAGCCCGGCGGCCAGCCGGCGCATTACCGACGCCCTCGCATGGCTTTTCGACAAAGTCGTCGAGCAGACACGCAAACTGCCCCGGTTCGGCAACCGGCTGGCTGATCGCGCTTAATCCGCCAGCTCGAGCCGGTCGCGGAAGTATTCCAGCGCCTCGGGATTGGCCAGTGCCTCAAGGTTTTTCACCGGCTGCGCATGAACCACATTACGCACCGCCAGTTCAACAATCTTGCCTGACTTGGTGCGCGGAATATCGGCCACCTGAAGCACCTTGGCCGGGACATGGCGTGCCGTCGTGTTGTCCTTGATCTGTTTTTTGACGCGCTCGACGAGGCCGGCGTCGAGCATCAAACCCACCTGCAGTTTGACGAAAAGCACGACCCGAACGTCATCATTCTTGCCCGGCGGCCAGTCCTGGCCGATCACCAGCGACTCGACAATTTCCGGCAAGCGCTCGACCTGGCGATAAATTTCCGCCGTTCCGATCCGCACGCCGCCGGGGTTGAGTGTGGCGTCCGAACGACCGTAGATGATCACGCCGTCGCGGGCAGTTATCTCCGAAAAATCGCCGTGGCACCAGGCATTGGCGAAACGCTCGAAGTATGCCGCCCGATATTCGCCCCCTCAGGATCGTTCCAGAAGCCAATCGGCATGGCCGGAAACGGCTTGCGGCAGACCAGCTCACCCTTTTCACAACGCACCGGCTGGCCGGCGTCGTTGAAGACATCAACGGCCATGCCCAGCCCGCGAGACTGGATTTCGCCACGATAAACCGGCAAGACCGGATTGCCGAGAACGAAGCAGGAGACGATGTCGGTGCCGCCGGAAACCGAAGCGAGCAGAATGTCTTGTTTGATTTCCCGGTAAACCCAGTCAAACCCCTCAGGCGAGAGCGGACTGCCGGTTGAAAAAATCGCCCGCAAGGCAGTCAGGTCGTGCGTTTTGCCTGGCGTCAGGCGCAGTTTGGTGCTGGCGTCGATGAACTTCGCCGAGGTGCCGAAATGCGTCATTTTTTCAGCCGCCGCATAATCAAACAAAATTTTGCCGCGCACGGCAAACGGGCTGCCGTCGTAAAGCAACAAGGTTGCGCCGGAAGCGAGGCCGGAGGCCAGCCAGTTCCACATCATCCAGCCACAGGTCGTGAAGTAGAACAGGCGGTCGCCGGGGCGCACGTCGCTGTGCAGCTGATGCTCCTTCAAATGTTGCAGCAGGACGCCGCCGTGGCTATGGACGATGCACTTGGGGACACCGGTGGTACCGCTGGAAAACAGGATGAAGAGCGGGTGGTCGAAAGCGACGCGGCGAAAAAGCACTTCCTTTTGCCTCTCCACCGTTGACAAGTCCGTCCACGGGACGGCATTGGCCAGCCCCGCCAGCGGCGGATGCGCGTCAAGATAGGGAACAACCACAGTTTTTAGCAGCGAGGGCATCTGGGCGACGATCCCGGCGTTTTTTTGCCGGCAATCGACCGCTTTACCGTTGTACCAGTAGCCATCAACACACACCAGAACCTTCGGGGTGATCTGGCCGAAACGGTCGAGGACACCATCGACGCCGAAATCCGGCGATGCGGACGACCAAATTGCCCCGAGCGAGACCGTCGCCAGCATGGCAATCAGGGTTTCCGGCAAATTGGGCAACAGACCGGCAACGCGGTCGCCTTGCGTGACACCACTGGCGATCAGAAACTGCTGGAAGCGCGCCACTTCGGCGTGCAATTCGGTTCGGCTCAAGCGACGCTTGACCTTGTCTTCACCCCAAAAAACCAGCGCCTCGCCGTCGCTGCGATCTTTGAGCAGGTTTTCTGCGTAGTTCAGGCGGGATTCCGGAAACCATCGAGCGCCGGGCATTTTGTCGCCGTCAATCAGGATGTGATCGCCTTTTCCACCGACGGCAGCGCAAAAATCCCAGAGTGTCGACCAGAACATTTCCGGCTGCTCGACTGACCATTGCCAGAGATCGGTATAGCGGCCATACCCCGTAGCCTGCATGAAAAGCGCCATGCCAGTCGCGCCAACTGTATTCGGGTTGGGTTGCCATAACGGAAGATTGTCGATTTCGTCAGTCATTCATTGCCTCTCCTTGGTCATCCGGGAAACTCAAATCAGTGGCTAAGTTTTCAGCGACTTGCGGGGATAAATATCGAAACGGCTGGCCTTGCCCTCCAGCGCATAAGCCGGCGTGCGGGCGGCGAGCACCGGTGCCTTGCGCGGGCGCTTGACGACGACGCGATGTGAGGCCAGCGCCAGCGCCGCCGCCAGCAAGTCCGGCGCATCATCATCGTCACCAACCAGCGGCCGGAAGAGGCGCATTTCTTTCTTGACCAGCGCGCTTTTATCGCGATGCGGAAACATCGGGTCGAGGTAGATGACCTGCGGCGGCGCCTCACTCCAATCGCGCATCAGGGCTATCGCATTCCCCTCCACGAGGCGCATTGTGGCGATGATTTCGGCCAGCTCCGCAACACCCGATGCACGCAGCAAGCCGTCTTCGAGCAAAGCGGCAATCACCGGCTGCCGCTCGATCAGCGTCACCGGGCAGCCGAGCTCGGCGAGAACAAACGCATCGCGACCGAGACCGGCTGTCGCATCGAGCACCCGCGGGCGGATGCCGGGCTGGATACCGACCGCCTTGGCGATCATCTGGCGGCTGCCGCCACCAAACAAGCGGCGATGCGCCACCGCCCCGGCGACAAAATCAACACGCACTGGCCCCGGTGCCTGAACCCCCAAATCCTGCAATTGCAAGCCATCTTCCCCGAGTTGCAAGGCGAAATCGGCCACGCCGCTCTCCGGCAACCCGAGGCGCCGCGCCCAGTCCGCCGCCGCCGCTGAAAATGCCGGTGCCAGAGCCTCGACTCGAATTTGGACAGAATTCATCAAACGATCAGCAAGATAAAGTGGCCGCCGGCAGGCTTCAAAGGCTGCTCTGGGAAATCCGTATTTTGCACCTCTTTATTGACATCTCCAGCAGCCGCCGCAGGGTTCTCGCGATAAGCGGCCGCAACCGAATGGCCTCCTGGCGTAAACTGGACACTCCCTGCAACGGATACCGAGCATGTTCGGCGTTACCGATTACCCTTCCTTCGTGATTGCCATCATCGTCTTTCTGGCGATTCCCGGCCCCGGCAATCTGACCCTGATCACCTCGACCGGCAAAGGCGGCATCCGTGGCGGCATGGCCGCAGCGCTCGGCGTCATTCTCGGCGACCAGGTATTGATGTGGCTGGCGGTGGCCGGCGTCGCCGCTTTGCTGAATACTTCGCCCGCCGCTTTTATTGCCGTGCAATGGCTGGGAGCGGCCTATCTCGCCTGGCTGGGCGGCAAAATGCTGATCGCAAAACCCGGCGCGGCGCCGATTTTGAACATTCAGCCACACCATTACGCACGCCAGGCGATGCTGATCACCTTGCTCAATCCGAAGGCGATTGTTTTTTACATGGCTTTCTTCCCACTTTTTGTCGACCCGCTCAGGCATCACGGGGTGATGACCTTCGGCTTCATGGCTCTGACGATTGCCACGCTGACTTTTATCTATTGCCTGATTGCCGTGCTGTTGACCCAGACGCTGGCCGAGCGCCTGCGCGCCAACCCCCTGCTGGCACGCGGGCTGGAAAAACTGGCCGGTGTCTTCCTCATCGGCTTCGGCATCAAACTCGCCGTCAGCCGTTAAAACAATTTGCAGCCGAGGCGCTTGAGCAGTTCGCCGGTTTCGCAGACCGGCAAGCCCATGACGCCGGTGAAACTGCCAGCAAGGTGCGCAACGAACATCCCGCCCCGCCCCTGAATACCATACGCCCCCGCCTTGTCGAGCGGCTCGCCAGTGCTCACGTAAGCGCCAATCTCGTCATCGCTGAGGTGGCGAAAGCGCACCTCGCTGATCGACAACACGAAATCCGTACCACTGGATTGCCTGACCGCAACGGCCGTCAACACCCGGTGCGTCTGCCCCGAAAGGCGGCGCAAAATTGTCGTCGCCGCGGCGGCATCCTGCGGTTTGCCGATAATCTCGCCGGCCAGCTCCAGCGTCGTATCGGCGGCCAACAGCGGGCGCAGCGGGCGCTGGCGCCAGTCCATGATGCGCCAACCATGCGCAGCCTTGGCGCGGGCAATACGCTCGACGTAGGCGACGGGTGCCTCGCCGGGCAGCGGCGTTTCATCAGTTTCGGGATCACGGCGCAGGTCGTCACGAAAAGGCAGCACGTCAAAAGCCACCCCCATTTGCTCCAGTAGCTGACGACGGCGCGGGCTGCGCGAAGCAAGATAAATCGACATCATCCCTCGCGATGATAAGGGTGATTTTTCAGTACGCTGACCGCGCGATACAACTGTTCGCAGAGCACCATGCGCGCCATGCCGTGCGGCAAGGTCAGGCTGGAAAGGCGCAGCGAGTCGTCGGCCTGCGCCTTGAATTCTTCATCAAGGCCGTCGGCGCCGCCGATCAGCAAGGCCACATCGCGCCCGTCCTGCATCCAGGCTTCGAGGCGTTTGGCCAACTTCAGCGTGCTCAGGTCGTCGCCCTTTTCATCGAGCACGACGATCCGGCTACCGGCTGGCAGGGCGTCGCGGAGGCGTGCTTTTTCGGCGCCCAATAATTGCTCGCGGGTTTTCGCCCCGCGCGGCTCGGGTTTGATTTCGCTGACACTGACCGGCAGTTCGCGCGGCATACGTTTGAGATACTCGGCGCAGGCGTCGTTAACCCAGGCCGGCTGGCGATGGCCGACGGCGAAAACCACCAGTTTCATTGGCCGGCGGCGGCCTTCTCGACGATCTTGCGGCGCTGCGCCGGGGTCGTCTGCCACAATTCCTCGAGGTTGTAATACTGGCGCACCGAGGGCTGCATGACGTGGACGACCAAGTCGCCGAGATCGACGAGAACCCATTCGCCGCTCTCTTCACCTTCGATGGAAATCACTTCGCCGCCGGCTTCGCGAACTTTGTCGTGAACGTTTCGCGCCAGCGACTTGACCTGGCGGTTGGAGTCACCGGTGGCGATCACCAGGCGGTCGAACATGGCCGTGAGCTTGGCGGTGTTGATGACTTCGATATCTTTGCCCTTGATGTCTTCGAGGGCGGAAACAACGATTTTTTGCAGCGTGCGGATGTCCATTAGCGGTTTCTGTAGAGTTGATGGGTTTGAATGTAGTCGAGAACGACATCGGGCAGTAAATAACGTGCGGACTGCCCGTCGACCAGAAGTTGGCGAATCTGCGTCGCCGAAATAGCGAGCCGCGTCATCGCAAAACTGACAATGCGCCCGCCGGCTGACGTGCCGAGAGCCTGGGCGTCGGCGCTGTAGCGCAGCGAAAACTCATGCGCCAGTTCAGGCGACAAATTGGCCGGAACAATCGGAAAATCCGGCCGATGCGCGACCGCAACATGTGCCAGCGCGAACAATTCGCGCCAACGATGCCATCCCGCAAGCCCGGCAAAGGCATCGGCGCCGAGCAGCAAAACCAGCGGCGGTTGGTCGTCAGTACCGGCGCGCAGGCGTTCGAGGGTTTCAACGGTGTAGCTTGTCCGCTCCGCCATAACTTCGGCAGCGTCGACCACAAATCGGGGGTTATCCGCCGTTGCCCGCACAACCATTTCCAGACGCTGTTTTGCCGTGACTTCCGGGGTTTCCCGGTGCGCCGGGCAACCGGCCGGTATCCAGCGGATTTGCCCGAGGCCGAGATGCGTCATCGCTTCTTCGGCGAGGCGCAGATGGGCAAAGTGAAGCGGATCGAAGGTGCCGCCAAAAACCCCGGTCAGCTCAGACAACTTCGGAAACGCCGAAAATGTCGCGATAACTGACGTAAAAGCTGGCAAATATGGCCGGCGCCACGGCCAGCACGAGCGGCATCATGATCAGCGCTGTAATGAACGACTGGGCGCCAGGAAAAAGCACCAGCAACAAACCGAGAATGAGACCCGGAATGACGCCGGCAACGAGCAGCAGAGCCAAGCCATAAGCGAGAAATGCGCGCCAGTTGATGGCGCAGGCGACAAGGCTGAAAAACAGGGCGCGCCCAGTTGTCAGCTTGTGCCAGGCGGCCAATACCGGAGCAAAGAAATAAGCCATCATTACCGGCGTCATCAGAAACATGACGATCAGCGCCGGCAGGAAAAAGTTGCCGTCCTCGATATCCTGCGCCTCAGCCGGCTTCCCGGAGAGCATGAAACTGACCATCTCGCCGCCGTCGGCAAGGGCAGAAATACCGAGGACAGCCAGCGTCAGAACAAGGTAAAGGCCGCCGAGCGCCAGTAGCGTCCGGGTGTTTTGCTTGAGTCCGCCAAAGAGGGTCTGGATGCCGATTGGCTGGCCGCGCTCAAGGTGGCGCGAGGCCTCCATCAGGCCGACCGAGAGCCCCGGAATGAGCAGCGACGCGGCAAGCGCGCCGATCACCGGCAAGAGATTGAGGAACAGGATGGTGAACCAGTAGGCAAGCACCAGCATCGAGAGCAGGATCGGGTTGCGCCGATAAATGGCGAAGCCGCCGAGAATCCAGTTCCAGCCGGCCTTCGCTTTCAGGGTTTGTGCCCGCATGATCAAACGCCCTCAAAAATGTCGCGATACGACGCATAGACGGCGCCGGAAAAAATCGGGATCAGGAGCAACAGGCCGAGCCCCAGCGGGAGCATGGCAAAAAACAACATGACCATCAGCATGACCCCGAAAACGCTCATCGCCAGCCAGTTTTTGATCCCTGCGCCGAGGCTCGCCCGCATCGCATCAAGTGGCTTCATCCCATGGAAGAAAACCAGTGCCGGAGCAAACCAGGTCGCCATGATCACCGGCACCGACAGAACCAAAACCAGCAGGGCGGCGAGCATGAAGCCGCCAAAGGCGATACCGACGCCAGCCACCTTGCCGCTGATCGCGCCACCCAGAACCCCGCCGCTGATCAACAAGAAGGCGAGAAAGGCTATGCCGAAAACACCGGCGACGTAAATCACGCCGACCATCACCAGCGGCCCGGTATTTTTGCGAAAGCCGATGAAAATGTCGGCAATTTCAACCTCCCCGCCGGCCGATTGAACGCGGCACAGTTGCAACAGGCCGGCGCCGAATACAGGCAGCAAGAGATTACTGCCAATCTGACCAAAAATCGGCACGATCGAGATCGCCAGCAGGAGGATCAGCAGAATCAGCGTACTGCCCAGCCAGATGCCGGGATTGCCGATGAAAAATGCCCAGCCTTGGCGCAGCCAGTCAAAACAGGCGCCGACATCGACCACGCGGCTGGCGCCGGAGAAAGGTGCCGGAGCAAGGGGAAATGGGGTGATTTCTTCGTTCATGGGCGGATGCTAACGGGGGAGTTGTGCGGGAGCAAGGCGGAGTTGCTGCAATAGCTGTTCAAAATGCGCCGGATCCTTGATCGTCACCACCGCACCGGGGCGCGGATGATACTGCACCTCCAGGCGCAGCAACCAGAAACGCAAGGCGGCCGCGCGGCGTATGGCCGGCCAGGCGGCGGCTTCCGCATCCTTGAGAGGGCGCTCGCGCTGATAGCCGGCAATCAGCGCCGCGAGATCAGCGGGGTTCGCGCACCAGTCGTTGGCGACTACCGCCAAATCGAAAAGCAGGACATCTTCACCGGCGAAATAAAAATCAAGGATGCCGCTCAGTTCGTCGCCTAGCCACAGCACATTGTCACGAAACAAGTCGCCATGGATCAGGCCGCGTGGCAAGGCCGAATAATCCTGGGCGGCCTGAAATTCGAGCTCATCGAGCAGATCAGCGCGCTGCCCGTCAGGCAAGCGCGGTGCCAGGCAACGCCCCAAGGTTTCCCGCCAGGCGGCGGCGCAGGGGTTGGGCAAGGGGTTGGGGAAACCGTCGGCGGCCAGATGCAGGCGAGCCAGTTGCTGACCGAGCACCGCACAGTGCGGCGGTGATGAAACCTCAAGCGCTACGCCCGGCAAACAACTGAGCAAGGCCGCCGGCTTGCCGGCCAGGCTGCGCCACAATTTCCCGTTGCGATCAGCCAGCGGCTGCGGGCAAGGGACGCCGCGAACCGCCAGATACGCCTGCAGCGCCAGATAAAAATCAAGCTGCGTCGGTGTCAGATGCTCAAAGACAGTCAGCACGCGGCGAACGCCGGCAATGTTCACAAAATAATTGGAATTCTGCATCCCGGCGGCGATGCCGGAATGATTCTCCAGCGCTCCGAGAGCCAGCGGCTCAAGCCAGGCAGCGAGTTCGTCGCGCCCGACCGTCGTATAGACGGACAAAACTTACCAGGCGTGAATGATCCACATCGGCGGCCTGGTCATCGGCGAGAGACTGTCCGACTCGATGAAATTGCCGTCGCCCTGATGATCGACCAGGTAATACGGCTTACCGACGCTCGGCGTGACCTTGACCATGTACAACTTGCCGTTGATGCGAAACTCTTCACGCATTTCCTTTTCGTTTTTGACGATCGTCACTTGCGGCTCCATCGCCGCATCGAAAGCCTCCATCCCCGGCGGTGGGGGCGGGACGGCCGGCAAGGGCTGCAGGTTGTTTTGCGCCCAGAGCGGAGCGGCAACAAAAAAGAGAAGCGGGAGCAAGCGGCGCATGGCAGTTTCCTGGAAAGATTGCGACCAATTTTATTACAGGTTGAGCATCAACTCCCGCTCGTTCGGCAGCGGGCCGAAGGGGCGGGATTCGTAGTGTTTGAAAATTGCCTCAACCACCTGCTCGGGCTGGTCGATCAACTGGATCAGGTCAATGTCCTCGGCGTTGACCATGCCTTCGGCAACCAGCTTTTCCTTGAACCAGTCGATCATCCCCTGCCAGAAATCGGCACAGACAAGAATCAGCGGAATCCTCCGCGCCTTGCCGGTCTGGATGAGCGTCAGCGCTTCCATCAACTCGTCGAGCGTGCCAAAACCGCCGGGCATGACGACATAGGCGCTGGCGAAGCGGACAAACATGTATTTGCGGGCAAAAAAGTGGCGGAAGGTTTGCGAAATGTCCTGATATGGATTGCTCGCCTGCTCGTGCGGCAACTGGATGTTGAGGCCGACGGAAGGCGATTTGCCATGAAATGCGCCCTTGTTGGCCGCTTCCATGATCCCCGGCCCGCCGCCCGAGATGACGGAAAACCCCGAATCGGAGAGCAGTCGCGCGGTGCGCTCGGCCAGTTCGTAATATCTGGAGCCGGGCGGCGTGCGGGCGCTACCGAAAATCGTCACCGCCGGCTTGATCGCCGCCAGACGTTCGGTCGCCTCGACGAACTCTGACATAATGCCGAAAATCCGCCAGGACTCGCGAGCCGTCGCGCCGTTGAGCGATGCCTCGGACTCCACCCCCATCACCAGTTTTTCATTTTCCGTCACGTCTCATGCCCCTCTTATTGTTGGTAGACGGTTCGTCCTATCTTTATCGCGCTTTCCACGCGCTGCCCGACATGCGCAACAAGACGGGCGAGCCGACCGGCGCCATGTATGGCGTCCTGAACATGCTACGCCGGCTCGAAAGCGACTACAAGGCAGACCACAAGGCCATCGTTTTCGATGCCAAAGGCAAGACATTCCGCGACGACTGGTTTCCCGAATACAAGGCGCACCGGCCGCCCATGCCCGACGATCTGGTGCGGCAGATTGTGCCGATCCATGCCGCGATCCAGGCGGCCGGCTGGCCGCTGCTGATGGTCGATGGCGTCGAAGCCGACGACGTCATCGGCACGCTGGCCACGCAAGCGGCGGCCGCTGGTATCGACACGCTAATTTCCACCGGCGACAAGGACTTGACCCAACTGGTCAGCCCGCGGGTGCGCTGGGTCAACACGATGAGCAACGAACTGCTCGATGAAGCCGGCGTTGAAGCCAAGTTCGGCGTTCCACCCGGCAAGATCGTCGATTACCTGGCGCTTGTGGGCGACACCGTCGATGGCGTCCCCGGCGTCGCCAAATGCGGCCCGAAAACAGCGCTCAAATGGCTGGCAGAGTACGGCTCGCTCGATCAGATTGTCGCCCACGCCGACGAGATCGGCGGTGTCGTCGGCCAAAATCTGCGCGCCCACCTGGCTTTTTTGCCGCTCGGCAAGAAGCTCGTTACCGTCGCCTGCGACCTCGCCAATTTGCCCGCCCCCGCGACTTTGATCACGCGTCAGCGGGATAGCGATACCCTGCGTACCTTGTACACCCGTTATGAATTCCGCAGCTGGCTGCGGGAGCTTGATGAAACGCGACAAGAAATGGCTGTGGAGGAACCGGGCAGCGCCGCCCCGGATTATCCCCACCCTCCCCCTGCCGCCCTGCCGACCGACTACGAAACCGTCCTTAGCTGGGCGCAATTCAATGTCTGGCTGGCCAAAATCGAAAGCGCCGACCTCACCGCGCTCGATACCGAAACCACCAGCCTCGATGCCTTCGCCGCTCGCCTGGTCGGCATTTCCTTGTCGGTGACACCCGCCGAGGCTTGCTACATTCCGCTCGCCCACGCCGGCCCCGGCGTCGTCGACCAATTGCCGGCCGATCAGGTGCTGGCAAAACTGACCCCCTGGCTAACGGCGGTCAATTGTAAAAAAGTGCTGCAAAACGCCAAATACGACCAGCATGTCTTCGCCAACCACGGCATCGCCCTGGCCGGCGTTGCGGACGACACAATGTTGCAGAGCTACGTCATCGAGTCCGACAAAGGTCACGATCTCGGCCAGCTTGCCAGCCGCCATCTCGGCCTCGCCACCATCGCCTACGAAGACCTTTGCGGCAAGGGAGCACGGCAGATCCCCTTCGCCCAGGTCGACATCGAACGCGCCGCCGTTTACGCCGCCGAGGATGCCGACATCACCTTGCGCGTACACCATGTGTTGCACCCGCAGTTCGCCGACCAGCCCGGCCTTTCACGCATCTACCACGAAATCGAAATACCGGTTCGCTCGGTGATCTGGCAGATTGAGCGCAACGGCGTCCTGATCGACAGCGATTTGCTGGCCAGACTCAGTCACGACATGGGTCAGAAGATCATGGCGCTTGAGGCGCAGGCCTACGAACTGGCCGGACAACCCTTCAATCTCGCCTCGCCCAAGCAACTGGCCGAAATCCTGTTCACCCAACAAGGTTTGCCGGTCAAAAAGAAAACCCCCTCCGGCGGCCCGTCGACGGATGAAGAAGTGCTCTCCGAACTGGCGCTTGATTACCCACTGCCCAAGCTCCTGCTCGAACACCGCAGCCTGTCCAAACTCAAAGGTACCTACACCGACAAACTGCCACGCATGGTCAATCCGCAGACTGGCAGAGTGCATACTCACTTCTCCCAGGCCTCGGTAGTTACCGGGCGGCTGGCCTCCAGCGAGCCGAATCTGCAAAACATTCCGGTACGCAGCGAAGAAGGCCGGCGCATCCGCACCGCCTTCATCGCACCGCCCGGCAGCCGCATTGTTTCAGCCGACTATTCGCAGATCGAGTTGCGCATCATGGCTCACCTCTCGGGGGATCAACGCCTGCTCGACGCCTTCGCTCAAGGTGAGGATGTGCACCGTGCGACGGCTGGCGAAATCTTCGGGGTGACGCCGCTCGAAGTCACTGCCGATCAACGGCGGGTCGCCAAGAGCATCAATTTCGGCTTGATCTACGGCATGAGCGCTTTCGGTCTCGCCCGCCAGCTGGGTCTCGAACGCAGCGCCGCCCAGACCTACATCGAGCGTTACTTCAACCGCTACCCCGGCGTCGCCCGCTACATGGAAGAAGCACGCGAAACAGCGCGACAAAAAGGCTACGTCGAAACCGCCTTCGGCCGCCGCCTGTGGTTTCCGGAAATCCGTTCGAGCAACGGCAACCGCCGCCAAGGCGCCGAACGCGCCGCGATCAATGCGCCGATGCAGGGAACCGCGGCTGATCTGATCAAGCTGGCGATGATTGCCGTGCAGGAATGGCTATCGCGCTCAATGCTGAAAACGCGGCTGATTTTACAGGTGCATGACGAACTGGTGCTGGAAGTTCCGGATGCCGAGCTAGATGAAATCCGCACCCATTTACCCCGCCTGATGGGGCACGTTGCCAAACTCAAGGTGCCGCTGATTGTTGAAGTGGGGGTCGGGGCTAACTGGGAGGCGGCGCATTGATGAAATTCAGCCACCTGAAAAAAAGTCTCAAAGTCGCTTATCTGCTTCGCCGCTACCACCTGGAAGTGGCTGGCGCGGATTTCGACATCGGGAAATATTGCATCATCCGCCGCAACGACAAGGCGAAACTCATTCTGGGGCGTGGCTTTTGCGCCCGCAACTTCATTACTTTCAATGTCACTGGAACGCTGCGCTTTGGCGATAACGTCTTTGTAAATTCCTACAGTTCGTTCAATGCCCGCCAGCTCATCAGCATTGGAAGCGGAACCTTGATCGGTGAAGGTGTCCGCATTTACGATCACGACCATGATTTCCGTGACCCGGATCGACCGGTATCCCAGTCCGGATTCGTGACGAGTTCGGTGGTCATCGGCTGTAACGTCTGGGTTGGCTCAAATGCCATCATTTTGCGTGGTGTAACAATCGGCGATGGGGCAGTGATTGCTGCCGGCGCCATCGTTAGCAAAGCTGTTCCAGCTGCCTGTCTGTACTATTCAAAAGAACGGATCGAGGCGATTGAGCAGCGCTGATTGAGCCTTAGACCGAAAAATGTCCTGATCCGACAAGAGGGATTTTCAGCGGATCGCTGAGACCGATGTTACGTTTCGGATCACGCGAGGCCACCGTGAACACATAGACGTAATGCCAAGGCGTGTCGTTCGCTGACTGGTAGATCGTGGTGAAACCCTGCGCCTCAAGAAGTCGATTGAGGCACATCGGAGTGGGCCGCCAGTAATCACCGAAAGCGCCTTCTTCAAAATGGACTGACTGGAGAAACGGCGTGACCAGAATGACGGTGTCGTCGCTCAAGGCACAAATATTTTCGATCGCTTGTTCGATCTGGAAGACATGCTCGAGCGTCGTGTGATTGAAAGCCACCTGGTATTGACGCCGCAAATTTTCCGGCAATTTTGCTTCGAGGTCGATGAACACCCCCGCCTCTGCTTCATCTTCCATCCCGCGCGCGCCACGAAAATTGGAGACGGAATAGCCCGCCGCATTGTTGAAGTAATCGCGGTAGTGTCCTCCTCGCTGATCTTCATCACGCCAACCGCTGACATTGATCACCGCGCCGTCAAAAACTCCGGCCACCTTGGCCAACTCACCATTTGACCACTCCCGCGGCCGCACCGAGTGGCGGCGCGCTCGGCGCATGGCTGCGGCCAGCAAGCGGTATTGCCAAGCGCACAACGATTCCAGCCAACGACCCAGCAGCGGAATCTTCAACAATCCAACCAGCAGCGTCTCTACCATTAATATTCCTTGTCAATCAAAGCGGCCAGCGATACGGCTGGCCTCAATCAAACGCCCGAAGGCCGCACACGCTTCGTCAACCGAAATCTCGGCAACTGTGCGCGCAGGCTTCTGTATCAGCTCGTAAGGCACACCCCAAGGGTACCAGCGATGCGCCGGTGAGTTCCCAAAAAAACATAGGATCGGTTTGCCCAAGCCGGCGGCCAGATGCATTCCCCCGCCGTCCGACATGACAGCGAAGTCGCAGAGTGACAAGCCCGCCATCAATTCTGACAAATGCTCAGTTCGCACGGGTGCTGCCGGAAAATCGGCCAATGCCGCAAGTAAAAGTGACGCCTTGCCGTCATCGCCGGGGTGAAATGGGTTGGCTTCGTCACCCGGTGACCAGAAAACCAGAAAACGGGCAGCGTAGCGAACATGCAACTGCTTGGCTAACTCGCTAAAACATGCCACAGGCCAGCGCTGCCTTTCTTTGCGTGCGCTGATGTGCAAGGCAACCAGCGGCCCTTTGCCGTGCATCACGCTGTCCGGCAAGGACTGCCGAAAGCGCGCGACGATCTGTTGGTCGGGTAGGACGGTCAACCCGGGGATGCCCGATGAAATGCCGAGCGGTTTCAGCAAGCGGAACATATCTTCGGTTTCGTGCAGCCGCTCGCCGTCAGCCTGGGCAATCGCCAAATCAATGCGTGGCGATGCGGCCTGCTCGGTCACAAAGCCGATGATATGCTCGGGTGCCAGCATTCGCGCCAGCTTCAGGGCGCGCCCGGCAAATCCGCTGGTCGCCAGAATCACATAGTCAAAACGCACATGACGCAATCGCCACAGCAGCTTGAACCTTCGCAGGTAAGCCTGCCATACGGGTTCGTTGGCGGCGTGTTTGCCTTTGGTGTAGGAAAAAATGTCGTCAAGATACGGATTGTCGTGAATCGCTGGTGCGTTGTAACTATTGACCAGCGCCGCGATGTAGGCCTGCGGATAGTGGCGGCGAAGCGCCTCAAACAAAGGCGTTGTGCAAATCAGGTCGCCGATGTTGTCGCGGCGGATAACCAGTATTTTCATTTCACCGGCTCCTCTGGCAGAGCAACCAATACCGCCACAATCAGGAAAAAAACCATCAGCATGTGATCCCGATTGATGCTGTCCAATAGCATCCGTCCGAAAAAACCGCCCACGACAAAGGTCAATACCAGACCGGCGGGGTCGTGCGCAACGAAATAGCGCCTGATGCCCAGCGCTGCAGCCCAGATCATGAAGGCAAGCCAGAGGATCAGCCCGGGAATGCCAACGCCTATGGTCCAGTCGATCAGTCCGCTATGGGCATGACCCAGACGGGTCTCCATCGTCTTGCGCAAGGCGTGGCCAAAGGCATTCCGGCCGTAGCCAACACCCCAGGGATAATCGGCCACCAAATCGACTCCGGCACGAATCCAGGCAATTCTGAAATAAGCCGACGCCTCGACCGGCACACCTGACGCCAACTGTGGCAAGAGCGCATCATCGGGATGCAGCCACGCATCACTTGCGGCAGGGTTCCAGGCGATTCGGGCTGTTTCCGTGAAGCGAGACCAACGCGGATCGAGATGGTAGTTGAGCGAGGCGAGTGTGCTGACCAGAAGAACTGCCCCGCCCAGGAAGGCAACAGCCTTGGCTGATCCGATTTTTTTCCGCTCGTGCCAGATCACCAGCAAGGCGAGCGAGGAGAGGAGCAGAATCGAGCCAATCACCCCGTTCCGCGCGCCAAATGCCAGATTGCTGACAAAAACAGCGAATATTCCGCCGACGATGAGTGGTGTCGGCAGGGCGCTGAGCGATTGCCGGTAAAGCCAGCGGGCGAGAACATCAATGACGAGAAAAGAGAGCAGGAGGTTGTTCCAGTAGCTGAGTTCCAGCTTGCCTGCGGTCAGTGTCGTCGTTCCTTGCGGGAAAGCACCATTTGCCAAAAAATCTGGCAGCGTGACCAGCAATGAAAACACCGTCTGAGCCAGAAAAACCAGGACGATCCCGGCCAGTAGTTTCTTTCGCGAAAGGCCGTCTGCATGCACCAGAACCACGCCAATGCCGACCGCTGCCGCCAGCAAGGCGGGCAACCACTGGCTGCCCAGTTCATCGAGCGCCCAGGGTGACTCTTCAGAAATCCAGCAGGCTTGAATAATTAGCCAGGCACTCAGGATAGCCAGCCAGAGCAGGAGAGCACCGACACCCCGCACCGGGATCGAGAGGCGTTTGCGCGATTGGTGCCAGAGCAGAACAAGAAGCGCTAGCAACCCCAGCAATAACACCTGACGCAGGGCGATGGTTCCGGGGATTGGCAGAACGAATAGAAAAAGTCCGAAGAAGATTGAAAAAAAACGCTTTGTCATAAACTGGCAAGCAGCTTGGATGACCACAACACAGCGCTGGCCGGATGTGACAAGTGATGGTCGCCAGCAGCGGAAATGAAGCGCTGATGGATCTGCCCACTCGTCTCATCCAGCACCTCGGCAGTCAGGTCGAAGTAGGCGAGGTCGAGCTCACTCGCCAGATGGTTGAGTTGCTCATTGAATTCCAGAACGAGCCGGGTGCGCGCTTGCTGCGATGCGGCAATCTCTCGGCGCGGAAGGTTTTCCTGAGTTGCTGCCGCCGCGTCACTGACCGTTGGCAGAATTGCGCCAACCAGTATGACTTTTCGCTCCCGGGACATGTCGTCGCGAATCCTGCTGACCAAGCGACGGATGCCAGCCAACGAGTGATCGATCAGCGAGGCCGGCGTCACATTCAGCCGCTCGGCCTTTTTCCACAGGGCAAAGCTACAATCGCATTCGCCCAACATGATTACCACGACGTCGTAATCGGCGAAACGCCGCAAGGCTGCGGTGAACTTCTGCCACCCCTGCGTCGCAGCGGTGTCACCGTTCAAGCCGTAGGCAGTTGCTCCGGCGACAATTTCACAATTCAGCCAGTGCGGCGCCAGCAAGCCGTGATCGAAACAGTATTCGAAAACACCACTGTGCGAATCGCCCAGAACCAGAATTCGGCGACCTTGCAACAAACGGTTTTGCAAGCCGCGCCAGCGTTTTTTCAGAGATTTTCCGTAGCGCCCGAATCTCACTTGCCAAGCTCGCGGAGAACCTGCTCGACCAGGCTGGCAATCGGTGTCCCGGTAATACAGGCACGGGTTCCCAAGGGGCAGCGATAGGGTGCATCAAAGGCGTGCGAGCATGGTGCGCAGGGCTCGCCACTGCGAATCACCACCGCACGTTCTCCGCGTGGCCGCTGGTCGTTCGCGTCGGCCGGCCCCATGTAATCGACCACTGGCACCCCCACTGCGTCAGCCAGATACGTCGCTCCCGAGTCGACACCGACAAAACAACTCAGGTTGGTCAGTAGCGAAGGTAACTCACCTAGCGTCCATTGGCCGACTGAATCAATCATCCGCCCGGCGGGCAGGACAGCTCGCAAGGCGTCGGCGCCAGGGCGATCTGCCTCGGTGCCGATGAGTACCAGGCTAGCATTGCTGAACTTGAGTATTTGCGTGGCAATTTCAATAATCTGGCGCGAATCCAGTGCCTTCATACGGTTGCCGGCGCCAAGTCCGAGGCCAACCCAGGGTTTGGGTGCGTGTTCTTGCAGCGCCTGCGCCCGCGCATCGCCCGCGGCACTGCGAGCAATTTCGTTGGGCAAGGCCAGCAATCCATCATCGACACGGATGCCCAATCCGGCCAGTGCCCGTAATGCCGTTTCCCGGAACTGCTGCCCGTTTTGATGGGCTTGGCCGTGGGTCAAAAATGGCCAGGCCAGGCGGGCGCTTCCCTGACGTCGATCGGGCAAAACGGAAACCCGTTGCGCGATGCCTGCCCAAAAGGGAGCAAGCAGGCTTGTCAAATTGGGGCTGAGAATCAGCACGCCGTCGTAGCCTCCGGCCAATTGCTCAAGCAGCCAGCGTTTGCCGGCCCAGCCTTTGAAGCCGCTGGCCGGCAGTTCGATGATCTGGTCGATGCTGTCCAGCCCTTGCGCCAAGGGAGCGTTGATCGGATGCAGCAAAGCAACGATTCTGTGTTGCGGCAAACGCTGGCGCAAGGCACGAAAAACCGGGGTGGTCGCGACGAAGTCACCGATCTTGGCGGTCTGGATAACCAGAATCCGGCCGTGCTTGCTTTTCTGACACGCCGCGCGCCACCATAACAGGGGCGCAGCCAGCCAGGTCAGCAGCAGGTAAATCATGACCCGGCCTCTTCGAGCACCCGGGAGACGCCGGCGACATAGGCGTCAATCGAGAAACCGTCAACGACCCGGCGGCGGCCTTCCTCGCCCATCGTCCGGCGCAATTGCGGGTCGGCGATCAGGCGGCGCAGCGCCGAGGTCAGCGCCGGAATGTCGCCGTAGGGGTAAAGGAGGCCTGTTTCGTCATGGACGATCAGTTCGCGCGTGCCGGTAACGTCCGAGCCGACCACCGGCTTGCCGGCCAGCATGGCCTCGAGAACGGTGCGCGGCAGCCCCTCCTTGCGCGAACAGAGAACACCGATGTCCAGCGCCTGTACCCAGGCCAGCGGTGCCTTCTGGAAGCCGAGAAAACGCACCCGATTGGCGATGCCCAGGCGGCTGGCGGCGGCTTCCAGTTCGCCACGCTGCGGCCCTTCGCCAAGAATCAGGCAGGTCACTTTCAGTTCTTCGGCAGCCAGCGCGGCAACCGCCTGCAGCAGATGCATGACGCCCTTGCGCGCCGTCAATTGGCCGACGGTACCGATGACGACATCCGCGACCGGCGGCGACAGCACCACCGGCGGCGGCAAAGCCGCCTGGCTGTCGATGGCGTTATGGACAACGCACAGGCGGCTTTCGGCAATCTGCCGGGCAGCCAGCACATCGGCGACGCCCTGCGAAACACAAATAATGCGCGTCGCCAGGCGATTGACCGTCGCCGCCTCGGCGGCCTGTAGCGTTGGTTCGATACGGCAGTGCTGAACGACCGGCAAAGCGGCCGCCTCGCCAGCGAGATAGCCTTCGAGGTTGGAGGATGGCTGGTTGTTCAGGTAAAGCAGGTCAAAGCGATCCGGCTGCAGAATTTCCAGCAAGGCTGCAACGCGCGGCTTGATTCGCCAGGCCATGTCGATGCCCAGAAGCGCACGTTTTTTCAGGCGCGACGACCACCACAGCAGGGCGCGTACGATTTCCTTGGCCAGCTTGGCCGACAGCGGCTGGCGGCGAGGCGGCAGCAGGATGAGCGGAATGTCGATCGCCGCCAGTTCTTCAGACAGCCGGCGACCCGCTTCACCCTGGCGATAATCTTTGTAAAAACAGCAGGTGATGGCGAAACGCCTGCGATCAATGCGTTTGAGCAGCTCGAACATGCTGTTGGTACCGCCGCCCCATTCGTTTCCGGTATCGAGCAGCAAAATGCGTTTCGCCGGGCTCATGCGGATTGCCGGCTCAAAATTTGGTTGGCCGCGGCAAGCACCTCGGCGACCTGGATATTGTCCATGCACAGCGGCTCGTCATACGGGCAGTTCTTCGAAAAACAGGGGTCGCAAGTGCGCCACTTGCGGATCACGATATGCCGCTCAAGGTCATACGCCGGCCCGGAGCGCGCCGGATCGGAGACAGCGAAGAGGGCAACCACCGGCGTCGCAACCGTCACCGCCAGATGCATCGGGCCGGTATCGCCGCTAATCAGCAGGCTGGATCGGCGTAACAGGTCGGGCAAGGCGATCAGCGGCAATTGCCCGGCCGACGACCAGGCTCGGTAACCCGCTGGCAGAGGAAGCGCCGCGTTGATGCGCGTCGCCAGTTCCTGACAAAGCCTAGCTTCAGCGGGTGAGCCGGTCACGACAAAACGCAATTCAGAACGGGATTGAGCCAATTCCAGCGCCGTGGCGACAAAGCGGGCGGGCGGCCAGCGCCGGCTCACCGTCGAGGCGCCGGGCTGCAAGGCGATGATGCTTGCCGTCTGCCAGCCGCGTGCGGCAAGCGCCGCGTCGACCGCCGCTGCGCCCTCGGCATGAGCCGGCACGCTCATGCGTCGATCGCACTCGCCCGTCGCGCCAGCCAGTCTGGCCACGGCCAGACGCTGATCGAGGCCATGACCGAGTTCATCCCAGCCACGCAAAGGTTGGCGGTTGGTCAGCAGGAAGTTCCAGCGATTGTTGTTGGGCAGCTTGAAAATATGGCGCGCGCCGGACAAATAAGCTAGGGGCGTTGCCTGCGGCTCGTTGCCGTGAAGTATCACCGCCAGATCGTAATTTTTGAGGCGCCTCGCCAGGCGCCCGAAGCCGCGCCATTTTCCGTCGTAGGGCAGCAGTTCATCCACTTCGTCCAGTCCGTCGAACAATGCCTTTAACGAGGGATGCACAAGCAGCGTCATCTGCGCCTGCGGGTAGCTTGCCCGCAGCGCCCGCAAACCGGGGGTGGACAGCAGGGTATCGCCGAGCGCCGTACAAGATATGGCAAGAATCCGGCGGATCGCCGGCGTCGCCAACTCATCCGCTGAGCGTGGCCGGTGATCGAGCGCACGGCGTAGCCTCAGCCAGTGGTAGAGCGACGCTTCCCGCAGTCGTAAACGCATTTCAGCGACCTTTCCCGGCGCTCTTGATGGACAGGTAAAGCAGCGAAAGGAATGGTCTGCCGTACATCCCCATGCGCCGCCCGAACCAGGCTGCCGGTTTGTCTTTGCAGACAATTCGGGGAATCCGCGCGAGATCGATATGGCGGCGGACAACACCATGTTCGGTCGTATAAAGATGGGTAAAACCGGCCTCCCTGGCGACGCGCTGATAGGCGGCGTCAAAATAGCCTTGCGGCCAGCAGAGGTGGGGACTGGCTTCGCCGAGACGCGCCAGCAGGGTCGCCCGTGATGCGGCAAGGTCGTCGGCAAGCGCCGCATCGCGCGCTTTCTGGTCGGCAATCTCGCGATCCCAGCGCCGGTGACTGTCGGTATGCGAGTGAAAATCAAAGGTGGCGGCCGCCCGCATGGCCTCAACTTCCGACCAGCGCAGGAACGCCGTATCTTTCTCCCCTTCGGCCGCGGCCTGCATGGCCTGCCGGTGGCTCGGCAGATCAGGGAGATTGCCCTGCCCGGCGTGCGCCCGCAATGCTCCGTTGCCGATCCAGCCGGTAATCAGGAAGAGGGTTGCGCGCAGGCCGAATTCTTGCAGGATGGGGTGAGCGTAAACCCAGTTGTCGAGATAACCGTCATCGAAGGTGATCAGCACGTTTTTTGGGGGAATCTCGCCGCTCGCCAGCGCTTCGGCAAAAGCTGCGGTCGACAGCGTTTTCCAGCCGTTTTTGGCCAACCACGCCATTTGCGCACGGAAATTCTCCGGCGAGCAGGTGACTAATCCCGGTTTCGGGCTGATGTGGTGATACATCAGCACGGGCATGGTGCAGCTCATCGCCCCTCCAGCAACTTCAAATAGAGATCTTCCATCCCCTGCGCCATGGCCTGGCGCGAAAACTTGCGGCGCACGAATTGAGCGCCATTGGCGCCCATTCCCTGGCGGAAAATCGGGTCAGCGAGTAGCCGGCAAATGGCTTCGGCAATTGCCGGGCCATTTTTGACGGGTACCAACAGGCCGCTCTGGCCGTCCTGAACCACTTCCGGCACGCCATCAACATCGCTGGCAACTACCGGCAAACCCATGGCGCCGGCCTCGATGAAGGCGGTGCCGAGGGCTTCCTGGTGCGTCGGCAGCACAAAGACATCGAGCGAGGCCAGTACATTCGTTACGTCACGGCGCAAGCCGAGCAAGTGCACTTTTTCGCCGAGTCCCTCGGCGGCGATGCGGCGGCTCAGGTTTTCCTGCTGCGGCCCGTCGCCGGCAAAGACAAAATGCACATTGGGAAAGCGCTGCAGGACGGCGGGGACGGCATCCAGAATGTCGCTGTGGCCTTTTTTGCCGCGCAGAATGGCGACGGTGCCGACCAGCAAGGCGGAGTCGTCCAAACCCAGTTCTTCCCGCAGATCACCGGCTACGGCGGAGCGTTCGTAACGGGAAAAATCAATGCCAGTCACCACCGTGGTGATTTTTTCTCGCGGGACGCCGGCGTCAACCAGGGATTTTTCGACAAACTTGCTGACAGTGACGACATGGTCGGGCAGGACGCTGTAAGAGAATTTCGAGGTAATCGGCAGCGCTAGGTGCCGGGTGCGGACAATGCGCGGGCGCCGGCCGAAAATACTGCGCGCCGCCATGCCGACGAGCTGTGTGTCGCGTCCGCTGTGGGTATTGACGATATCGGCGCGAAAACGCTGGATGGTGCTGCGCAGGCGGAAAAGTGCCGGCAAGTCGAGAGCGCCGCGCATGTCGACGGCAAAGGTTTCAAATCCCGCCTCTTGCGCCCGCTCGAGGATCCGCGCCTGCGGCCGGCTCAAGACCGCCATCTGGTGACCGCGTTCACGCATGGCGATCAACTCGTTGAGCGTGCGGTTTTCCTGACCGCCCCAGCCCGTCGACGATTCGGTGTGAAGAATGCGCATCAGGCGACGCCCTCTTCGGCCTTTTGCATTTTGTAGAGCCGGGCGTAGAGACCGTCGCGCGCCAACAATTCGGCGTGTGAGCCTTCTTCCTGCTTCTGGCCGTGCGCCAGGGCGACGATGCGGTCGGCTCTCTCGACGGTAGACAGGCGATGGGCGATGACCAGCGTGCTGCGGCCGCGCATCAAGGCGTCGAGGGCAGCCTGGACGTGGCGCTCGGATTCGGTATCAAGCGCCGAGGTGGCTTCATCGAGAATCAGGATCGGCGCATCCTTCAGAATCGCCCGCGCAATCGCCAGACGCTGGCGCTGGCCGCCGGAGAGTTTGACGCCGTTTTCGCCGATCATCGTTTCCAGCCCTTGCGGCAAGATGTCGATGAATTCCAGGGCATGGGCGGCGGCGGCAGCGGCACGGATTTCTTCGCGCGTCGCGGCACGCTTGCCGCCGTAGGCAATATTGGCGGCAATCGTATCGTTGAAGAGAACCACATCCTGGCTGACCAGGGCGATGTTGTCGCGCAGGCTGCCGAGGCGAATGTGGTTCAAGGGATGGCCGTCAACGCGAATTTCACCGCCGTCAATGGCGTAAAAACGCGGCAGCAGATTGGCCGCGGTCGTCTTGCCGCTGCCCGAGGGGCCGACCAGGGCGACACATTCGCCGGGCTGGATGGTCAGCGACAGCCCGTTCAGCGCCGGACGTTCGGCGCCGGGATAGGTGAACACAACCCGCTCAAACTCGACCAGTCCTTTGGCTCGCCCCAAAACCTCGCGGCCTTCATCGTGCTCGGCGGCCTCGTCGATCAGCGAAAAGACACTTTCGGCAGCCGCCAACCCACGCTGTATCGGCGCACTGACGTCGGCAATCCGGCGTAAGGGCGGCAGAATCATCAACATCGCGGTGATGAATGAAACGAAACTGCCAACGGTGGTTTGTTCGTTACTGGCCTGCTTCAAGGCAACGCCCATGATGATGGCGATACCGGTGGCGGCAAAAAACTGGACGATCGGGCTTTGCGCTGCAGTGGCCAGTGTCGCCCGCATTGCCAGGCGACGCTGTTCGCGCACCGATTTGTAAAAACGCGCTTCCTCGTAAGACTGTCCACCAAAAATCTTGACCACCTTGTGCCCCTCGATCGCCTCCTGCAGCACTTGCGTGATGCGCCCCATCGATTCCTGCTGCCCTTTGGCCACTGCCCGCAAGCGGCGGCTGAAGCTGCGCACGACAAAAGCGATAAACGGTACGACGCTGAGCGTGATCAGCGTCAGTTGCCAGTTGAGGTAGAGCAACCAGACCATCAGGCCGACAATCGATAACGAATCCTTGATCAGCGAAGTCAACGCATTGGTGGCCGCGCCGGCAACGCCGGTCACATCATAGGCAATGCGCGACATCAGGCGACCAGAGAGATTGTCGCTGTAGTAGCGTGTCGGCAGCCGCACCATGCGGGCGAACATCGCCTGACGCAGTTCGCTGACCACATTGTTCGAGACCCAGCTCATGGCGTATTCGCCGACGAAGCCGAAAACCGCGCGGGCGAGAAAAATACCCATGATCGCCAGCGGATAGATCAGCCAGTCCCACGACCCGGCACTACTGGAAAAACCGTCATCGAGCAGTTTTTTCATCATCGCTGGAAAAACTGGCTCGGCGAGTGCCGACAAGCCCATGGCGACGAGGCCGATGGCAAAAACCTTCCAGTACGGACGAACGTAGGTCAGTAGCCGCA
This sequence comes from uncultured Pseudomonadota bacterium, assembly GCA_903951825.1. Lineage (GTDB taxonomy): Bacteria > Pseudomonadota > Gammaproteobacteria > Burkholderiales > Rhodocyclaceae > Azonexus. The sequence continues at coordinate 40,687 of CAJBDJ010000074.1, forward strand.
AATACAGTTGGCGACTGGTCATTTCACCCGGGTGTGCGGTAGCCATGAAAATCAGAGCCGCCAGATTTTGAAATCGTGAGCGGGCACCGGCGACCAGTTGAGGGTGGCCTTGACATCAACGATCACTGCCGCCGGTTTGACGTAGACAGCCATGTCGGCGACCTGCAGCGCGGCGTAGCAGGTATGCGCGACGGCCAGCACGAGGGCATCGGCGGCGCCCATTTCGGCCGCCGGAAGCAGCCGGATTCCGTACTCATGCCAGGCCTCGTCGGCATCAGCCTCAGGGTCGGCGACAGCAACCTCAACCCCGTAGCTTTGCAGTTCGCGGACGATATCCGGCACTTTCGAATTCCTCACATCCGGGCAGTTTTCCTTGAACGTCAGACCGAGCACATTAACGCGGGCACCACGAATCCCCGAACCGTTAGCAATCATCAGCTTGATGGTTTTTTCGGCGATGAATTTCCCCATGCCGTCATTGATACGCCGTCCGGCCAGAATCACCTCGGGGTGATAACCGAGAATTTCCGCCTTGTGCGTCAGATAGTAGGGATCGACGCCAATGCAGTGGCCGCCGACGAGACCGGGGCGAAAGGGCAGGAAATTCCATTTGGTGCCGGCGGCCTGCAGGACTTCGGTGGTATCGATGCCGATGCGGTCGAAAATGATCGCCAACTCGTTCATGAAGGCGATATTCAGATCGCGCTGGGCGTTTTCGATAACCTTGGCCGCCTCGGCGACCTTGATGCTTGAGGCGCGGTGGACGCCGGCGCGTACCACCGATTCGTAAAGCGCCGCGACCCGCTCAAGGGTCGCCGGGGTATCGCCGGAAACCACCTTGGTAATCGTCGTCAAGGTATGAACGCGATCGCCAGGATTGATGCGCTCGGGTGAATAGCCGACAAAGAAATCTTCACGCCACTTGAGTCCCGAGACTTTTTCGAGCACCGGGATGCACACTTCTTCGGTGGCACCCGGATAAACCGTGGACTCGTAAATAACCGTCGCGCCTCGCTTGATGTACTTGCCGACAAACTCGGAGGCGCCGACGAGCGCCGCAAAATCCGGCCGCCGCGCCTCATCGACGGGGGTTGGCACGGCGACGATCAGGTAATCAGCAGCGGCGAGCAAGGCCGGGTCGGCTGAAATTTGCAGTTGCCCGGCCTGTTTGAGGCCATCACCGCCGACCTCGCCGGTCGGATCCTCGCCGGCGAGCAGCAAGGCAACCTTGCGTGCCGAGACATCGAAACCAATGGTCGGACGAACCCGGCCAAATTCGACTGCCAGGGGCAGGCCGACATAACCCAACCCAACGACGGCAACGACTTCCTGAGGATGATCCATGGCTTGCACGCTAAATAAAATCGATTATAACCCGCGCCCAAGCGGCGCCTCTGAAGCCAGGCGGCGGTAAAGCGCCAACAAGCGTTCGGCCATCGCCTCCAGCGTCAGCGGGACGGCCGCCGTGCGCGCCGCTGAACGCATTTGCAGGTTGCCGGCGCCGGCCGCAAGCGCGTCAAGGCGACAAGTCAGAGCCTGATGATCGAGGGCATCAACGACCCAGCCGTTTTCGCCGTCGCGAATCCACTCGCGGGCGCCGCAAGTAGTCGACGTCAGTACCGGCAAACCGCAGGCCAGCGCCTCCAGTGCCGCGTTGGGGCAGGGATCGTAGAGGGTCGGCAAAACAAAACCGTCGGCCGCCCCGTACCACGGCCGAACATCCTGCAGCGGGCCGGTGAAGTGGGTGCGCCCGGCGATCCCGAGCCGGGTGGCGAGCGCCGCCATTGCCGCTCGCCGGCGATCTGCCCCGACAATCACCAGATGCGCCCGCTCGTCGGCCATGCCGGCCAAGGCGCGCAATAGCTGCGGAACCCCTTTGCGCTCAAAACCGCTACCGACAAACAGCAATAGCGGTGCCGCCGGCGGAATCCCGGCCGCCTCGCGGGTAGCGGCGCGAAAGGTATCAGCCAGGGTCGGGCTGAAAAGTTCGGTATCGACGCCGTTGTAGATAACCACCAGCTGGCTGCGCTCAACACCATAAATGGCATGAATTTCCTCGGCCACCATCTGTGAATTGCAGATCACCGCCCGCAGCGACGGGTGGCGCAACATCTCGGCCTCGGCGGCGAGCACGTAGCGATGGTAGGGCGAGCAAGCTTGGGCAAGTCGTTGCGGCCAGTTCAGGACGCGCTGGCGATGCTTCAACCAGGCGGCATGAAGGCCGTCACCGGCGCGAAAAATCATGGCGCCGGGAATCCGCTCATGCGACTGGGTAATATCGAAGCCCCCCTTGGTCATCTCCAGCTGGGCGGCAATGGCAAAGCTGCGATCGCGTGCGGCGCGCCCCCCGAACAATCGTGAATAGGGCGGGTCGCAGCGTATCTGGCGAAAGCCGCCGGCGGTGGCGCCGGACCAGTTACGGGTGATCAGGGTCACTTCGGCACCGTCGCCGGCCAGCGCCCCGAGCGCCCGTTCGACAAAGCGTTCGGCGCCGCCAAACGGGTTGTAGCGCTGGCGAATGAGGGCGATTTTCAAGGGGCCAGCAGCTCGTGGACGGCCGTCAGCACCTGACTGACTGGCAAGGAAGCCAGACAATCGCTGATCTTGCCGCCGCCGCAACCATCAACGCCGCACGGCCGGCACGGGTGGCGGCCGCTACTGACGACGCGAAACGGGACGCCCCATGGCCCCCACTGCTGGTCGCCGGAGGGGCCGAAAAGCGCCAGCGTCGGCGTGCCGACGGCGGCCGCCATGTGCATTGGTGCCGAATCGACACCAATGAACAATTTGGCGGCCTGGGTTAGCGCGGCCATTTCCTTCAGCGACAAGCGGCCACCCAGGCTGAAAGCCGGCCGCCGCAGTCGTCCCTGAATCGCCTCCAGCATGTGTTTCTCGTCGTTGCTCGGGGCGGCGGTGAGTACAACGGCGTGACCTTCTTCGTGTAGGAGATCAATCAGCGCCGCCATGCTGGCCGCCGGCCAGCATTTGAAAAACCAGCGCGAAGCCGGATGAATGTGGATGAAATCACCGCCGGCCAGGCCAAATCCGGCCAAATGTTCGCCGACGCGGGCAACCGCCGCCGCCCCGGCGACCAGCGTCAGGCGCCGCTCATCGGAGGCCGGCTGGATACCGAGGCGGCGCAAGGAATCGAGACTGGTTTCGACCATGTGACGACGCGCGTTGTGCTGCGACTGTAAATGCGTAAAGCTCGCCGCCCAGAAGCGCCGGCGCCCCTTGACCTGCGGCGCGAGCGACCAGCGCGGCCTGAGCAGTCGGGACAACCAGGCGCCGCGCCAATGCTCGGTCAGGTGAATGATCAAATCGTAGTGACGCGCCTGCAAGGTGGCGAGCAAGCGGAGTTCGGCACGCACCTGAGCCGCGACGCCGAGCTTTTTCCATTGGCGGTCAATGACGTGAACCGTCGCAACCGCCGGGTGCAGGGTCAGCATCTCAGCGGTATCGGCGTAGACCAGCGCATCCACCTCGAGCTGCGGGATATGGTTCTTGAGCACGGAAAAAACCGGCGAGCTGACGAGAACGTCGCCGTGATGACGCAATTTGATCACCAGAACACGCTTGATCTGGTCAAGCGGTATGGCATCAGACAAGGGATTGAAGGTTTCCATGGCGGCTATTTTAGCGTCCGGCGCAACGCCGATTGCCGCAAAATTCCGCCACACGCCTTCGCCACCTGAACATCCGGTGCGCAATCCGGCACTAGAATGACCGCCTATGCAGCGCTTCTCCCCTTTTCTCTTCGTTTTTCTCTGGAGTACCGGCTTTATCGGCGCCAAATACGGTTTGCCGTACACCGAGCCGCTATCATTCCTGCTGACCCGTTATGGCCTGGTGATCACGCTGATGCTCGGCATCGCCCTGGCGACGCGTGCACCCTGGCCGCTTGAGCCGCTGCAATGGCTGCATATTGGCATTTCCGGCGTGCTTGTTCATGCGGTTTATCTCGGCGGGGTGTTTGTCGCCATCAAACACGGCTTGCCGGCCGGCGTCACGGCGCTAGTCGTCGGCCTGCAGCCCTTGCTCACCGCGTTCGGCGCCGGCTGTTTTCTCGGTGAAAAGGTGAATACCCGGCAATGGACGGGATTGGGGCTTGGCTTTGTCGGCGTCAGCCTGGTCGTTGCAGATAAATTTGGCACGCTTGCCGCGCTCGGGCCGATGCTTGTTCCAGCACTTGTTGCCTTGCTCGGGATCACCGCCGGGACGCTCTACCAAAAGCGCTTCTGTGCCAAGTTTGACTTGCGCACCGGTGCCGTCATCCAGTTTGTGCCAACTGCCATCGTCACCGCCATTGCCGTCGCGTTCTTTGAAAATTATCAGATCGAATGGACGGGTTCTTTCATCTTCGCTCTCGGCTGGCTGGTGCTGGTTTTGTCGATAGGCGCCATCAGCCTGCTCAACCTGTTGATTCGCAGCGGCAGCGCCGTCAATGTGGCGAGCTTGTTTTACCTGACGCCGCCGACCACTGCCCTGATTGCCTGGGTGATTTTTGGTGAAACCCTGACACCGACCGCAATCATCGGCATGGTGATCGCCGTCAGCGGCGTTTATCTCGTCGCGCGGCCGAAATGAGTGTCCCGCGCCTCCTCGGCATCGACCCCGGCCTGCGCGTCACCGGTTTTGGCGTCATCGAAATCCACGGCAAAGAGCTGCGCTATGTGGCCAGCGGCTGCATCAAGTCGAACGACAAACTGTCATTGCCGGCACGGATCAAAACCTTGTTTGCCGGGCTCAGCGAAGTGATCGCCACCTATCAACCGAACCAGGCGGCGCTGGAAAAAGTGTTTGTCAATGTCAATCCGCAATCGACCCTGCTCCTCGGACAAGCCCGCGGCGCGGCGCTCAGCGCGTTGGTTCATGCCGATTTGCCAGTCGCCGAATACACCGCCTTGCAGATCAAGCAGGCGGTGGTCGGGCAAGGCAAGGCGGCCAAGGAACAGGTTCAGGCGATGGTCATCCGGCTCCTCAAGCTGCCCGGCGCGCCGACGGCTGACGCTGCCGATGCCCTGGCCTGCGCGATTTGCCACGCCCACGGCGGGCAAGGCCTGGGGGCACTGTCGACAGCAGGGTATCGCATTCGTGGCGGACGACTGATAGGATGACAAACTGTTCGAACATACAGTACCAGGATTGCCCATGATTGGAAGACTGAGCGGCCTGCTCGCCGAGAAGAACCCGCCGCAGATCGTGCTTGACGTCAACGGCGTCGGCTACGAACTCGACGTCCCGATGAGCACTTATTACAACCTGCCGGCGAGCGGCGAAAAAACCATGCTGCTGACGCACTTCGCGGTGCGCGAGGACGGCCATTATCTCTACGGCTTTCTCAGTGAAGCCGAACGCTTTGCCTTTCGCCAACTGCTCAAAGTCTCCGGCATCGGTGCGCGCACCGCGCTCTCCGTACTTTCCGGTCTCTCGGTCGGCGATCTGGCAGCGGCCATTGCGCAACAAGAACTCGGCCGGCTGATCAAGATTCCCGGTATCGGCAAAAAGACGGCCGAGCGACTGCTGCTTGAACTCAAGGGCAAGCTCGCCGAAGCCAGCGGAATTTCCTTGAATATTGCGGCCAACGACGAAAAACAGGACATCTCCAATGCCCTGCTCGCCCTCGGCTACAACGAAAAAGAAGCCGCCTCGGCGATGCGCCAATTACCGGCCGATATCGGCACCTCCAACGGTATCCGGCAGGCACTCAAATTGTTGTCCAAAGCCTGATGTTCAGCGAAGAAAACCCCAAGCGGCTGGCGCAAATCGCCCTCGTCGTCCTGCTCATCATTGGCTGCATCGCCGTGCTCTGGCCGATGATCGGTGCCGTTCTGTTCGCTTTTGTCATTTGGGTCTGCACCTGGCCGCTCTACTCGGAAAAGCTGCTGCCCCGCCTCGGGAGCCGCAACTGGCTCGGTGCCACGCTGATGACCTTGCTGCTGGTGCTGATCATGCTGCTGCCGATGATCTTTCTCGCCGGCAGCATCGCCAGCGGCAGCGAAGCGCTTATTGATTTTCTGCGCCCCTACATCGCTGCCGGCCTACCCAAAGCCGCCCCCGCCTGGCTGAGCGGATTGCCACTGATTGGCGCGGATATTGCCGCCTTCTGGCGGCGGGTCGCCAACAACCACGCCGAACTCAACTCGCTGCTCGCCCAACTGATTGTTCCCGCCCGGCAAATGCTGCTCTCGCTCGGCAGCTTCGCGGCCAACGGGTTGCTGCAACTGGCATTGGTCCTGTTTGTCATCTTTTTCATGTTCCGCGACGGCGCTTCCCTCGCCCATGGGCTGATCGTTGGCGCCCACAAACTGGGTGGCGAACTTGGTGAAGAAATGCTCGAAAAAGCCCGTGGCACCGTCGTTGGCGTCATGCTCGGCCTGGTCGGCACGGCGGCAGCACAAGGCACGGTGGCGATGATTGGCTTCTACATTGCCGGCGTACCGCAAGCTGCGCTGCTCGGGTTTGCCACTTTCTTTCTGTCGATGATTCCGATCGGCCCACCGCTGATCTGGGGCGGCGCAGCCGCCTGGCTGTACGGTCAGGAGCAAACCGGCTGGGCGGTTTTCATGGTGATTTGGGGAATTCTCGTCGTCAGCAGTATCGACAACTTTTTGAAGCCTTTCCTGATGGCGCGCGGCTCGGGAATTTCCATTTTGCTGATCGCCCTCGGCGTCCTTGGCGGGATACTCGTCTTCGGCTTCATCGGCATCTTTCTCGGCCCGGTACTGCTCGCCCTTGGCCACATGCTCTTTAGCCGATGGACGCGGGACGAGGCCAGCACGTGATAGAAACCGACAAACTGGTCGCCGCGCAAAGCCATCCCCAGCCGGATACGGTCGACCGAATCATTGCCCCGAATTCCAAATCCGCGCAGGAAGAAGCCCTCGAACGCGCACTGCGCCCCAAGCGGCTGACCGACTACACCGGCCAGGTGAAAATCCGCGAGCAACTGGAAATCTTCATCCAGGCTGCCCGCAAGCGCAGCGAATCGCTTGATCACGTCTTGCTTTTCGGCCCGCCGGGGCTGGGTAAAACAACCCTGGCTCATATCGTCGCGCACGAAATGGGGGTCAATATGCGCTCGACCTCCGGCCCGGTACTCGAACGCGCCGGCGATCTCGCCGCCATCCTGACCAATCTTGAGCCGCACGACGTTCTCTTCATCGACGAAATCCATCGCCTGAGTCCGGTTGTTGAAGAAATACTCTACCCGGCGCTCGAAGATTTCCAGATCGACATCATGATCGGCGAAGGCCCCGCAGCACGCTCGGTCAAACTTGATTTGCCTCCTTTTACCCTGGTCGGCGCGACCACCCGCGCCGGGATGCTGACCAACCCGCTACGCGACCGCTTCGGCATCGTCGCCCGCCTTGAGTTCTATTCGGCGGAAGAACTGCAAAGCATCGTCCTCCGCTCAGCCACCTTGCTCAACGCGCCCACCGACCCGCAGGGTGCCCTCGAAATCGCCAGGCGCTCACGCGGCACGCCCCGTATCGCCAACCGCCTGCTGCGCCGCGTGCGCGACTACGCCGAAGTCAAGTCCGACGGCAACATCACGCGCCAAATCGCCGACAAGGCACTGATCATGCTCGACGTCGACTCGGCCGGCCTCGACATCATGGATCGCAAACTGCTCACCGCCATCATCGACAAATTTGCCGGCGGCCCGGTGGGTGTCGACAACATCGCCGCAGCGATTGGCGAAGCACGCGACACCATCGAGGATGTCCTAGAACCCTACCTGATCCAGCAAGGCTACCTGCAACGCACCCTGCGCGGACGCATCGCAACACCCGCCGTCTATCGCCACCTAGGCATCGCCGAACCCAACAGCGCCGTTATTCGCGACCTGCTTTCAGAGACTTGAGGCTCCTACTTGGCAAATTAACCCTCCTTGGAATTGACTACTCTGGGGCTCGTATGACATGTAAAATATGACGACGTAGAACAATGCTTCGTCGCTGGCAAGGTGCGTTAGTCAAGGTTAGGTCGTCCCACATTCGATCTGGCAACCCAGCAAAATTAGCCATCAACAATGTTTTTTGAAAGGATTTGGTCATGCGTTTGATTATTTCACTGCTTCTCCCTTGGCTTACGTTTTTCACGATAGGCCGACCCATTGCTGGCGTCATCTGTCTGATTTTGCAATTGACTCTGATAGGTTGGATTCCAGCAACGATTTGGGCTGTGTATTCTTTGGGTCAGTACAAGACCGACAAGAAGATCGAAAAGGCTCTTGGACAAAGGGGTGCATAAATGAAAAAACGTGTGGTATGCGCAGCAGTTGTCTGCTCGCTTGTCTTCCTGGGTTGTGGCAGCAAGCAAGATGCCAATGATAAAAATTTTGGTGCGGCAATCGCCCAGTATCTCGACAAAAAAGGCGAACTTTGCTTGCGCCTCAACAAGTGGCCTGTCGATGTTTCCGAAATGGACTTGAGAATGCAAAAGACCTTGCAAACCGGAACAGCGGCTCAAATGGAAGCGTTGGCTGCTATTGGTCTGACGACCGGAAGCGTTGCCGAAGTCGATCAAATTGGCATGTTTGACAACAAGCCTACTGGCCACAAATTCAAAGTGAAGCGCTACATACTGACCGATGCAGGCAAAAAGTTCTACCGCGAAAAAGAAGTTGACCAGATCGGTCTAGATGGTAGAAAAAAAATCATGCAGGGTGATATTTGCTATGGGAAGAAGGTACTTGACAAGATTGTTAAATGGGAAGGCCCGATGAAGTTTGGCGACTACCAAGAGGCCAACGTTAAGTATCTTTACAAAATTGATCATTTGGCCGAATGGACAAAAAAGGCCGAATTCTTGTCTGCTTTCCCCTATGTTGGTCAAATCATCGAAGCTGCCGGTTCAAAAGAACAGCAAGGCGGAGTCAAGCTAACCAGCCAAGGCTGGGAGGCCAAAGGGCTTGACTGAATATTTCTCCTTAAATCATTGCTACCAAGGCGCTTTATGAAAAAAATCTATTTTCGCCGCAGCGTTGCGGCATCCGTTGTTGTCTTGTTTGGACTTGTTTCTGGTTGCGCATCCGTTGCCGTGACAAGTGATGCGATCGAAAACAATACCGCCTTCGCGCTTGGTATTGAGAAAGGCACTTTCACGATTTCAAATCGTGAAGATGACGGCGTTAAGTCGACTTACTTGGTTAACACCAGCGTTGGAAAAAAATACACCTGCTATGTGACCGGAACGGTTTCTGTTGTCGGGCGTGTTGTGTCCGACGCCGTGTGCAACGAACTTGGCAAATCAGCCAAGCCAGTAGCCGGAACACCAACCCAACCTTGTAATGCCTTACTAAAAGCCGCTGGTAAATGCAAGTAAGAAACACAGGCGACAATCACAAAATATATGATCAAAGAGCATGTGTTGAGTAGGCTGCGGAATCAGACTTTCCCACACTGCGCTCCAAAGTGGATGAGGCTCTTGTCTTTTTCATCTTATGCGTCCCCACCCACCCCGGTTTTTCACCTTGCCATGAACCTCACTCTCCGGCTGCCGACCTTTTTTTGGTTTCTGGTGGCAATTGGCATCAGGTTTTTTGTCCCGCACCGAGGTTGCCGCCGTCGATATCCGGAGAACGGCAATTTGGCAGAATAGCCATAGAAACATACCGTTACAGAATATTGTTGCGGCGCAATGTAGAATGCGACGATGAAGTGCCAGCCCAATCCGAACGCCTTTGCCATCCCGGTGCGCGTTTATTACGAAGACACCGATGCAGGCGGGGTGGTTTATTACGCCAATTACCTCAAATTCTTCGAGCGCTGCCGCACCGAATGGATGCGCCTTGCAGGCTACGATCAGTCGCAACTGGCGACCGAATCGGGAATTGCCTTTGTCGCGCGCAAGGCGAGTTGCGAGTATCTCAAGCCGGCGCGTCTCGATGATGCCTTGATGATCGGCCTTGAGGTTGAGAAGCTCACCCGCGTCCGTGTCGTTTTCCGCCAGTACGTGCGTCGTGGCGACGATGAACTGGTCACCGGCAGTGTCGAAATCGCCTGCGTCAACCGGCTCACCCTGACCCCTGTCGCCATTCCCGATTACCTTTACAGCAAACTGGAAGCGCTGAAATGAACGTCACCCAGGATCTCTCCATCCTTCACCTGATCATCAACGCCAGCGCGGTCGTCCAGATCGTCATGGCGATTCTCGCCGGCGTTTCGGTGATGTCCTGGTACTACATTTTCATGAAGTGGTTCGCGGTGCGGCAGGCGCGCAGCAAGACGGAAATTTTCGAGCGGGATTTCTGGTCGGGCGGCGACCTCAATAGTCTCTACAACAGCGCGGTCAACGACCGCCACCACGCCGGTTCGATGGAGCGCATTTTCGAAGCCGGTTTCCGTGAGTTCGCCAAGCTCAAGGGGCAAAAAAATCTGGATCCGAAAGACGTTGTCGATGGCTCGCGGCGGGCGATGCGTGCCACTTACCAGCGCGAAGTTGATGGCCTGGAATCGCACCTCGCCTTCCTCGCCTCCGTCGGTTCGGTCAGTCCCTACATCGGCCTGTTCGGCACTGTCTGGGGCATCATGCACTCGTTCCGCGGCCTCGCCAACGTCGGCCAGGCAACGCTGTCGGCCGTTGCGCCGGGCATTGCCGAAGCGCTGGTCGCCACCGCCATCGGTCTCTTCGCGGCAATTCCTGCGGTGCTGGCCTACAACCGTTTCGCCCATGACATCGACCGCCTGTCGATCCGTTACGAGAGCTTCATGGAAGAGTTCTCCAATATTCTTCAGCGACAGATGCGTTAAGCCATGCGCCAGCGTCGCCTTAAAAACGAGATCAACGTCGTTCCCTACATCGACGTCATGCTGGTGCTGCTTGTCATCTTCATGGTGACGACGCCGATGATGAGCACCGGCTCGGTTGAGTTGCCGGCTTCCGGCACGGCGCCGCTCAAACCGGACAAATACCTCAAGGTGCAGATCGAGAGCAACGGTGGGCTGGCTGTTTTCGATGCCAATGGAAAATCAAAAAAAATCAAGGGAATCAAAGACCTAAAAGGAGAACTGACGGCTCTTGGCGGCAGCGGTGAAAAACTCTCTGTGTTGATCGCAGGCGACAAGGAAACCCCGTACAAGAATGTCATTGAAGTGCTCGATGAAGTGAAGCGCTCCGGTTTCCAGCGGGTAGCTCTGGAAACCGCCAGCAAATAAGCGTCATGATCCTTGAGCGCCCTGAAGAACCCGGCAAGAAATACGCGCTGACCTTCACCATTCTGGTGCACGTCGGGCTGATTGCTGCGCTCTTTCTCGGCGTCCAGTGGAAGCGCAGTCCGCCGGAAGTGATGAACGTCGAGTTGTGGTCGAGCAAGCCGACACCGGCGACTTATGTGCCACCTCCGCCGCCGCCCGTGCAGGAAGTGAAGCCGGTCGCCAAACCGCTCCCCAAAGTCGAGGCCAAACCAGAGCCGGCGCCGACAAAGCCAGATATTGTCGTCAAGGAAGAGAAGAAGCAGCCCAAGCCCGAGCCGAAAAAGCCAGAGCCCAAAGCTGAGCCAGCCAAACCCGAGCCGAAAAAGCCCGAACCCCAGCTGCCAGATTTCAGCAAAGAGTTAGCCCGTGAAACAGCGAACCTGAAGTCGCGTCCCAACACCCAGCAAATCGCCAATGCCGCCGCCGCAGAAGCTGAACAGCGCGCGGCATCGAACCGCCGCGGGACTGAGGCCTATGCAACCAAAATTCGCATCAAGATTCGCGGCAATATGGTTCAGCCACCGTCAATTCAGGGGAACCCCGAGGCCGTTTTCATCGTCGACCAGCTACCCAGTGGCGAAGTCCTCAAGGTCGACCTCAAGCGCAGTAGCGGCAACCCCGGTCTCGATCAGGCGATTGAGCGCGCCATCCGGAAGTCCTCGCCGTTGCCCAAACCGGATGATCCCGCCTTCTTCCAGCGTTCTCTGGAAATAAAATACAAGCCCTTTGAAGAGTAAAATCGTTCGAACTTATTGAAAATGAAGACAATGCACCTGATTACCCGACGTATTTTTCTGGTTTTGACGCTATTCGTCGCAACGCTCGCCCACGCCCAGCTTTCGATCGAAATCACCGGCGCCGGTGCCAACCGGATTCCTGTGGCGATTGCCGAGTTTGCCGGCGACGTGACCGCCTCACGCATCGTCAGCGCAACCATACGCAGCGATCTTGAGCGCAGCGGCCTGTTCAGGCTGATCGACACAAACGGTGTCGCTCTCGACGAAAATTCGCCCATCAATCATGCCGACTGGAAGAGCAAGGGCGCTGATGCGCTCGCCGCCGGTAGCCTGGCACGCAGCCCGGATGGCCGCATGGAGGCACGTTTTCGCCTCTACGATACGCAAAAGGGCGTGATGCTGGGCGGCAAGGCTTTTGTCACTGGCAACGATCAATTACGTGCCGCCGGCCACCGCATTGCCGATGAAATTTACGAGAAGCTGACGGGTGAGAAAGGGATTTTTTCGACCCGCATCGCTTACGTCGTCAAATCACGCGGCCAGTTCCTACTGCAGATTGCCGATGCCGACGGGCAAGGCGCGGCGACCGCGCTGACGTCGGCGGAACCAATCATTTCGCCGGTCTGGTCGCCGGATGGCGGGCGTTTGGCTTATGTTTCCTTCGAGAAGAAAAAGCCGGTGATTTATGTTCACTCGATCGCCACCGGCCAGCGCACGATTGTCGCCAACTTCAAGGGCTCGAATTCAGCCCCTGGCTGGTCGCCGGATGGTCGGCGCTTGGCCGTCGTTCTCTCGAAAGACGGCCATTCGCAGATCTACAGCGTAAACGCCGACGGCAGCGGCCTACAACGCGTCACCCAGTCGTCGGGCATCGACACCGAACCGCGTTATTCGGTTGATGGCAATATCTATTTCACTTCGGATCGTGGCGGCAGCCCGCAAATTTACCGCGTTGGCGCCAGTGGCGGCGACGCCCAGCGCGTCAGTTTCGAGGGCAGCTACAACGTCTCACCGCGCCCCTCGCCGGATGGCAAGACACTGGCTTTCATCACCCGTCGCGAAGGCCGTTTCCAGCTTGCCGTGATGGATCTCGCCAGCCGCCAGGTTCAGGTGCTGACCGACTCCAACAAGGACGAATCCCCGAGTTTCGCCCCCAATAGCCGCATGATCCTGATCGCCACAGAAATGGGCGGGCGCGGCGTACTATCGGCTGTATCAAGCGATGGCCGGATCAAACAACGCCTCACGGTCGCTGCGGGTGACGTACGCGAACCGGCCTGGGGTCCTTTCATTAAATAAAAAATCAGCAAAGAAAGCATCATGAAAAAACTACTTGTCCCCGCCCTCGTCTCCGCCCTGATCGTTGGCTGCAGTTCGACCCCTCTCCCCGACGAACAATCCGCCGCGCCAGTGGAATCGCCCAACGCCGGCGGCACCGTCGCACCGGTCGTCGCCGGTGGCCTTGATTCGCGCGGCCTGCCGACGGCGTTAACCGATCCAAAGAGCGTACTCTCACGGCGCAGCATCTACTTCGATCTCGACAGTTACGAAGTCAAAGGCGATTACAAGGATCTGGTGGCCGCCCACGCCAAATACCTCGTCGCCAATCCCGGCTTCAAGATGTTGATCCAGGGCAACACCGACGAACGCGGCAGCCGTGAATACAATCTGGCGCTCGGCCAGAAGCGGGCAGAGGCCATCAAACGTTCGCTGACCCTGCTCGGCGCCAAGGAAGACCAGTTGGAGTCCGTCAGTCTGGGCGAAGAAAAGCCGAAGAACCCCGCTCATGACGACAGCGCCTGGGCTGAAAACCGCCGTGGCGACATGCTCTACAAAGCGGCTGATGGTCGCGGCGAGTTCTGAGTCATGAGTCGGTCGCTGCGCTTCGCGTTCCTGATTGCCCTGTTCGGGGTGTCGCACGCCCAGGCCGGCATGTTCGACGACGAGGAAGCCCGTCGCCAGATTGCCGATCAAAAAATCAAGAACGAGCTGCGCTTCGACCAGCAAGCCAAGGCGCAACTGGATCTGGCCAACCAGATCCAGCGCCAGGCCGAAGAGAATGCCCGTCTGCGCGGCCAGATCGAGACCTTAAATTACGAGCTGGAAACCGCCAAAAAGCGGCAGCAGGATTTTTACATCGATCTCGATACCCGCCTGCGCAAATTTGAGGGCAGCGCCACTCCGACCGGCGGCGACGCGGCGTCCGCAGCGGCAGGCAAGCCAGCCACTGACGCGGCTGCCGAGAGCCTGGAGTACGAAGCTGCCCTGAATCAATTCAAGGCCGGCAAATACAAGGATGCCGCAGCCCTCTTTGGCGCCTTCGTGCAGAAGGCGCCTGACAGTTCGCTGGCGCCCAATGCCCAGTACTGGCTGGGCAACGCCTGGTATGCGCAACGCGACTGCCGGCGTGCCATCGAGGCGCAGAGCATCGTTACAACGCGCTATGCCGAGAGTCCCAAGGCACCGGACGCCTGGCTGGCGATCGCCACCTGCCAGCAGGAAATGGGCAACCCGACCGGTGCCCGGCGTTCGTTGGAAACGCTGCTGCGCACCTACCCGACATCGCCGGCAGCCGACACCGCGCAACAACGCCTGAAGAAAAAATAATTGGCGCTGCGAATCAGTGAAATTTTCTACTCCCTGCAAGGGGAGGCATCGCGCGTCGGCTTGCCGAGCGTTTTTGTCCGCCTGACCGGTTGCCCGTTGCGCTGCGTCTGGTGCGATAGCGAATACAGTTTTACCGGCGGCAGCGCAGCGACGATTGAATCGGTTCTTGCCGCCGTTGCCGCTTATCCGGCACGTCAGGTTTGTGTCACCGGGGGCGAACCGCTATCGCAGAAAGAGTGTCTGCCGCTACTGAGTGCTTTGTGCGACGCCGGCTATGACGTTTCGCTGGAAACCTCGGGTGCCGTCGACATTGCTGCGGTCGATCCGCGTGTGTCGCGGATTATGGATCTCAAGGCGCCCGACTCCGGCGAGTGTGCGAAAAACCTGTGGGCCAACCTCGCACTCTTGAACCGGCATGACGAGATCAAGATCGTCATTGCCTCGCGCGGTGATTATGACTGGGCACTCAAAATTCTGCGCGAACACCGTCTGGAACAAATTTGCCCCGTGCTTTTCTCACCCGTGCAAGACCGGATCGCACCCGTCGAGCTGGCCGGCTGGATACTCGAAGATGGCCTGCCGGTGCGTTTCCAGCTGCAACTGCACAAGTTGCTTTGGGGTAACATGAGGGGAAAGTAAGGAGATCAGCATGAGCGACAATCGCCGCCAGTTTTCAAGAATCCAGTTCCAGACCGAAGCGCGCCTCAGCCTGCCACAGGGTGAGCATGGCGTTGAAGTTCGCGACATTTCGCTCAAAGGCGCCCTGGTTCGCAGTGAGCACTTGCTTGCACAGGCCGTCGGCAGCAGCGGTACGTTGATCGTGCGGCTCGATGAAATGGGTACGGTGATCAATATGGCAATCACCGTGACGCATCAGGAAGGCCATGACTTCGGTCTTGCTTGCCATGAAATTGATCTCGACAGCATTACCCACTTGCGCCGCCTGGTTGAGCTCAACCTCGGTGACGAGGCGCTGCTCGAGCGCGAGCTGCATCACCTCGCTGCCGATTAAATTCCCAGGTAGCGATGCCAGATGCCGTGATCGGCATCGAGTTCGGCAGACGAGCCTCGCCAGACCACTTGACCGCGTTCGATGAGGGTGTGGTGATCGGCCAGCGAAATCAGCTTTTCGACGTATTTATCAATCACCAACAGGCTTTGCCCGGCCGCCCGCAATTGCGCCAAACAGGCCCAGATTTCCTCCCTTACCAGCGGCGCCAGCCCTTCGGTCGCTTCGTCGAGAATCAGCAAGCGCGGGTTGGTGACCAGCGCGCGGCCAATTGCCAGCATTTGCTGCTCGCCCCCGGAGAGTTGATTGCCGAGATTTTTGGCGCGCTCCTTGAGACGCGGGAAAAGTGCGTAAACGCGAGCCGCCGTCCAGACGTCGACGATGCCGCGGCGATTGGCAAAAAAAGCCTGTAAATGCTCATCGACCGTCAAATTCGGAAAACACTGACGGCCTTCCGGGACAATTGCGATTCCGGCGCGACCAATGCGATCGGCACGCCAACCGTCGATACGTTCGCCGGCAAAACGAATGCTCCCGCCAATGATTGGTTGCAGCCCGCAAATCGCCCGCAAGGTGGTCGTCTTGCCCATCCCGTTGCGCCCGAGAAGCGTCGCGGCGGCGCCTTCATACATCGCCAAATCGAGGCCGAACAAGACCTGACTCGGGCCATAGGCAACTTCCAGGGCGGCGACTTCGAGCAAGGCCGTCATGCCGCATCACCAAGATAAGCCCGGCGCACCTCGGGGTCGGCGCGCACCGCTTCCGGCGAAGCGGTACAGATCAGCTGCCCGTTCACCAACACCGAGACCCGATCGGCGAGACGGAAAACCGCCGCCATATCGTGTTCAACCAGCACAATGGTGACCTGGCGGGCGAGATGTTCAATCAATTCGACCATGCGCGCCGACTCCTCCGGCCCGGCGCCAGCCATCGGCTCGTCAAGCAGCAGCATTTTGGGTCGGGTGGCCAAGGCCATGGCCAGTTCAAGCGCTCGTTGATCGCCATGAGCAAGATTGCCGGCCAGTGTCGCGCTGTGCTTTTCCAGCCCAAGCTGGGCGATGAAGTGCTGTGCCTCTTCAAACAGTCGCCTGTCCGCCGTCACCGGCGCCCAAAAACGAAAACTGGAACCGGCATCCGGTCGCCCCTGCACTGCCAGTGCCACGTTATCGAGCACCGAGAGCCCGAGAAAAACGTTGGTAATTTGGTAGGAACGCGCCATACCGGCGGCGACTCGCTGATGCATCGAGAGCGCCGTGACATCGCGGCCGGCAAAATGAATGCTGCCGCTGTCGGCAAGCAAAAAACCCGTGACGTGATGGATGAAAGTCGTTTTTCCCGCCCCGTTAGGCCCGATCAGCGCGTGAACTTCACCGGCCTCGACGGTGAAATCGACCTCCTTCAAAGCCTCCACCGCAGCAAAGCGCCGCGACAGCTTGCGTACCGACAACAAGGCCTCAGTCATGTGTTTTCGCGAACAAGGCGGCGACCCCTTTGGGGGCGTAGAGGACGATCGTCAGCAGCAGCAAGCCGAGACCGATATGCCAGTGTACGGTGAATCCGGCGAGCACCTCTTCAAGGCAGAGCAAAACCAGCGCCCCAAGCAGGCCGCCGTACAAATAGCCGACGCCACCAATAATCACCATCACCAGCAGCGTCCCGGATTGCGTCCACTGCAGCAGGCTGGGACTGGCGAGGCCGGTCAGGTTGGCCAGCAAGGCGCCAGCCAAACCGGCCAGCGCACCGCCAATCACAAAACAGCTCAGGCGGTAGTGAAAAACCGGGAAGCCGAGCGCCTCCATGCGCGTCTCGTTTTCCCGGATCGCCTGAATGACCCGCCCGAAACGGGCCTCGGCCAGGCGCCCGAGGAAGAGCATGCTTAATCCCAGGCAGGCAAGCACCGCATGGAAAAAAGCTGCTTCACCATGCAAACCGAACCCCGCAAAAGTCATCCGGCCGACCAGCGCCAGACCATCGTCACCCCCCCAGGCGCGTGCTGAAACGACGAGGTAATAGGCCATCTGCCCGAAAGCCAGGGTAATCATGATGAAGTAAACACCGCGCGTGCGCAGGCTAAGGGCGCCGACCAGCAGGGCAAAAAGTCCGGCCACGGCCATCGCCAGCGGCAAGACAAGCAAGGCATCAGTGATCCCGCTGCGCAGACAAATTGCTGCAGCATAGGCGCCGATGCCAAAAAAAGCGGCGTGGCCGAGCGAAAACATGCCGCCAAAGCCAAGCACCAAATTGAGACTGGAAGCGGCCAGAGCAAAAATCAGGATGCGCGAGGCAAAACCGATATAGAACTCCTGGCCGCAGGCAGTGAGCAGCGCCGGCAAAGCGATCATGACGCCGATCAGGCCAATCGACAGGGCTTCGCGATGACGGGCGGAATGGTAAAAGGCCATCAGGCACGCGCCGGAAACAGGCCTTGCGGCTTGAAAAAAAGAATTCCCGCCATCAGCAGATAGATGAGGATGGAAGCCAGCGCCGGGCCGAGCGTCGATGCCGCATCAGCCGGCAAGGTGGCGCGTAACAGGGTGGGCAACAGGGCGCGCCCCAGCGTGTCAACGGTGCCGACAATCAGACTGCCGACCAGCGCCCCGCGTATCGAACCAATGCCGCCGATGATGATGACGACAAAGGCAAGGATCAACACGCTCTCGCCCATGCCGACCTGCACCGCCAGCAACGGCCCGAGCAAGCCGCCAGCGAGCGCACAGAGCGCCGCACCGAAGACAAACACAAGGGTGAACAAGCCCTGAACATTAATGCCCAGCGCCTCGGTCATTTCGCGGTTTGCCGCCCCGGCGCGCACCCACATGCCGATCCGGCTTTTGGCGACAAGGAGGTAAAGGAGGCCGGCTACCGCGAGCCCGCAAGCGATGATCACCAAACGATAGGCCGGATAGAAGAATCCGCCCACTTCAAGCGGGCCGGACAAGGCCGCCGGCGGATTCAGCATGACCGGCTGCGCACCCCAGATCAGGCGTACGGCTTCGTTGGAAATCAGGATCAGTGCAAACGTGGCCAGCACCTGCGACAAGTGATCACGCTTATAAAGCTGGCGAAACAGGGTCAGTTCAAGCACCAGGCCAAGCAAGGCCGTTGCCGCAACCCCCGTCGCCAGGCCGATCCAGAACGAATCGGCGGCCTGCGCAGCCGCTGCAACCAGATAGGCGCCAATCATGTAGAGCGAGCCATGCGCAAGATTGATGCAGTCCATGATGCCAAAAACCAGCGTCAAGCCGGCGGCGAGCAAAAACAACATGAGACCGAATTGCAGGCCATTGAGCGCTTGCTCAAGAATCAGTTGGGTCATGCCGCTCTACCGGTGATTGCCGCACCATGGCGAATCCACAACTGCCCCGCCGCCCGGCGGCGGTCAACATTGAGCACTGGCACAGGGATGGCGGCGCCGAAATCACTTCATCTTGCACTGACTCACGTAAGCGTCAGCATGATTGGTGAAAATGGTGCCCATCGTCTTGTTCGTCACACGACCCTGGGCATCCTTGCCAATGGCGCGCAGGTAGTAATTCTGCACCGGATAATGATTGGTATTAAATTTGAAGTCGCCGCGTACCGATTTGAAGCGCTTGGCCTCCAGCGCCTTTTGCAGTGCCGCCTTGTCGGCAAGCTTGCCCTTCACGTCGCGCACGGCAGCGTCCATCATCAAGGCAGCATCGTAGCCTTGCGAGGCATACAGCGAGGGCAGGCGAGCGTATTCCTTCTCAAAATCGGCAACGAAACGTTTGTTTTCCACATTTTCCATGTCGTGCGCCCAGTGCGACGAGTTGAACATGCCCATCATCGGCGCCCCGACGGCTTTGATCACGTCTTCGTCGGCGGAAAATCCGGGGGCGAAAAGCTGCGTATCGCGCGAGAGACCGGCCGCGACGAACTGCTTGACGAAATTGATACCCATGCCGCCGGGCAGGAAGAAGAACAGCGCATCCGGCTTGAGGCTACGAATCTGCGCCAATTCAGCGGCGTAGTCGAGTTGGCCAAGCTTGGTGTACACCTCCTCGGCGACCTTGCCCTTGTAGTAGCGCTTGAAGCCGGACACGGCATCTTTGCCGCCCGGATAATTCGGCGTGACGATGACGACATTCTTGAAACCCTTGTCCTGAACGTATTTGCCTACAGCCTCATGGAGATTGTCGTTTTGCCAGGCGACATTGAAAAAATAAGGGTTGCATTGCTCGCCGGCGTATTGCGAAGGGCCGGCATTGGCCGAAATGTAGAAAGTCCGGTTCTCGAAAATGCTCGGACCGACCGCCAGCATGAGGTTGGAAAAGACAATGCCGGTCATCAGATCGACCTTGTCCTTCTTCAGGAATTTATCGACGATCTGTTTGGCGACATCCGGACTTTGCTGATCGTCGGCGATGATCACTTCCGCCGGCAGGTCGCCGAGCTTGCCATCAAGACGCTTCATCGCCAGAGTGAAGCCGTCGCGAATATCGACGCCCAACCCGGCACCGGGGCCGGAAAGCGTCGACACCAGGCCAACCTTGATTTTGTCAGCAGCGTGCGCGAGGGCGGCGAGCATCAATGCGGCGGCAAGCGCTGTCAGGCGAAGCGACATGAGAATCTCCAGCAAAGTGTCAAAGCTAGAAATTGTAGCGCAGGAACAAACAGATAGCGGCTGAAACCAGGTGGATTTTCGGTTATATTCGCGCCCCATGATGAAGAAAGCCGTCGTACTCCTCTCAGGTGGACTCGATTCCGCCACCTGTCTGGCAATCGCCCGCAGCCAGAATTTCGCCTGTTATTGCCTGTCGTTCAATTACGGTCAGCGGCATTGTGCTGAACTGGCAGCTGCGGCGCGCGTCGTCAAGGCGATGGGGGCGGCAGAACACCGCGTAGTCAATTTCGGCCTTGCGCAATTCGGTGGTTCAGCATTGACCGACACAACCATCGCCGTGCCGACCGCCGGCGTTCAAGCAGGCATTCCGGTGACTTATGTGCCGGCGCGCAATACCATCATGCTCTCGCTGGCGCTGGCCTGGGCCGAAGTGCTCGGTAGCCGCGACATCTTTGTCGGCGTCAATGCCGTTGATTATTCCGGTTATCCGGACTGTCGACCGGAATACATCGCCGCTTTCGAGCGCATGGCAAATCTGGCGACCAAGGCCGGGGTCGAGGGTGCCGGGCTGCAAATTCACGCACCGTTGATCAACCTCTCGAAGGCTGAAATCATTCGCCGGGGTCAGACCCTCGGCGTTGATTACGGTCTGACGGTTTCCTGCTACCAGGCTGACGATCAGGGGCACGCCTGCGGTGTGTGCGATTCCTGCCGCCTGCGTGCCGAGGGCTTTGCCGCCGCCGGCCTTGGCGACCCGACGATCTATCTTGCCTGAGTCAATCGCGCTCACCGGCCGCCAGGCGGGCGAGGAGCAGAGGAAAAGCAGCCGAGCCAAAAAGGGCAATGGCAGAAACAATGAAAGCAATGCCGGCGATTGGGTCGCCGAGCACCGGATGGAGGATGCTGCCGAAGCCAAGCAGACTGAGCAACCCCGGAATCAGGCACATTACACCGAGCAGCATCAGGGCAATAAACGAAAGCGGGTAGCGGCGCCGAGTCATAAACGGCAGGATTGGTCACCGCTGGAAAAACCGAGAAGCGGCTCATCAAGACAACGCCCGATCGCAATCACCTTGAACAACTCGCCCATCTCATGCGGCATCAACAGTTTGTTGGCTGCCCCCGTCGCACGAATATAGTCCACCGTGCCAACCGGAGTTTCGGCGAGCAAATCCAGAATCCCGCAATTGAGTAAAAACCGTCCCTGGTTCGTATAACCAAGCAAGCTCAGACCGGCCGCGTCGGCGGCGGCAATGATTGCGGTGAAATCGACGTGCACCGTTACATCCTGCAAGCCCGGCAAATAAAACGGGTCGGGATGCGCATGGTGGCGATAATGGCACATCAGCGTGCCGCGCTCGCGCTGCGGGTGATAGTACTCGCGACGCGGAAATCCGTAGTCAAGGAGCAGCAGTGCGCCGCATTCCAGGCGGTGTCCCCACTCCGCCGTCCAGGCACGGTTGGCCAGACTGATTTCGCTTTCATAGCCAGCCGGCAAATCGCATTGACTACCGATTTCCTCGGCAGCAGCCAACAAGGCACCGCTGGCCGGGCGCTCGCTCCAGGTGAAGCGGCCAGCGGCATCGAAGGAGACGCCGCGCTCGACGATCCCTTCTGCCCGCCAAGCCACGGCATGCGCCGGCATGGCATCGAGCAACTCATTGGCCAGCACAACACCGCTGAAATGATCCGGTAGCCGCGTTATCCAGTGCACACGGTTAAGCAGATGCGGCGCGGCCGCAAGCAGGGTCGCCTGTTGTCGTTCGCGCAGATCGGCCGAGAGATCAAGAATTGAGTAGCTGGCCGGAAGTTGCTGCAGGGCTTCCAGTTCAAGCAATAAATCTGCCGCCAGTCGTCCCGAACCGGCGCCGACCTCAAGAATCTCCGGCGCCGATAGCGCCATGATTTGCGCCACTTGACGCGCCAGCGCGCGACCAAAAAGCGGCGTCATTTCGGGTGCCGTCACAAAATCGCCCGCCGCGCCAAATTTGCGGGCGCCAGCGGCGTAGTAGCCGAGACCCGGCGCATAAAGCAGCATTTCCATGCAACGTGCAAAAGACATCCATGGGTCGGGCGGCACCAATTCACAGGCGATTTCAGCCACCAGCCGGGCGCTGTGCTGACAAGCATCGGAAGAAGGCAGGGGAAGGTTCATTAACTCGAATTTTAGCGCCCCGCCAAACGCGACGAAGCCAGTTTGTGTTATTTTTAGTGACCACTTCCAAGAGCCCGGAGAATGTCCATGCGTGTTAGCCAAGCCATTGTCAGTATGCCTGCCGAATTACAAGCCGGATGTGCACAGCTGGCGGCGGACAAGCCTGACCTTTTACTCGTGTTTGCTGCAGCCAGCTACTTTTCAGCCGCAGATTTTTTCAAAGCGTTGCGTAGCCAATTTCCCGACAGCGTCATGATCGGTTGCTCGACTGCCGGTGAAGTGACAGCCGATGGCGTTGATGACGGTACCTGTACGCTCACTGCCTTGCATTTTGAAAAAACCCGGTTGATTCAGGCACACACTACGCTGGCCGGCATGGATGACTCCCATGCCGCGGGCGAGCGACTGGCGCGCCAGTTGACCGATGCAGAGCTCAAAACCGTATTGGTTTTTGGGCCCGGCCTGCAGATTAACGGCAGTGCGCTGGTTGATGGCCTGGCCGGCATCCTCGGTGAAAGCATTCCGATTACCGGCGGTCTAGCCGGCGATGGCGGCGCCTTCACGCAAACCTTCACCCTCGGCCCGGATGGCGTCAGTGACCATGCCGTTGTTGCCGTCGGGTTGTGCGGAGCGGCTTTGCGCTTCGGCCACGGATCATTCGGCGGTTGGGAGGCCTTTGGCCCGGCACGGAAAGTCACCCGTTGCGCAAATAACCTTCTTTACGAACTGGATGGTGAGCCGGCACTGGACGTATACAAACGCTATCTCGGCGAGCACGCCAACGGCCTCCCGGCATCCGGCCTGCTCTTCCCGTTTGCCATGCTGAGTGAGGATCACAATGCAATTGGGCTGATCCGTACCATTCTCGGCGTCGATGAAACTGAAGGCAGTCTGACGCTGGCCGGTGAGATTGATCCCGATGGCTATCTGAAACTAATGCATGCCAGTACCGACAAACTGGTCAATGGTGCCGAGTCGGCGGCAAAAGCGGCAGCTGCGATGGTCGATAAGCCTGACGAAAGTCTGGTCATTCTTGTCAGCTGTGTTGGTCGAAAACTGGTCATGGGGAACCGCGTCGACGAAGAAGTTGAGGCAGTTGGTGACGTTTTTGGTCTCCAGGCGGTGCTGACCGGCTTTTACTCCTACGGTGAAATTAGTCCTTTCACGCCGGGATCATTGTGCAAACTGCACAATCAAACGATGACCATTACCTGCCTCAGCGAGTCCTGAGCGGGCTAAAAATGAACAAGGCTCTGCTGCGTCAGCTCAAGCGAACGATCGGCGTCGGCGACGAAGCTGCTCTCGCCGGGCATTTCGACGCCTTGCGCAATTCACCCGCCGGCGCTGATCCGGCCGTGCGCAGCCTGATAGATGGTTTTGATGAACTTTTGCAGCGCGTCGATGCGTCATACCAGCAATACGATCGTGACCTTGACCTGCGTACCCGCTCGCTGGAGCTTTCTTCGCTCGAACTTTCGCAAGCCAACGAAAAGCTGCGCAGCGAACTGAGCAGCCGAGATAGCGCGCTGGCTTCCTTGCGTAACGTCATTAGCGGGCTGATGCCGGGAGCCGAAAATGACAGCGCAACCTGTGCCGAAGACAATATCGCCAGCCTTTCGTTGCGGGTTGCCGAATTAGTGGCCGAGAGTGCCAGCGGTCATCTGGCGCTGTCCAATCAGAAGTTCGCCCTTGATCAGCATGCTATTGTCAGTATTACCGACACTCAGGGCATCATTATTTATGCGAATGACCGCTTCTGTGAAATCAGCGGATTTTCGCGCGATGAATTGATCGGCCGCAACCACCGCATCGTCAAAGCCGACGTGCATCCTGCCACCTTTTACGCCGATTTATGGGGGACAATTTCCCTCGGCCAAGTCTGGCATGGCGAAATCTGCAACCGGAGCAAAACCGGCACGCTTTATTGGCTCAATGCCACGATTGTTCCGCTGCTTGATGCAACCGGTGAGCCCGAGCAGTACATCGCCATTCGCACCGACATCAGTGACCGCAAGCGCATGGAGGCCGAGCTTTCAGAGCAACTGGCGCTGTTTGAAGGATTAATTGAAACAATTCCCCTGCCCGTCTACATCAAAAATACCCAGGGACGTTATCTGCGCCTCAACCGCGCCTTCGAACTCTTCATGGACGTCAAGCGTGAAGACTTCATCGACAAGACCCTTTACGAGTTGCTTGAGCCGGAAAACGCGCTTTTCCACACCGCACGCGACAAAGAGCTGATTGCCAGCGGCGGCACGCAAACTTATGAAACGATCGTCCGCGGCCATGACCAGCGCAGTCACGACGCGATCTACCGCAAAGCTGCGCTAACTCGTCACGACGGCAGCGTTTATGGCTTGCTCGGCATCATTATCGACATCACCGAGCGCAAGCAAACTGAGATGGCCATGCAGCAGGCCAAGGAAGCTGCCGAGGCGGCCAGCCGCGCCAAAAGCGAGTTTCTCGCCAATATGAGCCACGAGATTCGCACACCGATGAATGGCATTATCGGGATGACCGATCTTGCCCTTGGTACTGCGTTAACCGAGGAGCAGCGGGAGTTTCTCGGCATCGTCAAATCATCTGCCGAATCGTTATTGACGATCATCAATGACATCCTCGATTTCTCGAAGATCGAGGCCGGCAAGTTGCTGGTCGAAGAGATCTCCTACGATCTGCACCGGGTCATCTCGGAAACGCTCAAAACCATGGCCTTGCGAGCGCACGAGAAAGAAATTGAACTTCTCCTTGAAGTGACGCCGGGCGTACCCAAACATGTCCTCGGCGACCCCAGCCGCTTGCGCCAGGTGCTGGTCAACCTGATTGGTAACGCGATCAAATTCACCGCCAGCGGAGAAATTGTCCTGCGCGCCGAATTGGTGGCCGGCAATCATGGTCGCCAAAACGTGCAATTCGCCGTTCGCGACACCGGTGTGGGGATTGCACCCGAAAAACAGCAGGCTATTTTTGATGCCTTTACCCAGGAAGACAGCTCGACAACCCGGCGCTACGGAGGTACCGGCCTCGGTCTCTCGATTTCGCGCCGTCTGGTTGAGCTGATGAGGGGGCGGATGTGGCTGGAGAGCGAACCCGGCAAGGGCAGTACCTTCTATTTCGAACTCGAACTCAAACTCGATACCCAGCCGCCTGAGCCCGGCACCAGCCACGTTGACCTGCGCGGCAAGCGCATCCTCCTGGTTGATGACAATAGCACCAATCGCCGCATTCTCAACTGTATGCTGGTGCAATGGGAGGTGTTGGCAACCTCGGCAGATTCGGGCAAGGCGGCGCTTGAAATATTACGTAGCACCCCATTGCCCTTTGATTGCATTTTGCTTGATGCGCACATGCCGGACATGGATGGCTACGAGCTGGCAAGCCATATCAAAAACCTGCCAGACGTCGCTGCGCCGATGATCATGCTTTCTTCAGGCGCCATGCGCGGCGACAGTCAGCGCTGCCAGGAAACCGGTATTTCAGGTTTCTTTTCAAAGCCGATTGCCGCTGAAGAATTACTCGCTGCGCTTTGCCGCATATTCGATATCGTCGCCCGCGAACCCCTGATTTCCGCCAGCCACATGGTTACCCGCCATGCCCTGCGTGAATTGCAATGCAGCCTCGACATCCTGCTGGTTGAAGATCATCTGATCAATCAAAAGTTGGCGATCAGCATGCTTGAAAAATGGGGGCACCGCGTTACCCTCGCCCAACACGGCCAGGAAGCGCTCGACATTCTGAGGCTCCGGAATTTCGACCTGATTTTGATGGACATGCACATGCCCGTCATGGGGGGTGTCGAAGCCACACGCGAAATCCGCGCCCGCGAGAACCGCGAAGGACTTCACCACACACCCATCATCGCCATGACTGCGGCAGCGATGCAATCAGACAAAGATGCATGTCTCGCTGCCGGCATGGATGACTACCTGTCGAAGCCGGTTCGCTCGAAAGACCTGCTTGAAAAATTGCTCGCCTACGGCAAACCTGCTGACGACGGCGAACTTTGAACGATCGACTAAGGCGCCTGCCCTGCGCCAGCGCCTCGGGGTAAACTGGCGCCTTTCCACGGTTAACCGTGGCCACCCGGAAATCCGCAATGACGCTCTCAAATACCGTCCTAAAACTCAGGCGCTCACTCGAAAGTCGCGTTGGCAAGGCAATTGGCGACTACCGCATGATCGAGGATGGCGACACCATCCTGGTCTGTGTTTCGGGCGGCAAGGATTCTTACACCCTGTTGAATATCCTGCTTGGCTTGCAGCAAAAGGCACCGGTCAAATTTCGCTTGATTGCGATGAATCTGGATCAGAAGCAACCGGGCTTTCCGGCTGACGTCCTGCCCCGCTATTTCGATTCGCTGGCTATCGAGTACCGGATTGTTGAAGCAGACACTTACGCGATCGTCAAAGACAAGATTCCCGCCGGCAAGACCACCTGCTCACTGTGCTCCCGTCTGCGTCGGGGCATTATCTACAAAACCGCTAAGGAACTCGGCGCCAACAAAATCGCCCTCGGCCATCACCGCGACGACATGGTGCACACGCTCTTCCTCAACATTCTCTTCGGCGGCAAACTCAAAGCCATGCCACCGAAACTGGTGACTGACGATAAGGCGCATATGGTCATTCGCCCACTGGCCTACTGCGCCGAGAGTGACATTGCCAAATTTGCGCGAGCTATGGAGTTTCCGATTATTCCCTGCAATCTGTGTGGCTCGCAGGAAAACCTGCAGCGCCAGAAAATTCGCGAAATGATGCAAGATTGGGACAAGCGATTTCCCGGGCGTAGTGAAGCGGCATTGACTGCCTTGCAAAACGTTGTTCCCTCGCACCTTGCCGATGCTCGCCTCTTCGATTTCCAAAATCTCGCGCTGGACACCCCGGTTGAAGAGGGCGATATCGCCTTCGATATGCCCGAAATGCCGCTCTCCGGAACTGTCCAAATAAGCCTTTTGGCATAACGACAGGGCATCTCGGGACGCATATAATCAGGCTCCTTGCAACCTTCCCGAGACTTCGTGCGCATGACCCAGCCAGTCGACAAAACCATTGTTTTTGCCGATGTTTCAGGTAGCGTCCGTTTGTTCGAGCGACTCGCCGAGGCCGACGCAACGCAAGCGATCAATGAGTGCGTCGAGCGGATGAAACACGCAACGACGCTCCATCACGGACGTCTTCTGCAAGTAACCGGTGACGAACTGCAAGCCTTGTTCGACCACCCCGACGATGCCTGTTCAGCCGCGATTGAGATGCAGTCACGGATCGCTGAATTAGCGCCAGTTTGTGCTCTCAAGCTGAGCATTCGCGTGGGCATACATTGCGGCCAGATTTACGAGCAATTCGACACTTTGCTCGGTGAAGCGGTCAACACGGCAGCGCGTATCACCGGCATGGCGCGCGCCGATCAAATTCTCGCCAGTGCCCGTTTCATTTCCTCGCTGCCGCTCTCTTCCCGGGCTTTGGCAATGCCCACTGCAGCCACCAGCGGAATTCGGGAAGGTCACGAACAGATCGAACTGATGCTGATCGACTGGCAACAACAGCCGCATCCGTCTTTGCAGCCCATCCGCGCAAAAAATGCCGGTATTGATTCACCACCGACGCTCCCGACATCTGATCGCCTCTGCCTGCGCTATCGTGGCAAGGCATTTTTGCTTGACGATCGCACGCCGACATTAACCCTGGGTCGCGATCCGTCAAGCAAACTCCTGATCGAGGATCGCAAAGCCTCGCGGACGCATGGCCGGGTCGAAAAACGCAAGGGCAAGTATTTTTATATTGATCTCAGCACGAACGGGAGTTTCGTCAGTCTTTTCGGACAGGCGGAAGTGATGATCAGAAAAGACGAGATTCAATTGCTGGGTGCCGGCCGGATATGTTTCGGCAACTCGCGCAACGATGCCCTCGCCGACTATGCAGATTTTGAGTATCTGTGAAGATTGACGATACCGATAATGAAAAAGGCGCGGGATTCGCGCCTGCTTCATTACGACGATTCGTTAAAAATTTGTTACTTGGCAGCCCCGGCGTCACTGAGACATTTTTTTACGAAACTGTTTTTGGCGGCGCCTGCCAGCTTCTTCTCTTTCGCAGTCGCTTCGCAGGTCGCCTGTGCTGGAGGCATTGAGTCAGCAGTACATTTTTTCATAAAACTGCTCTTCGCCGCTCCCGCCAACTTCTTTTCAGTGGCTTGAGCTGCACAGTCATCCGCAGCGTAGACAACGCCGAAAGAAAACGACGCAATCAAAATAACGAGCAATCTTTTCATGGAATCCCCTCAAAAGTGACAGGCCAAACGGCCGTTCAACTATCAATCAATCAAGCCTCATCGTCAAGCATCATGCGCTGCTGCCGGTCAATGAAATCCTGCATGCTGTCGATGCCGCGCAATTGCAAAATGGTGTTGCGTACTGCCGCTTCGAGCAAAACAGCAAGGTTACGACCTGCTGCCACGGGGATGACGATTTTGCGAATCGGGATACCAAGCACCTCCTGACGTTGTGCATCCAGCGGCAAGCGTGGTGCTTCAGCTCCAAGCATGGTTTTTTGCAGATGAACAATGATTTTCAGCTTCATCTTCCGCCGCGAGGCGGTTTCACCAAAAATTGTCCGAATATTCAACAAACCAAGGCCGCGAACCTCAAGGAAATCACGCAACATGCCGGGACAGGAGCCCTCGATTGTCGTTGGAGCAATGCGTGCCATTTCGACCACATCGTCTGCCACCAATCCGTGGCCACGAGAAATTAGTTCAAGCGCCAATTCAGATTTCCCGACTCCGGAATCCCCGGTAATCAGAACTCCCATGCCCAGCACGTCCATGAAAACCCCGTGCAAACTGACGGTATCGGCAAGGCGTGCGGAAAGATAGATTCGCAGCTGGTCAATCACCGCCGAGCAGTGTTTGGGTGACTGGATTACCGGCGTGCCACTGGCGGCGCAGGCATCCAGTAAGTACGGCGCAGTCGGAATGCTGTCGGCGACAATCAGCGCAGGTGGCTTTGCCGCCAGCAAATCGTTCAGTTGCTGCAAAAAGCGCCTCTGGCCGATCCGCTCGGCCCAATCGCGCTCAGCCTGCCCCATGACTTGCAGGCGTTCCGGGTGAATGATGTTGATGTGACCGACGACATCAGCACCATAGTTGTTACTGACTTTCAGCTCGATCCGTGTGTCGTTGGCATCGCCAGTCAACCAGCTCAGCAGTAACTTTTCACGATTGTCCTCGAATAGTTGAGCCAAACTGATGTGGCGCACGGCGAAGACTCAGGCTTGAAAGAGCGCGACTACCGACGACGCATTGGGCGCCGCCTGTAAGGCATCGCGAAAAGAGCGCTCGGCGAATCGCTGAGCAAGCTCGGAAAGTATTTGCAGGTGCTCTTCTGTCGCCTGCTCAGGCACCAATAAAACAAACAGTAAACTCACCGGGCGGCCATCGGGAGAGTCGAAAGGAACCGGATTGGCGAGACGCAAAAAAGCGCCAGCGGCTTGCTTAAGCCCCTTGATGCGTCCGTGCGGAATGGCAATACCTTGGCCGATGCCGGTCGAACCCAGCTTTTCACGGGCAAAGAGGCTGTCAAATACGACCGAACGTGCAAGGCCGAGATGCCCCTCGAACAACATACCGGCTTGTTCAAAAACACGTTTTTTACTACCTGCTTCAAGATCAAGCAAAACCTGGGAGGCCGGTAAAAGGTTAGTCAGGGGATTCATGGGATTTCTGCAAAAACGAGGGTCGCAAGCAGAAGCTGCGACCCTCGAATATTAGCCGACCATCTGGTGAGCGACCTTCTCGCCACGATGATGATCTTGAACCTTTTGCTTATATTTCTGGACTTGACGATCCAGTTTGTCGAACAAGACATCAATGGCGGCGTAGAGATCCTCGGCGGACTCCTCCGCGTGCATGTCCTTACCGGGTACGTGCAAAGTGACTTCGGCTTTCTGTTTCAACTTCTCAACGGAAAGCACCACATTGATGCCTGTCACCTGGTCAAAGTGACGAATTACCGGATCCAGCTTGTTCTCGACATACTGACGCAGTGCTGGGGTAACTTCAATGTGATGGCCACTGATCTGCAGATTCATTTTTTCTCCTCTTCTACAAGGTCTTGCGTAAATTGACCGGCGGGATGTTGAGTAGTTCACGGTACTTTGCTACCGTGCGCCTTGCAACAACGATTCCCTGCTGGCCTAGTATTTCGGATATTTGACTATCCGACAAGGGCTTTTTGCCATCTTCGTTACCAATCAATTGTTTGATCAGCGCACGTATGGCCGTGGCAGAACATGCCCCACCCGTATCGGTGGCAACATGGCTACCAAAAAAGTATTTCAATTCAAAGATGCCACGTGGCGTCGCCATGTATTTCTGGCTGGTAACACGTGAAACGGTGGACTCGTGCAAGCCCAGAATATCGGCAATCTCACGCAATACCAATGGCCGCATCGCTACTTCACCATGCTCGAAAAACTGGCGCTGGCGTTCAACAATGGCCTGAGTTACCCGATGGATCGTTTCAAATCGCTGCTGAACATTCTTGATCAACCAGCGCGCTTCCTGCAGCTGGCCGGTCAAATTGCCGTTGCCACGACGCTGGCGCGAGAGTATTTCAGCGTAAAGCCGGTTAATGCGCAGACGCGGATAAGCATCAGGGTTGATGTAGGCAGTCCACTTTCCTTTGAGCTTTCTGACCATCACGTCAGGAATGATGTAGCGCGCCTCGGCTTGGGCAAAACGAGCACCAGGTCGCGGATCAAGAGCTGTGATCACGAGGTGTGCCGCCTTGAGTGCCTCGTCGTCGGCGCCGGTGTGCCGACGTAATCTGACAAAATCACGGGTGGCAAGCAAATCAAGATGTTTCTCGACAATCAACAATGCCAAATCACGCAGAACATTCGCTGGCTGCGCCTTGAGCTGCAGTGCGAGACACTCCTGAGGACTGCGTGCACCGATGCCAAGCGGATCAAAATTCTGAATCAAACGAAGTGCGATATCGAGTTCTTCGATCTCTATATCGTATTCGGGTGGCAAGGTTTCCCATAATTCGAGAAGCGGTGTCGACAGATAGCCATCGTCATCCAGCGCATCAATCAGAAAACGCACCAATGCCCGGTCACGTTCCGAGAGTTGGGTCATCCCCAATTGCCAGCCCAGGTGATCGCGCAGGCTGATATTGGCAGAGAAAATATCCTGCGGATCGCTATCGTCGTCTTCGTCACGCCCGGCACCGGTGAATGTGCCAGCGTCAGACGACCAGCGATCGTCATCAATATCGCCCGGCGAAGTGGGGACTTCCTGCTCGCGCTCAGTCTTCACGTCCTTGATTTGGGCTGACTCACTGCGAGTTTTCTGATTGACCGGGGAATCAAATTGCTGCGCCCCTGAAAACCCATCGATGCTATCGTCGTCGCGCTCGAGCATTGGGTTCTCAAGCAGGTAACGCTCGAGTTCCTGCTGCATTTCCAGCGTCGATAGCTGCAATAGCTTGATCGACTGCTGCAGCTGAGGCGTCAGCGCCAGATGCTGGGAAAGTCGTAGCTGTAAGGTGGGTTTCATCAACGAGATGAGGCGGCCTGATAGTCAGAGCTTGAAATGCTCGCCAAGATAAACCTTGCGTACACTGGGGTTATCGACGATCTCGTCCGGGAGGCCGGCCGCCAAAACATTTCCGGCATTAATGATGTAAGCGTGGTCACAAATGCCCAGTGTTTCGCGCACGTTGTGATCAGTAATCAGAACGCCAATGCCGCGCTCCTTGAGGAAACGGATAATTTTTTGAATTTCGAGGACGGCAATCGGGTCGACCCCGGCGAACGGTTCGTCAAGCAGAATAAATCGTGGATTGGTCGCCAGTGCGCGGGCAATCT
Organism: uncultured Pseudomonadota bacterium; assembly: GCA_903951825.1. GTDB lineage: Bacteria > Pseudomonadota > Gammaproteobacteria > Burkholderiales > Rhodocyclaceae > Azonexus. The sequence goes on from CAJBDJ010000074.1 coordinate 72,847, forward strand.
CGACGCGCCGCCTTTCCCCGCCCGAGAGTGCCGACGCATTCACGTGACGCACATGGTCAACATGTAGCTCAGCGAGCAATCCCTCAAGCCTGTCGTTGAGCTCCGCCTCGGGTAGCCCAAGCAACTCAAGCACGGCACGAATATTTTCTTCAACGTTAAGCTTGCGGAATACCGATGCCTCCTGGGGCAGATAGGACAAACCCTGGCGCGCCCGGGCGTGCATCGGCATATGGCTGATTTTTGTCTCATCAATATAGACATCCCCACCATCCGCGGCTACCAAGCCGACGATCATGTAGAAACAGGTGGTTTTACCTGCACCGTTGGGGCCCAGCAATCCGACCACTTCACCGGATTTGACCTCGAACGAAACATCTTCGACAACCGTTCGCGTCTTGTAGCGTTTTTTCAGGTTGTGGGCAGAGAGTACCGAGACGGCTGTTGTCATGCATCTGCTCCCGCTGTACCGTGCCGCATAATGAGCTTGATTGTCTCATTGGAAAAACCTCGGTATTGCAAAAAGCGAATCTGCTTGCCCCGTTCAGCGGCCGTTATCGGCAAACTGCCAAATTTTTTGGCCCAAACGGCATGGCCGCGTTCGACTTCATCGCCGCCAGCAGGCAAGGCGGTGGCGATATCTGCATCGCCCACCCCATGCTGCCGCAGATCCTGTTTCAGCCGTGCATCGCCGTACCGTCGCGCCTTAGCCAAGACACGCTGTACGGCAAGGCGTTGATCAGACAGTAAGTGCTGACTCTGCAGGGTATCCAGAACAGTATCCAACTCATCTTCTGTTTGAGCGAACCGGGCAAGTTTTTCCTTCAGTTCAGCCCGGCTATGATCACGCCGGGTAAGCAATCTGAGGGCTTGAACTCGCAGATCAGGCATCGGCGGCAGCCGCTTTGGTCGGCTTGATAACCGAGGTGCTGGCTGCCTCGCGGATACGCGCTTCAATTTCCTGAGAAATCTCTGGATGCGCCTTGAGAAATTCGCGGGAATTATCCTTGCCCTGACCAATTTTCTCGCCCTTGTAGGAATACCAGGCACCTGATTTGTCGACCAGTTTGTGAGCCACGCCAAGTTCGACGATTTCACCCTGACGAGAAATGCCTTCGCCGTACAAAATGTCGAAAATAGCCTCGCGAAATGGCGGAGAAACTTTGTTCTTGACCACTTTTACCCGCGTTTCGCTGCCAACAACTTCGTCGCCTTTCTTGATTGATCCAATACGACGAATATCAAGACGAACCGAGGCGTAAAACTTGAGTGCATTGCCGCCGGTAGTCGTTTCTGGCGAACCGAACATGACACCGATTTTCATCCGGATCTGGTTGATGAAAACCACCAGCGTATTGGTTTTCTTGATGTTGGCAGTTAGTTTGCGCAGTGCCTGGCTCATCAGACGGGCATGAAGGCCGACCATCTGGTCGCCCATTTCTCCCTCTATTTCGGCGCGTGGCGTGAGGGCGGCCACCGAGTCGATGACAATGATATCAACCGAACCGGAGCGCACCAGCATGTCGGAAATTTCCAGTGCCTGTTCGCCAGTATCCGGCTGGGAAATCAGCAGGTCATTAACATTGACTCCCAATTTTTGCGCGTATTGCGGGTCAAGCGCGTGCTCGGCATCGATAAAGGCGGCAACACCACCCAGCTTTTGCATTTCAGCAATCACTTGCAAACAAAGGGTCGTCTTGCCGGAAGATTCTGGGCCGTAGATTTCGACGACACGTCCACGCGGCAAACCACCGATTCCCAAGGCGATATCTAAGCCGAGTGAGCCGGTCGAAACGACCTGAATTCCCTCGTCAATTTCCGCATCACCCATCTTCATGATGGAGCCTTTGCCGAATTGCTTTTCAATTTGCTGCAGTGCCGCGCTGAGTGCTTTTGCCTTGTTTTCGTCCATGGATCACCTCGAAAATTTGCTGGAATTATGGCACAGGGGCCAACGATGGAACAGAAATTGCTGCCGACGCTTGTCCGTCACACGACAATTTACGCCAAAATACTGTTCATAAAAACAGTATATCGTTTTCGCTTGAGCACACAAGGAATTATCAATCCATGCGTTTAGCGGAAACCCGGCAAGAACCAGAATCAATCAGCGGTTGACCACAACAATCCAACGGAATACCTTGCGGTTTCAAGCAAACCAGAATGGCAAAAGTGCGCTGACTGAAATTTTGCCGTGTATTACAGATACCTTCGTTGGCAAAGCGAAGTACACCGAAGCAAGCTTTTTTGGTTTATTCTCTCATCCTATAAAAATGCAGGAAAAACATAAGCTTCGCGCAACTACTTTTCGTGTTTAATGAGGTTTTTCTGGTTATGACTCAGAATATTTCGTGGCAATAACGTGCTTGCTCATAATTTTTCCATGGTCTTTGGTCGAAAAAGCTTCGGTGTCTTTAGCGCTGGGTACCTCCTCTTTGCTACGCTGCCGGTCTTTGCTCAATCAAACCTTCCTGAAGTACGTGTCGATCGCAAGCTACCGCAAGCAACTACGACCGGGGTCATTTCGCCAGGGGTGGTAACTGCAAAACCCAAGCAATTGTTGCCCGGCAGTCTTTTTGATGGTCGCTCCGGAGCCTCTGCCCAGTTAGACGTTTCTCGAAACATTCCGGCATTCAACGGCACCTCCGGGCTCGCCGTCACTCCCTTGGATCTCACTTTACCCCCCTTGGGCGGGATGCAAATTCCGGGTGAATCACCCCAATTGCAGCGCATCACCCTGCAAAAAGCGGCACGTATTGAACGTTTGCGGCAAATTCTCGGAGCTGACGCACTGCTCTTGCCACCTCCACCCAAAAAAGGACCTGTATTTTCTGCCAAATTGGTTGAAAAACTGGGCATTGAGGATGCGGCCGCTGCTTCAATATCGCAGAACTTCCAGCTCGCAGCTGCCGAGTCTCGCCAAGCCCAGGCGGAAGCCATGACCGGTGTGGCGCGTGGAGCTTTGCTCCCGCAAGTTAAATTTTCCATGAAGCAGGGGCGTGAGACAACGACGCCGGCTGGAGATACGTACAAGTATTGCAAGACCGAAGCGGGTTGCCGGCCGTCGGGAACCGATGCGAACGGCAACCCGCTGCCGGTCAAATACGGGTTTGGCAAGCCAGTGCCGGCCTCAAGTATTCTTAATGGAGGAATCGCTTCCGATCAGCTTTCCGATGAATCCTTCGCATACAACGATGTGACCATGGATCGCGAGGAACGCATGCTGACAGCGACGCAGAGCCTGTTCGACTACGGCGCCTGGTCGGAAGTGGCACGCCTCAACCGGATGCGTGACGCTGCCGAGTACGGGGCGAAGGGCGCACGCTTGAAAAGCGTTCTCGACGCATCCGGTTCATTCTTGCGCTTGTTTCAAAATAGTCTTGCCTTGCGCTTTGCCGAAGATTATGAAGGCGCCCTGATGACGCTTTACAGTCGCATCGAAGATCGCGTCGCAGCAGGTGCCAGCAGCCAAGCCGACCAGGAGCGGGTCAAGGGACGGCGGGTCAATGCTAGGTCAACCGTTCTCGATGCGAAAAATGCTCTTGAAGTCGAATTGACCGGATTTCAGAAAATTACCGGCTTCAGGCCTCAACGGCTGATGCTACCGCCTGACTGGATACTGCCTGTACCTGAAGATATCGATCTGGCTGTCGAAGCCGCCTCGCAAAGCAATCCCGCCCTGATGGCCGATCTGAAGCAGGCTGAGGCGACGCTGGCTGAATTGAAGAAAGCCAAAGGTGCTTTCTTGCCGCAGGTTGCGCTTGAGTTTTCCGACTCGATCACCAAGGGCACCGGTGGAACGAGAGTACCCATCGTCACATCCGACGGGCCGAACTGGGTTCTCGATGCCGATGGAAAGCCGACCGCTGAATACAACTCGGGGAGCTCTAAAGGAGAAAAGCCCAACTACGAAAAGAGAATTGTCAGTTTGATGCTGACCATGAACTGGAGTCTGTTTTCCGGCGGTGCCGATTTTTACCAGCACCGCGCTATTGCAGAAAAATACAATGAGGCGATGTTCCGCTTGCTGGATACGCGCCGCGAACTGGAGGAGAAGCTGCGAGCCAGTTTTGAATCGCTCGCAACGACGGCATTGCGTACGCAGGAAATTGCCAAGGAAATGGAAGCCAATCAACAGGTGGTTGAAAGCTTTACGGAACAAATGTTTGTTGCCAACCGCTCACTGCTTGACGTACTCGATGCTCACCAGAAGCTGTACCAATCGCGTCTTGATTATCTTCGCCTTTTGATTGCCGAGGCTAACCTTGCCTACGACGTGCTATACAACATCGGCACCCTGACCGATGCATTGCGAGTTCCAGCCAACGCACAATCCCCGCGCGGCAGGATGGGGTCGCTGGTTGGCCAAGATGTCTGGGGGAAAAAGTAGATGGCAGGGGCAAGCAGCGACGGCGAAATGAATTATTGGCCAGGTTTTGTGGATGCTTTGGCCAACCTTGTTCTAGCGCTGGTTTTTGTGGTTGTGATTTTCACGCTGGCCTTGGCAGTGATTGCCAGCCAGGTCACCAAACGTGCCGCGTCGGCGGCGACTGAGGCGGCAAAAAGTGCGGCCGCAGCTCAATTGGAGGCCGACAAGGGACAAGCTGCGGAATTGCTCAAGGAGATTGATGCGTTAAAAAGCACTCTGATCGAGAAGGACAAACTACTCAACCTTCAAGCCTCATCATCAGTACGTGAAGCGCCAGCACCCGAGAGTAAAAGCGTTGCTGCCAGCAGTGCCGACTTGACGATTAACTTTGAACCGGGTGCTTATCAAATCGCTGGTGATGCCCTGGCCGGGCTTGACACCCTCATGAAGGCCAAGGGCAGCAATCCTGGGAGCAAAACGTTCGAGATCGTCGCCTACCCCGGCGCCGGCGGTTTTAGTGCAGAAAAACGCAGTGCTTATTACCGGCTGGTCAATATGCGGAATTTACTGATTGAGCGCGGCGTGCCAGCGGCCAACATAAAAACGCGAACCGCAATTGACAATGTACTGCCTACTCTCCAAGGTCAGGTTCGACTGAATGTTAAGGGCAAGTAGCGAATGTCGCTCCCTGAAAGCTCTTCAAAAGAACTTGATGTTCGCAAGAAGTTACCGCAATTAGAAAACACCACCAGCGGGGCGACTCGCTATTTGCGGAAATTTGACATTGGTCTGGAAGGGTGGCGCCGTATGGAACGCCCCCGCATGTTCGTGATTTTCTTTACCTTCGTTTTATTGGCACTCTTGGTTTGGACTTTGCTGTCACGGGTTGATCGTGTGGTTCGTGCTGAAGGCCGGGTTATCCCGGCTGGCCGGAGTCAGGTAATTCAGCATCTTGAAGGCGGGATTGTGTCCGCCATCTCCACGCGCGAGGGTGCCTTGGTAAAAAAAGGCGAGGTGCTTCTCAGCATCAGCGATACCGGTGCCGGTTCGCGTCTCGGTGAGGTACAAGTCAAAAAAGGCGCTCTGCGCGCCAAGATCACCCGTTTACAAGCGGAATTAAATGGTCTTCCACTGAGCGATGAGTGGAGAAAAGAACCTGAAATGGCGGCACGCCTTGAAGCAGAAGGGCGGCTTTTTCAGGAGCGTCAGACGCGGACGCGCAACGAAATCGATGTACTCAGAGAACAGGCCAAGCAAAAACAGGCGGAGCAAGCTGACCTTGAGGGACGGCGGGTCAGCGTGGCCAAAGAGTTGGAAATTTCACGGTCGCAGTTACAAGTCATGGCTGGGCTAGCGGCCAAAAAAGCGGCGTCCGAGCTGGAGATACTGGAGAGCCGAGGCAGAGTGCAAAAACTCGAGACCCAACTCAGGGAGCTGGAGGGGGCCATCCCAAAAACCCGGGCAACAATCGGTGAAATCGAAGCAAAGATCAGGGTAACCCAGTCGCAGTTCCGCACCGAAGCGCGCAGTGACTTGACGTCTGCTCAGTCGGAGCTTGATCGCCTAGTTGAAGAAGAACGAGCTGAAAAAGACAAGGTTGACCGTACCGATATCCGCGCACCGGTTAACGGCATCGTTAATAAATTGATTTTCAACACGTTGGGCGGCGTTGTTCGCCCAGGCGACACGATCATGGAAGTGACCCCGCTGGACGGCAAGGTTTTGATTGAGGCGAAAGTGTCACCAGCAGAACGTGGCCAACTGAGGCCGGGTTTGCCGGTTCGGGCGCGCATCACCGCCTACGACTTTGGAATTCATGGGACGCTGCCTGGCCGCCTCATCGAGGTTAGTGCTGACACTGTAAGCGAGGCGCGTTCCGCGGGAATTCCGTATGACTATTATCGGGTTCAGGTTGAGATCGATACCAGCAGCTACAACGACAAGTCGCTGCCAGTACTGCCGGGCATGACCGCCTCGGTGGACATCGTTGCAGGACAGCGTACTATTATGCAATACCTGCTTTCGCCGCTTCTGCGGTTCAACTATCACGTGTTTCAGGAGTCGAAATGAGCGAGATTGATCCCGTAGCGGATATCGAAGGTGCTTCTGCCAAGGCAGTGGAACTGAAAGTAGAAAAGGTCGAGCGGCGAAAAGGGCCTCGCTTCGATGGCTACAACCCAAAAAAATACTACGTCATTGCCCTGGCGCCGGTCATCATACTGATTCTCGGTGCACTGCCTTTCCATCACTTTATTGTCGAGGTGGTGCTGACCAACATGGTTCTAAATGGTTTGATTCTCGCCGTCCTGGCGGCAGGAATCGCGGCCGTATTTATAAGGATCATTTCGGTTCAAAAACAATTTGCGTTCCTCAACCAACTGACCAACGCCTACACCGCCAACACGCCAATCATTGAGGTCATGAAGGATCCAAAGTTGTACTTCTCAAAGGTGGGTCATGTCGTTGTCCATCTGGCCGGTACCGAGGGTAAGGTCTCCTCCGGTCTGGTTCAGACGGCGGTCAATGAGGAGTTGGATCACGTGCAGCATTATTTGCACTCCACCTATGAAGTCCCCAATTTTATTGTCGGTCTTCTGATTGCTCTGGGTCTAACCGGGACATTCATTGGCCTCTTGGAAACGATGCTAGGCATCAGCGCAATGTTGGGTGGAATTAATAGCGGCGGCGGTGGCGACATGACTGACGCGATCATGGGACTGATCGGGCAGCTGCAAAAGCCACTCGCCGGCATGGGAACGGCTTTCTCCGCTTCGCTGTTTGGCCTGGTCGGGTCGATTGCCGTCGGGGTCATGATGTTGTGCCTGAAATATTCGGTGAATCAATTCATGAATGAACTGCGCCGTTACATCGCCGCCATCACCGAACACGAAATTGAAGAATCTCAAGGCAAGCGTGTTTCGGCCAGGGAGTTGATGGCGTCACGTGGTGGCGTTAGCGAGTCTTTCCTTAGCGAGTTCATCGTTGACGTGATGGACCAGCAAACCCAGACTCAGGAGGTTTTCCGGCAAAGTCAAGAGAATGCGATCAAGCTCTCGGTAAAAATTGATCGTCTGGCTGACAGCATCAATGCTGTTGGCGAACTGATCAAAGCACAGGTCGAAACCGCGAAAAAAATGTACGACCTTTTGGGCTACGGACCAAGGATGCGTGATTTGGCCGAACAAACGCTTGATGAAATCAAGCGTTTGGGAGATGTTCAAAAGCTTCAGGGTAATTTGACCGGTGAAACGACGCGCGCGGTTTCCCAACTGGATCAGCGCATTGTCTCTGTCAACACCCAGCTATCGGAGCTGACCCACTGGATGGGTAATGACAGTGAAGTTAAGCAAGGCAACGCGAAAAATTTGCTGACAGCAATCGGCACCTTGCAGGATCGCATGACCCAGGTAGCCCAAGAAACAGAGCAAACGCGCAACGTCAATATCGATATGGCACGTCACCTCTCCTCACAGGCCGAGTCGCACAAAAAGCTCATCGAATTGCTGGGCTTTGGTGGCCGTATGAGGGACATTGCTGATCAGACCTTGTCCGAAATGAAAGTTCTAACTGCAATACAGCGCGAAGAATCTTCGGCGATTGGCCAATTGGGAACGGCGCTCGGCAATATTGATCAGCGTTTCGTGCGAATTGGCAATCAACTTGCCCAGTTGTCGACCGACCTGATGAGTCAGGGAGAAAACGGCAGAGCAGATGTGAAAGGTATGTCACAGACGTTGACAACGCTCCAGGATCAATTGATGTCACTGTCTAAGGAGAGCTCACTGGGACGCCAAGTGGCGATCGATATTGCCCGCCATCTGGCCGATGCCAATAGCAAGCTGCAGGATTTGCGAGCCAGTAACGAATTGTTATCCAGAATCCAGGATGGAACCTCGGGGCAATCGGTCGTTCTCGACATGATGCTTTCTGAAATTCGTACGGCAAGAACTTCCATCGTCCGCGATTTGCGTACCGAGTTGCGAGAAATATCCCGTTTGGCTGCGGCACAAACAACTCAGGACACTCAAGAATCATAATTATCAAGATGTAGCACCGACCCACGTTAAAAGATGTAAAGTGAAATTCGGCTAATAAGATTCAAGTCTGCTCGAAATTTTGTCGTAATGAAGTTGTGTGGTGATCTCGTAAAACGAGTCACCTTTTTGTGCTTGAGTCGTCGCAAATCTGGACGTTCAATCCGTAGTATGGCTAGTTGGGAAGAACGGTAATGGCAAACGAAAAAGTTACTGGAAACACCGCCGATCAAGGCCAGGGCGACCGCAAGGCAGTCGCAGGCAAGGGCGTAATGATTGCCAAAGTGACGGGAGGAGTCGTCACGTTTCCGTTTGCCGAAGACCAGATTGCCTCGATCAGTGTGATTGATGTTGATTTGCTGATCGTTCTCAAGGACGGGCGGCGCATCATTATTCCGGAAGGTGCCATGATGGCCATGTCCGGAGAAGCGATGGATATCAAGTTCGCCGGTAGCGCCTCCCCGTTGCCGATTGCCGACCTGATGGGCAAGCTGGGGAAAATCGGTATCGTTGTTGACTCCACCCCCATGCTGGCCTCGGTCAAAATTCAGGCCGAAAGTGATCCAAATACCAACACCGGTGCTGGTGCTGCCGAAGGCGCTCAGTCGGGAGGGGCGGCCGATGCAGCCGATGCGCAAGAGAGCGAGGCGGCAGCACGTGTCGCATCGGAAAACGTTTCTGCTGAGCAGACCGCCGTACCCAAAGCAGCGGATATGGCAGGAAAATATGACAAGCCTCCAGAGGCGCCTGCCGAACCGGGCAAGCCGGCGACAACCAATAATCCTGCACCACCACCGCCCAGTGCCAGCAACCCCGATACAGGCGGTGGCTCAGGGGTGAGCAGCGGCGTCGGCTCCGGCGATCCTAAGCTCGAGTTCAAGGTAGTCAACGTTCTGCAGACTGAGGCGGGTAATCCTCTGGAAGGGGGAACCGGTCAGGCTGGCACCGGCTATGACATCCTCGCCAAAAATTACGACCAAGCAACGCCGACCAACGTCACCCCCGATGCCGTCATGGCTCCCGAGGTGTTTCGCGTTGCCACGGGAATCGCGGCTCAAGACAACCTGGTAGATGTGTTCACCACTAACGCCAGCGACACGATTCGCGGAGATTTCAATCCGATTTCCGAGGTTTTTCGGTTGGGGAACGGCAAGGGGGTTCAGCTCGATGGGGCGAGTTATATCGCCAAGGTCATCAGTTTTGGCGTGCTCATCAATAATCTGACGATTTCCGGAATTCCCGACGGCGTATTCATCCGCGAAGCAATCGACAGCGGCAAGCGCGCCGAAGATGGCTCCATTATTTGGAAAATACAGCAATCCACCACCAGCACTTTGCTCACGGTTCTGTACAAAGGATTTGAGGAAAAACTGGACAATCCGGTACAGCTTGACGCCACGCTGACATTGACGGGAACCTATCTGGATGCTTCGGGAAAGACGCTGAAAATTTCCAACAAGGCTGACCCCGAGGATACCAACCCGGATTACAAACTCAAACTACGCGTCACTGATGCCTCCACAGTCGAGGAAATTAACAGCCTCCTCCAGTTAAAAAAAGAAGTTCATGAAGGGCGCGAGATACCTGTCATTTCATTTCCGTCGCAAGGGGCAGCGGATGACATTCAGGCAGGCGGTGGTAACGATCTAGTTTATGGTGGCTACGGTCATGACCAGATTGATGGCGGCGATGGCAATGACATTCTGTTCGGTGATGGCGGCAATGACTCGCTGGCCGGCGGTGCTGGAGATGACCAACTAAACGGCGGCACCGGAACGGATACAGCGGATTATCGCGGGGATAGCGCGGGGATCACGGTTGCACTGGCTGAAAGTGGTGGCGTCGCATCTGGCAGCCTGATCGGCAACGATGTGCTGAACAGTATCGAGAGCGTTCTCGGCGGTAGCGGCAACGACAGCATCAGCGGCAGCGCAGCCAATAACCTGCTAGATGGTGGCGCTGGGGATGACTCGCTGGCCGGCGGTGCCGGCAACGACACCCTGGACGGCGGCGGTGATGGACAGGGGTTCGATACAGCAACCTATGCGGCAATTGCCGATGCCGTAACCGTCACGTTGCAAGGCGATGGCAAAGCCAAAGTGGTTGGTGATGGTACCGATACGTTACGGCAAATCGATAGCATCGTCGGCAGCGCCGGCGATGACCGATTTATTGGCATGTTCGATGGCTACTCACTGGACGGCGGTGCCGGCAGCGGCGACATTCTGGATTACACCAAGGAAAACGCGGCACTGGCGATTAATGTCTGGACCGGCAAAGTGGTTTCCGACGGCGCCACACAAAATATTGCCAATTTTGAGAGCATTTTTGCCGGAAAAGGGGCGGACACCATTTTCGGACTGCGCGATGGCTTATCCATTGACGGGGCTCTGGGAACCGACGAAGCCAATTTCGCAGCCGAACTGCAGGCAGTCACCGTTGACCTCTCCCTGTCTAACGGAATGGTCAGTGATGGTGTGAGAACCATGACCCTCAGCGGCATTGAAAACGTCGTTGGCAGCGATTACGACGATGTCTTCAGTGGCGACGAGAATCCCAACACCTTCGATGGCGGATTGGGCAGTGATACGGTCAATTACGCCAGCCTGAGCAAGGCAGTTACCGTTAATTTGGAAGCCGGCTCTGCCTTTGGTGCCGGGAGTGGCTCTGACCGGCTGATCAGCATGGAAAATGCGCGCTCCGGTTCAGGCAATGATTTGCTGACCGGCAATGAACTGGCCAATGATCTGCGCGGTGGCGCAGGGCGTGACTCCTTGCTCGGTGGCGCGGGGGTCGATACCTTGCTGGGTGAGACCGGCAACGATTCCCTGATGGGTGGCGAAGGCGATGACCTGCTTGATGGCGGCGCCGATAACGATACGCTGGACGGCAACGAGGGCAGCGATACGGTCTACGCGGGCAACGGAAACGATATTCTCGACGGCGGGGACGGTAACGACAGTCTCTATGGCGAGGACGGCAACGACCTATTGCGTGGCAGCGCTGGGAACGATCTGCTGGAAAGCGGCGAGGGGAATGACACCCTGCGCGGTGGCGCCGGCAATGACAGTCTGTTCGGCGGCGGTGGTAGCGACCTGGCGACTTATGACGATATCGCGGCCACGGGGTTGTTGATTACGCTCGACTCGAGTGGTGTAGCGGTAACGGGTGGCAGCGAAGTCGGCTACGACGTGTTGAGCGAAATTGAGTCTCTTGTGGGCAGCAAGCTCGACGATACAGTTCGCGGCTTGTACGACGGAATGATTGTCGATGGCGCACAAGGAAGCGACATCCTCGATCTGTCCACTCAGTCCAATGCGCTGGTAGTCAATTTGGCATTGAATACGGGATCAGCATCGGATGGTTCGTCTTCCCTGCAGTTAAGAAACATCGAGCATGCCGTTGGCGGAGCAAACGCTGACTCCCTGCTTGGTAATGAACTGGGGAACCGTCTTGAAGGCGGCGACAGTAATGATTCGTTGTATGGCGCCGAAGGCGCTGACACCTTGCGCGGAGATTCGGGAGCCGATCTACTCGACGGCGGTCTGGATGACGACTTTTTGCTCGGCGGCATGGGTAACGACAAACTGCTCGGCAGCATCGGCAACGACACCTTACTTGGCGAAACCGGCGATGACACTTTCGTCGGCGGCGAGGGAAATGACTCACTCTCGGGTGGTGACGGTATCGATACTGCGGATTATTCGGCCGCCAACAGTGCGCTAAACGTTCGTCTGACAAACGGCACCGTCATAGGTGGTGGCGACGTCGGTTCTGACTCATTGGATGGTGTAGAAAACGTTATTGGTGGGGCGGCACAGGATTCGCTGCAAGGCGATGGTCAAGCCAACGCGCTTTATGGGGGTCAAGGCAGCGACACGCTGCAAGGCCTGGGCGGCGATGACATCCTGGAGGG
>CAJBDJ010000075.1 GCA_903951825.1 uncultured Pseudomonadota bacterium
CTTCTTGTGCAATCGAACAACCTGCTTTCGCCGCTCGTGCAGTTGTTCCAGCGTTTGTTTTCTAGCGTTCTCTTTTTCCATCAAAATCAGACACCGAAAAACCCAATAAGTTCATATTTCATCGGGCCTTATCTATAATGATCGACAGGTGGGAGACAAAATCGTCGTGGCCAAACTGACGATAGGCTGGCGGTTGGTAGTTTGCGAAATCAAGCGCGATGGCGGTCTGATCCACAAAGCGGTCAGTAGCGAGATAGCCTGCAGCACCTGCTGGCGAAACATAGGTGTCACAGCCAAGATGGTCGCAGATATCGATCAGGCGTTGCGTTCTGTGAGCCGTAAACTGGGGCAAGTGACTCGCCCGGGTGCAAGGGGTGGTGATTGAGAGTTGCTCGGCGCAGCGGGTGATCTGGTCGATGTTCATGTCCGACAACGTGGTCGGCGCCGGTTGTTTGCCAGCCATAGGCCTGATAAAGCATCAAGTTGTTGCCATTGCCGCAACCGAGTTCGACGACATGACCCCGATTTTTGTCGTGGCCGGATTTGAAAAAAAAGCGGGTGACGAATTCCCCGGGAAATTTAAGGCCGCGAATGGCTTGGATGGATGGGGGCATGGGTCTCCAGTGAATCAAAAATGGCGAGGTGCTGCGGGGTGGGTCGTCGAGTTTGCCAAAAACCGGGCCACGCGCCCGGCGCCTTGTCCATCCACCAGACTTTGGCCTGTGGCAGCACGTTGAGCCAGTGTCGTCGGCGAACGTTGAAGTGTGGCAAGGGCATGGCCAAGTTTGAGCCAGAGATCATCATCCTGCCAGTGACCGGCGAAATCGATGAAGCCGGCGGCGGCAAAATTTATCAAATCTTGGTGCTGATTTTCGATCAATTCGATGGCCACCGCCGGTACGCCGCAGGCGGCAAGTTCGTACAGCGTCTGACCGCCGCCGCAAACGGCCAGGTCGCAGTCGAGCATCAGTTGTTGCACGGAAAGGGCGTCGAGCGGTGGGTGGAAAATTGCCTGCAAACCTTCGTGTTTGCGCGCCAGTTGGCGGGCTGCGGCGGCGTCGCCGGTGAGGATGTCGACCCTAACGAGCGGGAGTGTCGAAAAAATGCTTTCAAGAGCCGGCGTGGTCAGGGCGCGGATGTCGCCACTGCCGAAGGAAACAAGAAGACGTTCGATAGCGGTAGGGCGATGGATGCAGCCGCCCCGGAATGCCGGGCGCAGACACGCAAAACGACTGCCCAGCAGGTAGTTTACCGCGCCGCGCCGCGCTGGATAGGCGTCATGCTCGGCATTGAGCGACCCGTCAATGATCGTCCCGTGTGGATAGTCGCGGTGCGGGAAATCGTCGATTGCCGAGAAATTTTTTGCCCGGGCGATGATCGCGTCAATGGTCGATTGCGGTGCCCGATACGAATCCAGAACGACCAGGGCGCTTTGCTCAAGTTCGCTCTGCCAGGCGGATGCCAGGTTGTGCCAGGGGGCGGCGAGGTGCTCAAGTGGCAAGCCGGGTGCGGAAATTTCTGGTTGAACCCGTAATTTGCTATCCCAGCCAATTTCGCTGAAAGCCATTCCCAGGGCCGTGCACCGGATCAGATGTCCACTTCCCCAAGTGGGGCCGGCTTCAGTCAGGATCAGGACTTGCGGCATGGATCAGCGGCTGCCCCGTCGTCGCTCGCTTCTATTCCCCGAGTGATTTTTGTGTGATGTGGGCATTGATCAGCGGCCAGTCGGGGTGCTTGGAGAGGGTGTCCAGTATATCGGCCAGGTTGAACTCGGGTTTGAGCGGATAGAGGGTTTCGATGAGGCGTCTGATCAGGTCGAAATCCTCTGCCGTATCGACTGTCCAGCGATGCTGCGAAAGATTGACGGGCGCATGGATTTCACCAATCCGGTATCGCGTTGGTTGTGTGTAAAGAAACGGCGTGACATGCTCGCGATCCACCGCCTCGGTGGCTTCGAGAAAAGCCTCCCGCAGTGCCGCGAAGGCGCACACTTCGACATCCATGCCGCGCGGATAGGTGGCGGTGAGCGAATTGCTGACGTAATCGAAGCGATGGATGTTTTCCTTGAAGTAGCTGACGGTTTCGTCTATCAGCGCCGGGTCGACCAGCGGGCAGTCGGCGGTGACGCGAACAATGATGTCGGCCTCGGCAAGCACGGCAGCGTCGTAATAACGCGACAAGACGTCTGCCTCGGCGCCGCGCATGAAGGGGACGGACAGCTTGCGGCAGAGCGCGACGATCGGCTCATCAGCGGTATTGATCGTTGTTGCAATGATGATTTGCTGTATCTGCGACGCCTGCCGCAAGCGCTCGACAAAATAAGTCAGCAACGGCTTGTCGAGAACCGCTTTGAGAACTTTTCCCGGCAGGCGCGTCGAATTCATCCGGGCTTGGGCGATGAGGACGGTTTTCATGAAGGGTCGAGAGATTCTGAAAGCAGGCGGACAACCAGTTGCTGATCGCTGTCGCTGAGCCCGGGGAAGATCGGCAGTGACAGCGCTTGCCGGTAATACGCCTCGGCGACAGGAAAATCGCCGGCCGCAAAGCCGAGCTTCCGGTAATACGGCTGCAGATGCACGGGAATGTAATGCACCTGACTGCCGATGCCGCGCTCGCGCAGTTCGTTGAACACGGCGGCGCGCCGCTCAACGGGAAGGCGGATCGGGTAAAGGTGCCATGCCGAATCAGCGCTTGCCAGCGGCAGGCCGATACCCAGGTGCGCTAATCCCGCGTTATAGCTTTCGGCAATTGCCCGTCGCCGGGCGACAAATTCGTCGAGCCGTGTGAGTTGACTCAGTCCCAGCGCGGCGTGCAAATCGCTCAGGCGATAGTTGAAGCCGAGTTCAAGTTGTTCGTAATGCCACGCGCCATCGCACTCCTGCATTGCCTCCGTGTCGCGCGTGATGCCGTGATTTCGCAAACGGGCGGCGCGGGCGGCAAGCTGGTGGTCGTTACTGAGCAGAATGCCGCCTTCCCCGGTGGTCATTATTTTGACCGGGTGAAAGCTGAAAACGCAGATGTCGGAAAATTCGCAGCAGCCGACCGGGCGCCCGAGGTAAGTGGCGCCGCTGGCGTGCGAGCCGTCTTCAATGATGCGGACACCGTGTTGACGGGCAAGGCGGGCAATTTCCCTCATCTCGCACGAGCGACCGGAAAAATGTACCGGGATGATGGCGCGCGGAAGATTCCCGGATTTTTTTGCCGAAGCGAGCTTTTCCTCCAGGGCGGCGACGCTCATGTTCAGGGTCGCCGGGTCGATATCCACAAAATCGACTGAAGCGCCGCAATAGCGAGCGCAATTGGCCGAAGCGACAAAGGTATTGGGGCTCGTCCATACCGTGTCGCCCGGGCCGATATCGAGTGCCAGACAGGCAATATGCAGCGCCGCCGTGGCACTGCTGACGGCAATCCCGAAATCCGCCTGGCAGCGCCTTGACAGCGCCTGCTCGAAGCGGGGAACCAGCGGCCCCTGCGTCAGCCAGGGAGAGCGCAGGGCGGCGATGACGGCATCGATATCCGAGTCGTCGATGCTTTGACGGCCGTAGGGGATCATGAGGTTTGTTTGCCCAAGGCGCAGATTTCCGGCACGCTGAGAAACACCGGGTTGTTGTCGGAAGCGTATTTGAAGCCTTCAGCGGCTGGTTTGCCGGATTCACCCAAACCGTTTAGTGCGTAATTTTCGTTCAGAACGAAGCGGATCGAGGGCGTGATGACGTAATGGTCGTCGAATTCGAGAGTGAGTTGACTGTCGTCTCGCGTGATCATCAGCTCGTGCAATTTTTCGCCGGGTCGGATGCCGATGATTTTCAATGGCAGGCCGGGCGCCATGGCGGCGGCCAGGTCGCAAATGCGAGCCGAGGGGATTTTCGGGACAAAAACCTCACCGCCATGCATACGCTGGAAGGCCTTGATGACGAAATCGACCCCCTGCTGGAGGGTAATCCAGAAGCGCGTCATGCGCCGGTCGGTGATCGGCAATTCGGTGGCGCCTTCCGTAATCAGCTTCCTGAAGAGCGGGATGACCGAGCCGCGGGAGCCGGCGACATTGCCATAACGCACTACGGAAAATCGGGTGTTCTGTCTGCCGACGGTGTTGTTTGCTGCGACAAAAAGCTTGTCGGCAACCAATTTGGTCGCGCCGTATAGATTGATCGGGCTGGCGGCTTTATCCGTTGATAAGGCGACAACCTTTTTTACGCCGTTCGCAATGGCGGCAGCAATCACATTTTCTGCCCCGCCGACATTTGTCTTGATGCACTCCCCGGGATTGTATTCGGCCGCAGGAACCTGTTTCAGCGCCGCCGCATGAACAATCAAATCGACATCCCGGGTTGCGTGCCGCAAACGCTCAGCATCGCGAACGTCGCCAATAAAAAAACGCATTTGCTCCTGCGGGAAGTTTTGTTGCATCTCATACTGCTTTAACTCGTCCCGGGAATACACGATGACCCGGCGCGGTTGATGATGACTGAGCAGGGTGGCGATAAATTTCTGTCCAAATGATCCAGTGCCGCCAGTAATCAAGATATTGCTGCCTTTGAACATTGCGGGTTCTTTCGTAAGGATTTTTCTGGATCGTCGGCGCCGCTTTTAGCGATCAGAAAGCAAATGATAAGGCCATGTCCTGAATGGCGAGGACGGAGTTTACAACGTTGACAACTGGCGCTCTGCTATTTGCTGCCAGCCAAGGGTGACGGCCGCCGCAACTTCCTGGGTACCTGAGGCGTTATGACTCTCATCAATCCGGCAGAGTTTGAGTGACCGTTGACGCCAAAGAAAAAAATCGCCCTGCCACTTGTGCTTTGTCATATATACATATACACTAAGATATATTACTTAAGACATAGTCGGTTGCGACATCTGGGTAACCTTGAAACTTTATTGAACGGAGAAGAGAAATGAGTAACGTAAAAGCAATTGAAAAAATTGATGCTCGCGAAATTCGTCGCAAGCTCGGTATCAACCAGCAGCAATTTTGGTCGACCCTCGGTGTTACCCAGAGCGGCGGCTCCCGCTACGAGAGCGGCCGTAACATGCCCAAGCCGGTACGCGAACTTCTGCGTCTTGTTCATGTTGAGCAAATTGACGTCAAAGCCATCAAGCGTGAAGACTGGGAAGTGGTTGAATATCTCAAGTCGCAGGAACCCGAGTTATTCAAATCGCTCAGAAAGTCTGCTCGCAGCCGCAATAAAAAAGCCGCCTGAATTTTATTCAGTCCGCGACGGGCGTTACGGGGAAACCATGACCCGGATGCCCGTTTTTGTTTCTATTTCTTGTGCAAATTCATCGAGCAACGGTGCCGGAATTCTCGCCAACCGGGCAGCCCCTGGCTGCATTGACGGGCGTGCCAGGCTGTACAAGTGAATGCCCTCCAACGACTTGGAAAATGGTTGCAGTTGCCTACAGTAAGCGTCACGCTCAAGAGCGTCGGGAGCCTTGCCATCAAGCGCAAACCAACAGGTTTGAACCCAGGTTTTTGCCAAACTGCAGCTAATTTCCAGATGGCGCTGTGTGCGTGATGCGTCACCCTGAACCCGATTAACCTCGTTGACTCTGGCGACGCTGGCGCGATCAATTTTGAACCATATCTCGCCCCCCATTTCGCCAATCAGTCGAATCCCATACTGTACTTGTGAGCGATACATCAGGCTACCGTTGGTGATTACCCGCACGAGCAGCTTATCTTCAAGAGCGAACTCTTTAATAATTCGGCGAACAACGTTGATTGCCAGCGGAAATTCGGCTGCACTGGTGGGTTCCCCGTTTCCCGAAAAGGCGATATCAACTAAACGACGCTGTGATTCGTCCACGTGCATTCGCATAAAGTCACCCTGCAGCGCCGTATCCAGAAATTGTTTTAGCTCCGTTTCCAGAAGGTCGATATCGATCGGCGCTGGCCCGCCTCGCGTCAGGTTTTCAACTTGGCAATAAATGCAAGCCCAATTGCAAGCGTTATTGACGTTGAGATTGATGCCGATAGACACACCTCCCGCACGGCGTGAGACAACCGGATAAACATAAGTCAGGCCGGCACTGTCGCGGCGGTGGTCGTCTTTAGTCAACATGGCCGCATTGTATAATCAGGGCCTTTTCACTCGGATTGCATAACTGCCTAATTCTGCTAAACCTGCACAAATTTTGGGCAAAGTGATGTTTGTTGCGGCCAGCAAAAACTTGAAATTATGCGAAAGCCCTATACAGGAAGTCATCTTTGGCTATCA